>NZ_JBEZZH010000004.1:0-710688 GCF_040639075.1 Kribbella sp. NPDC023972 | reverse complement strand
TCTCGATGTGGTTCCATCGTGGCCTTTGCTCCAGTGCGGCGAGGTGCCGTGCCGAGTGCCGCGCAGTAGGCGAGGGACCGTCAGACACGGCCTAGGGCCTAGAGGTTTCTCAGGTCGATGCAGGCGCCGTTCGGGAGCTCTCGCTCCAGCAGCGACCAGATGCCGGCGGCAGCCTCGGCCGGGGTGCTGAGCGCGCCGGTCTCCTTGAGCTGATGAAAGCGTCCGACCGTTGGGAAATCCTGCTCACTCGTAGCGCGGATCTCGGTCTGCATCGCGGTGTCGACGACCCCCGGTGCCACCGCGATCACCCGGCAGCCGTCACGCGTCTCCTGCTCGGCGCCGACTGTGCGGACCCAGTGCTCGACGGCCGCCTTTCCCGCGTTGTACGACGACCATCCGGCGTACGCCGTCCTGGCGGCACCGGACGACAGCATCACCAAGTGGCGCTCACACGTCAGGCCGGCTGTCGCCTGGAGGAAGGCTCGCCCGAGGACCTGTGGTGCCGCGGAGTTCAGCAGGACCGCGCGGGTGTACTCGGCCCCGTCGACCCCGGCCGCCGGACCGATCGGTGTGATCGTCCCGGCGTTGTGGATGAACACCACCCGATCACCGTCGTACCCGGCCAGCTCTTCCTGAAAGTGCCGCTCAACCCGCGCCCAGTCAGCCGGGTCCGAGAGGTCGGCCTTGAGGTGTTCCGCGGGTCCACCGCCGCGCCGTGACACGTCGATGACGCGTGCGTCGGCGTACGGCACCGCCGCGACCAGCGCCGCCCCGATCCCGGCCGACGCTCCCGAGATCCAGACCAGCGAGCTCACTTGCGCCAGGCGCGCGCGACCGACAGGAACAGGTCGTTCGCCTCGCGTTCACCGATGGTGACCCGGGCCCCATCACCCGGGAATGGGCGAACCGACACCCCCTCGGCCTGAACCGCCTCGGAGAACGCAACGGTGTCGTCGCCGAGCGGCATCCAGACGAAGTTCGCGTGCGTCTCCGGCACGTCCCAGCCGGCCGCATGCAGTTCATCGACCACTCGGGTCCGCTCGGTCACCAGCGCTTCGACCCGCTCGAGCAGCTCCTCCTCCGCGGCCAGCGACGCGATCGCGGCCGCCTGCGCGATGTGGCTGACACCGAACGGCAACGCACACTTGCGGATCGCCGCCGCCACCGGCGGGTGCGCGACGGCGTACCCGACCCGGAAGCCGGCCAGCCCGTACGCCTTGGAGAAGGTCCGCAGTACGACGACGTTCGGCCGGTCCCGGTACACGTCGATCCCGTCGATGACCTCGGGCTCACGGACGAACTCGCGGTAGGCCTCGTCGATCACGACGAGCACGTTCGACGGTACGGCGTCCAGGAACGCGAGCAGCTCCTCCCGTCGTACCACCGGTCCGGTCGGGTTGTTCGGCGTACACACGAGCACGACCTTGGTCCGCTCGGTGAGCGCGGCCTCCATCGCCTTGAAGTCGTGCCGCGCGTCGTCGGTCAGCGGCACCTGGACCGATGTCGCCCCGGTCAGCTGGACGGCGATCGGGTATGCCTCGAACGAGCGCCACGCATAGACGACCTCGTCACCCTCGGCGCAGGAGGCCTGCAGCAGGTGGTACAGCAGCGCGACGGACCCGGTCGCGACGGCGAGGTCACTCGTCGGCACCCCGAACCGCGCCGACAGCGCCTCGAGCAGGTCGACCGCACCCATGTCCGGGTAGCGGTTCATCTGCGCCGCGGCCTCGGTCGCGGCGGCGAGCACGTTCGGCAGCGGCGGGTACGGGTTCTCGTTGCTGGACAACTTGTACGTCGGCCGGCCGTCGGTCCGGGCGGGCGGACGACCGGGCTTGTAGGCCGCCACATCGTCCAGGCACGCGCGGAACCGAACCACATCCTCTGCGCTCATGCCTGCACCTCGCTCGCGCTCGGTTCCGGCATGAGCGCGATGGCGGCAGTGTCTCTTGTTCGCTCGCTTCGCTCGCTCATGTCCGCAGGCTAGCTCCAACCCCACGCCCGAACCACCCTCCCGGACGTGGCCTGCCCCACCCCCGACGCGACGTTTGACTCGCGGCAATCCGGCCTGCAAACTGACTGATTGTCGGACAATCAGGGGATCCGTCAATGGATCTCAAAGCACCGCGCCCCTCGCTTCGCTCGGGCGCGGGTCGGGAAGAGGAGCCAAGGGTTCATGGGTCAGCCGCTGGAGTGGGGTCGCCGGTATCTGATGGTCCGCCCGGACCACTTCCGGATCGACTACGTGATCAACCCGTACATGTCGACCCAGGACCAGCCCGACCCCGAGCTCACGCTGAAGCAGTGGGACTCGCTGCGGCAGGCGATCGTCGACGCCGGCGGTGAGGTCGAGGTGCTCGCACAGCGGCCGGACTCGCCGGACATGGTGTACGCGATGAACCTCGGCCTGGCCACCGCGGACGGCCGGGCAATGCTCTCGCACATGCGGTTCGAGCCGCGGCGGAAGGAATCGCCGACCGCGGCCGACTGGTTCACCGGGCACGGATTCACCCTCGCGCGACCCGGGTCGGACGGCGTCGGGCCGCATTTCGAGTCGGGGGACGCGTTCGTTTTCGGCGACAGCCTGGTCGTCGGCTACGGGCCGCGCACCGACGCGGAGGCCCTCAAGCACCTGGCGACCGAGTGGGGCGTCCGGGTCCGCGGGCTGCGGATCACGCACGAGGGGATGTACCACCTCGACCTGCCGTTCTGCCCGGTGGACAGCACCCACGCGATGATCTACCCGCTGGCGTTCGACGCGGCGAGCCAGGGGGAACTGTTCGGCATCGTGCCGGACCCGATCGTGCTCACCGACGAGGAGGCGTTCGCGTTCAGCGGCAACTCGATCGTGGTGAACGAGACGATCATCATGCCGGCGTGCTCCCCCCGCCTGCACGACATCCTCACCGGCCTCGGCCTGCGAGTCGTCGTCCTCGACCTCACCGAATTCCACAAAGCCGGCGGCTCCGCCCGCTGCCTCACCAACCCCTTGGACTTCAACCTCACCCCGACCACGACTCCCGGCGGCGAACTCATCCTCCCCGCCTGTACAGCCGGAGGTCGTCCAAGTCGTCGCGCATCCGGATCCGGACGGCGTTTGTCAGGCGGGGCGGGCGGTGCCTTGTCTCGCCCCCTGTCCTTCCTCTTCGAGTTTACTCGTTTCAGGACGATGGGCCGGTGGGTTATCCACAGGTCCCTGGGCCGGGCGATCAGCTGAGCTGCTTTCCGGAAGATCACTGCCAGCCAGCGCAAACTATGTTCCGGAAACCAGCGGATCGGCCGACGCCGATGCCCCTGGCTGAAGCCGATGCCCTCCGGCCGAAGCCGCTGACCGCCACGCCGGAGTCGGCGCGCGCAGGCCGAAGCCGGTGGGTCACCAGGCCGGCTTCACAGTGCTTGCGCGCTGCGGCGTCTGCGCCGAAGCAGCCGGCCAGCCACCGCCGGCGACAACCCCGGCGGCTGGGCTACTTGGTGTAGATGAGTTCCAGGGTTTCGGGTTTGTAGCCGTGGCCGGTGAGCCATTCGAGGGCTTTCTTCTTCCCTTCGGAGTCGGTGATCTTGATGTAGAAGGCGAGGACCTCGGGGTCGCCGCGGTGGGCCTGGGAGACACCTTGGTTCACGGTGAAGCCGGGGCCGATGTACGGCAGTTCCTGGAGGATCGGGTACTTCGCCTGCAGCCGGCGGTTGCGCTCGTCGAAACGCCGGCCGGCCTCGGCCTCGGCCTCGAGCTGCTCGTTCGGGTGCTCCTTCTCCCAGGTCCGGCCCTCGGCGCTGTTCGAGAACAGGAACATCTTGTAGCTGGAGTCCTCCCTGACCTCGACCGTCTGGGTGTAGGTCTCGAACCCACGCCGCTCGCCGGTGAGGGTGTGCTTGCCTTCCTGCACCTTGACCTCGCCGTTGGCCGGGATCTGCTTGCCGTCCAGGGTGAGGGTGAGGTCATTGGGGATCGACTTCACGGTCAGCGTGTGCTCCGGGTTGCCGCGGAACGCCAGATATCCGCCGAGCAGGATCAGCGCGACCACGACGACCGTGCCACTGAGCACGAACAGCCGCCTGTTGTCGTCCATCGGTCCTGAACTCCTTTACTTCTTGATCCGGGCCACCGTGTAGTGCCCGCGGTCGTCGCTGAAGTACACGTGTGACGCTTCCGGCACATGACCGCCCAAAGATGCCGACGCCGCGTTGTACGTCTTCCCGTCGCCACCCTCGTAGTTGCCCGTGTAGAGGTACGTGTGACCGTCGATGATGAAGATGTCGCCGCGCCGAAGCTGGCCCTCGTGGTCGAGATTGTCATAGATCTCGTACTTCCCCGAACTGCGCAGGTAGTCCATCTGGGCGGTCGTCCCGCGCCGGGCGTAGTCCTTGTCGACACCGCTCATCACCATCACCGTCGCCACGAACACACCGCAGTCGGTCAGCGGGTTTTCACCGGTCGACCCGTTGTACTTCTTCTGCGCGTCGGCGTACCCGGGCTTCGGGTCGAAGCCGTGACCGGGGGTGTCCCAGGCCAACTGGAGCGCGGTCTTGACGATGTCGCCGTTGCCGGCGCCACAGCCGCCGGACGACGCAGAGCCGCCGAAGGTGTCCAGCACCTCCCGCGCCGCGGTCTTGCGCTGGGCGTAGCGCTCGTGGTTGGGGTTGTCGGAGCCGAGGAAGCGCTCGTAGTACTGGCCGAAGGCGACCGCGGCGGCCTCGACGGTCTTCGTCCGTTTCAGCATGTCGCCGGCATGCTTCTCCGGGATCGGACCCTTGCCGTCGAGTTGTTTCTTCAGGAACTCCAGCTGGTACTCGAGCGACCCGATGACGGCGTCGTCGACACCGGCCGCACGGGACGGCGTGATCATCTTGCCGGCCGGGGTCCACTGGACGATGCCCCAGCCGCCCGAGAACTCGATCACGTCGGAGGGGTTGGTGACCAGGCCGGGCGGGGTGCCCTCCTTCCGGCCGGGCTCGACGCCGGACTCGTGGATCATGTTGCCGACGATTCCGGCCGCCTGCTCCTCGGAGTATCCGTTCGAGGCGAAGTAGTTGAACGCCTTCTGCTGGTTGTTCGACCCGACCAGGTCATTGCAGCCGCAGCCGCCGTCGGTCTCCTCGGCATCGTCACCGAAGGTGTTGTCCTCGGGATCGGGGTCGACCGCCTCGAGGTCTCCGCCGTCCTTCTTGACCCACAGCTCGAAGTGCAGGTGATCGCCGCTCAGCCCCGGGCTGGCCTCGCTGCCGGAGCCAGAGGTGCCGATCTGCTCACCGCGCTTGACGTCCTGGTCGACCCGGACGGTGATGTCCTTGAAGAACTTGTAGCGGGTCTCCACACCGTCGGCGTGCCGGATCCTGATCTGGTTGTCCGAGGTGGAGACGACCTTGCCGTCCTCGGCCGCGTAGACCTTGCTGCCCTCGTCGACGTCGAAGTCGATGCCGCGGTGCGGGCTCCGGCCTCGGCCAACGGTCTCCGACCAGTCCTGGTCGATCTCGTGCCGGTCGGTGGGCCAGGCGAATGCCTTGCCCTCGCTCTGGCTAGGCACGCACTCGGCCGCCGAGGACAAGCCGGCCAGGCCGCCGACGATCAGGGCGACCACGACGATCAGGGGCAGGACCAGCACCAGCATGACGCCGCCGACGATCGGCAGTGCTTTGCTGTCACCCACGTCGGCTCCTCGCTGGCTCCGTGGCCCTCCACGCCGGATCGTGGAGAGGGGCGGCCACTGGGAAAATGCTGCCCGAAAACCAGGTCATTATGTCGGGAGTTATCCACAGGCCGGGCGTCCGGTGGGTGTCAACACCGGGTCGCACGCGACAACGGACCTTGACTGGACGAGAATCTCACCATGTACGAACGGCTGCGGGTGGACCGCTCGACCACGGTGGACCGGGTGGTCGACGCGCTGCGTGCCGCCCTCTTCGCCGGCGACCTCGAACCAGGTACGCCGTTACGCGAGCAGCCGCTGGCCGAGGCGCTGGGTGTTGCCCGGAGCACCGTTCGCGAGGCGATGACCATGCTGGTCACCGAAGGGCTCGCGATCCGGGAGCCGAACAAGGGCGTCAGTGTCGCGATCCTGCGCCCGGAGGCGGTGGCGGACATCTGCCGGGCCCGGTTCGTGCTGGAGTCGGCCGGCATCCGGGCCTGGTTCGACGCCGACGAGGCCGCCCGGGAGCGGGTCCGGGAGGCGATGCGAACGTTCGCCGCGACCGCCAAGGACGGCGCCGATCCGGAGGCGATGACCGAGACGCACCTCGCCATCCACCGGAGCCTGGTCGCGCTGACCGGCAGCGAGCGGCTGATCGCCACCGCGGACTCGATCACCGGCGAGGCGAGACTGGCACTGGCCCGGGTGGACGCCCTCCGCCAGGACGCCCGCCAGCAGGTCGCCTCGCACCGCAAGCTCGTCCGCCTGCTGGAGCGCGGCGAGCTCGACCAGTGCGTCGAAGAGCTCCGCCACCACCTGGCCGGCGCGCAGGAGTCGCTCCTCGAAGCCATCTCCATGCCCCACGGCTGAGTGGGGTTGCCCACTGGGATCGGGGGTTGCCCCTCGAGATTCTGAGGGGGCAACCCCCGATCTCGAGGGCAACCGCCGCTACGCTTCGGCTACCCCATCGGCGGTGATGTCGTAACTGCGGGAGCCGACGCGGAGACCGGTGAGGCGGGCATCGGGGTCCAGTGCGCTGACCTGCGGGTTCGCGGTGACTGTGCCGTCCAGAGCGACCTCCACCCCGAAGACGCCTTCCAGGATGAGGCTGACCCAGGAGCCGGACGACGAGCAGGACCAGTCGATCAGGTACGGGAACTGCGGCGGCGACTTCCGTGCACCACCGGCCATCAACGGCGCCGCCTCCTCGACGAAGTGCGCCTGTCCACACGGCCCTTGGTTCGCCGAGCGCGCCAGGCCAGGCAGCCAGTCCAGTACGACATCGCCACGCCCGAGTGCGAACAACGCCCGGCCGGCGTCGGCCGGCCAAGCCGGGTAGGCACCGTTCCACTGGTGATCCGGCCGCACGCTGAAGGCAGCGTCGGCGTCGTACGGCGAGAGCGCGCGCATCCACGTGGGCGTCTGGAGCTCCCGCTGGAAGAAGTCGACCATCTCGGCCCGCTGCTCCGGCGACAGGTCCGACGCCATCGTCGTACCCACGATGTTGAAGTCGTAGCAGTGCCGCACCGGGACAAGTGAGCCGTCCGGCTGCCGGGCGTGCCAGAAGCCGGCGCCCTCGATGTAGAGCTCGTTGACGTGACCGGCCTGCTCGTCAGCCTCCTTGCGCAGCAACTCCGCACGATCGTCGTCTCCCGAGCGGGCAGCGAGCTCGGCTGCGACCCGGAGGCACCACACGTTGGCGGCGTTGAAGCTGGCCACCTCGTGCACGTAGCTGCTGACGCATTCCAGCAGGTTGTCGATACCGCCGTAGTCCGCGAGCGCGTGGTCACCACGCAGCCCACGCCAGGCTGTGGCCCAGTCGTGCAGGTGCTCGGACACCGGCTTGGGCCCGACTGATGCAGCCAAGAAACCGGAGTCCCCGGTGAAGCGAACGTAGTCGCGCACGAGCCTCGTCATGGCGAAGTCATTGACCGAGTACCAGTAGCCGACCGGTCCACCCGTCAGCCACTCGGTCCCGAAGTGCTTGTGGATGTCGAGGTCGATCCAGTGCTCGATGTGCTTGCGCATCGGTTCCGGGTCGAGCAGCGCGTGGGTCAGCGACGAGAGACTGTAGTCCCAGATGAACGTCGTGGTCTGCCAGTACCGCGGCATCAACGTGTCGTACGTCCGGCCGAGCACACTGGCCGGGTTGTCCCGCCGGAACCAGATCACCCCGAGCACGCCCCACCAGTACAGCTTCCGCAGCGCCTCGTTCGACGTCTCCAGGATCGGCAACGACCCGCTGAAGCCGTCACCCGCCGGATCGAACGCGTCCGCCAGCGCCTTGTCCCAGGCCTGCTCGGCCGCGACGAACACACCCGGTACGTCGGCCACACACGCGTCGAAGTGGTTCGTCGCGTCGGCCAGGCCCCCAGTCAGCACGTGCACATACCCAACCCGCGCACGCCCCGAGCCATCCAGCACAACAGTTGCCTCAAGCATCGACCGGTCAACAGTCGACGGTACGTCGAGACCCTGCAAGCTGACCGCGGATCCGGACTCACCCGTGCCGACAACCCGATTGTCGACAATCGTCAGCTCATTCGGCTCCGACGGCGGCTCCGGCTTCAACCACCCGCTCGCCGAGCGAGTCGCCGTACTGGCCAGTGCGAACCCCAGCCGCACCGAGCGCCCCGGCGTACCGGTGACCTCCAGCTGTACGACGACCGCCGGGCGACCCGGCGCGCACGCGGTGGTCGTGCGCAACGTCAGACCGTCCACCACCGTCGACCGCACCACACAGTCCGGCCGCCACACCACGTCGACGACACCGCCGTACGAGCGGGCCAGCCGGCCGTCGACGTACAGCTGGCCGGTGATGCAGTCGCCGTGCGAGTACGGCGGGAAGTTCACGCTGCGGATCGCGAACACGTCCAGGTCAACCTGTGCGGTGCCGAGGAAGTTGGTCAGCCCGGGCGGGTTGAACATGTCGTCGTACGTGTGGCTCAGGACATCGCTGGCGAGGTCAGCGCTGGACGGGATCGTCATACAGGGTTGGCCCAATCGGTGTTCGGCAGCAGCGGATACCAGTCCGGTCTGGACGGGTCCCGGTCATAGGGATAGGGGCCGAGCTCGCGGAACAGTTCGGCGTACTCGGCGAGTTTGTCGCGGTCCAGCTCGACGCCGAGCCCGGGTCCGTCCGGTACGGCGATCGCACCGCCGTCGTACGGAATCTTGCCGCCGGCAATGATGTCGTCGCGCAGGTGGTGGTAGTGCGCATCGGCGGCGAAGGACAGGTTCGGTACGACGGCGCCCAGGTGCAGCATCGTGGCCAGCTGGATGCCGAGCTCACCCGAGGAGTGCACGGCAACACCGAGCTGGAACGTCTCGCAGACGCCGGCCGCCTTGATACACGGGCGGATACCACCCCAGAAGGTGGTGTCGAGCAGGATCACGTCGACGGCGGGGTCGCGGACGTTGGCGGCGAGTTGCTCGAAGTTCACCACCACGGTGTTGGTGGCGAGTGGGATCGAGGTCTTCTCGCGGACCCGGCGCATCCCGTTCAGGCCCCAGGTCGGGTCCTCGAGGTAGTCGTTGTCGAGATCCTCGATCCCCCGGGCGAACCGGATCGCCTCCTCGACACCGAAGGCGCCGTTCGGGTCGAACCGCACCCGATGCCCGGGGAACGCCTCGGCCAGCGCCCGGAAACACTCACGCTCGTAGTCCGGTGGGAACACGCCGCCCTTCAGCTTGTGCACGCTGAACCCGTGCTCGTCGACGAGCGCACGCGCGTGCTTGACCAACTGCTCGGCAGTCCTGATCTCACCGGTCCCATCCTCAGCCGGATGGCGGAAGAACAAGTAGCTCGCGAATGGCACCCGGGAGCGGACCTTGCCACCGAGCAGCTCGTGCACCGGTACGCCGAGATTCCTGCCATGCAGGTCGAGACAGGCGAACTCGACCGCGGCGAGCAACTGGGTCCGGTTGTTGTAGAGACTGGCGGTTGGGTTGGCGAGCATCCAGCGCAGCGCCTCGGTCCGGGCCGGATCGTGGCCGACCAGATAGGGCTTCAGCCCGGTCACCGCGGCCTCGGCGCTCTGCCCGCCGCCGCCCATCTCACCCAGGCCGATCAGCCCGTTGTCCGCCTCGACCTCGATCACCGTCCGCACGAAGCGGCCCCAGTGCGCGCCGTTGCTGTGCCGCAGCGGCGCCTCCAGCGGCACCGTCACGGTGGTAGCGCGGACATCGACGATTTTCACTTCTGATCCTCCGGCAGTACGACGGCCAGCCCGGCGGTCAGCCCACCGTCGACCTTCACATCGGCCCCGGTGACAAACGCCGCCGCCGGTGACGCGAGAAAGTGGATGACCTCGGCAACTTCTCCCGGTGTCGCCACCCGGCCGAGCGGGTGCGACCGTCCCCACTCCGCGACCACCTCGTCCGTCGGCCGGCCAGCACCGAACTGGGCGGCCGACGTCCGCAGCATCGGAGTGTCGACGGACCCCGGGCAGACCGCGTTCACCCGAATCCCATCGGGAGCGTGGTCCACCGCCATCGCCCGGACGAGCGACAGCAGCGCACCCTTCCCCATCGCGTACGCCGCCACACTCTTCTGAGCCGCATACGCCTGCACCGACGCGACGACCACCACGCTGCCACCCCGCGGGATGAGTGGCACGAACGCCTGGCAGGCAAAGAAGACACCACCGACGTTGACCGCCATCACCTCGTCGTACACCGAGGCAGGTGTGTCGACCACAGTGCCGTAGCGCTGAATGCCGGCAGCACAGACCAATGCGTCGACGCCACGCGGCTCGTCGCCGGCGGCGCCCTCTTCCGCGCTGTCGCCCACCGGGCGCTCATGCATAAGCACCTCCCGCACCTGCGCGGCCGCCGCAGCGAGTGCAGCGCGGTCGGCGACGTCGACGGGAAGGCCGGTCACCTGACTGCCCAGCTCGGCCTCCAGAGCGCCGAGGGCCTCGGCGTCCCGGTCGAGGACGAAGACCCGGTCGCCCGCCTGGACGAAGCGCTCGACGGCACCTCGGCCGATGCCGGCGGCGCCGCCGGTGACAACCACCGTGTGGGTGCCGGACGCCCAGGCCATCACAATTGCCCGTTCCTGGAGGTCCCCCGACGGCGGTTCCGGGCGGGAGCCAATTGTGATGGTCTGGCGATCCGTTCTTCCGACATCTGCGTCCTTTCAGAACTGCCCCAGGGCCAGGCCCCGGGAGAAGAAGCGTTGGGCGGCGAGGAAGAGCACGACGGTGGGCAGCGAGACCAGCAGGCCGCCGGCGAGTACGGTCGGCAGCGCGGCGCCGCCGTACGTGCTCTGCAGGCCGGTCAGGGCCGGCATGATCGGGCGGACCGACTCGGACTGGCTCAGCGTCAGGCCGAGCAGCAGGTCGTTCCAGACGAAGGTGGCCTGCAGGATGAAGATCGCCGCCAGCGCGGCCCCGGCCATCGGCAGGTAGATGCTGCGGAAGATCCGGAACAGCCCGCCGCCGTCGACCACCGCGGCCTCGAACACGCTGCGCGCGATCCCGGTGAAGAAGTTGCGCATCACGAACGCCGAGAACGGCACGCTGATCGCGGTGTAGACGATGATCATCCCGGTGCGGGTGTCGTAGAGGCCGGAGTCGGCATACCCGGAGAACAGCGGCATCAGCACCATCTGCAGCGGGAAGATCGTGCCGCCGAAGATGAAGATGAACCACAGGAACCCGTACCGCAGCCGCAGTACGACGATCGCGTACCCGG
Source organism: Kribbella sp. NPDC023972 (assembly GCF_040639075.1). Taxonomy (NCBI): domain Bacteria; kingdom Bacillati; phylum Actinomycetota; class Actinomycetes; order Propionibacteriales; family Kribbellaceae; genus Kribbella; species Kribbella sp. NPDC023972. The sequence continues at coordinate 699,370 of NZ_JBEZZH010000004.1, read as the reverse complement.
CGGCCGCACCGATCAGCACCGCGATCACCGGCGACACGACGCTGTAGAGCGTCGTCGCCACCAGGGTGTCACCCAGCGCGGCCTTCTCCCAGGCCTCGGCGAAGTTGCCGAGCAGCGAGAAGCCGGCCGGTTTCCACACCGTCGCCGCGTCGTACCCGTCGACGGGCTTGGACGCGTTCACGATCAGCAGGTAGACGGGCGCCAGCCAGATCAGTCCCAGGACGACGAGCACCGCCGTACGGATCGGACCGGAAGACGTCTTGTTCATCGCGATTCCCCCAGCTGATACCGCAGGTAGAGGATCGAGGCGGCAAACGTGACCAGGCTCAGGAACAACGCGATCGCCGAGCCTTGACCGTAGTCGTTCAGCACGAACGTCTCCTTGTACATCGAGAGCGCCAGAGTCTCCGACGACGTACCCGGACCTCCCTGCGTCATCACCCAGACGACGTCGAAGGTCTTCAGGCTTCCGACGATGGACAGCCCGATGACGACGGTAGTGATGGGTCGAAGCTGTGGCCACAGCTGGTGCAGGAAGAGTCGGAAGCCCTCAGCGCCGTCCAGCCGGGCCGCCTCCAGCGGCTCGGCCGGGATGGACTGCAGCCCGACCACGAACAGCAGGGCGTTCACACCGGCCGCCTGCCAGGTCACGGCCACGATCATCATCAGCGTGTTGCCCGGCCCGGCCTGCAGCCAGCCGGTGTGCTCACCAGGCAGCCCGAAGAAGCCAAGTGCCTGGCCGAGCGCACCGTCCGGCTGCAGCACGAACCCCCAGATGACACCGACGGCCACACCGGAGATCGCGTACGGCAGGAGGAACGGAAGCCGCAACCATGTCCCCCACTGGTGCCCGTACGTCAGTACGGCGACCAGCAGCCCGAGCACAACCGGGAGCGTGACCATGCCGACGACCCACAGCAGCGTGTTGACCAGCGCACCCACCAGGTCTGGGTCGCTGAACATCGCCTTGTAGTTGGCCAGCCCGGACCACTCCGGTGAGGCCAAGCCGTCGTAGTCGGTGAAGCTGACGTACGTCGTCCACAGGAAGGGCAGGTAGAGCAGCAGAGCGACCACAGCCGCGGCGGGCAGCCCGAACAGCGACGCGACGCGAGCACCGGTCCGCGCGGACGCCTTGGCCCGCACCGAGCCGGCCCGCTGCTTGACAGGGGCCGGCTGCTGGATGGTGGAGGTCACTTCTGCTTGGCCCAGTACGCGTCCGCCTCGGCCTGGATCTTCTGCAGGCCCGGCATCGGATCGCCCGGCTTGGTGACGAACGCGCCGAACACCTCGAGCGCCTTGTTCGCGACCGGGACCGGCGTCGCCTCGAACCAGCGATTGATCAGCCGGTAATTGGCACTGCCATCGCCGCCGACATCCTTGTTCAATGCGGCCAGGCTCGGGTCCTTGACCTCGGCCTTCGGGTTGAAGGACAGGTCGCCGCGGGAGTTCGCCCAGGCGGTCTGCGCCTGCGGGGTGACCCACCACTCGGTCCACTTCTTGACCGTGGAGGAGTGCTCGCTCTGAGCCGCCGAGCACACCGGGCCGGTCTCGAAGATCATCGAGGTCTTCGGCAGGGACGCGTTCACGTTCGGGATGACGAAGAAGTCGTAGTCGGTGCCGGCCTTCATCTTCAGCGTGTTCAGGTTGCCGCTGAACCAGGTGCCGAAGTTGATCATCGCGACGTCGCCGTTCTTCAGCTGCGCCTGCGGCTCGGTCTTCGCGCCCGGGTCGCTGAAGTAGCCGGCGTCGATCATCTTCTTCCAGTCGTTCATCACCTCGACCACACCCGGGTCGGTGTACTTCGCCTTGCCCGCCGCGAGCGCGTCGTACAGGTCCGGGTCCTTGCCGGCCAACAGGGTCTCGAACCAGACGAAGCTGAACAGGATGTTGGTCTGGTAGAACGGCTTCACCCCGGCCGCCTTGACCTTGTCGGCGACCGCGAGCAGCTCCGGCCAGGTCTTCGGGGTCTGGGTGATCCCGGCCTTCTTGAAGACGGCCTTGTTGTAGTACATCACCCAGTAGCCCGCGAGCAGCGGGAGGCAGTACTGCTTGTCGTCGTAGGTGAAATACTGCTTCAACTGCTCCGGTATGTTGCCATCAGCAACCGCTTTGGTCCACTGATCGGTGGTCTCGGCGACCAGCTTCTGGTCGACCAGGTCCTCCAGCTCCTTGCCGGTGTGCCAGGTGAACAGGTCCGCCTTCTCCTTGGTCCGGAACGACGACCGGATGAACGCGGTGTAGGTGTTGGAGTCGGAGTACCCGACCGGCTCCATCCCGACGCCGATGTCCTTCTTGCTGGCCGCGCCGACCTGGGCGAAGGCATCCTTCCAGCCGCCCTTGTCGTTGTAGAACTTCAGCGAGTCGACCGGTTTGTCCTCACTCTTGGCGGCTTCCGTGCCGCCACCGCCCCCGCAGGCGGACAGCACGAGCGCGCCGGCCACCGCCAGAGCGGTCAATGCCTTCCGGTTGGTGATGCGTTGCATGGTGCGTCCTCTCAGCTTTGCTGAAGTCGGTTGTTGATGACGGCAAGGACTCCGTCCAGATGTTCGCGGGTGAGGCGCTCGGCCAGTTCCGCGTCGCCGGCCAGTACGGCGGCGTGGATGGCCCGGTGCTCGTCCAGGTCGGTTTGCCGGTCGCCGTGGATGTGCAGGATCTCCAGCTGCTCGCGGACGTTGACGACGGTGACGGACTCGACCACCTCGGCCAGCGTCGCGTTCCCCGACGCCTGCGCGAGGGAGCGGTGGAAGTCCATGTTGATCTCGGCCAGCTGGGCGTGGTCGCCGGCCGCGATCAGCTCGGCCGCTGCGGTCAGGTCCTTGTCCATCCGTTCCAGCGCCGCCTCGGACCGAACGCGCGCGGCCAGGGCGGCGACCGGCGGTTCGATCAGGGCGCGGGCTTGCAGCAGCTCGATCAGCCGGTCGGATGACGGCGTGGGCGCGAGCGGGTTGGCCAGAACCAGCCGGCCGATGTGCGGGCCGACGTACACACCGGACCCGTGCCGCAACTCGACGGCCCCGGTGGCCTCCAACCGCCGGAGCGCTTCCCGGACCGTCGGTACGGCGACCTTGAACCGGTCGGCCAAGGACCGGACCGACTCGAACTGATCACCGGCGGACAACTTCCGGTCGGCGATCAACGCCAGCATCGACGAGGCGAGGTCGTCGAGCAGGCTCCGCCGTACGACGCCACCCGACGTACTCATCGCGCTGCCGCCAGGGTGACGGCGACGAAGCGGGGGCGGTAGATGCTCACGTCGGCGTACAGGTCGTTGTTGGCGTCGAGGCTGTTGACGTTGTAGCTGACCAGAAGTGTGTTGCCGACACGGCGGTCCGGGTGGTCGTGGGAGTTGTACGTGATGATGTTGGCGTTCTCGTAGCTGCCGTCCGCACCAGTCTCCGGCGTCTGGTAAAGCTCGACCGGCTTGACGAACGGGCCGGTCGGCGAGCAGGAGAAGTATCCGAGGACGCGCTTGCTGAACAGCTCGGTGGTGTCGTGCGTGACCAGCACATAGCCGTCACGCCACCGCGTCACGCTGTGCTCGTTGGCGACACCCTCCAGCACGCGTGCCGAGTCGGTCTCGTCCGCTGACCAGCCGCTGCCGGTCCAGTACTCCCATGGATTCGCGGTCAGGTCGTCCCCGCGGACCCGGGCCACGTGCTGGTACTTCGATGCACCGAGATCCTCGACGCCGTAGATGTAGGTGTAGTCGCCGTCCCGCTGCAGCCACGCCGACCACTGCACGTTGGCGGCCGACGGCATCGGGATGAGCTTGCGGAGCTTCAGAGTCGTGCTGTCGAAGCGGGCGAGGTGGTTGCTGTGCCAGCGCCAGTCCCACTGCCCCGGACCGGTCTTCTCGAACCGCAAAGCGACGACATCGAGATTGCGACCCGCATTGCTGGTCTGCGCCGCACCGAACCAGTACCAGCCGTTGGCGGGCGGCGTCACGAGTGCCGTCGGGTTGGCCGGCGTACCTCCGGTGACGGTCTTCACCGAGCTGCCGCGCTGGACGACGAAGGAGTTGTTGATGAACGGTGTGGTGGTCGGACGGCTGCCGTCGGGGTTCACCGGGCCGAGGAACGTGTCGGAGAAGATCCACACCGTGCGGCCGCCGGAGAGCTTGACCGAGTTGGTGGTGTCGCCACCGGTCCAGCCCTTGCCGGTGTCGCTGTAGGCATTGAGCAAGCCCTCCGGATCGGCGTGCGGCTTCGCCTGAGCCGTCCAATTGGTCCGTACGGCGTCGCACTCGGCTACGCCGGCCGCGTCGGGCTCGGCCGCTTGGGCGGCCGGCACGCCGGCGGCGACCAGTGCGAGTGCGGCGGCAACGACGCCGAGTCGTCGTGTGACTGGCTGTGACTTGTTGGCTCCCACGCTGGTCCCCTCCGGCAATCATTCACCTCACGAGTGAAAATGATCAGATCACTTGGTCATTACCGTGTCAAGAGTGAGCACCTTGAGAACCCACCACCCACTTTCGGCGCCGCGAAATGGTCGGTGGGGCCTCAAGGTCGGCCGGTGTCAAGGTCGGATCAGGCGCGGCCGGGGTGGCGGAGCGGCTTGGCGCTACCGGTCGGATGGGAGGATCGACGGCATGAAGAACTTGATCATCAAGCTGCTCGCCAACGCGGTCGCGCTGGCGATCGCGGCCTGGCTCATCAGCGGGATCACCCTCCAGGGCGCGACCACCGGCCGGCGGATCCTCACCCTGCTGATCGTGGCCGCGATCTTCGGGCTGGTGAACGCGGTGGTGAAGCCGATCGTCAAGCTGCTGTCGCTGCCGTTCATCATCCTGACGCTCGGGTTGCTGATCTTCGTCATCAACGCGGTGATGCTGCTGCTCACCTCGTGGATCACCGGGAAGCTGGACGTCCAGTTCCACGTGGACGGCTTCTGGCCGGCCGCGCTGCTCGGGTCACTGGTGATCACAGTCGTCGGCATGGTGCTGAACGCCGTACTCCCGGACGAGGCGGAGATCCGCTGACCATGCGGAGAGTGGAGATCGTCTGCAGCGGGAACATCTGCCGGTCGCCGATCGGCGAGGTGGTGCTGCGCGCGAAGCTGGCCGAAGCCGGGATCGACGACGTGGTCGTCACCAGCTCAGGGACCGGCGGGTGGCATGTCGGCGACCCGATGGATCCGCGGGCCGCGGCGGCGTTACGCAGGCGGGGGTACGACGGCAGCGCGCACCGGGCGCAGCAGTTCCGCGCCGCCTGGTTCGCCGAGCGGGAGCTCGTCCTCGCGATGGACTCCGGCCACCTGTCCGACCTGACCGGGCGCGGCGGTACGGTCCAGTTGTTCGCCGATGTCGACGTACCGGATCCGTACTACGGCGAGGACGACGGGTTCGACGAGGTCCTCGACCAGATCGAGAAGGCGGCCGACGTGTGGGTCGGCCGCCTCCGCACGTTGAGTTAGTCCTGGCCGAGCTCGGCCTTCAGCGCGACGAACCAGTCGACGCCCGGGTCGAACTCCTTGCCGCCGGCGATCCGCGGGAACTCGATCGCGCGCAGCTCGTCGCCGCGCTCCTCGTCGTGGCCGACCACACCGCTCTCACCACGCAGTGCGGCGTCGACCGCGTAGTCGGTGCACTCCTTGATCAGCGCGAGATCGCGGTCGTTGGCCGCGGCCGAGCGGCTGAAGTACCCGCTCTTCTGCACCATCGTCTTGTCCGCGCCGATCCGCTCGGCAAACTGCTTGGCGAACCACGCACCCGGGTTGATGGTGTCCAGCTTCACGTGCCCGAACGGGTCCCGGCCGACCTCCTCGCCGCGGGCCTCCAGCTCGGCGACGATCGACTCGACCCCGGCCCCCTCGGACAGGAAGATGTTCACGCAGTCGGTCTCGTCCATCACCTTGCGCAGCCGGTCCGCCTCGGCGTCCAGGTCGATCGTTGCCTCCGGCACGTAGACCGCGTGCACGTCCCAGCCGGCCGCGTCCAGGCCGATGCCCGGGTTCCACTCCTGCTGCTTCCACCAGTCGCGGTACGCCTGAGCCGTTGCCGCGGTCAACCATCCGCAGTTGCGCCCCATCACTTCGTGGACGATCAGCATCCGCGGGTTCGAGGAGTGCTCGGCGATGATGTTGCGGGCGTACAGCGCGCCCTGCTCGGCCGCCGTCCAGGCACCCAGGCTCTGCCGGATCGGGATCACGTCGTTGTCGATCGTCTTCGGCAGGCCGACCACGGTCAGGTCGTAGTCGTGCTCGTGCAGGTACGCCGCCAGGTCCGCGGCGGTGGTGTTGGTGTCGTCACCGCCGATGGTGTGCAGTACGTCGACACCGTCCGCGACCAGCCGCTCGGCCGCGACCTGGAGCGCGTTCTGGCCGTCGGCGATCAGGCCGCGCTTCACGAGGTCCGCGGTGTTGGTCAACTTGACCCGGCTGTTTCCGATCGGGCTGCCGCCGAACCTGTGCAGCAGCGCGGCCTTCTCCCGCACCTCGGGAGTGACCTCGAGATGGCGGCCGCTGAGCAGGCCGTGGTAGCCGTTCAGGTAGGCGATGATCTCCACGTCGGGCGCCACCTCGGTGTAGCGCTCGATCAGCCCGCCGACGGCGGACGACAGGCAGGGCGCGAGCCCGCCGGCGGTGAGCAGGGCAACTCTGCGGACAGACTTGTCGGCAGCCATGGGTCAGGGTCCTTCCGAACGTCGCTGAAGTCGCCCTCAGACTAGTGATGCAGACCACTCTCAGGACTGGTTGGGGTTCATCCTGCGGACAGCGCGCAGCAGAACTCGCCTTCGACCACTACGGTTCGGGCACGGAGCGTGTCAAGATAGCCACGAATAGCATCATTCGCGCGACACGTCCGCACGGGGGCGGAGATGGTCGTACAGGGATTCTCTGAATGGAAGATCTTCCGTTTCACCGCCGTCGGCTGCGCCGTGGTCGCGATGGCACTGATCCTGGTGAGCGTCGTAGGCGACGTGGTCGGCGCTCGCGGTACCCGCGCCGTGAGCGACAGCGGTCTGGTCGTCTTCTCCGGGCTGGCAGCGGTGACGTGCTTCCGTGCTGCCAGGGCGAGGACTCGCCAGCGGTTGCCCTGGCTGCTGCTGGCCGTCGCGGCGAGCTCCTACACGGTCGGCAACACGATCTGGTTCTACTACCAGGTCCTCTCGCCCGAGACGCAGACCTTTCCGGGCCCGGCCGACATCTTCTACGTCGCGCTGGTGCCGTTCGTCGTGGCGGGGATGCTCGCGCTGCCGCGCCAAAGCCTGTCGGCAGCGGGCCGTGCTCGTGCGGTGGCGGATGGACTGATCATGGCGGCGGCGTTGCTGTTCGTCAGCTGGATCCTCGTGGTAGGGCCGCTGTTCGACCAGCTCGGCACGGCGAGCCCGCTCTACCTGCTCGTCTACCTGTACTACCCGCTCAGCGACATCGTGGTCATCTCCATCGCGGGTGTCATGGCACTGCGCGCCACGGGCGCGGAACGGTTGCCGCTGCTGCTCGTGGCTGTGGGGTTCATCGCGATCGGCTCCGCCGACACCGGCATCGGGTATTTGGCGCTGCAGGGCGAGGATGCTGCAGGCAGCGGGTTCGACGTGGGATGGACCGTCGGGTACATGCTGCTCGCGCTGGCGGCCCTGGTTCCGGTCGCACAACCAGCGCGCAGACACCGCGCCGCCGCCGATCCGCGGGCGCTGAGCCGCGAATTGCTTCCCTACGTGCCCGTGACCGTCGTTCTGGTCATCATCGCCGCGTCGCCGGACCGGCTGACTGATGGCCGGTTGGTCATCATCCTGGTCAGCCTCACGATGCTACTGGTGGTGCGTCACCTGCTGACGTTGGCCGACAACGTCGGGCTCACCCGTGATCTGGAGAACCGGGTACAGCAGCGGACGCGCGAGCTGGAACGGCTGACCGGCCAGCACCAGTCGATTCTGGACAGCGCCGGTGAGGGCATCATCGGCCTTGACCGGACCAGCAGTGTCACGTTCGCGAACCCGGCCGCCGGGGAGATCGTCGGCCGTCCGGCCGAGGAGCTCGTGGGGTCGGTGCTGCAGCAGGTGTTGCGCCTGTACGACGGCGCGGGTGCCGAGGTCCCGGAGGCCGACCACCCGGTGACAGCCGCGATGGCCGAGGGCCGGGTCCAGACGCTGACCGATGCGGTCCACCGGCGACTCGACGGTGCCGAGGTCCCGATCGAGCTCACAGTGACACCCAGACGGGACGCGGGCGAGGTCACGGGAGCGGTGGTGCTGTTCCGCGACGTGACCGAGCAGCGGGCGCTGGACAAAATGAAGGACGAGTTCGTCTCGGTGGTCAGTCACGAGCTGAGGACGCCGCTCACCTCGGTGCGCGGTGCCCTCGGGCTGCTGCAGGGCGGTCTGCTGGCTGACGCACCGCCGAAGGCGCAACGGATGATCACCATCGCCGTGGAGTCGACTGACCGGCTGATCCGGCTGATCAACGACATCCTCGACGTCGAACGTATCGCGGCCGGCAGCCTTGCAGCGAACAGGCGGGAGTGCTCGGCCGATGAGCTGGTCGAGCGCGCCGTCGGGGAGATGCGCGGGTTGGCGCTCCAGTCCGACGTGACGCTGGACAAGTCCACCTCGAGCGGTCGGTTCCACGCCGATCCTGACCGGATCGTGCAGATGTTGACGAATCTGATCGGTAATGCGATCAAGTTCTCGCCCCCTGGTGGCACGGTCCGGATCTCCGCGGTGAAGCAGGCCGGCTCGGTGCTGTTCACGGTGAGCGACGAAGGTCGTGGCATCCCGGCCGATCAGCTCGAGGCGGTCTTCGGCAGGTTCGTCCAGATCGACTCGGCCGACACCCGGGACCAGGGTGGCACGGGGCTGGGGCTGGCGATCTGCCGCGGCATCGTCGAGCTGCACGGCGGCCGGATCTGGGCCGAGAGCACGCCCGGCCGGGGCGCCACCTTCAAGGTCATGCTTCCCGCCGCACCAGATGGCGTGGACTCGGAGGTAGGACCTGAGCGTACGCCGGAGGCGACCGTGCTCGTCTACGAAACCGACCCCCGGGCCCGCAGCGTGATCTGCCGGGTGCTGACCAACCAGGGGTACCGGGTGATCGTCGCCGACTCCGCCGAACAGGCCGTGTCAGAGGCCGCGGCCCACGCGCCCGCGGCCATCGCCATGGACCTCGCCCGGCCGGGAGCCGGAGCCTGGGATGCGTTCGGCGCCCTGCGAGCCGATGAGCGGACCCGCGATGTGCCCATCGTGGCTCTCGGCGGCAGCGACAAGGATGCTCCACCGGTCGACGTGAGCGCATGGCTCACAGGACCACTCGACGTCGGCGAGCTGCTGGCGGCGCTCGATCGCGCCGTGCACGGCCTCGGCGACCGTCCCCGCATCCTGCTCGTGGAGGACGACCCGAGCCTCGGGGCGATCATGCGCGCCCTGTTCGGCCGGCACGGGGTCCAAGCTCGCCAGGCCCTGAACGGCCGCGAGGCGCTGGAGATGTGCCGCGACGTCCCGCCGGATCTGATCCTGCTCGACCTGCTGCTACCGGATGTCGACGGGTTCGCACTGGCGAAGGAGCTGAACGCCGGCCCGGACCTCAAGCACATACCTCTCGTCGTCTACAGCGCTCTCGAGCTCGACGACGACGACCGCGCCAGGCTCGGGGTGGATCCCGACCAGTGCTTCACCAAGGCGAGCACGCGACCGGAAGAGGTCGAACGCCGCGTGCTCGACCTGCTCGACCACCTGATCACCGGCGCTGCTCGATGAAGGGAAAACGATGACGGCCCGAATCCTCATCGTCGATGACGACGAAGCGATCCGTGAGGTCGCGCAGACCACCCTGGAGCTGATCGGCGGCTGGCAGGTGGACTGTGCGTCCAGCGGTGCCGAGGCGCTCACCATCGCGACGCAGAACCCGCCGGACGCGATCCTGCTGGACGTGATGATGCCGACGATGGACGGTCCCACCACTTTCGGCCACCTGCAGGCCGATCCGCGGACCCGGTCGATACCCGTCGTGTTGCTGACCGCCAAGGTCCAGGGGCCGGAACGACGGCAATGGGACAGTCTCGGCGTCGCGGGCGTCCTCGCCAAACCGTTCGACCCGATGACGCTGCCCGAAGCGGTGGCCAAGCTGCTCGGATGGGACCGATGAGCCGGCCACCGACGGGGAGCGACGACGCAACCGACGTTCGCCAACGGCTCGCCGTCATCCACGAGCGGGCGCGCAACGCGTTCGCCAACAATGTGGCGACGCTGGAAGGCGCTGTCGGGGCCCTTGCCGACGGCACACTTCCCGAGACCCAGCGCCGCGATGCCGAACACGCCGCGCATCGCCTGGCCGGCTCCGCCGGGACGTTCGGGTTCCCCGATGCCACCGTGCTGGCCCGCGAGCTCGAGGAATCGTTCGCCACAGATCCGGGCCCCGCGGCCGCGCGCGTCCTCGCCGTCCGGGTGGAAGCGCTGCGCCGAAGTCTCCTCGACGAGACGGCAGCGGACGCGCGCACACAGACGCAGCAGCGCAAACCGATCATCGCCGTGCACGTCGATCCGCAGACGGAATCGACGATTCGTGACGCCGCCCAGGCTCGCGGCGTCGAGGTCACGAACGACGTGTTGGACGGCGGCGCCGATGCGGCCATCGTCGACCTCGGACGCAGAGAGGCGGCGAGCATCGTACGCGACTACGCGGAGCGGCTACCGCCGGTGCCGGTGGTCGCACTCGGCGACGCGACGTCGCTGTCCGACCGGCTGCTCGGAACCGGCGCCGGCGCCTCCGTCGTCGTACGACGCGAGCAGTCCGGACCTGCGCTGATCGACACGGCCGAATCCCTGGCCGAGCGTCGCCGGCGCGACAAGTTCCGTGTTCTCGCCGTCGACGACGACGACGCGATCCTGATCGCGGTTTCGGAAGTGCTGGCCGGCGACGGCTACGAGGTCTCGACGCTCGGCGACGCACGCGGCTTCTGGGAGGCGCTGGAGCAGACCAGGCCCGATCTCCTCGTCCTCGATCTGGACATGCCCCACGTGAACGGGGCCGAGCTGTGCCGGGTGGTGCGTGCCGACCCACGCTGGTCCGGGCTGCCTGTGCTCTTCCTCACTGCCCACACCGATCCGCCGGCTGTCGAGGGCGTGTTCGCGGCCGGCGCCGACGACTACCTGGCCAAGCCCTTCGGTCCGTCGGAGCTCCGGGCCCGCATCCGCAACCGCCTCGAGCGCGTTCGGCTCTTCCGCGAGCTCGCCGACACCGACCCACTGACCGGACTCGCGAACCGGCGCCGGATGGAGGAAGCATTCGAAGGCCTGCGCCAGTTGGCCTACCAGCACCGGCAGCCCCTCTCGCTGGCGCTCCTCGACCTCGACCACTTCAAACGCGTCAACGACGAACACGGCCACAGTGCGGGCGACATCGTCCTTCGGCGGCTCGCCCGTCAGCTCACCGGCGAGTTCCGCGGCGAGGACATCGTTGCCCGCTGGGGCGGAGAGGAGATCGCCGTACTGGCCTTCGGCATGTCCCGTGCCGAATGCGTGCGCCGCATGCGGCAGATCCTCGAAACGTTCGGGTCCACTCCCATCGACATCCCCGACGACGGCCCCTTGCACGTGACCTTCAGCGCCGGTGTCGCCGAGCTTGCCACGGACGGGAGCGATCTCGGCGGGCTGGTGCGCTCCGCCGACGCCGCGCTCTATGGCGCGAAGCGGGCTGGAAGAGCGCGGGTGGCGGCCGCGGCCGGGGCGGAGTCCACCCCCGCAGGCACGCCGGCTGACGCCCCGGACCGTCTCGACCACGCCGACATCCGGTCGTACTACAGCACGATGACCGAAACCGACCGTCTGATCGCCACCGGGCACGGCCGCCTCGAGTATGTGCGCACCACCGAACTACTGACCGCTCACCTTCCTCCGCCGCCGGCCAGGGTGCTCGACATCGGTGGCGCCACCGGCATCTACGCCCGCTGGCTGGCCGGACTCGGCTACCAGGTCCACCTCGTTGACATCGTCCCCGAGCACGTCACCGCGGCTCTGTCGAAGTCTCCCGAGCTCACAGCCGCAGTCGGCGACGCCCGGCACCTCGATGAGCCGGACAGCAGCGCCGACGCGGTACTGCTTCTCGGCCCCCTCTACCATCTGCTCCAGCACTACGACCGCGTCACAGCCCTTCGGGAGGCGCGCCGTGTACTGCGGCCCGGCGGCATAGTCGCGGCCGCCGTCATCAGCCGACACGCCGCACTGCTCGCGGCCGCAAGCCGGGGAACCCTCGACTCCTGGCAGCGCGACCTCGCCATGGCCACCCTGGCCAACGGGCGGCACGATACGCGGCTCGGCTTCACCGCCGCCTACTTCCACACCCCCGACGAGGCTGTCGCCGAAGGCCAGGACGCCGGCTTCCACGACGTGACTATCCACGCCATCGAAGGGCCGATGTGGGCAGCACTCAAGACCAGCACCAACCCGTCGACCACCAACGACCTGCTCGAGAGTGCCCTCGTCTGCGCCCGAGCGATCGAGCAGGATGACGCACTGCTCGCCGCAAGCGCCCACCTCCTCATCGTCGGCCACACCTGATCTGCCGCCACCGCGGGCGTAACCGGGGTCGGTGCGCACCGACCCTGCTCAGCCGAGCGGCACCGAACGCGGCGGCACCGGGGTGGAGACAATGAAGGAGCTGGTCGTCTGGCCGTGGACGAGGAACTTGTCGAGGACGTGCCCCAGGCCGGAGATCGCGGCGACCTGGACGCGCATCAGGAAGCAGTCCTCGCCGGAGATCCGGTGGCACTCGACCACCTCGGGCGTCCGGGCGGCCAGCTCGACGATCTTCGGGATCTGCCCAGGGCCGGGCCGAAGCCGGATCCAGGCGGCGACCGGCAGCCCGAGTGCGGCCGGATCGACCTCGAGCCGGTACCCGCGGATCACGCCGGACTCCTCCAGCCGGGCCGTCCGCTCGCGCACGGTCGGTGCCGAGACCCCCAGCCGTCGCGCCAGCTCGGTGGTGCGCAGCCGGGGATCCGCCATCAGCTCGGTGAGCAGACGGACATTCAGCGGGTCAAGCGGCGTTTTCTCGGTTTGAAGATCTGAGAGGCCTTCTGCATTCGTTCCGGCAACCATGAGTGTCCTCTTCGACTCGTTCCGCCATGGGAATCCGCAGATTCCATTCCTAGGGTAGTCAGCGTGACAACCATCGTGGAAGCGCGTCGGCAGAACCTGACCGCGAGCGGCGCGGCCGCTGTGACCGTGGTGCTTTGGGCCTCCGCGTTCGTCGCCATCCGGCACACCGGCACCGAGTTCTCGCCCGGCGCGCTGTCGCTGGCCCGCCTCCTCATCGCCAGCGCGATCCTCGGCGTCGTCCTGCTTCTCCACCCGCGTCAAGAGGTCGGACGCCGGTGGCCGGCCAAGCGCGACTGGCCACAACTGCTGGCCTGCGGCCTGCTCTGGTTCGGCGTCTACAACCTCGCGCTCAACGCCGCCGAACGACGTCTCGACGCCGGCACCGCGGCCATGCTCGTCCACATCGCGCCCCTGCTGGTCGCTCTGCTGGCCGGCCTCACCCTCGGTGAAGGCTTCCCCCGCATGCTCGTGATCGGCAGCCTGGTCGCGTTCGGCGGCGTCGTCCTGATCGGTGCGGCGACCTCCACCGGCCGCGCGGAGACCTGGGGAGTCGTCCTCTGCGTCACCGCGGCCGTCTCGTACGCCATCGGCGTGGTCACCCAGAAGCCGCTCCTGAGCCGCCTCCCCGCGGCGGAAGTGACCTGGCTCGCCTGCACGATCGGTGCGGTTGTCTGCCTTCCGTTCGCACCGGCCCTGGTCGACGAGCTGCGGTCGGCCGGCGGCGCGACGATCTGGTGGGTGATCTACCTCGGCGCGTTCCCGACCGCCCTCGGCTTCACCACCTGGGCCTTCGCGTTGCGCCGTACCAGTGCCGGCCGGATGGGCGCCACGACGTACCTGGTCCCGATTGTCGCGATCGTCCTCGGCTGGCTCTTCCTCGGTGAGACACCGGCCGTGCTCGCCCTCGCGGGTGGCGCTGTCTGCCTCAGCGGCGTGGCTGTCTCCAGGAGAAGTCGATGACGTTCGGTGTCCTCGTCCCCAGGACCGGCGAATGGGCTGTGTTGGGCGAGCGATCAGGGGGTTCTCAGCCGATTCTCAAGCAGACGGCCTAATCTCGCGGTGACGGAACCTTGAGCGGTGACGGAACTTCGAGCGGAGCGGGGAACGAGAATGCGCGTACTGGTGGTGGACGACGACCGGGCGGTCCGGGACTCGCTGCGCCGTTCGCTGGAGTTCAACGACTTCGAGGTGGTGACCGCGTCCGACGGCGCCGAGGCGCTCGCCGTGATCGGCAACGTCGAGCCGGACGTCGTGGTGATGGACGTGATGATGCCGCGGCTGGACGGCCTGGAGACCACCAAGGCCCTGCGGGCCGCGGGCAACAACGTGCCGATTCTGGTGCTCACCGCGCGGGACGCGGTGGCCGACCGGGTGGACGGCCTGGACGCCGGCGGCGACGACTACCTGACCAAGCCGTTCGCGCTGGAGGAGCTGCTCGCCCGGCTGCGTGCCCTGCTCCGCCGCAGCACCACCCCCGGCGAGGGCGGCCAGCGCGGCGAAGTGCTGCAGTACTCCGACCTCGTGGTGGACGTGGACGCCCACGAGGTGCACCGCGGTGAGGTCCCGATCCCGCTCACCCGGACCGAGTTCTCCCTGCTCGAGCTGCTGATCCGCAACCCGCGCCGGGTGCTCGAGCGTGCGGTGATCCTGGACGCCGTCTGGGGTTACGACTTCCCGACCACCGCCAACTCCCTCGAGGTCTACATCGGCTACCTGCGCCGCAAGACCGAGGTGAACAACCTGCCGCGGCTGATCCACACCGTCCGCGGCATCGGCTACGTCCTGAGAGACACCCCACCGTGAGTTCGCAAGACCCCGACTTCCCGTCGTACGCCGACCGCCCGAACCAGCGGCCCGGTCCGCAGCAACCCGTCCCGCAGCAGCCCCGGCCGCAGCAATCCGGTACCCCCGGGCGCCCCGCTCCGGCCGCTGGCCAACCTCTTGCCAACGGCAACGGAAACCGGATGGCCGCGACGGCGGCCCGGACCCAGAGCTGGGCGCAGCAGAAGCTGCACCAGCTGAGCCTGCACGCCCGGGTCACGCTGCTGGCGGCGGTCGCGGTCGGTCTGGCGGTCGCGTTCGTCAGCCTCGCGGCGTACCTGACCGTCCGGCAGCAGATGTACCGCAACCTCGACGACAGCCTGATCCAGCGCTCTTCGGCTGCGGCCAAGAGTGGTGTCATCACCAATCCTGACCTGATGCAGTCGGTCCGCCCGGAATGGCTCGGCCTGACCGACATCCGGATGGGACTGCTGGCAGCTGACGGCAGCACGCTGGTCGGCCCGCGGTCGTACACGCCACCGATCGGCCCCGCCGAGCTGACCGTCGCCAGTTCGCCTGAGAACAGCGACGCCAGTATCCGCACCGCGGGATCGCCCAACAATCAGCACTACCGCGTGATCGCGATCCCACTGGGCGACGACACCGCACTGGTGGTGGCCCAGTCGCTCGACCCGATCGACCACACCCTGCACAACCTCGGCATCGTGCTGTGGGCCGTCGGTCTACTTGGTGTGATCGGTGCGGCGCTGGCCGGCAACGCGGTGGCAGCCTCCGGGCTCAGACCGCTGGCCCGATTGACCGGGGCAGCCGAACATATCGCTCGGACGGAGGAACTACAGCCGATTCCGGTGACGGGGTCGGACGAGATCTCCAGGCTGGCGCAGGCGTTCAACGCGATGCTGGCGGCGTTGGCGCGCTCGCAGGACCGGCAGCGGCGGCTGGTCGGCGACGCCGGGCACGAGTTGCGTACGCCGCTCACCAGCATCCGCACCAACCTCGACCTGCTCGCCCAGGCGGACAAACGCGGTGGCCTCCGGCCGGAGGACCGGCAGCAGTTGCTGGACGACGTACGCGCGCAGATGGACGAGCTGACCACGCTGATCGGCGACCTGACCGAGCTCGCCCGCGACACCCCGCAGGTACGCAACGCAGAGCTGATCGAGCTGGCGAACGTGGTCGAGGACGCGGTGATCAAGGTACGACGCCGCGCGCCGGGGCTGGAGTGGGACGTCCAGCTCGCTCCGTTCCCGGTGTGGGGTGACGAGCGGCTGCTCGGCCGGGCGGTGACGAACCTGCTCGACAACGCGGCGAAGTACAGCGTCCCGGAGGACGCCACCGCTCGCCCCGACGGCCAGCCGGTCGGCCGCGTCACGGTGCGACTGCTGGACGGCGTACTGACGGTGACGGACTCCGGGCCGGGGATCGCGGAGGCGGATCTGCCGCACGTGTTCGAGCGGTTCTACCGGTCGAGCGAGGCGCGCAGCCGGCCTGGTTCCGGTTTGGGGCTCGCGATCGTGAAGCACGCGGCCGAGCAGCACGGCGGGATGATCTACGCCCGCAACGCCCCCGGCGCCGGAGCCCAGTTCACGCTGTGGCTGCCGCACGCCGCCACTCAGACCCGCTGACGTCAGGCCCCTGGTCCGTCGTACTGCGTCCGGCGGCGTACTCAAGTGGTCTGAAGACCGGCTGACTGATCCTTCAGAGGATCTTCATGGAGTTCTTCGGTAGCTCTGACGGGATCTTCAGGGGCTTCTCAGGTCCAGCCAGCAAAGTACTGGCCATGACCGAGAACCAGCCGCAGCAGCCGCAGAACCAGCGGGGCCAGAACCCGCAGCAGCCGGAGCGGACGCAGCAGTTGCCTGAGCGCACGCAGCAGCTCCCGATGGGTGGCTACGGCCAGCATCAGCAGCAGCAGTTCGCGCCCCAGGGTGGGCAGCAGCGGCCGGGTCAGCACCCGTCGGGCGGGAGTGCTTACCCACAGTTCGGGGCGCCGGGGACGCATCAGGGGACGTCTCCGGGCCCGAACTGGCCTTTCGGTCCGCAGCCCGCGCAGACCACGGCAGCCCCGCCCAACAAGCCCAAGCGGCTAGGGCTGGCTCTGGTGGCCGCCACGGCCCTGCTGGTCGGCACCGCCGGTGGTGTGGGCGGTGCGGCCGTCTACTCCGCGACGAACGACTCCAGCAGCAACAGCCCGTCGGTGACGGCGCCGCTGAACGGCAACCAGGCCGCGCCCGCCGCCGCGCCGGACGGCTCGGTGCAGGCCGCCGCCGCGAAGGTGCTGCCGAGCACGGTGAAGATCGCGGTCGCGACATCGCAGGGCGCCGGGACCGGGTCGGGCATCGTGATCAGCAAGGACGGCCTGATCGTCACCAACAACCACGTGGTGGCGGGCGCCGGCAGCGGCGGCAAGATCTCGGTGATCCTGAACGACGGCCGGACGGTTTCGGCCACCATCAAGGGCACCGACCCGCTCACCGACCTCGCGGTGATCAAGGCGGACGCGACCGACCTGACCCCGGCCACCCTCGGCAGCAGCGGCAACCTCGCCGTCGGGCAGGGTGTGGTCGCGATCGGCTCGCCGTTCGGCCTGGAGGCGACCGTGACCAGCGGCATCGTCTCGGCGCTGAACCGCCCGGTCACCTCGGGCGACGACCAGCAGGACAGTACGACGGTCTTCCCAGCAATTCAGACGGACGCCGCGATCAACCCCGGTAACTCGGGCGGCGCCCTGATCGACCTCGCCGGCCAGGTGGTCGGAATCAACAGCGCGATCAAGACCGCCGGAGGATCGGGACAATCCGAAGGCGGCAACATCGGCCTGGGCTTCGCAATCCCGATCGACCAGGCCAAGCCGATCATCGACGAGCTGGTGGCCAAGGGCAAGGCCACGCATGCGCGGCTCGGCGTCCAGGTCGGCGACGCGCAGTCTTCCGACGGGCTCACGAACGGAGCACGCCTCGGCGAGGTGACGCCTGGCGGTGCGGCGGACAAGGCCGGTCTGCAAGCGGGTGATGTGGTGACCGCTGTAGACGGCAAGGCGATCGCGTCAGGGGACGCGCTGGTCGCCGCAGTCCGTTCGCACCGCCCGGGCGACGAGGTGAAGATCACCCTGACCCGCAACGGGAAGTCCCAGACGGTGACCGCCACCCTCGGCTCCGACAACGGCAACCCCACCGGCTGACCCCCACTGGTTGACCCAGTCATCCCTCCCTGGCAGGACTGCGGCCGCCCACCGAGCGGCCGCAGTCCGTTTGCTTATTCCGGTGCGGAGAAGGCTTTGGCAGGCTACCGTCCCCGCCATGGGTTTTTCTCGGGAACGGCCGCCGTTCGTGGCGGATGAGCGGACGCAGTTGGTGGGGTGGCTGGATCTTCAGCGGGCGTTGGTGCGGTGGAAGCTGGAGGGGCTGGCCGAGGCCGACGAGCATCGGGCGGTGCTGCCGACGTCGCCGTTGATGACGCCGGCCGGGCTGGTCTCGCACATGCGGTGGACCGAGCACTGCTGGTTCAACGTGTTGTTCCTGGGTGAGTCGTACGAGGGCAATCCGCAGTTCCAGGAGGAGCCCGAGGACGCCGACATGATGGCCGACGGCGTACCGCTGGCGCAGCTGCTGGACGAGTTCGAGGCCCAGTGCACGGAGTCGAACGAGATCGTCGCGGCGCACTCGCTGGACGACGTCGGCAAGCACCCCGAGTTCGGCTCGGCGCAGGCGACGCTGCGCTGGATGCTGCTCCACATGGTCGAGGAGACCGCCCGCCACGTCGGGCACCTCGACACCATGCGCGAGCTGCTGGACAGCCAGAAGGGGTACTACTAGGTGTTATGAGTGTGGAGATCCGGCGGGCCGGCGATCGCTTCCAGACCTCGAGTGAATGGCTGGACTCGCGGCACTCGTTCTCGTTCGGGCCGCACTACGACCCGGCGAACGTCGGGTTCGGCTTCCTGGTCGCGCACAACGACGAGACCGTTGCCCCCGGCACCGGATTCGACACTCACCCGCACCAGGATCTGGAGATCGTCACCTGGGTACTGCGCGGTGCCCTCGCGCATCGTGATTCCGAAGGCCACAGCGGTGTCGTTTACCCGGGTCTGGCGCAGCGGATGAGCGCCGGCTCGGGCATCCAGCACTCCGAGTGGAACGACGGCGGTGAGCCCGCGCACTACGTGCAGATGTGGGTACGCCCGGAGCAGTTCGACCTCACGCCGTCGTACCAGCAGGCCTCGGTGGATCTCTCGTCCGGGGAGCTGATCCCGATCGCGTCCGGTCTGCCGAAGCACGCGAGCAGCACCGCGATCCACATCAACCAGCGGTCCGCGGGTATGTCGATCGCCCGGCTGGCTCCCGGACACGTGGTCGAGCTGCCGTCAGCGCCGTACGTCCACCTCTTCGTTGCCCAAGGCACCGTGAGCATCGAGGCCGCGGGCGACCTGGGTACGGCGGACGCCGTACGACTGACCGGTGTCGACGGACCACGCGTCACCGCGGGCCCGGACGGCGCGGAACTGCTGGTGTGGGAGATGTACGACTAGTCCTGCTGCTCGCTCATCGTCCAGACGTGGCGCAGCGACCGGCCGGCCAGGCCGTCCGGGTTCTTCGCGAAGCCCTCGACGAACTGGCTCATGTGCTGCTGCCAGCGTTGGTCGACCGGGTCGTCCTTCAACTGCGCGACCGCGGCCTCGAAGTCGTCGCACTCGACCAGGTGGAAGAGGTCGCGGCCACTGCGCCAGATCGACCAGTCGTTGATGCCGGCGGCGCGCATCACGGTGATCAGTTCAGGCCACACGCGGGCGTGCTCGATCTCGTAGGCCTCTTCGGTACCGGGGATCAGCCGGCTGTGCAGAGCTAGGCGGGTCACAACGGAGCAGAATACGCCCGGTGACGACCGCGGGGTGACCGAACCGTTACGCAGTCCGTTACCCGGATTGTCTCGACGCGGAGCGTGACCGACTGGCAGGTTTGGGTGCTGACCTGGATAACGGATTCCCGGAGGGCTGATGGGCGAGCGAACCCGACCGTGGCCGACTGGTACGCCGACCTGGGTGGACCTGGCCTCCGACGACCCGGACGCGGCGACCACGTCGTACGCGGACCTTTTCGGCTGGAAATGCGTTCGGCAAGGTGCCCGGGAGTACTGGGTGTGCTCGCTGGACGGCGAGGACGTCGGCGGGATCGGCGCGAAACGGGCCGGGAACGAGTCGAACAGGTGGACGACGTACCTGGCCACCGAGCAGCTGGAGCGGACGCTCGCTCTGGTGGTGGAGAACGGCGGCCGCGTCGTCACGGGACCGAGCGATATCGAGCACCACGGCCGGATGGCGATCGCGGCCGATCCGGGCGGCGCGAGCTTCGGCCTGTGGCAGGCGGCCGAGCACATCGGGACCGAGTGTCGCACCGCCCCCGGCTCGCTGGTCTGGAGTGAGGCGCTGAGCCGCGACTTCGACGCGGCGAAGACGTTCTACCGCGCGGTGTTCGGCTACGAGGCGGAGGAGATCAGCGGCGACGGGCCCCGCTACGCCGCTCTCTTCGCTGGCGGCCGACCGGTCGCCGGCATCGCCGAGCTGCACCCGGATCTACCGGCCGGCGGGCTGTCGCCGCAGTGGCTGCCGTACTTCACGACCGCCGGGATCGACACCGCCGTCGCCCAGGTCCTTGCGAACGCCGGCGGGTTGGTCTGCAGCCCGTTCGACACCGACTTCGGCCGCGTCGCCGTCCTCACTGATCCCCAGGCCGCGCCCTTCGCCGTCATCCAACTCGCCGATCCGGTCCCACCGCTCACCCCGTCGACCTGACTGTCGTCGTCCCGGACGATTCTCGGCGGCACTCGCACCGATTCGTCCGGACGATCACAACCTTCCTGATCAGGTGGTTTCGCGAATGAGTGCCAACTCCGGCGGCTTCGCACGCGTCGTACTTGAGTGACTTGAGTAGTTTCGCCCTCGTGAGCTCGAGGCCACACGCCGAAGACTGTGCCAGGTCTCCATCCGTCATCGTGCGAGAGTTGGGAACGTGAAGCGAACCACTGCGATCGTCTGTCTGAGTAGTCTGCTGATCACCGCCGGTTGTTCCGACAGCAAGACCGGCAGCGACGGCAAACCGGATCCGAACGACGAGAAGCAGGCGTCCGCCGAGGTGGTGAAGCAGTTCGCCGCCGCCTGGGTCGCCGCGTGGGCCCCCGACGGGAAGCCGGACGCGGCCGGGGCGCTCACCGACAACCCGACAGTGTTCGCCAAGCGGCTGGACGAGGTCGACTCCGCCTTGGTCGCGAGCACCGTGAAGGTGACGCCGCAGGAGGAGCCGAAGTGCTCCGACGGCAACACCTGCACGCAGGATCTCGCGGTCGAGGCCGAGCTGCGTGGTATCGGCACGATGAAGTGGACCAGTACGGCGACCGCGACCAAGGTCGGCGAGACCTGGAAGATCAAGGCCTCCGGCGACACGATCTATCCCGGGCTCGGTGACGCGAACTACCTGAAGCGGGTCCGCGCCCTGCCCGCGCGCGCCTCGATCCTGGACCGCAACGGCGTCGCGCTGACCGCGAACCGCCCGATCGTGATCGTCGGTGTCGCCTCGGGCACCAAGGCGACGGCAGCGACGTACGCCGCCTTCACGAGGTATCTCGACGTGGACGGCGCGAAACTCGCCGCCCGCGCGAAGGCGGCGCCGGCCGGTCAGTTCGTCGACGCCATCACCATCCGCGCCGAGGAGTGGGAGAAGCTGCGGCCGGTGATGGGCAAGCTGCCCGGGCTGCTGACGATGGGCGGCACGCAGTCGCTGCCGCCGACCTCGACGTTCGCGCGGTCGGTGATCGGCACGATGAAGACCGCGACCGAGGAGACCTTGAAGAACGCCGGTCCGACCGCGTCCACGCAGGACCAGGTCGGGACGACGGGTCTGCAGTACGCCTTCCAGCAGCAGCTCGCCGGTACCCCGGGCGGCACGGTCACGCTGCGGGACGGCAAGACCAAGATGACGATCAAGGTGGTCCACAACCAGAAGGGCACCGTCGGGAAGCCGGTGAAGACCACCCTGGACCTGAACCTGCAGAACGCCGCCGAGGCCGCGCTGGCGACGAGCAAGCTGCCGGCCTCGCTGGTCGCCGTACAGGCCTCGACCGGTCAGATCCTGGCGGCGGCGAACGGACCGCAGCCGACGAACTACAACCGCGCCTTCCAGGGCCGCTACGCACCGGGATCGACGTTCAAGATCGTCACGTCGGCGGCGCTGCTCGGCAGTGGTGAGACCGCGGCGACCTCGCTGCCGTGCACGAACACGATCACCGTCTTCGGCAAGACGTTCAAGAACTACGACGGGCTGGCGGCGTACGGCGCGGGCACGATGCAGAAGGCGTTCAACGAGTCCTGCAACACCGCGTTCATCTCGCAGCACGGCCGGCTGCCGAAGGACGGGATGACGAAGGCGGCGGCGATGTTCGGCCTCGGTCCGGACCTGAACCTGTCGATCCCGGCGTACGGCGGTTCGGTGCCGGCGCCGAAGGACGACGTCGCCGAGGCCGCGTCGATGATCGGCCAGGGCACCGTGACCGCGAGCCCGCTGGGGGTCGCGATGATCGGTGCGGCGGTCGACCACGGCACCGCGATGAAGCCGGTGCTGGTACCGGGCAAGGACGCCGCCGGGCCCGCCGCCGCCCCGTTGCCTCCGGCAACCGTCGCGGCGCTGCGCACCTTCATGCGCACCACCGTGACCGGTGGCACCGCCAAGGTCCTGGCCGGCAACGGCGCGGTCGCCGCGAAGACCGGAACCGCCGAGGTCGTCCAGAACGGCAAGGTCGTCACCAACGGCTGGATGGTCGGCTACCGCGGTGACGTGGCCTTCGCGGTCATCGTCGAGGGTGGCGAGTCCGGCTCCAAGGCGGCCGGCCCGATCCTGAAGAACTTCCTCAGCCGCTTCAAGTAGGGACCGAAAAACGGCGGCCCCACAGCAACTGTGGGGCCGCCGTTCTACTGCGGCCGGACGTTGTGGTTGCGGGCGAACAGGTTGCCGGGGTCGTACTGACGCTTGACCGCGGCCAGCCGCTGATATGTCGCGGCCGGGTAGACCGCGGCGACGTCGTCCTCGGTGGCGGCGGCGAGGAAATTCGCGTAGGCGCCGTTGACGTGCGGTGCGAGTCTCGTCCAGATCGCGTCCAGACCCGGCTGGGCGGCCTCGACCACCGGCGCGGGGCCGACGGTGGTGGTCACGATCATCAACTCCGCTTGACGATGCGCGTAGGCGGTCGCGTCTGCGGGGACCCGGGCCACCGCGCCGCCGACGCTGCGTACGGCGATGAACGGCGACCGCTCCGACGTTCCCACCTCAGCCAGGATCCGGAGGACTTCGGACACCGATTCCTTGTCGACGAACGCATTTCGGGTGACGACCTTGATGCCCGGTGGCGGGGTCATGCCCTCCTCGAGCAGGTCCACGGCAGGTGTCAGCGCGACGGCGTCGTCGATCACCGTGCCGAGTCGGCGGATCGGGTCGATGGCCGCCGCGGCGAGCTCCGGGTCGTCGCCGTCGAAGACGACGTGGATCTCGACCGGCGCCTCGGGTCCACCGGCGAAGGGGTTGGCACAGTTCGCGATCGAGGTGAGCTCCTCGGGAGCGGTGCGAAGGTACTCCGCCCAGCCCTGGAGCACCGTGGCCGCCTCCGCTGCCGGGAAGGTGATCGTGCCGCGGAAGACGTCGGTCGTCCGGTGGGCCGTGAACTCGAACGCGGTGACGATCCCGAAGTTGCCGCCGCCACCGCGAAGCGCCCAGAACAGCTCCGGGTTCTCCGCCGCGCTCGCCCGCACGACCGCACCGTCAGCGGTGACCACTTCGGCGCCGACGAGGTTGTCCAGGGCCAGACCGTACTTCCTGACCTTCCAGCCGATGCCACCGCCCAACGTCAGGCCGCCGACACCGACGCTCTTGGTGTCGCCCGAGGAGATCGCCAGACCGCGCGGGGCCAGTGCGGCCGCGACCGCACCCCAGGTGGCACCGCCGCCGATCCGGACGAGGTGACGCTCGTCGTCGACGAGCTCCACGTTCGCGAGCTTGCCGAGGTCGATCACCACACCGCCGTCGTTGGTACCGAAGCCGGGGAAGCCATGGCCACCGCCTCGCACGGACAGCACAAGCCCCGCGCTGGCCGCGAATCTGACTGCTGCTTGCACGTCCTCGACGCTGTCCGGCCGCAGGACACAGGCCGGACTCCCCGAGGCCAAGACCGAGCGAGCGGCCGATTCGTACTCCGCTCCGCCGGGTTCGATGATGTCGCCGCCGAAGTCACGGCGGAGAGTTTCAAGCGCTGAACTCATGGCGTCCTTCCACACAGGGCATTCCGGATGCGTACACAGCACTGACGAGACGCCCGACCCAGATGTGATCGCACCCGAGTGTGACCTGCGTCTCACTGTCGGCGGGACGGACTGGTTCAGGAGCTGGTCGGGCTGGCGTCCCGGGGCCCTGAGATTTCCGCCGGGAACGAACCTGAGAGTTCCCTGAAGTCCCGTCATTTCGGGGAAATCGTCACTTAGGGTGTCTGGATGGAGAGCCTGACCTGTCCCAAGTGCCGTGGCGCGATGCGCACCTACGAACGCAGCGGCATCACCGTCGACCAGTGCACCGAGTGCCGCGGGATCTTCCTCGACCGCGGTGAGCTGGAGCGGCTCGTCGACGCCGAGCTGAAGTACAACGCGCCCGCACAGCCGCGCCACGAGGAGAAGCGGTACGACAACGACCGGCGCTACGACAACGATCGCCGGTACGACGAGCGACGTCGCGACGACGATGACGATCGTCGCTACGACCCGCGGTACGGCAACCAGCAGTACCCGCGCAAGAAGAAGAAGTCCTTCCTGGAGGACCTCTTCGACTGACCGTCAGCCCGCAGCGGTGCTGTGATCGCCTGTCACCGACGCAGCGCGATCACAGTGCCCTGCGCGACCGCGCACAGCGTGGCGTTGCCGTCGGAGTCGACCGCCGACAACTCGCAGGTGCACGTCGCCCGCCGGCTGCCCGCGTGCACCACCTTCGCCTCGGCCCGCAGTGCGGCGCCCTCGCCCGGGCGGAGGTAATCGATCGTGAAGCCGCCGGTCAGTACCTCGGGTCCGAGCGCCGTACCGGCCGCGAAGGTGATCGCGTTGTCGGCGGCGTAGCCGAGGACGCCGCCGTGCAGGTAGCCGTTCTGCTGTTTGAGGTCGTCGCGGATGTCGAGCTCCAGCGTCGCTCCCCCGGCACCGAAGGCCGTCAGCCGGGCACCCAGGAGCACACTGAACGGCTGTGCTGCCAGGAATTTCTCGGCCAGTTCGAAAGTCAGCTCCATGCCGCCAGGCTAACCGGACGGTAACCGCGTCGGCTCAGCGTCGGTTCAGCGCTGACGCGCGTGCAGGGCGGGGTCGCGCTCTTCCTCGGTGGTGCCGCCCCAGACGCCGTACGCCTCACCGACGACCAGGGCGTGTTCGCGGCACTCGCGTCGTACCGGACAGGTACCGCACAGTGACTTGGCGAGCACCTCGCGGGCGTGTTTTCGCAGGCCTCGCTCGGACTCCGCGGCGAAGAACAGGTCCGGGTCCACATCGCGACAGGCGGCCCGGTCCTGCCATGCCCAGTTCTCCATCAGCGGATACGGCAGACCGACCGGCGCCTTCGCGACCGCCCCGGCGGGCGGTTTGCGCCGTCTCATCACGGTCTCCTCACGTGCGACCTCGTCACGTGTTCAGGTACCCGCCACGCAAACGCCGGGGCTATGGTCGGCAGATGACCACGCCGCCCGTGACGCTCCGCCCGATGACCGAGACCGAGTTCGAGGTCTGGAAACACCAGAACGCCGAGTCGTTCGCCGCCGAGATGGGACCGGCCCGCGGGCTGAGCCCCGAAGAGGCGATCGAGGTCGCCCACCGTGAGGTCGAGAAGCTGCTGCCCGACGGCCGGAAGACCGAGAACCACGTGATCTGGATGGCCTGCGACGACGACGAGCCGGTCGGCAGCCTGTGGATCGCCACCAAGCCGCGGATCCCGTTCGTCTACGGGCTCGAGGTGGACGAGAAGCATCGCGGTAAGGGGTACGGCCGCTCGATCATGCTCGCCGGTGAGGAGGAGTGCCGTCGTCGCGGCTACCGCCACCTCGACCTCAACGTCTTCGGCAACAACACCACCGCGATCAACCTCTACACCTCCCTCGGCTACACCGTTACCTCCCAACAGATGCGCAAGGAACTCTGACCCCCGCGGCGACCTGGGGTTGTCGGAGGGCTGTGGTACCTCTGGGGTACGACGTCGGAGGGTGACGATGAGCTGGTGGGTCCTGCATCTGGACATGGATCAGTTCATCGCGGCTGTGGAGATCCGGCGCCGGCCGGAGCTGAAGGGCCTGCCGGTGGTGGTCGGTGGGTCCGGTGATCCGACGCAACCACGACAGGTCGTCGCCACCGCGTCGTACGAGGCCCGCGAGTTCGGGGTGCACTCCGGGATGCCGGTGCGGGCGGCGTACAAGAAGTGTCCGCAGGCGATCTTCCTGCCCTCGGATCCAGCCGCCTACGAGGCGGCATCTACCGAAGTGATGGACACGCTGCGCGCGTTCCCCGTGGTCGTCGAGGTGTGGGGGTGGGACGAGTGCTTCGTCGGCGCGGAGACCGGCGATCCCGAGCAGCTCGCGGCCGACCTGCGCGCGGCTGTGGTCGAGCGTACGACGCTCACCTGCTCGATCGGCATCGGCGACAACAAGGTCCGCGCCAAGCTGGCGACCACGTTCGCGAAACAGCCACGGTCCCACGCCGCCCCCTTCGAACAGGCCGGTCAGCGTGATCTGGACGGCGTGTATCGCCTGACCGCCGCGAACTGGCGCGAGGTGATGAACCACCGCAACGTCCGCGAGCTCTGGGGTATCGGCAGCCGGATGGAACGCAACCTCAACGAGCTCGGCATCGTCACCGTCGCCGACCTCGCCGCCGCCGACCTCGACGTCCTCCGCCAGCGCTTCGGCCCCAGAATGGGCGCCTGGTACGCCGCCCTGGGCCGCGGCCTCGGCGACACCGAAGTCACCGACGTCCCCCGCGAACCGGTATCCCGCAGCCGCGAGGAGACCTTCCCCCACGACCTGGCGGAACCCGACGAGATCGTGGACCAGGTACGCCGCATCGCCGTCGAGGTCACCCGTGACGTCGTCGCCGAGGGCCGCAGCATCCAGCGCGTCTCGGTGAAGGTCCGGTTCCGAAACTTCTACACCCCGATCAAGAGCCGGAAGCTGCCGGAGATCACCCAGGACCCCGAGGTGATCGCGGCCGCCGCGCTGGAAGTCCTGGAGAAGTTCGACCTGAACCGGCCCGTCCGGCTGCTCGGCGTCCGCGTGGAGTTCGCGCCACCCCAGCAGACGTCACATCCCGAACCAGCCCTCGATCAGGGCGAGATTGGCGAAACCGTCCCTGGCGACGAGGAAGCCGACGATCGCGAGGATCCATCCGGTGGCACCGACAGCGTGCTTCTCGAACCAAGCACCAGCGCGCTCGAGGACCGGGGTGATCCGGTCGGAGATGGCCAGCCGGAGGCCGAGCAGACCCAGGGCGGGCAGGATCATCACCACGCAGTACCCGGCGAGAGCCAGCACCGTGATCGGCCAAGAAGTCCCGGAACTACCGATCAGGGTGACGGCGCCCAGGAACGGGAACATCGTGGCGAGCTCGATCACGCCGGCGGTCAGGGCCAGGGTGACGAGGGTGCGTGGTGAGCCGGTCGCCTTGGTGATCCGCAGCGACCAGTCGCCGGTGGGCGACTTCCCCTTGGCCGCACGCCTCTTGGGATCGAAACGGAAGCTGAGCAGGAACAGGCCGACGCCCAGCACCACCTCGCCCCAGTAGAACGGCCTCGACTCCAGCAGCGGTCCCAGCCCAGTCACCACCGCCCCCAGCCCAGCGGCGATCGCGAGCCCTGCCGCGAGGTAGAACACCGAGATCGTCAGCAGGTAGAGCACAACGCCGAGAACGCGGATCCGCCCAGGCGCCAGCAACAGCCCAATCGGCACGAAGAACGTCCCAACGCTCGTACTGTCCAACAACGCAAGCACGACAAGCGACCCAACCAACTCCACACTCACGCCGCCCCACCCCCATCCACACACCCCGCCCCAGCAACACCCCCACCGCCCGAACCCAACTCCCCGGACCCACCACCCGGGCCAGCCTGATTCCTGCCGGAACCGTTTGCCGGGTCTGCGGCCGGCTCCCCGGAGTCAGCCGCCCCGACCAGCCCGAACGCACGATCCACAGCGATCCTCAGCAACTCCTTCCCGGCACTCGGTGGCACGTCCTCAGGACTGGTCACCATGTCCAGCACCAGCCCATCAACCACGGAAGTCAGCAACCTGGCCTCACCCACCGCCCCGAGGCCACCCCGCGCACCACCTTCGCCCGCGGAAGCGCGCTGATCCGGGCTGGTGTCTTCAGCGCCAGAGGCATGGATCGCGACCGCGATCGCTTCGTGCATGGAGCGCATCGCGATCTGGTGCGGAGCCAGTAGTTCGCGATCAGCCAGGCCGGCCGCGAGGAACCCGACCCACACCGAGGATTCCGCCCGCCGCTCCTCGTCGAGTGGAAGCAGCGTCTCCAGCTTCGCGTACACCACGTCACGAACCGGCCCGTCGGACGGCACCCGATCCAACCGTTCCACAGCGCGTGCCTCGACGTACTCGAAGGCGAAGCGGAGCAAGTCCCGCTTGGTACTGAAGTACCGCTGGATCAGCCCCACCGACACCCCAGCCTCCGCCGCCACCGCCGCAAGACTCGCGTCGGCAAGCCCCTGCCGCGCCACCACCCGCATCAACGCCCCCGCGACCTCCCGCCGCCGAGCACCATGATCCGCAGTCCGAGGCACAATAAAAATATAACCATACTCAAACCCCCGCGCCACTCACGCCGGTTCGGACACCTGGTGGGGGCGGTGGACAGGTTATTTCCTGTTCGCGGCGACCGGATGCTGTTCAAGACGCCGGCTACACGCGTGCCTGCTTGCAGTACTAGACCGCCCGATGGCCCCCGGGGCGGTCCGCGACAGGAGCTGAGGGCTTGCGGGAGGGTTGGTGGAGTGGATTGGCAGGGGTGGGTTGGGTTAGAGGTTGTAGGTGTGGGTGGCGGTGGTTGTGAAGACTGATTCGCGTTCGGTGGGGGTCAGGGCGGCGGTGAGGGTTTCGGCCGTCTGGACTACTTCGGCGTACGTGGCGGCCAGGAGGCAGACGGGCCAGTCGGAGCCGAACATGATGCGGTTGGGGCCGAAGGCTTCGAGGACTGTGTCGGCGTACGGCTGGAGGTCGGTGGGGTTCCAGGTCGACCAGGGGGCTTCGGTGACCATGCCGGAGAGTTTGCAGGTGACGTTCGGGAGGGCGGCGAGCCGGCGGAAGTCGGTGGCCCAGGGGTCCAGCGGGTCGCCGATGACTGGCTTGGAGATGTGGTCGACGACGAAGGTCAGGTGGGGTAAGGCGCGGGCGGTTTCGATCGCGGCGGGGAGGTGCGGGGGTTTGGTGAGGAGGTCGTAGACGAGGCCGGCGTCGGCGACGGCGGACAGGCCGCGTTGGACGTCCGGGCGGAGGAGCCAGTTCACGTCCGGCTCGTCGTGGACCTGGTGGCGGATTCCCTTCAGATACGAGCCATCCGGCCGCGCCAGCAGGCCCGTCAGTTGTTCGGCCACATCGGGAGCGGTCAGGTCGACCCAGCCGACCACGCCGGCCACCAGGTCGTTGCTAGCGGCAACCTGCAGGAACTCTACGGTCTCGTCGACCTGGCCAACCGTCTGGACCAGGACGGTGGCGGTGATACCGGCGGCCGCGGCCTGTGGAGCCAGGTCGTCGATGGAGAAGTTCCGCCGGATCGGGTCCAGCTCCGGACCGACCATCCAGCTCTGCTCGCGGACGGTCAGGTCCCAGATGTGGTGGTGGGCGTCGACTCTGCTCATGCCACTGTGCTCCCTTCCGTGGCGCGTCCGCCACCCGCCAACCTACTCATGCCGCTGTCGTCCCTTCCGACGTGGACCAGGCGGATGACCAGCTGGGCTCATCGGCCTGATGAACCCGCTGCGCTCGTTCATGCGACCCGCCGATCGTCGATCGCATCGCGATCCCACTCGATCCCCAGGCCGGGCGCGTCCGGAGCCACCGCGTGTCCGTCGACCACAGACATCTCGGACCGCGTGATCGCCCGCAATTGCGGGATGTGCTCGACATACCGGCCGTTCGGTACGGCGGCCGTCAGGCTGACATGGAGTTCCATCAGGAAATGTGGACAGACCTCGAGGTTGAACGTCTCGGCCAGATGCGCCACCTTCAGCCACGGCGTGATCCCACCGACCCGGGCCACGTCGACCTGGACGATCCCGGCTCCCCCGGCGGCGACGTACTCCCGGAACTGCGAGACCGAGTACAGCGACTCACCGACCGCGATCGGGATCGAGGTGGACGAGGACAGCCGGACGTGCCCGGTCACGTCGTCGGCCGGCAGCGGCTCCTCGAACCAGGACAGATCCACCGCCTCGAACGCCGCGGCCCGCCGGCGAGCCTCGGGGTACGTCATCGACTGGTTGGCGTCGACCATGATGTCCAACTCGGGACCGACCGCGTCCCGGACCGCCTGAAGCCGTTCGAGATCCTCGTGCACGCGGGGTTTCCCGACCTTCAGCTTGACGCCCGGCCAGCCGGCCCGCTGCGACGCCTGTGCGCCCTCGACCAGCTGATCCGTTGTCAGATGCAACCAACCGCCTTCGGTGTCGTACAGCGGCACGCGCTGCCGATACCCACCCGCCAACCGCCACAACGGCTCATCGGCCCGCAGACATCGCAGGTCCCACAATGCCGTGTCCACTGCCGCCAAGGCCAGCGACGTGATCGCTCCGACCGTGGTCGCATGCGTCGACCAGAACAGATCCGACCACACCGCCTCGACGTTGCGCGCATCCGCGCCCACCAGCCGCGGCAGCAGGTGATCCCGCAACAGCGCCAGTACGGCGGTGCCGCCCGTGCCGATCGTGTACGAGTAGCCGAGCCCGGTGAGCCCGTCCACTGTCTCCAGCGAGACGAAGATGGTCTCCTGTTTGAGGAACGCCTGCACCGCGTCCGTCCGGACCGTCTCGACCTCGAGATCGACGAGCCAGGCCTCGGCCCGGGTGATCTTCGGGGGTAGCACGGTCATGGGGCCCTCCCGGCCTGGACTGAGGAGCGTAACGAGCGAAACGACCGAAGCGACGAGGAAAGGCCGGGAGCCAAGGACCCATGACCCGCCTGTGCCGAAGTCCAGCCAAAAGCACAGTTCAGATCCTATAGGATATTGCGAACCTGATGCTGCCGCTTCACACTGGAGCCGTCAAGTGTGGGGCAGAATGAGAGCCTCTCTGGGAGGAGCGACGTGACGGATGCGCATGTGGGTCTGGCGGGGCAGCTCACGCGCCTGCCCCAGCGACAGGTACTGAGCGACGACGTCTACGAGACGGTCAAGGGCCTGATCATGGACAGCGTGGTCGAGCCGGGCACCCGGCTGAACATCGACGCCCTGACCCGTGAGCTCGGCATCTCGCAGACCCCGATCCGGGAGTCGCTGGCCCGGCTGGAGTCCGACGGCCTGGTGATCAAGGAACCGTTGCGCGGCTACCGGGTGTCGTCCCGGCTGACCCTGGCCGAGTTCGAGGACCTGTTCGAGTACCGGCTGCAGATCGAGCCGTGGGCGGCCGGACGCGCCGCCGAGCGGGCCGGCGCCGAGGACTTGGCCCGGCTCAAGTCCGAGATGCTGAGCTACACCGACGTGCCGGACCGGCCGGCGTACGAGAGCTACCGGGCGATGGCGGCGCACGACCAGCGGTTCCATGACCTCGTGCTGGAGCTGTCCGGCAACGAGACCGCCCGGCAGTCCTTTGCCCGGACACACTGCCACCTGCACCTGTTCCGGCTGTACTACGGTGGCGGCATCGCGACGAAGGCGTTGCGTGAGCACAAGGCGGTCGTGACCGCGGTCCGCAAGGGCGACGCGGGGGAAGCGGCCGACGCGATGCGGACGCATATCGAGGCCTCCCGGGCCCGGTTGCGGCCGATGTTCGACAAAGAGTGATCCGTCCTCATCCAGGGAGATAGCTGTGGAACTGCTGCGCCTCGGCGCGGTCGGTGCGGAGCGTCCGTACGTGCGCGCCACCGACGGCACCGTTCACGACCTGAGCCCGATCACCGCCGACATCGACGGCGCCTTCCTCGCCTCCGACGGCATCGCCCGTGCCCGGGCCGCGCTCGAGGCCGGTGAGCTCCCGGCGGCCGACGTGGAGGGCCTGCGGGTCGGTGCCCCGATCGCGCGCCCGGCCGCGGTGGTCTGCATCGGCCAGAACTACGCCGCCCACGCGGCCGAGTCCGGCGCCGAGCCGCCGAAGCAGCCGATCGTCTTCTTCAAGCACCCGAACACCGTCGTCGGGCCGTACGACGAGGTGCTCGTGCCACGCGGAGCGACCAGGACCGACTGGGAGGTCGAGCTCGCCGTCGTCATCGGCAAGGAGGCCCGGTACGTCGAGACCGACGAGGACGCTCTGGCCTGCATCGCCGGGTACGCCGTCTCGAACGACGTGTCCGAGCGGGCCTTCCAGATCGAGCAGTCCGGCGGGCAGTGGTCGAAGGGCAAGTGCTGTGAGACCTTCAACCCGCTCGGCCCGGCGCTGGTCCCGGCGGACGAGGTCGACCCCACCAACCTGAGCCTGAAGTCGTGGGTCAACGGCGAACCGCGGCAGGAATCGAACACCCAGGACATGATCTTCCCGGTGGCCGCGCTGATCCGCGACCTGTCGCAGTACATGGTGCTCAGCCCGGGCGACATCGTGAACACCGGCACCCCGGAAGGCGTCGCGCTGTCCGGCCGCTTCCCGTACCTGGCGCCCGGCGACACGATGGAGCTGGAGATCGAGGGTCTCGGCAAGCAGAAGCAAACCCTCGGCAAGGCCTGAAAACGAAAACTGTCCCCGGCCGGTCCTAGGGTCAGCCGGGTGACAGACTTCCTCGACGACATCCGGACCTCGTACGACACCGTCGCACCCTCGTACGCCGAGCTCGTGCAGGACGGGCCGCCGTTCGAGGCCGACGCACTGGACCTGTTCGCGAAGCTCGCCGGTGCAGGGCCGCTGCTGGACGTCGGGTGCGGACCCGGCCGGGTCGTCGGCTTGCTGGCCGAGCGCGGTCTGCCGGTGATCGGCATCGACCTGTCCCCCGGCATGATCGAGGTGGCCCGGCGAGACCATCCGGACCTGGACTTCCGGGTCGGCTCGATGACGGCGCTGGACCTGCCGGACGGCGAGCTCGGCGGCGTGGTCTCGTGGTGGTCCATCATCCACCTGCCCCGGGGGGTGGTCCCGCAGGCGTTCGCCGAATTCCACCGCGTCCTGGCGTCAGGTGGGATCCTCCTGCTCGGGTTTCACCTCGGCGACGAGTCCACCCACAAGACCACTGGGTACGGCGGCCATCCGATGAACGTCCACGTCCATCGCTGGCAGCCCGAGGGCCTGACCGAGATCGCCGTCGCCGCCGGTTTCACGCCGTACCCGGACCCGATGATTCCGCAGGACTGCCTGCTCTTTCGGAAGTAGTCTCCGCGCATGACATCTCGCGTGCGGACGGTGACCTTCGATGCCCACAACCCGTATGAGCTGGCCGGCTTCTGGCTGCAGGTGCTGAAGGCCCCGCGGCCGGACGACGACGAGCCGGGCGATCCCTACGCCGCCGTCGTGACGGATTCCATGACCTTGTTGTTCGAGCAGAACAACGACGAGAAGGCGGTCAAGAACCGCGTCCACCTGGACCTGGAGCCGGACAGGCCCCGGGACGAGGAGGTCGAGTGGCTGCTCAGCCTCGGCGCGACCATCGCCCACGACCGCCGCGAACCCGACGGCACCGGCTGGGTCGTCATGCTCGACCCCGAAGGCAACGAGTTCTGCGTCCTGCGCAGTGCCGCCGAACGGGCCGTGACCGGCTGATCAGAGGTCGTCGACGTACGGGGTCTGGCCGGTGAAGGTGATGCGCCAGTCGGTGCTGCGGGCGGCGACGGTGAGGTCGTAGCCGTCGCGGCGGGCGATCACGCGGTACTCGCCGTCCTCGGCCGGCTCGGCCTCGACCTTCCAGCCGCGGGCCTCCAGGGTCTCGGCGGCGAAGCTGATCAGCGCCTCCGGATCAGGCGAGGTGGGATCACCGGTCTCGACCGTGATCGTGCACACCGACTCCGGGCCGCGGTCGTCGGACAGGGCGCCCTGG
The DNA here is from genome assembly GCF_040639075.1 of Kribbella sp. NPDC023972. Classification (NCBI taxonomy): domain Bacteria; kingdom Bacillati; phylum Actinomycetota; class Actinomycetes; order Propionibacteriales; family Kribbellaceae; genus Kribbella; species Kribbella sp. NPDC023972. The sequence goes on along the minus strand of NZ_JBEZZH010000004.1, from coordinate 665,330 downwards.
CTCACCGGACCGACATCCTGGGTCACCGCGGGTGCCTGGTCCGGTACGACGATCGCCGCGACCGCGAGCAGTTCCGAGCGGAGGAAGTTGCGGGCCTGCGTGAGCGTCATACGCGTGGGTCCTTTCCTTGACACCACCCGTCATACACCTTGCCCGCAACTCCCGCGACGCCATGCCGCGATTCGCCTGCCGGTTGGGCCCTCCTAACCGCTGATCCGGGGGGTCTGACCGGAAAGGGTCAGCCGCCAGTCGCCGTCCCACCCGTGCACGGTGATCTGGAAGCCGTCCCGCCGCGCGGCGACGCGGTGATGACCGCTCTCGACCGGCGCGACCTCGGCCTCCCAGCCGCGGGCGGTCAGTGCGGCGGCAGCGGCGGCCACCTGTCCGGGCGGGTCCACCACGGCCGGGTCGCCATTCTCGACCGTAACGGAACAGACGGTGTCCGGACCGCTGCCGTCGGACAGAACATCCGGGTTCACCGGGCCGACGTCGTGGGTGACCACACCCTGATAGCCGGGTACGGCGGCCGCCGCCACCGCGAGCAATTCGGCGCGGAGAAAGTCGCGAGCCTCTGTCAACGTCATCGTGCGGGTCCTTCCGGCTGGCGTGGGGTGGTGCCGCCGTCACGGCGGGTCCTGGCTCCGTCGAGGGCCTTTTTCCTCGACGGGGTCGAGCTGACCGTTCGCAACGTCGCGAGACCATCGAACACGGTCGAGATCGTCGCCGCCGCCTCGGAGTGCGCCACCGCGCGCAGCGGTCCCGCCCAGGAGACCCCTAGCACCCGGCTCTCCTGCTCTGGTGTGGTGTTCGCGGCCCGGGTCACCGCGGCCAGGTCGCCCCGGATGATGCGGCCCGCGTTGATCATCGACTCGCTGTTCTTCTCGAAGTAGCTCACGTGCCCGGCGATCGGGACCTTGTCGTTGTCGGTCTCGACCCGGAAGACATCCGGGAAGCCGGCCGGATCCGGGCCGTGCTGCTCTGCGTAGGAGACGTAGTCGCCCCGGGCGCGCGCGACGCCGAAGAACTCCGTGCCGGGCGGCGTCATCTGGGCCGCGGAGTGGATGGCAGGGTCGACACCGGGGCTTCCGGTCAAGAAGTACCGATCCGCCCGGGCGCCTTCGAGCATCGCCCGGCCGACCACCTGGGCTCCGTAGCTGTTGCCGATCAGCGTGGTCTTGGCACCGGGCGCCTTCACCAGGTCCAGACCCGCCTGGAATCGGCACAGCAGGGGCGCGGCCGCCCGGGAACTCTCGGTCGACCGGCCTGCCGTCAGACCGATCGGTGCGTGGTACCCGAGCCACACCACCGTCGCCGTATCCGGGCCCGCTTCCTCCCCAAGCTCCTTGGCCCGGACGGATTGGGAGCGAACGTGCTCCAGGTCGTTGTTCATCCCCGGGACCAGCACGGCGACGTTGCGAGCCCTCTCCAGATCGCCCTGCACTTCGATCATCCGGCCCTGGCCTTCCGGGTCGACGAGCAGGAACTGGCGAGGCACGACCACCTCGACACGGTTCCCGTCAGCGTCGGCGTCCAGACGCTTCGAGACCGGCTGCAGCATCTCGTTGAGGGTCGCGAGCCGGCTGCGCTGCGCAAAGTTCGCCTGACGGCTCTCGACCAGCGCATGCAACCGTTGCTGTGCGGCGACCAGAATCAGGTGGTTGGCGCGGTACCGCAGTTGCGGCGGCGCCCCCTCCAGCGGACCGACCTGCTCAGGCCGGTTCTCGGCCAGCGCACGAGCGGTTGCCTTCGGCAGCGAACGGAAGTAGTCGCTCACCTCCCGGACGGCCACCTCGTGCGGCAGGTTCCGGGTGCGGAGGATCAGCTGGTCCAGCTGGTCGGCCTCAGTCATGACCCTCCTCCATCCCCAGGGGGTCGTCCAGACAAGCGGTTGCCAGTTAACCCCAGGGAGTGGGTCAGTGGAAGGCGAGTGACCAGAAGCCGTCGTGCAGGGAAAGCGTGACAGTGGCGAGCGGCCGGACGTGCACGTGGCGGAGGGACTCCGCGGGGGCGTCGAGGACGTACAGCACGATCGCCCGGACCACCGCCGGGTGGACCACGGCGACGACCGTACGGCGCTCGCCGTCCGGCTGAGCGAGGTCGCTGAGCCAGTCCGCGACCCGGGTGAGTACGTCGTTCTCGGTCTCGCCGCCGGGTGTGGCGGTGTGCGGCCGCTCGAGCCAGGCGGCCACCCGCTCCGGCTCAGCGGCCAGCAGCTCCTCGAGCTCGCGGCCGCTCCAGTCGCCGTACTCCCGGTCGCGCAGCGCAGGCTCGACCACCGCGGTCAGGCCCAGTGCCTCAGCAGTCTGTACGGCGGCCTGCTCCGGGCCGGCGTACACCGCATCGGCCTCGAGCTTGAGCTCACGGGCGGCCGACAGGCTCGCCTGGTCCGGCTCGGCGTCACCACCGAGGACGAGGCCGCGCAACGCGGGGGTCAGGGCATGGGCGACCAGCGTCAACCCGGTCATGGGGCCTCCCGCCCTGGACTGAGGAGCGTGGCGGCATTCAACACAGTCAAGCGGCTACCACCTTCTGTCGGGACGGCCGGCGGTCCACCGCGGCGGCGTACCCGAAACCGAGTAGGAGCCACAGCGTCGCCTGCGTACCGAGTGAGGCGAACCGGAACTGCCACAGCAGCGTAGCGGGGAACGACCCCGGAACCTCGTTGATCGCGGGCAGAATCAGGTACGCCGCCACGATCGTCGCGAGGAACGCGGCGACGCCGCCAGCGAGTCGCGCGACCTCGCCGAACCGGTCCGCCCAGCGGGAGGCGGCGACACCGGCCCACACGGCGAGCAGGCCGATCACCAGGGTCAAGAGGTAGGTGACCGTACGCCGAGTGATCGTTTCCGGGTCGCCGACGGCCGGCGGGTTCGGTGGGTACTTCAGGAACGGCACCAGCACGATGCCGACGAACCCGGCCGCGGCCAGGCCCAGAGCGGCGTACGAGTCGTTGCCGGTCCGGAGCTTGCGCCGGAGCAGGGTGAAGGCGACGGCGAAGATGCCACCGAGGGCGACGCCGTACAGAGTGGTGGCGAGGAACAGGCCGGCGCGCTGGCCGTCCCGGGAGACGAGTGGCGCCTCCTCAGCTTCCTGAGTGGCGCCGTCACCGTGGTCGTGGGTGTGCGCGGCGCCGGCTTCCTCGATCGCGATCGCGGCATCGATGTGCGGCTCGCCCATCGTGTACGCGAAAGCTCCGGCCAGCAGGCCGGCGAAGAGTCCGACGATCAGTCCGCGCACCAGGAGCGATCCGAAGGTGCGCATCTGGCTAGTGGCAGGGCACGCCGAGCAGGTGCCGGCCGTCGTGCATCAGCTCGTGCAGGTACATACCCGACTGCGACACCGCCCCCTGGTCGAAGGCGACCAGATAACCGAGCAGGAGCAGCAGGCCGACGCTGAGCAGCGCCACGGCGAGCAGACGGGGAGAAATGGCCGGTACGGCGACTGTGCGGGCAGGAGCTGCCATCAGAACCTCCTGGGGAAGTGCGCGTCCCCTTCGAAAGGCTGCTGGTGCCCGAGCGTCCTGACTCACGAGCAGAGCTCGCTCACAGTGGCGCGGCCGTGCCGGACTCTCACCGGCTTCCCTCCTGGCACCGCAGTTTGTCCCCCGAACCGTAGCGGCCGCGTTCCGGCAGGGTCAACGGACCACGGCGCGCCGGTGATCTATCCCACCAGGAAATACTCGCTGCACGGTCGGCTCGGCGCACTTACTCTGAGGAGATGCCGTCCGCTCAGCACCTCCTCGCCTTCGCGATCACCGCGTTCATCATCATCGTCGTCCCCGGGCCGAGTGTGCTGTTCATCGTCGGCCGGGCCCTGGCCGTCGGGCGGCGCGAGGCGGTGCTGACGATGGTCGGCAACACCATCGGCGCCGCGGTCATGCTGATAGCGGTCGCCCTCGGCCTCGGCACCCTGATCGCCGCCAGCGCGGTCGCTCTGACCGTGGTGAAGCTCGCGGGGGCCGCGTACCTGATCTATCTGGGCGTGCACGCGTTCCGCACCCGCAAGTCACTCGTCACGGCGATGACCAGTGCGGTGAAGCCGGGCAACAGCCGCCGGACGATGCGTCAGGGCTTCCTGGTCGGGGTCACCAACGCCAAGACCGCGGTCTTCTTCGCCGCCGCGCTGCCGCAGTTCGTCGACCAGGGCGCGAGCAGCCCGGCGTGGCTCCAGATCCTGCTGCTCGGCCTGATCTTCATCCTGATCGCACTCGTCTCGGACAGCGTCTGGGCGCTCGTCGCGGGCACCGCCCGCGAGTGGTTCGCCCGCTCGCCGCGCCGCCTCGAGCTGGTCGGCGGCACCGGCGGCCTGATGATCATCGGCCTCGGCGCCAGCATCGCGGTCAGCGGCTCGAAGGAGTAGTCCGCCGGCCGGCCTGTACGCCGAGCAGCGCGAGCAGAGCCGGGAGACCGAAGGCGACCAGGTAGGCCGTCGTCGCGGAGTGCGGCTCCAGCGCGGCGAAGAGCGAACCGCCGACGGCCAGGACCGTTGCTGTGGACAACGAGTCACTGAGTTGCAGGGCCGAGCTGTTCGCGCCCTGCTCGTCGCGCTCGGAGTACTCGAGCACCAGCACGGACAGGGTCGGGAACACGGTGCCCATGCCGAGGCCGGTGAGACTCCAGCCGAGGATGCCGACGACGACCGGGACGTCGTCGTTCAGGGTCAGTGCGGCGGTCACGATACCGAGCAGGATCGCGACCATGCCCGCCTGCAGGAAGACCGCGTGGGAGAACGGCTGGCTCGGTCGGCCGCGGTACCAGGAGGCTGCGGTCCAGCTCAACGCGCTGACGGTCAGAACCAGGCCGGCGAGCGCCGGGGACAGGCCACGTTCCCGGGTGAGCATCAGCGGCAGGAACACCTCGGCACCGAATCCGGCCGCGGCGACCAGGCCCCGGAGTGCGACGACCGACGGCAGGCCGGACGCGAAGGCGAAGGTGCCGCTGGGCAGGAGCTTCGGGGCGAACGCGACGACACCGGCCAGACCGATGCCGAGCAGGACCAACTGGAGTACGCCGTCCTGCTGGCCGCCGTAGTGGAGCAAGCCGACACCGACCGCGGCCGCGACCGCCCACAGAGCGCGCTTGTCCCAGAGTCGGCCGGGCCGCGCTTCATGGGCGTTGCCGCGGGCCAGACCTGGCCGCATCACGAGGGCCGCCGGGATCGCGATGGCCGGTACCGCGAGGAACACGATCCGCCAAGTGGTGTGCTCGACGATCAGACCGGCGATCGCGGGCCCGACCAGTGAGGGGACGACCCAGCCGGTGGCGAACGCGGCGAAGATGCGTGGCCGGAGCCTGGCCGGGTACAGCTGACCGACCACGACGTACAGGGCAACGGTGAGCAGACCGGAGCCGAATCCCTGGATGATGCGGCCAACGACTAGAACCTCCATCGTCGGCGCCAGACCGGCGATGATCAGGCCGCCCAGGAACCACGCGGTCCCGTGCCAGAGTGGGCGGGTCGGGCCTTTGAGGTCGCTCCAGGTGCCGGAGACGACCATCGCTACCACAGCGGAGGCGAGCGGTCCGCCGAACGCGAGGGCGTACAGGTACAGGCCGTCGAGCGCCTGGGCCACGGTCGGCATCGCGGTGGTGACGGCCAGGGACTCGAACGCGACCAGGGTGATCAGCGCGACCATCCCGATCGTCAGCGCCCGGTACTGCGGCGAGAGAACACCACCGGGCGTGGGTTCAGCGTCAGTGATGGTCGGGTCGGCGGCTGTCGAGGTCATGCCGAGTACCCTCGGACATCAAGTGGACTTTAAGTCAACTAGAGAACCGCGGCGAGCATCAGAGCCAGGATCGGTGGGACGGCCTGGGACGCGGCCGCCTGGGCCATCCGGCGGTCGGAGGCGATCAGCACGATCCCGGCGGCGGCCATGCACCCGCAGCTGAACAGCGCGATCGCGTGCCCCTCGTCACCGCCGGCGATCAGCCCGCCGAGCGCGCCGAGAGCCAGGAACAGGTTGTAGAACCCCTGGTTGAACGCCCACGGCCGCACGACCGTGGCCTGGGCGTCATCCTTGACCCGGAACCGCCGGTACGTGCTCGGCCTCCGGAACAACAGGCTCTCCATCGCGAACACCGCGAGATGGAACACCCCGGCCAGTACGACGAACACCTGCGCAAGGACACTCACGATCGAAAGTTAGCGTCAGCCCTGCCACTCCGTCGCGAAGGCGCGCGCTGGGTTCGCCTCGAAGATCGCGGCCGCCACCTCGGCACCCAGGTGACGCCTGATCCGCGGCCGAAGGTGAGTGAGCAGGTACGGGATGCCGGGACCCTCGCCGGTCGCGGCCCGGGCCCGCGCGGTGGTGGTGTCACCGCCGACCAGCAGGCGGTCGCCGTACCCCTTGTCGACGAGTGCGGCCAGGCAGTCCAGCAGCCACGGATCGGTCGTGTGGTTCGCCCGCGACGGCCCGTCGAACGCCAGCCACGCTCCCCGCTCAGCCAGGTCCAGGTGGGCCCGATGATCGGGCGATCTGTTCAAGTGCCCGAGGATGACACTCGACGGCGGTACGGCGAGTTCGCCGACGAGCAGATCGAGTACGGCGTCCGCCGCGGAGCCGTGTTCGTGATGCACCGCGATCGGCGCGCCGGTGGTGTGATGCGCCTCGGCCGCAGCGTGCATCACGAACCGAGCATGCGCATCCAGCACGTGAAACCCACCGGCCACCTTGATCGCACCCGCCCGGACCGAACTGTTGCCGATGCCAACGGTCAGCTCCGCGACGAAGATCTCCGCCAGCCGGGATCCCACGCCGTCGACAAAGCCCTCCGGATAGTGCTCGGCTCGATGCATCCCGGTCGCCGCGACGATCGAAACGCCTGTACTGGTTGAGATCCCGGGCAACAGCTCAGCCCGCCGCCCCAGGCCATGGGGCGTCCACTGCACGATCGCCTGCCCACCCGCGGCGGCGAAGTCCCGGACCTCTGTCAGCGCGGCGTCTTCGTCGTCCAGCTCCTGCCCGGGCAACATCGCCGAGCGGAAGAACAGGTGGTCGTGAGCGTCACAGACCCCGAGTTGCTCGGGTGCGAGGTCACCCAGGACGGTCCTGACAGTTGGCCTTGTAACGGTTGACACGTTACCAACGTAACGGGCGGGGCGTTACGATGTCCAGGTGGGTGATCGGATGGAGTTTCGGTTCGACCTGGGCGCGACGTGGCTGAACCTGCTGGCGACGCGCGGGACGCACTTCGGGGAGAGCCCGGTGGAGCGGATGCCGACGGTCGAGCGGTTCGTGGAGTGGCTCGACCGGGTGGAGCTGCGGCCGGCCCGCAGACCGAACGAGACGGATCTCGAGCTGGCCTGGGAGCTCCGCGAGATCCTGCGCCCCCTCGCACTCGCGACCGTGGACGGCGTACGGCCGGATCCCGCGCAAGTGAAGGCGCTCGGGCGGTTTCTCGCCGACGAGCCAGTGAGCGTGAAGGTGACGGATCGGCTGGTGCGGAGCCGTCCGGCGACCGCGGCCGAGGCGCTCGGGCGGATCGCGCGGCAGGCCGTCGATCAGTTGACCGGCCCGGAGCGGGAGTTCCTCTCGGCGTGCCCGGAGCACGACTGTCGAGGCGTCTTCAGCGACCCCTCCGGGCGTCGGCGCTGGTGTCCTAACCCGGCCTGCGCCAGTCGCGGACGGGTCCGGGCCCACCGAGCGCGAAAGGCCCGGTCAGACAGCGCCTGACCAGGCCTTTCACAAACCGCGACCTCGACCGCCCGCACGAGACGGTCGCTGTCGGAGAGTTCAGCGACCGCGACGGGTGGCGCCGGCACGACTGCCGGCGGAGAACGCGGCGGCTCCGGCGGGCCGAGTGCTGGAGCCTGGCGTGCTGGTGCTGTAGGTCTTCGGCGTGCTCGCTGACTTCGAGCGACCGCGACCACGCGCCGGCCCGCTCGACTTCGCGCCACCCGCGTCGCCAGACCGCTGACTGCCAGAACGCTGACCGCCCGAACGCTGACCGCCGGGCCGCTGGCCGGTCGCCGACTGTGAGCCGCGCCGACGACTGCCGCCTCGACCTGATCCGCCACCGGTGGACGCGGCGCGGTCCGGTGTCGCGACCGGTGGCTCGACAAAGCTGCGTTCGCCCGGGGCCAACTCGGCGAGGAGTGGGTCGCCGCTGGTGAGCTTGGTGACTGTCGCGGCGATTCCGGCCTTGCGGGTGAGGTCGCGGACATCGCGGACCTGGTCGTCGGTCATCAGGGTGACGACGGTGCCCTCGGCGCCCGCGCGAGCGGTCCGGCCGGAGCGGTGCAGGTACGCCTTGTGCTCGATCGGCGGGTCCGCGTGGATCACCAGCGCGACGTCGTCGACATGGATGCCTCGCGCCGCGATGTCGGTGGCCACCAGCGTTTTCGCCGTACCGTTGCCGAAGGCCTCGAGGTTCCGGGTCCGGGCGCCCTGGGACAGGTTGCCGTGCAGCTCGACGGCCGGGACGCCCTGGGCGATCAGCTTCTTCGTGAGCGACTTGGCGCCGTACTTCGTCCGGGTGAAGACGAGCGACCGGCCCGGCGCCGCGGTCAGGTCGACCAGCACCGGCAGCCGGGCGTCGGCCTGGACGTGCAGCACGTGGTGGGTCATCTTCGCGACCGGCGACTGGGCCGAGTCCACGCTGTGCGTGACCGGATCGGTCATGAACCGCCGCACGAGTACGTCGACGCCGGCGTCCAGCGTGGCCGAGAACAGCAGCCGCTGCGCATCGGACGGGGTCGCCTCGAGGATCCGCCGGACCGCGGGCAGGAAGCCGAGATCGGCCATGTGGTCGGCCTCGTCCAGCACGGTGATCTCGATCGCGTCGAGCTTCACCTGACCGGCCTGCAGATGGTCCTCGAGCCGGCCCGGGCAGGCGACCACGATGTCGGCGCCCTTGCGCAGACCGGTGATCTGCGGGCCGTGGCCGACACCGCCGAAGATCGTCATCGTGCGCAGGCCGAGCGCGTCGGCGAGCGGCGTGATCGACGCCTGGATCTGAGTCGCCAGCTCGCGGGTCGGTGCGAGGATCAGCGCCCGCGGGTGCTTGGGCCGGCGCGTCGCACCACTCGCGGCGAGGCGAGCGAGCACCGGCAGCACGAACGCGTACGTCTTGCCGGAACCGGTCCGGCCGCGACCGAGGACGTCCTTGCCGGCCAGCGAGTCCGGCAGCGTCGCCGCCTGGATCGGGAACGGCTTGGACACACCGGTCGCGGACAGTGCCGACACCAGAAGCGCCGGTACGCCGAGATCCGCGAACGTGAGGTTGTCCGGGACAACCATCTCGGCGACGTTCTCGTACGTGCCGGCGGTCACGGAGTTATTGCTCTCAGCAACCTTCCGCTGGCCCGAGGCGACACCGTTGGTGCGCGCGGCGCCGGACCGGCGCCGGCGGCGCGGTCCGCCGGCGGAACCGTTCGGTTGGGAGGTGGATTGAGTCTGGGGGGATGTGGACGTGGGGCGGCGGACCGCCATGTGGTACTCCAAAAAAGTCGGGTGGTCGTCCTGCCCGGCGCGGCCGTCGTCGGCCGCGGCGCGTGGTAGTCGACTGCTGGCGCAGTGTGTTTGCGCTCACCGGCCCGAGGCAGAACTGAGCGGGCCGTCACAGGCAGTCTACGTCACCGGGGACCAAACCCTTGTCAATTGTTCACAGGAGACACGTCACACCGGCTAAGTTCACCCTGTGACTACGACGGAATCCCGGGTGGAACCACCCACAGCCGCCAGCGAACGCGAACTCCTCCAGGGCTTCCTGGACTTCCACCGCGGGACACTGCTGTGGAAGATCTCCGGCCTGACCGGCGAGCAGCTGGTTGAGCGCAGCGTCGAGCCGTCCAGCATCTCCCTGCTCGGGCTGGTCCGCCACCTCACCGAGGTCGAGCGGTACTGGTACCAGACCTGCCTCGCGCAGCTCCAGGTCACGCCGAAGTTCTGGAGCAACGAGCACCCGGACGGCGACTTCGACCTCGTCGACGCCGCCCAGGCCGAGCAGGACGTGAGGGACTATCGGGCGATCGTCAAGACCTCCGACGAGCTGATCGCGAACTACGACCTCGACCACACCTTCAAACGGCCCCGGCGCGAAGGCGACTACTCGGTCCGGTATCTCCTCATCCACATGATCGAGGAGTACGCCCGCCACAACGGCCACGCCGACTTCCTCCGCGAACGGATCGACGGACTCACCGGCGAGTAGCTAGGTCGTGTCTGGTAATTCCGTGCCGTAGCGAGCAGGTGCTCGGTGCGGTGCATCGGCGTGCTGGAGCGGAGGTTGCGATGCGGAGCATCGTGGCCTTCGCGCCAGTGCGGCGAGGTGCCGTGCCGAGTGCCGCGCAGTAGGCAGGGAATTGCCAGACACGGCCTTAGGGCTTGATCGAGCGGATCAAGCCAACGAGGTCGTTCACCACACCACGCACGCCCGGAATGCGGGTCAGCCGCAGCAGGCGGTCGACCAGCGGCACCGAGCGGTCGATCAGGGCCTTCGTCCGGTGCAGATCCTCGGTGTCGTCGTGCACCCAGAACAGCACGATGCCCATCTGCATCAGCCACAGCAACTCGGGCAGCTCCGCCTTCAACTCGGCCGGCAGCTTGAGGTCCGAGCCGTCGACCACCCGGCGGAAGATTTCGACGCTGGCCTCCCGGGCCGGCCGCGACTGATCGCTGAACGGCGACAGCGGGCTCTTCGGATCCGCCGCGGTCTTGAAGAACGTCCCGGCGAACTCGTGGTACGGCGCCGCCACCTCGAGCCACGTCCGCAGTACGCCGGTCAACCGCGGGACGAACGACGTCTCCGCGGCCAGAATCGACTCGACGGCATCCCGGTGCTGGTCCTGCAGGTGGTCGTAGTACGCCTGCATCAGGTGGTCTTTGGAGCTGTAGTAGTAGTACGCGTTCCCCACCGAGACACCCGCCTCGGTCGCGATCGCGCGCATCGTGGTCTTGCCGTACCCCTGCTCGCGGAACAGCCGCAGCGCGGTGGACAGGATCAGCTCCCGGGTCTGCTCACCCTTGGACGTCGCACTTTCCGTCACATCCGTCAGCGTAGTCACCCCCAGCCGTCCGGCTCCGGAGACCAGCGGCCGCCTGCACCATCGCGCGCGCCACCGGTCGCATCGCCGGACTCGCCAGGCGTACGGCGGTGCTCCGGTGCTCCCATGTTGTCCACAGGCACACGATCCACGCTCGGTCGCCGACGTACACGGACCCGTCGTCGGCGACCACCGTCACCTCGCGCAGTGTGGCCGCGTGGTCCAGCTCGGGGTAGAGCGCCCGCGCGTCCGCCGACCCCGCCGCGACGAACCTCAGGCGCACCACCCCTCCCTGCCCGTTCGGCGCCGGGCGCTGTGCCGCCAGCCAGTTCCTGAACCGGCGGCACAGGCCGCACTCCGCGTCGTACAGGACGGTCAACTCCTGCATGATCAGTAGCCGAACCGAGCGGGCGGCTCGGTGCCCGTCAGCGCGCCGGCAGGCAGGACGTTGTTCGGCGGGACCGGCGGGTTGGTCATCTCCTCGATCCGGCTGCGCCGGCGGATGGCGTTGAAGATCCAGACGTTCACCAGGTGCAGCCCGCCGAGCACCAGCATCACGATGCCGAGCTTCACACTCAGCTCCTCGAACACTCCGCGCGCGTCCACCACCGCACTGTCGGTCCGCAGGAACAGCGTCACGAACCCGAGGTTGACCAGGTAGAACCCGACCACGAGCAACCGGTTCACCGCGTCGGCGAAGTCCTCGTTGCCATGGAACACATCGACCAGGAAGATCCGGCCGTTCCGGCTCAGCGTGCGGGCCACCCAGATGGTCAGCGGCACCGCGATCAGCAGGTAGATCAGGTACGTCGTCACCGTCATGCTCACCACGTCCTCATTGTTTGAACACGTTCAAAATTCGTCACGGCCTGAGCGTACGACTGGTTTTTGAACATGTTCAAGTCGTCGGAGACGTGAGCTGGGTCTCGTGCTGGGGCAGGATGGCGGGCATGACGACCTGGGTCTTCGAGGGAACCGTGGTGCCGGCCGGTGACATCGCCCGGCTCGAGTTCGGCGCCGGTGAGGCCGACGTCCTGCCGGGGCGGTTCGGCGTACCGGGGCTGGTGGACTCGCACTGCCACCTGACCATGGGCCCGGGTGAGAACGGGCCGCGGATGTTCGGTGCGGACTACGCGAACGAACGGCTCGGCGAGCTGGCCGCGGCCGGAGTGAGCGCGGTCCGGGACGTCGGCGGCAACCGCGCGGTCACCCTCAAGCTGGCGACCACCGAGGACGACGGCCGGCCCCTCGTCCTCGCGGCCGGCCGGTTTCTCGCCCCCGCCGGCCGCTACTTCCCCGGGATGTACGAACCGGTCGCCCCGGAGGAGCTGCTGGCCGCGGTCGAGACCGAGATCGCGGACGGCGCGACCTGGCTCAAGCTCGTCGGCGACTTCCCGGAGGTCGGTCCGGACGGCCCGATCCGCGGCAGCGCGATGGCACAGACGTACGAGACCGACCTGATTCAGGCGGTCGTCGAGCTCGCGCACACGCGCGGTGCGCGGGTCGCGGCGCATGTGAACACACCGATCGTCAGCGAGCTGATCCGGGTCGGCGTCGACTCGATCGAGCACGGGACGTCGATCACCGAGCAGGACCTGGAGGCGCTGGGCGCCCGCGGCGGGGCCTGGACGCCGACGCTCTGCGCTTCGGTCGGCAGCCACAAGTCGGACACCCCCGAGCAGGAGCAGCGGCGGCGGGCCCGCTCGGAGTACCTCGCGTCGATGCTCTCACTGGCCGTTCGCTACGGCGTACGCCTCTTGACGGGGTCGGATGTCGTAGGCTCCGTCGCGGGCGAGGTGGCCCTGCTCGTGAGGCACGGCCTCACGGTCGACCAGGCACTGGCCGCCGCGTCGACCAGTGCGCAGGAGTACCTCGGTCTCACCGGGGACGGGAACCTCGTCACGTACGACGCCGATCCGCGCGAGCACCCCGCCGTACTCGCTCGTCCAGCGGCCGTCGTTCTCAACCACCGGCGGATCTCATGAAGGAGAAGGATCTGGACCGGTGGGTGCAGAAGTACCGGAAGGCATGGGAGTCGAACGATCCGGCCGATATCGCCGTCCTCTTCACCGAGGACGCGGCGTACTACCGGCGGCCGGACGAGGATCCGATTTTCGGCCGGGACGCGATCGTGACCGCGTGGCTGGAGTTCGCGGACGCGCCGGGTGAGACCACGTTCGAGTACCAGGTGCTCGGATTCGGCGACGGCGTCGGATTCGTCCGCGGCTGGACGAAGTATCTGACCGAACCGCCGGCCGAGTTCACCAACCTGTGGGTGATCCGGCTGGACCGGGACGGCCGGGCCCATGAGTTCATCGAGTGGTGGATGGAAAAGCCTCTGTGAGTTAGCCTTTCCGGTAGGCATCCAGGATGCCTCCGGTCCGCGGGAAGGGCTCAGCCCACCTGATCACGGAGCGCTGGTTGGTTGTTCACCTCCTTTCTGGCCTGACGACGCGGACAGCAGGCTCGTAGAGAGGAGGTCGCGATGCCGACCCGAAATCTCCCGGACGACCCGCACCTGGACCACCTGCGTAAGCAGGCCAAGACGCTGCTCAAGCAGGTCCGCGCCGAGGAGCCGGAGGCGGTGGCCCTCGCCGCCGAGTTCCACCCGGTGCGGACACTGGCCGACGCGCAGCTGGTGATCGCCCGCAGTTACGGATTCCCCAGCTGGCCGCGGATCGTACGGCATCTCGAGCTGGTCGACCGGTACAGCCGGTCACCACACCGGCAGCCGATCGGCGGCCCGCTGGACACCCCCGAGCAGCGTGCCGACGAGTTCCTCCGGCTGGCGACGCTGCACTACGGCCAGGACGATCCCGCTCGGCAACGCTCGGCGCGGGAGCTGCTCGACCGCTTCCCTGAGGTTGCCTTCAGCAACATTTATACGAAGGTGGTCGCAGGCGAGCTGGACGCCGTACGCGAACATCTTCCTGAGCAGGCGAACGAGCAGGGTGGGCCGTACCGCTGGGAGCCGTTGCTGTACCTCACCTACAGCCGCCTCGACGCACCGCATCAGGTCGAGATCGCCCGGTTGCTGCTCGACAACGGCGCGGATCCGAATGCGGGTTATCTCTGGCAGGGCCTGGCGTCGCCGTTCACCGCGTTGACCGGGGTCTTCGGCCGCGGCGAAGGTGATCAGCCGCCGCATCGCGATCGGGCCGAGCTTGCCCGCCTGCTGCTCGACGCCGGCGCCGACCCGAACGACAGCCAGACCATGTACAACTGCGGCCCTGGTGCTCCCCCGCCGAACGACGACGTGCACCTGGAGCTGCTGCTCGAGTACGGACTCGGCCGGGGCGACGGCGGCCCGTGGCACGCGCGGCTGACCACCGCCCACCCGACGCCGCGACAACTGCTGGAGGACGAACTGGTCTTCGCGTCATCGGAGGGCCTGCTCCATCGGGTCGAGCTGGTGCTTGCCCAAGGCACTGATCCGGAGGGCCGCGGGACCGAGCACCCGGTCTTCTGTGGGCATCGCGCGTACGAGCTGGCTGCCGTCCAAGGACACACCGAGATCGCGGAGCTGCTCCGCGCTCACGGTGCGGCGCCGCTGGACGACGTTCATGAGGTGTTCGCCGCGATCATGCGGGGTGAGACGCCTGCAGCGAGCCCCGACCTCGCCGCGCGGGCCGTCGCGCGCAACCCCTACCTGCCGATGCGGGCCGGCGAGATCGGGCGCACCGAAGCCCTGGAGCCGTTGCGAAATCTCGGCTTCGACCTCAACGTCATGGGACGGTGCGCGCCGATTCATCTGGCCGCGTACAACGGCCACCTCGACACCGTGAAGAAGCTCATCGAGCTCGGCGCCGACCCCGAACTGCGTGATCCGTCGTACGGCGGGACTGCGCTGAGCTGGGCCGAGCACAATCATCAGGTGGCGGTGGTCGCCTATCTCAAGGGCTTACCGCGAGGAACAGGAACGCGCTGAACACCATCAGGTACACGGCGCCCTGCAGCAGCGTGGCCCGGCCGGCCAGCCGCGGTTGGCATCTTCCGCCGCACGCGTGATGCTTCTCGCATGCAGATCAGGAACGCGACCGCGAGCGACTGGCCGGCCATCTGGCCGTTCTTCCACGACATCGTCACGGCGCGCGAGACGTACGCCTACGACCCGGAACTCACCGAGGAGCAGGGCCGTGCGCTCTGGATGTCACCGTCGGCCGATCCGCTCAGCCGGACGACGGTCGCGGTCGATGCCGATGGCACCGTTCTGGGCAGCGCGAACATGTACCCGAACCGGCCGGGTCCCGGCGCGCATGTCGCCAGCGCCAGCTTCATGGTCGACTCGGCGGCCCGCGGGAAGGGCGTCGGGCGGCTGCTCTGCGAGGACATGATCGACTGGGCCAGGCGTTCGGGCTTCCGCGCGATCCAGTTCAACGCCGTCGTGGAGACCAACGAGGCCGCGGTGCGCCTCTGGCAGGAGCTGGGCTTCACCATCATCGGCACGGTCCCCGAAGCCTTCAACCACCCGAAGCACGGGTACGTCGGCCTCCACGTGATGCATCGGCCGCTCTGATGGCCGACCGAATCGTCGGGACTGATTCCGCCTGACAATCCGATGGCATGCGCTGGGGCTGACGTTATCGGAGGCCCTTCGACGCTGCTCGCAGTACTGCCGTGGTGAGTGCGTCGAGGACGGTGGACTGGAGTTTCCAGTGTTGCCAGTAGAGCGGTACGTCGATGTACTTGCCGGGGGCAACCTCCACCAGACGGCCGGCGGCCAGCTCGGCCTGAGCGACCTCGTCCTCGATCATGCCCCAGCCGAGCCCGATCCGGACCGCTTGATGAAACGCGCCCGGCGCCGGGACCGCATGCGTCGGCGGGTCGAGCTTGCGCCGAGTGACCTTGCGGAGCAGCCGGTGCTGCAGCAGATCCTTGCTGTTGAACACCATCATCGGCGCTTCGGCGAGGGCCTCCGGCAATGGTTTCCCCGTCAGCCAGCGCTCGGCGTACTCAGGTGTCGCGACCGGCAGGTACCGCATCTTGCCCAGCGGCACGACGCGACACCCCTGGACCGGCCGTGGATCCGCCGTCACCGCCGCCAGCACGGTGCCGTTGCGGAGGAACTCGGCCGAGTGCTCCTCGTCCTCCTGATGGACGACGAACCGCGCCGCGTGCTGCTCGGACAGGTCGAGCATCGCCGGCAGGAACCAGTTGTTGAGCGAGTCCGCGTTCACCGCGATCGGCAGCCGCAGGGTGTCCATTCGGCCGCGGACCTCGGCGATCGCCTCCAGCTCCAGCAGCGAGACCTGCCGCGCCAGCCTTCGGAGCGCCTCGCCCGCCTCCGTCGGCCGCGCGGGCTTGCCGCGCATCACGACCACCTGGCCGAGCCGGCTCTCCAGGGCTTTGATGCGCTGGCTCACCGCGGACGGCGTGATGTTCAGCCGTCTCGCCGCCGCGTCGAAGCTGCCTTCGTCGACCACGGCCGCGAAGGTGTCGAGCTGTGCGGAGTCGATTTGCATGATGAAGCCATGCTAATGCTGCTTCAGAATCTTTAGCTGGTCTGACCCCTGCAGCCCACCTACCGTCGAAGGCATGCCCCTCCTCGCCGGCTTTGCCACGACGCTGTCCCTGATCGTCGCGATCGGAGCGCAGAACGCCTTCGTGCTGCGCCAGGGCCTGCGCCGCGAGCACGTCCTGCCGGTGGTGCTGGTCTGCGCACTGTCCGACGCACTCCTCATCTCCAGCGGTATCGCCGGCCTCGGCGCCCTCCTCACCCGCAGCGAGCTCGCCCTCGACATCGCGAAGTACGGCGGCGCCGCCTTCCTCTACGCGTACGCCGCCGTCGCTCTCCGGCGCGCTCTCCGCCCCGGCGCCATCAGCCCGGCCGACCACGCCCCCGCCGCCCTCCGCAGCGTGCTGCTGACGTGCCTCGGCTTCACGTACCTCAACCCGCACGTCTACCTCGACACCGTCGTACTCCTCGGCTCCCTGGCCAACCAACGCGGCGCCGACGGCCGCTGGATCTACGGCCTCGGCGCCGTCACCGCCTCGTTCACCTGGTTCTTCTCCCTCGGCTTCTTCGCCCGCAAACTCACCCCCCTCTTCGCCCGCCCCCGCGCCTGGCAAATCCTCGACACCACCATCGCCACCCTGATGACAGCCCTAGCCACGTGGATGCTCCTCGACTGAACTTGTCCATACCAGCTTTAGCGGTAGCCGGTGGTGTCGGCCGGCTTGCCCGGGTCCTGCACCTCGACGATGTAGCGCCACGCGTCCGGCCGGCTCCCGTCGAGGTCGGTGAAACCGTAGATCTGTGCGAGCTCGCCACTCGACGTGGACTTGCCGTTCCAGCGTCGTACGTCGGGATCGGCGGCCAGGGCGGCCACCGCGCGACCGACGTACGACGGACTTTCGGAGATCGCGAAGTGCGGGATCCGCTCGGTCGCGTCCTGCCAGTTCGCCTCGGTCACGCCGAACCCTTCGAGCATCGACTCGGACCGGAGCCAGCCGGGCGTGAGCAGTACGGCGGTCGCGTCGTACTTGTCGAGCTCGTGAGCGAGCGCGAACGCGATCCGGCTGACGGCGCCCTTGGCGAGGTCGTAGAAGAACGAGACGCGGTAGTTCTCGGCGTTGTACTCGTTCGTGCCGTCGGTCATCTCGATGACCAGGCCGCCGGGTGACCTGATCAGCAACGGCAGCGCGAAATGGCTGGTGATCACATGGGTGTCGACACCGAGCCGGAGCAGCCGCAGGCCGTTGTCGAGGTCACTCTCCCAGACAGTCTTGTCCCACTCGGGCTCGGTGAACTGACCCCAGATGTCGTTCACCAGGACGTGCAGCGCACCCTGCTCACGCTCGATCCGCTCGACCAGTGCGCGGACCTGCTCGGGGTCCAGATGGTCCACCGGTACGGCGATGCCGTGGCCGCCGGCGCGGTCGACCAGCTCAGCGGTCTCCTCGATCGTCTCCGGCCGGTTCATCTCCGACCGCCGTCCCCGCGTGCTGCGCCCGGTCACGTACACGGTCGCACCGGCGGCACCGAGTTCGACCGCGATCCCCCGCCCGGCCGCCCGGGTCGCACCCGTCACCAACGCAACCTTCCCCGCCAACGCCTTCATGTTGAGTGCTCCCTCGTTCTATCCATACATTGTATGGTTATGTACCATACGGCGTATGATTAATGCTGGCAAGCGGTCTGGCCGGCCCCGCGCCGGTGAGGAGCGGCTGAGCCGGGAAGCGATCCTGACGACGGCGCTGCGGATCGTCGATGACGAGGGCATCGACGCGCTGACCATGCGACGGCTCGCCTCCACGCTCGAGGTCAACCCGATGTCGCTCTACCACCACCTGCCGAACAAGGCCGCCGTACTGGGTGGGCTCGCGGAGCTGGTGTTCGCCGGCGTGGAGCAATCCGATCCGGGTGACGCGGTGCCGTGGCAGGAGCAGTTGATGGACGCGGCGCGGGCGTACCGCAACGCGCTCAAGGCGCATCCGAACCTCGCACTGCAGGTGCTGGCCGACACGTCCGTGGTGTCGGAGGTCGTGGTCGTGACGATGGAGCCGTTCTACCGCGCGCTGGACCGGGCCGGGTTGCCGCCGCGGCAGATCTTCGAGTCGGTGAACACGATCGTCGACTTCATCCACGGCTTCGCTCTCGGCGAGGCCTCGGTCCGCTCCGACACGTTCGACCTGGCTCCGGACCTGCTCGCGCGCGTCGAGGCGCTCCCCGCAGGCAGGGCGCCGACCCTCGCCCGCGTGGTCGGTGAGCTCGGCCCCGAGGGACTCGCCTATGACTTCGACACCGGCTTCGAGTCCGGCCTGGCCATACTCACCGCCGGCATCGCCGCCTCGACCGCAACCTAGCCGTCAGCCACCTCCGCCCCCTCCCCAGCATCGGCCGGCTTTCCCGCCTTGGCGGCTGGGAGTGCGACAGGTACGACGAGGGCCGTCAGCAGGACCGGGATCGTCAGGGCGGCGACCAGGACGGACATGCTGAACCACAGCGACCCGAGCGCGAACCCCGCGTAGACCGCGACGGCGAACACCTCGGCGAAGAAGCCGGATACCGACGTCACGGTCGCCCGGGCCGGACCGGTGATCGAGTCCTGCAACCGCGCCTCCGCGACCACGATGACGAGTTGCATGACGCCGTACCCGATCGCGATCGGGCCGAAGCCCCACGTCGTCCCACTCAGCGCACCCCAGGCGATCAGCGCCGCGGTCGCACCAAGACCGACCGCGAACGTCGCCGCTGGCAACTTGTACGCCGGTCCCGCCAGGGCACCACCGATCGCCTGCGCGGCCACGGTCACCGCGATCAGCAACGGCACCAAGGTCGTCGTCGCGCCGGCATCCCGCGCGAGCAGCGGGAAGTACTCGTCGAACGCCAGGAAGCCTCCGAGCAGGGCAACCAGCGCCACCGCTCTCCGGACAGCGCGACTGGTCAGCGCTTCGGTCACACCGGCTCGCAGCATCGACCAGTACTCGGCCAACGCCGCTCTCGTTGTTGTCGGTTGGGGCTCATCCTCCTCTGGTTGTGCAGGCTCGACCGGCGGAGCTTCAGGGAGCGTCAACGCGACAGCGGCTTGAATCAAGCAGCTGAGGACGCTGACCACGCCCGCGAGGACGTAGCCACCGAGGTCGAACAAAGGCGCGGCCAAGGCGGTCGCGGCCAGGTTCGCGATCAGGGCGGCGGATCTCGCTCGACCGAGCAGTCCGGCGTACTTGTCGGTGCAGTCGCGCGCGGCCAACTCGTCGTACACGAACGCTTCGAACGTGCCGGAGATCAGCGCGGACGCCGTACCCCAGAGGACGAAGCCGAGTGCGAAGCCGGCGAACGACGGCACGGTGATCCAGGCCGCGTACCCGAGCCCGCTGATCAGTGCGCCGAGGACCAGCAGCTTGCGCCGCGAGTACGTGTCCGCCCAGGCGCCTGACGGCACCTCGAGGACGAACGCGGTCGTCGACCAGATGACGAACAGGATCGAGATCTGGGCGGCCGACAACCCGTGGTCGGCGAACAGCAACTGGTACAGCGGATACAGCGGGATGAAGTCCTGCAGCGCCTCGTACGCGACGATGCGGCTGGACAGACTCCTCGGCAGGCGGCCAGGGTCGGGGCGGTCAGGGCGTCAAAGGTGCGGGCTCGTGTACTTCATGTCTTGAAAGATACGGCGAAATCAGCGCCCAAGCAGGTCTTTTCTGCCAGGTGTGGATAAGTGCAGGACCTGATACCGCGTGCCGGGCACCGAACCCGGCTCCGGCGAACTCCACAACGTGAACTGCACCAACTCCCACCGCGTCGGGTCGACCGCCAACGCGGCCGAGTGAACGCCGGCCCGAGCCGCATTGACGCGCAGCGTCTCGAGGGCCTCGCCGACCGGGTCCGCCGGATCCACATCGCTCGGCAGCGTCTGTGTCTGCCTGGTCGCGCTCAACGCCGGCTGATCGACGTCCGGACCGGCCAGCGCCTCCACGCCCGTCCAGTGACGCACCGGCGGGCGGCCGAACGACGCACAGATGGCGGTGAAGAAGCCGCCACCCCAGAGGAAGCGGCCCATCCCGGCCGAGTCGTTCCACAGGTAGAACGGCGCGTACTGGTTGATCATCGCGCCGTTCGCCCGGTCCTGGATCAGGTACGCCTTGACGCCGAGCCCGTCGAAGTCGTCCAGGCGGTGCCCGGTGGTCTCCACCCGGCGCCGGATGGTCCCCATGTCGTAGTCGGTCGGCAACGTGATCTCGTACTGCATCGCGTACACAATCCACATCCTCTTGATCGGCCACCGACATACTAGTAGGTACAGAAGAAATCAGGAGCGTCATCGTCCGTGCGTCGGTCAGAGTAGGGCGATGGGTGATGTGAGCGAGCGAATCTGGGCCAAGCTGCCGGAGGGCAGCCAGGAGGCGCTGAGCGACGGGCTGAGTCCGTCCGATCTGCAGTCGGTGCTGCTGGACGTGAGTCGGGAACGGGCCGCGAAGGTGACACCGGCGCGGCTGCTCCAGCGATGGCAGCAGGACCGGTTCGTCCGGCCGTCGACCTCCGACCCGCGACAGCTCGTGAAGACCCAGCAGCGGCTGTGGGAGCTGCTGCCGGCGCAGTTCGCCGGTGTCGAGTTGTCGCCGGTGACACCGCTCGGCACCTGCTCGGCGATCGCCACCATCAACCAGCACCAGGTGCTGAGCACGATGCGCTCGACCGAAGTCGCCAGCGACCCCACGAACGAGCTCGCGATCGAGGCCGCCGTACGACGTCGTGCCGGCCAACCGAGAGTGGACCTGGCCGCGTGCCAACGGGTCGTCCGGGCCCAGGCCGTCGAGGGTCCTGGGATGTTCGCGCACTTCCAGCTCTTCGCGCTGGTGTCGAGCGCGCGGGACACCGGCTCGGGCCGGACCGAGGCCGAGCTGCTGATCGATCACCTGCGCTACTGGTACGACGTACTGGGTGACGCGGCCGAGTTCACCTTCACCACGTTCACGCCGTCGACTGTGCGCGAGCGGATCGACGACACGGTTCGCCCTGCCCTGAAGACCGACTTCACCGAGGACACCGCTCGGACGAGGGGCGCGAACTACTACTCCGGTACGGCGATCGGCATCGGCTGCGACGGGTCGGAACTGGGCGACGGCGGCTTCACCCGCTGGACCGCCGACCTGCTCGGGGACGCGAAGGAACGCTGCCTGATCTCGTGCGTCTCGACCGAGCGGTTGACCGCTATCTCAGCCTGAGAAGCGCCGCGTCGGTCGGCGTGAAACCGCAGGCGTCGACGTAGAAGGCGGTCAGGTGCGGCTCATAGTCCACATGCAGCCACTCGCACCCGGCCGCCTTCGCCTCCTCCGCCGCGGCCAGCACGAGCCGCTTGCCGATCCCTTGCCGCCCGTGCTCCGGATGTACGGCGGTGTCCAGCACGAACGCGTGCGAACCGCCGTCCCAACACACCTGCACGAATCCCACCAACTGGTCGTGGCTAAAAGCACCTACCCAGCTGAGCGCCCACCGCTCCAACCGCTCTGCCCACGCCACCACCTCCGCCCCCTCACCCCCAAAGGCCAACGCATGCAACCTCGACAACTCGCGATCGTCAACCGCAAACCGCACGACCAACTCGACGGGACTGCCCACGTGAGGCTGCATCTGGTCAGGCTAGGACGTGGGGGCGGTTCGGTCGTCTGCTTTAGGGGTGGGCGGCTTCGGTGTTGAGGAGGATTACTGTGCTGCTGGGGGTGAGGTTCAGGCGGTGGTGGGCTGTGCGGAGGGCGGCCAGGGTGGCTGCGCCGCTGGGGCCTGACGAGATTCCGGCGGTCTTCAGGTCGTCTGCCGCCTGCAGGGCCTCGTCGTCTTCGACTGTCACCGCGTAGTCGAGGCCTGCGCGTAGTACGGGCCAGGCGAGGCTGGACGGCGTACCGCAGTTCAGGCCGGCCATCACGGTCTTGCCAGTGGGCACAGTGACGAGCTCACCGGCCAGCAGGCTCGTGGTGACGCAGGACGCGCTGGCGGGCTCAACACCGAGCACGGCCGGTGCAGAGGGACCACTCCGGTAGTGAGTGACCGCGGCCTGGGCGATCGATCCCACACCCATCGGTACGACCACCAGGTCGGGCTGTACGTCGATCTCCCGGAACAGAGTCGAGTAGCCGTCCACGATGTGCTGCGGGACCACCTCGTACCCGGGCCACGCCGAGTCCTGGATCAGCAGCCGGTTGTCCACCGCGTACGACGCTGCCTCGGCGACTGCGGCGTCGTACGAGTCAGGTACGACGGTCACCGTCGCGCCCTCGGAGCGGATGGCGTCGATCGCGGCGTCGCTCACGGCATCCGGGACGAACACGTGGGACGGCAGACCGAGCATGGCGGCTCGACGTGCGACCGCCCGGCCGTGGTTGCCATCGGTCGCGGTGACGAGCTCGACCGCCTCTGGATGGTCCTGCAGAGTGCGGTGGATCGCCCACCACGCGCCGAGCGCCTTGAAAGCGGGCAGGCCGAGCCGGTGCGACTCGTCCTTCACCAGGACCCGTCCGACACCCAACTCCGCCGCCAGCGACGGGACAGGTGTCAGTGGTGTCGGGCGGTAGCCGGGCAGGCTTTGGTGGAACGCGAGTACCTCGGCCGGCGCGGGCGTCGTACGCCAGGCCCGTGCGGCCGGGTTGTCATACCACCGCACGACCTACGCGACCAGGCAGAACGCCTCGGCCGAGCCGGAGTAGGCACGTGGGGTCGAGGTGATCCGCGGCGGGGCCGACTGCTCGACGCGGATCGCGGCGGTCTGCAGGCGGATCGGCAGCGTGGACCGGACCGCGGTGGCCAGGTCGAACTGCACCTCGGCCAGCAGGTCGGTCAGCTCGAGGTCGAGCGCGCGGCAGATCGCGGCGAGGATCTCGGACGACGGCTCCTTGCGGCCGCGCTCGATCTCGGACAGGTAGGGCACCGACACCTGAGCCAGCTCGGCGAGCTCGCGCAGGGTGATCCCCCGCTCGCGCCGCAGCCGGCGGAAGACGTTCCCGATCACCTGGCGTAGCAACACGTCTGGCCCTCCTCGCCTCCGGATGTCCTGTACCGAGTGTGCCATCCCGGCCAGGTCTGCGGTGGGCAGATCTGCCACGGGCAGATTCCCGGGCGCTCCCAGGTGGTGCGCGCGCAGGCTGGGCCCATGAACGAACAACGTGAGTTCACCATCAAGCACAGCGACCTTCGGTCATCCGCGCCCGCAGCGAAGCGAGGACGCGGATGACGGAGCTACCGAACACCCTCGACCATCACATCTACCAGCGACTGCTGTGGCAGCGCATCCTCGTACTCCGCGGCGAGATCAAGGACGAGAACGCCAACGCTTTGTGCGCCCAGCTGATCCTGCTGAACGCCGAGGACCCGAAGGCGGACATCTCGCTCTACATCAACTCCCCCGGCGGCTCGGTGTCGGCCGGGCTGGCGATCTACGACACGATGAACTTCATCTCCAACGACGTGGCGACGTACGCGCTGGGGATGGTCGCGTCGATGGGGCAGGTGCTGCTGACCTGTGGCGCGCCCGGGAAGCGGTACGCGCTGCCGCACGCGCGGATCATGATGCACCAGCCGACCGGCGGCATCGGTGGTACGGCGTCCGACATCAAGACCCAGGCGGAACAGGCGATCAAGGCGCGTGAGGACCTGGCCAGGCTGATCAGCGACCGCACCGGCCAGCCGGTCGACCGGATCACCACCGACTTCGACCGCGACCGCTGGTTCACCCCAGAGGCAGCCCGCGACTACGGCATCATCGACCGAGTCCTCACCCGTCCAACGCCTGTGCCGGCCTGACGGGCGGCACTGGCCCCGGCGGGAGTTGGGGGCGGCGGCGGGGCGGGAGGACGTGACCGGTCAGGGCTGGGTGAGGGCCTGGGCCAGGTCAGTGCTCAAGTCTTGGGCGTCTTCCAGGCCGAGGCTCAGGCGGAGGAGGTTGGTGGGGGGTTTGGCTTCGGGGGTTACCAGGCGGTGGGTGAGGGCGGCGGGGTGCTGGATGAGGGTGTCGACGCCGCCGAGGGAGACCGCGTGGGTGATCAGGCGGAGGTTGGCGGCCACTCGGGCTGCCACGTCGTAGCCGCCTGCCACGGTGAAGGCCAGGACGGCGCCCGGGCCGGATTGCTGGCGGCCGATCAGGCTCTGTGGATCAGTCAGGCCGGGATAGTAGACCTTGTCCACAGACGGCTGGGCTGAGAGCCAGTCGGCGACTTTCATGGCGGTCGCCTGCTGCGCCCGTACTCGCACTGGCAGCGTCTGCAGTCCCCGGTGCAGTTCGTACGCCGCCAGCGGGTGCAGCAGGCCACCGGTCACAGCCCGGATCTGGCGGAGCCGGGCGATCCATTCCGCGCCGGCCGCGACGACGCCGCCCATGACGTCGCCGTGGCCGCCGAGGTACTTGGTTGCCGAGTGCAACACCAGGCTCGCCCCGTGCCGAGCCGGCTGTTGCAGGACCGGCGTCGCGAACGTGTTGTCCACAAGCACCGGTACGTCGCCGGCC
The DNA here is from genome assembly GCF_040639075.1 of Kribbella sp. NPDC023972. NCBI lineage: Bacteria > Bacillati > Actinomycetota > Actinomycetes > Propionibacteriales > Kribbellaceae > Kribbella > Kribbella sp. NPDC023972. The sequence continues at coordinate 640,407 of NZ_JBEZZH010000004.1, read as the reverse complement.
TGTCGCACTACCGCCGCGATGTCCACCAGCTCCACGGTCGGGTTGGCCGGCGTCTCGACGATCACCAAACCGGTCTCCGGCCGGATCACCTCCGCGATCGAGGTGACGGAGGCCCAGCTGACCGTCGTACCCAGGAGGCCTGTGGATAACAGGTGGTCGGAGCCGCCGTACAGGGGCCGTACGGCGACCACGTGCGGTCGGCCGGCGGCGACGGTGGCGAGTAAGCAGGCGGTCAGCGCGGCCATGCCGGAACCGAAGGCGGCCGCGCCCTCGGTGTGCTCGAGCTCAGCGAGCGCGTCCTCGAACCGGGCGACGGTCGGGTTCCACAGCCGCTGGTAGACGAGGCTGCCGCTATCCGGACCGTTGCCCTGGGTGAGTTCGTCGTACGACGTCCCGCCGGCAGTCACTCCGGGGAGCGGGTACGTCGTGGACAGGTCGATCGGCGGGACGTGGACGCCGAGCGCGGTCAGGTCGTCGCGGCCGGCGTGGACCGACCGGGTGTCGAGCTGGGTCATACCTGCCTCCCCTTCGGCTGCACTGGGATGCTCGGCGACGAGGATGGAATCTTCTGCAGATCTACCGCAAGAGTTCCGAAGAAAATTCATCCACAGGCCTATCCACACGCTGTGGATTCTGTGAAGGAGTCCTACAGTGGTGTCATGCCGAAGGATCGTCGGACCCCCGGACCGGCCCCGCGGCCGGCCGCTGGCGGGCTCGACGAGGTGGATCGGGAGCTGGTTCGGCTGCTGACGGCCGACGGCCGGATGCCGAACAACGCGCTCGCGGAGGCGACCGGTATCGCGCCGTCGACCTGCCTGATGCGGGTGCGGTCCCTGCGGGAACGTGGGGTGATCCGGGGGTTCCACGCCGATGTGGATCTGGCTGCGCTGGGGCAGCCGCTGCAGGCGCTGGTCGCGGTGCGCATCGGGGCGCACTCACGGGATGAGATCAACCGCTTCCGGACGAAGGCCCCGGAGTTGCCGGGGGTGCTGTCGCTGTTCCATGTCAGCGGAGCGAATGACTACCTGCTGCATGTGTCAGCGGCGTCGCCTGATGCACTGCGGGAATTCGTGCTGGATCACCTGACCGCGGATCCGGCGGTGGTGCATGCCGAGACGAGCTTGATCTTCGAGCACGTTCGGGGTGGGGCGTAGGAGGCTGCCGCAGCCGCCGCTGGGTGGTGCGGGTAGCTCCCAGTCGGTGCTTTGCAGGTTGTCTCTCGGCTGACCGCTCGGTGCCTAGCCAAAGCACCGCCTGTGAGCGGCTGGGGTCAGGGCAGGCGGGCGGGGGGTGGTCAGCGCGGGGTGAGGCCCCAGGTTTTGGCTAGTTGGGTGTAGGAGTGGCGGCGTTCGGTGGGGTTGTGGATGTTGGTGGTGATGATGAGTTCGTCGGCGTCGGCGGCTTTGGCTCGGCGGGAGAGATCGGCGGCTACCTGGTCGGGGGTGCCGACGGAGACCAGGCCGGACCATTCTTCGACGGCGGCGCGTTCGGCGTCCGACCAGGGGTAGGCGGCCGCTTCCTCGGGGGACGGGAGGGGGCCGGGACGGCCGGAGCGGAGGCGGAGCATGGAGAGGGCGTTGGCTTGGGCCAACTGCTGAGCGCGTTCCTCGGTGTCGGCCACGATCGCGGCCAGGGCGAGGATGACGTGGGGCTCCGACTGGTGGTCCGAGGGCTGGAAGTCCTCGCGGTACGACGCGATCACGCCGGCCGGGTCCAGCGTGCCGAAGTGACCGGCGTACGCGAAGCCCGTCCCCAGGGCGGCCGCGGCCTGGCCGCCGTACGTGCTGGAGCCGAGGATCCACACCGGCGGCAGTGGTACGTCGTCCGGTTGCGCGGAGATCGGCGCGAACGGGTGGCCGGCCGGGAAGCCCTCGGCGTACGCGCGGAGCTCGGCGTACTGCTCGGGGAAGTCGTCCGCGCCGAGCGCTTCGCGGCTGCGGCGCAGGGCGAGCGCGGTCCGCTGGTCGGTGCCGGGTGCGCGGCCGATGCCGAGGTCGATGCGTTCGGGATGCAGCCCGGCCAGCACGCGGAACGTCTCGGCGACCTTCAGCGGTGAGTGGTTCGGCAACATGATGCCGCCGGAGCCGACCCGGATGCGCGAGGTGGCCGCGGCGACGGCCGCGATCATCACCTCGGGACTCGAGCTGACCACGCTTGAGATGTTGTGATGCTCCGCCAGCCAGTAGCGGTGGTACCCGGCGGCCTCGGCGGTCCGGGCCAGTTCGAGCGTCTCGTGCAGCGCCTGGGACGGCCGGGATCCCGTCGGCACCGGCGAGAGGTCGAGTACGGACAGGGGCATCGGTTCGGCACTCACGTTCAACCAGCAACCGCGACCGCGGGATACCTATTCCGCTAGGCCGGGTAGCGGGTTTGGGCGCGGGCGTCCCGGAGCGCCCGGGCCCACCAGGCGAGCTGGGTGAGCAGGGCCGAGGCGGCGGCCGGGGTGGTCGGGTCGGTCGGCTCGCCGTCGGCGGTGAAGTCCGTCTCGTGGAAGCCGAGGGTGTCGCGAATCGTGACCGCGTGAAGCTCGCCGAAGACCAGCCGGAGCTGCTCGGCGGCGCGCAGTCCGCCGGATCGGCCGCCGTACACGACGAAGGCGATCGGCTTGCCGTACCAAGGCCGGCGTACCGCGTCGATCGCGGTCTTGAGGTCGCCCGGGTACGCGTGGTTGTACTCGGCGGTGACGATCACCACGGCGTCGGCCTCGGCGATCCGGGCCGGCAGCTCAGCGAGTGGTACGGCGCTCAGGTCGATCACGTCGAGCTTGAAGTCGTCGGATCGCTCGACCTGACGGGCGAACCAGCGGGTGACCAGAGTGCCGAAGCGACCGGCGTCGACATTGCGGGTGAGCAGGGCCAGCCGCAGCGGGTGAACGGTCACGCCCGGGACGCTAGTACCTCAACAAGACTTGAGGTCAAGCCGGAGACCGGGCGCAGTACAGAAAATACGCGGAAGAGGATAAAATCAGGGATTTGTGGCTACCACCAGAGAATTCCATGAATTGGTCTCTGGGAACCAACGGATCGTAGTTTATCACAAGGGGTTGGAATTGCCGAATCCGGTGCAGGTCGAGCAGGTTCACCTGACGACTTTCTACGCAGCGCTCGACGCCGAGCGTGAGCGGGCGGAGGCCCGCAAGCAGGACGAGCAGCTCGTCCAGACCCGCAACGCGCAGGCCCTGCACCAGCGCGACGGCCGGATCCGCGAGCTGAACTCCCGGCTGGCCCGGCTCAACTCGGCCGAGGAAGGCCTGTACTTCGGCCGCCTGGACGACGCGGCCGGCGAGACCCTGCACATCGGCCGGCTCGGGTTGCACGACGACGACTACGAACCGTTACTGGTCGACTGGCGCGCGCCCGCGGCCCGCCCGTTCTACATCGCCACCGCGGTCGCGAACGAGGGCGTGGTCCGGCGCCGGCACATCCAGACCCGGCTGCGCACGGTGACCGACGTCCAGGACGAGCAGCTCGACCTGGACCGGCACGCGCCCGACGCGTCCAAACCCGGTACCGGGGTGATGGGTGAGGCCGTGCTGCTCGCCGCACTGGAAGCCCGCCGGACCGGCCGGATGGAGTCGATCGTGCAGACGATCCAGGCCGACCAGGACCGGATCATCCGCTCCGAACTGCCCGGAATCCTGGTCGTCCAGGGCGGTCCGGGCACCGGCAAGACGGCCATCGCGCTGCACCGGGCGGCCTATTTGCTTTACACCCACCGAAAGCAACTGGAAAAGCGTGGAATTCTGGTGGTCGGGCCGAATCCGGCGTTCCTGCGGTTCATCGGCGAGGTGCTCCCGTCACTCGGTGAGGACGGCGTCCGGCTCGTCACCGTCGCCGAGCTGTACCCGGACCTGACCGCGACCCGGCCGGAGGACGCGGAGAGCGCCGAGGTGAAGGGCCGTGCGGTGATGGCCGAGGTGATCGCCAAAGCGGTCGACGACCGGCAGTGGGTCCCCGACCGGCCGATCCACGTGACCGTCGAGCAGACCGTGCTCCGGCTCGACCCCGAGGTCTGCGCCGACGCACGCGCGCGGGCGCGGGGCCGGAACCTCACCCACAACCAGGCCCGGCCGTACTTCCTCACCGAGATCGTCGACTTTCTCACCGACCAGTACGCCGACATCATCGGCGCCGACCCCCTCGGCGGCGAGAACCTGCTCGACGACTACGACCGTGCGGAACTGCGCAAGGAGGTGCTCGCCGAGCCGGCCGTCCAGGCTGTGCTCGACCAGCTCTGGCCGACGCTCAGTCCGCAGAGACTCCTCGAGGACCTGTACGGCGACGAGGATCGGCTGGCCCTGGCCGCGCCACAGCTGAGTGTGCTCGATCGCGAACACCTGCTGCGGTACGGCGATGACTGGAGCCCGTCCGACGTACCACTGCTCGACGAAGCGGCCGAACTGCTCGGTGACGACGGACGTGAGGCCGCGAAGGAGAAGGCGGCGCGGGCGCGGGCGATCGCTTACGCACAAGGGTCATTGGACGTGCTGACCGGTTCGGCGTCGACGGACTTCGACGAGGACGACGACGCGGAGGTGCTGACCGCGAAGGACATCCTCGACGCCGAGGCGCTGGCGGAGCGGTACGAGGCCGACGACGACCGGACACTGGCCGACCGGGCCGGCGCCGACCGGCGGTGGACGTACGGGCACGTGATCGTGGACGAGGCGCAGGAGCTGACCCCGATGGCGTGGCGGGCGATCGCGCGGCGGTGTCCGCTTCGCTCGATGACGGTCGTCGGCGACGTCGCGCAGACCGGTGCGGTCGGCGGCGGGACGAGCTGGGAAGGCGCGCTCGGCGCGACCTTCGGGAAGCGGTGGCGGCTGGCCGAGCTGACGCTCAACTACCGCACGCCGGCCGAGGTGATGGAGCTCGCCGGCGCCGTTCTCCGCGAGGTGGATCCGCGGGCGAAGGCGCCGCGTTCGGTCCGGTCGACCGGCGTACGGCCCTGGCACGCGGACATCGCGCCGGCGGACCAGGCGGCGTACGTCCACAAGGTCGCGGCGGAGGAGACGCAGCACGGGAAGGTCGGTGTGATCACCTCGCGCAGTCGCCTCGAGCTGGTGCAGGAGGCCGTCGCTCAGGTGGGTGACGTGACGGTGCTGAGTGCGGCAGGCGCCAAGGGCCTGGAGTTCGACTCGGTCCTCGTCGTCGACCCCGACGGCATCCTGGTCGAGTCACCCCGTGGCTTGCGGGACCTGTACGTCGCGCTGACCCGTTGCACCCAACGCCTCGGAGTCGTCGGGCCCCTCCCCGAAGTACTGCGCTCTTCTACTGCCTGGGACGACAGGCGTTAGTGATCGGCGCAGCACTTTTGCTGGTGTTGGAGTTCGAAGGGGATCAGGAGGTTGTCGGCGGCTGGCTGGAGTTGGAGGATCAGCCGGCCGTCGCGGCGCAGGGGGCGGAGGAAGTCGCGGGTGTCGATCAGGGAGTCGTCGGTGATCGGGAGACCGCCGACGACTTCGAGGTGGTCGATGCCGCAGCGGGTGCGGAGTTCCGCGGCGGGCAGGATGCCGTGGGCCTGTTCGTGTCCGGGCCAGCGGACCGCGCGTCCCGCCGTACCGAGGGCCGCTTCGACGGCGGCGACGTACGCACCACGGACGAGCTGACTCGGGCCGGCGAGCTCCGGACCGGACGCGCCGGGCCGGGTGATCGCGAGGCCGACGTGGCGATCGGCGAAGTGCTCGCGGACTTCGTCGGCCAGGTCGGCCGCACTCATGACGGATACCGCGACGTGCGGGCGGTCGCCGCCTGACACCATGTGGGTGCAGGCGACGACCGGCTGACGCACGGCGTCGAGCAGGGAGTAGAGCAGGTGGTCGGCCTCGGCCGTGTCCCGGCTGTCCGCGTCGATCGCGATGATCATTACTTCGGCAGCACCCAGATCGGGTTCGTGTAGAACCACAGGTCGATCCACGGGTCCGCGTCGCCGACCACGTCGAGCTGCGGACCGGCCGGGTCGACCACCGCACCGAGGTACCCGGGCTGGCTGCGGTTCCCGTCGGTGCCGCGGACGCGGACGTAGAACGGCGCCTCCGCCTTGCCCAGCGGGTACACCAGCTCGAACGTGCCGCGGCGGCCCGAGGTGTCCCACTGCCGGACGACCTTGGTGTTCGGGGTCGTGAAGGTGTCGCGATCGGCGACCGGTCCGGTCACCGCGCCCTGGATGACGTCGACGCGGTTGAGGGTCGGTACGAAGTTCGCCCAGTTCGGCATGGTCTGTGCGGTGATCCGTACGACGAGCTCGAGAGCACGGCCCTTGCGCGTGATCAACGCTCCGCCGAGTGGTTCGCCGTACCGTTTGCCGACCTCGCGGACCTCAACCTCGACACCCTTCACGAGTGCGCCGTGGTCGACCCAGACGCGGCCGTTGCGCAGGCCCTCCATCACCGCGAGGTAGTCGCGCCGGTCCGCGCCGACGTGGGTACGGCTGTAGAAGCCGGGCCAGAAGTCGCCCGCGCTGGAGTTGACCGTGTTGCCGTAGACCGGGTCCATGTAGCGGCCGTCGCGATCGAACTGTGCCTGGCTCGAACCGTCCGGACGGCGTGCGGTCTCGTTCCAGTTCACGTGCGAGTCGGAGTTGGCGCTGATCCACCACGGCTTGCCCTCGGCGAGCAGGCTGTCCCAGAGCCCGCCGACGGTTGACGTCATCCAGTCGAATCCGCCCCAGGTGCGGTAGCTCTCGGCCGGGTAGCCGGGGAACGAGTTCGCGTTCGGCGAGTTGCCGTAGAAGCCACGGGCGCTGGCAGCGCCCTTTGGCAGACCGGCCGCCTGATGACCCGGCGCGCCCTCGAACCCGACCGCGATCCGCGGGTCGGCGTCACGCCAGTTGCGGATCTCGTGCGGGCTGTCGATGCCGTTGCGGGCCGGGTGGTTGGCCAGGAACAACGCATCCGCGACCCGACGCTGGTCCACCTGCTGACCGAGCCACTGGATGCCGGACACCGCGAGCGCCTCGTTGGCTGGCGTGTTCGCGCCCGCGCCTTTCACGCTGCCGTCGTACGTGTTCTCGAACTGCTTCAGTACGTCGACCTCGCGGCTGCCCGGCGCGACGAAGACGGTGCCGTGCTCGGCCGCGGGGATGTTCCACTCCAGGCCCTGGAAGATCAGCGTGTTACGCAGCTCCGTGCGGGCCGCCTTGATCTGCGGGTTGACCAGGTCAACCCCGATCCGGGCGTGTGTCGCGCCGCCGTGGTCGGTGATGACGAGCCAGTCCAGCCCGTACGCCGTCGCATGCCGCGCCTGGTCGATCACCCGGTACATGCCATCGGAGCTCAGCTGCGTGTGAATGTGGTGATCGCCGGCCAGCCAGACCTTCGGGCGGCTCCCCGGCCGGAAGATCCAGCCATCGCCGGTGGCCGCGGCCGGGGTCGCGGCGAGCCCAGCTCCGGTGACGGCCAGGGCCGCCGTGCCTCCGAGAATCCCGGCCGACCGCAGCAACGCCCGCCGCGACACCTCACTCGGCGCCAGCTCACTGTCCGGCACCGACTCATCCAACGCAGCCAACGTCGCCGCATCCAACTCCGTGTTCGGATGGTGATGGTGATGGTGATGCCCGTCCCCGTGGTCATGCCCGTGCCCATGTCCGTGGCTGTGGTCGTGCGTGTGCGGGTGGTCGTGAGAGCGGCCCATCGTGTGTCCTCTCGGATGGCGGAATCCGCCGCGATCATCACCCTTTCCCATGACCACCACCTGTCGTCCTGGTGAACACCAACCATGGACAACGCACAGCCACGACGTTTGAATGAGCGCGGGGGAATCATGTATGGAGAACTGCGTTCTGTCACAAACCATCGCAAGGTCACCGGGCCGGATCGCGGTAACGCGACGCTGGCGGCGCTGGCCGGAGTCGCGATCGGAGTCATCCTCGTCCTGCTCACCTGGCTGGTCATCCTGCTCAACCGCACTGATCCGGCCGACCAGTCGGCCAACACACCGACGGCCACAGCGCCGGCCACGGCTTCGGCGCCGACGTCGGCGCCGGCTTCGGTGAAGACGGTGACGGTCGCGCCATCGGTGAAGGGCACCGCTACGGTGCCGAAGGGTGCCGGAGATGTCCGGGCGTTGCCGGCCGGACTGTTCTGCCGGGATCTGAAGGCCAAGGGCTACAGCTACGTGGCGGCGATCGACTACTGGCGACTGCACGGCCAACCGAACAAGATGGATGCCGACCGCAACGGAATCCCGTGCGAGACCGTCTATCCGCGCGGTGATGTCGCGCTCTACTGGCACGGGCGTGAGATCTCTGGCATCGCACCGCTGACGGCAGGTCTGTTCTGTCGCGATCTCGCTGCTCGCGGAGCGACGTACGGAGAAGCGGTCGCCTACTGGTGGTACTACGACCGGCCCGCGCGAATGGATGCCGACAACAACGGCATTCCCTGCGAGACGGTGTACCCGACCGCGGTCGTGAACGCCTTCTGGTTCTCGTGAGGCGGTCGGTCTGGGCGGTGTTCCTGGCAGCGGCCACCCTGGTCACAGCCGGTGGTCTGATCGCACTGTCGTCGACGGGGGCGTTCGACGAGACCGAATCGGACGCGCCGACCGTGCCTACGCCGACAACCACCGGGACTGATCCCGTCCCGACCGAACCCACCCGAGGTTCAAGCCCACCGACTGTGTCACCGCCGGCTTCATCCTTGCCTACGGCAAGGATCGGGTACGTCTTCCCGGTGGCTGGTTGTCAGGCTTCCGCGTCGCGGAGTCATCATGACTATCCGGCTGCGGACATCTTTGCGGAGAAGGGCTGCAGGTTTGTGTCGCCGGTGGATGGGCGGGTTGACGAGGTGACGCGGGTCGATCGGTGGGATCCGCGGAGCAATGTGGGGCGGGACCGGGGTGGGTTGTCGGTGTCGGTGGTGGGGATTGACGGGGTGCGGTACTACGGGTCGCACCTGTCGGCGATCGCGAGCGGGATCGAGCCTGGTCTGAGCGTCCGCGCCGGGCAGGTGCTCGGGTCGATCGGGAACACCGGCAGCGCCCGCGTCACCCCGCCGCACCTGCACTTCGGCATCAGCTGGCCGACCCCGCCTGAACGATGGTGGATCCGCCGCGGGTCCGTCTCGCCGCAACCCTTCTTGGACGCCTGGCGCGAGCGCCGCCAACTCTCACCCGTCACCGCAGTCGCCAAAGCCCACCGCGCCTACGGCACCGACCGCGGCTGCCGCTCCTACTGCTGACGCCGACAGAAGATCGTGCTCGAGTTGTGGTCGAACACCAATGCCCGTCCTTCACGAACAAGGAGAACCCGGTGGCGACCGCCTTCCATCCTTCGTGCCAGATGGCCCGGTGACCGAACATCTCGAAGTACTGAGTGCGATGAGTGGTCGGCGCCTCCCGCTCGGTCGGCGACCCGGTCGCTGGTCGGACCAGTGCACTTAGCCGCATTAGTCGACCAGGATCTCCGCCGGATGCCGGTGTCAAGGGCCGCGAGCCGCACCGGAAGGGGTTCAGATGATCCGGCGGATCTCGGACTCGCCTTCCCAGCCGGGCCAGGTACGGCGGTGGAGGTCCATGAAGCGCTCGGTCCAGCGGATCGCGTCGGCCCGCGTGGGAACGTCGTACAGGGCGTAGGCGCCGAGCGGGGTCGGGTCCTCGAACGGGCCGTCGGTGACGGTGAGCCGGCCGGCGGAGACGGCCACCCGGGTGGCGGTCGCGACCGGGAGCAGGCCGGCCGTGTCGACGAGGACCCCACTGCGCGCAGCCTCGGCGCTGAGGGCCGCGATGCCTTCGTGCAAGGCGGGCGGCGGGAAGCCGTGGGACTCGGACGTGCGCAGCAACGCGATGAATCGCATTACCGGGCCCGGCCCTCGCGCAGCATCCCGATCGACTTCTCGATCCGCCGCGCCTTGGTCTCTTCGGTCTTGGCCCCGGTCACCTGCAGGACGTGCCACTGCTGCTTGCTGTAGCTCAGCGTCTGCCAGAACTCCTGTGCCTTGGCGTCGGCGGCGAGCGCTGCCGCGAACTCCTCCGGTACGTCGACCTCGCGCGGAGCCGTGTCGAGTTCGACATCGACCTCCAGCACGTCCCCGGCGGACACCCCGGCAGCAGTACGACGGTCCGCGCTGACGCCGAGCAGATACCGCCCGCCCATCCGGGCGATCGAGGTGCGGAAGGTGAGCCCGTTGACGGTCACGCTGACCTTCGGGTGCGCACCGCCCCCGAGCGCCTCGACGATCTCGGCGGACACCTCGAATCCGGCGGTCGTCTTCCCGGTGGACTCGAGCTCGGCCGTGAACTTCATCGCAGACTCCCCTCCGCGCGAGCGCGCAGCATCAGCATGGTGATCCAGGTCCAGCCCAGAATGACAGCGACGGTGAAGCCGAGGTTGACGACCGCGCTGCCGGCGCCGGCGGCGAGCCCGGCGAGGCCGAGGAAGTACACGACACCGGTGACCAGCGAGAACCGCGACCAGCCGGCCGAGCGCCGTCGCCCGAACCACCGGCTGAGCACGAAGCACGCAACGATCAGCCCGATGAACCCGATCATCCCGGCGATGACGTGCCCGAACCCGTGCCAGCTCACCGTCTCCGGCAGGGCATCTGATGTGCCGGGCGGGAAGCCGAGCGCCGGATCGGCCCGCATGAACCCGGCCGCGGCGACGCCGGCGCCGTACGCGATGAGACCGCCGATGCCCCAGCGGGATTGGAGTCCGGCGCGGCGCAGGGCGATCGCGCCGATCACTGTGAGCAGGCCGGTGCCGACCATCATGACCGAGTGAACCCAGCCGCCGGTCCCGTTGGCCAGCAGGCTGAGTGAGTGCTTGCGGATGTCGAACCCGTCGCGGACGATCGCCTCGACGGTGCCGATCCCGACGTACAGAGGGCCGGCGAGTGCCCCGGCCAGCAGGAGAGGTCGTGTCATGGCTTCAGCCTCGGTCGAAGCCCTTTGGAAATCCTTTCGGAGTTCTAGGCTGAGGCGTATGCGATTTGGGGTGCTGGGGCCGGTCACCGCCTGGACCGATGACGGGCAGGCTGTCCGGCTCCCCGATCGCAAGGTACGGGCGTTGCTCGCGGACCTGCTGCTGCACGCGGGCCGGCCGGTCGCCGCGGCCGCGATCATCGACGATCTGTGGGGCGACGAGCTGCCGGTCAACCCGACCGCGACGCTGCAGACCAGGGTCTCCCAGCTGCGCAAGGCACTCGACGAGGCCGAGCCGGGCGGACGCGAACTGGTGCGGACGACGCCCGCCGGGTACCTCATCGCTGTCGCCGCGGAGGCTGTCGACTCCGGCCGCTTCCGTGCCCTCGCCGCCCGCGCCCGGCAGACCGGCAACGCCCGGATGCGCGCCGCCACCCTGGCCGACGCGCTGACGCTTTGGCGCGGTCCGGCGTACGCGGATGTCGCGCAGGAGGCGTTCGCCCGGGCGACGATCGACCGCCTCGACGAGGAGCGGCTGGCCGTGCAGGAGGCGTACGCCGAGGCGCGGTTGGTGCTCGGTGAGTACGACGAACTCGTCGCCGAACTGGCCGAACTCGTGGCCCGGAACCCGTTGCGTCAGCGGCTGCGCGCCGTACAGATGAAGGCGCTTCATCAGACCGGCCGGCAGGCCGAGGCGCTGGAGAGCTACGCCGACCTGAGGCACCGACTGGCGGACGAGCTCGGGCTCGATCCGGGTCCGGAGTTGGTCGCGCTGCATCAGGAGATCCTCACGAAGACACCGGCGCTGCGTGAGCCGCTGCGGACGAATCTGCCGGCCGAGGTGGAGTTGATCGGCCGAGATGCGGCGGTGGACGAGGTGGGCGAGCGGCTGGCGTCGGCCCGGCTGGTGACGCTGACCGGCGCGGGTGGGGTTGGTAAGACGAGCCTGGCGCTTGCGGCCGCTCGGCGTACTGGTGACGCGGCCTGGCTGGTCGAGCTGGCGACGCTCGACGCCGGGGCGAGTGCTGACGAGGTGTCGGCGATGATCGAGGCAACGACCGGGCTGCTCATCCTGGACAACTGCGAGCACGTGATCGAAGCCGCGGCCAAGGTGGCTGCCCGGCTGCTGCGCGAGTCGCCGGGGTTGCGGATCCTTGCCACCAGCAGGGAGCCGCTGGCGGTCGCCGGCGAGCAGCGTTGGCCGGTGCCGCCGCTGGGCCTCCCCTCGGGCGATGCGGACGCCGCCGCGAGCCCGGCCGTTCAGCTTTTTGTCGCCCGGGCTTCGGCAGCGGATCCGCGCTTCCGCTTGACCAACGACAACACCGCGGCCGTGGTCGCGTTGTGCCGCCGGCTCGACGGGCTTCCGCTCGCGCTGGAGCTGGCCGCGAGCCGGGTGGCGGCGATGGATGTGCGGGACCTGGTCGATCGGTTCGACGATCGCCATCGCGGGCGCGGTCTGCCCGATCGGCAGCAGACGCTGTCCGCGATGGTCGAGTGGAGTTGGGATCTGCTCGACGAACGAGAGCGCGCGGTCCTGCGCCGCCTCGCACCTCATCCCGGCGGGTGCACGCTGGCCGCGGCCGAGGCGGTCTGTGCGGGCGACGGCGTACCGGTGGCTGATGTCGCCGAGCTGCTGACCCGGCTGGTCGACCGCTCGCTCGTCGTACGCGTCGATGGGACGTCGGGGTCGCGTTATCGCTTGCTGGAGACGGTCCGCGCGTTCTGCCTGCAGCGACTGGAGGAAGCCGGCGAGCTCGAAACGACGCGGCGACGGTACGAACGGTACTTCGAAGGGCTCGCGCGGCACACTGAGCCACGGCTGTACGGGCACAGCGAACTGTTCGCGTACCTCGGCGGTTTGTACGGCGACCCGCCACAGCGTTCCTCGACCCACGCCGCGATGTTGCCACGGACAACGACTGTGACCTCGGCGGACGGAACGCCGATCGCGCTCGAGGTGTACGGCGTGAGCGGTCCGGCGATCGTGCTCGTCGGCGGCGCGCTGAACGACCGGCGAACGTTCATCCCGCTGGCCAAGCGACTGGCCGGGCAGTTCACCGTGGTGACCTACGACCGGCGTGGTCGCGGCGACAGCGGCGAGGTGCTGCCGTGGGCGGTCGAGCGGGAGCTCGAGGATCTGGCCGCGGTCGTCGACGCGACCGGTGGTTCGGCGTACGCGCTGGGGGTTTCGTCCGGTGCCGTGTTGGCGGCCGAGGCAGCGGCGCACGGCGTACCGATCCTCGGGCTGCTGCTGATCGAGCCGCCGTTCATCATCGACGACACCCGGCCCCGGCTCGCGGGCGACTTCCCGGCCCGGCTCCAGGAGCTGGTCAAGCAGGACCGGTACGGCGACGCCACCGAGCTGTTCCTGGTCCACGCCGTCGAGATGCCGGCCGAGGTTCTCGCGCCGATGCGGTCCGCCCCGCTGTGGAAGGACCTGGAGGCGCTGGCGCCGACGTTGGCGTACGACGTACTGGTGATGGGCGACTTCACCATTCCGGACCATTGGGCGACCGCGATCCGGGTGCCCACCTTGGTGATCGACGGCGGCGAGAGCCGGGACTGGCGGCGCAACACCGCGCAGTTCGTGGCCGATCTGCTCCCGGACGGCCGGCGGCTGACCATGGACGGTCACCCGCACGACGTCGAGCCCGACGTCCTCGGGCCGATCGTGGAGAGCTTCGTCGCCTCGTGTCGAGACCGCTCGGGTCGTTCCGACGTACCCCGTGGATGAGCTGACCGGCAGCTCTCTTGCAGATAGGCACAGTTATGCAGCCCGTTCTGAACAGTATGTTGCTCGGCAGCGCCGACCCGGAGCCGTTGAAGGCGTGGTACCGCGACGGCTTCCAGGCCGAGGTGGACGGCTACGGCAACCTGAACCTGGGCGGCTTCGGCCTGGTGATCGAGCACCGCGACGACGTCGCCGCGAAGACGGCCGAACCCGGCCGGTGCATCGTGAACTTCGCCGTCGACGACATCGAGGCGGCGGCCGCCCACCTCCGCGGCCTCGAGGTCGAGTGGCTGGTGCACCCGGAGGATCGTGGCGTCGGCTGGTTCGCCACGCTGATCGATCCGGACGGCAACTACGTCCAGTTGATCCAGATGAAGCCGGAGTACTACACGGGGCTCTGAACAAGAAAACGTCCGCACCGGACTTGGGGGCCGGTGCGGACGGGGTCTTCTCTCGGGGTCTTGCTGTCAGGCGCATTCAGGGGAGAACAGGGCGGCAAGCGGGGGGCAGAGCGCCAACGCCCGCTTGCCGCCAACGGCACCTTGGTGATCGAGGTGAGGCGCTCGACCGGCCGCGTTTCCGGGTGGGTTGTCTGGTGAGAAACGGAACGCGCAAAGGTGCCGAGTGCTTCTCAGCGGGGTGCTACGTCCCACATGCGCTCGCCGGGCAGGGGGTCGGGGAGCCGGTCCACGGCCGGCATCGGGTCGTTGGTGACCCGAAGACCGGCGAACCGGCGGCTCATGGCGTGTGCGTACCGCTCGGCCAACGCCGGCTCGGCGTTGTAGTCGGCGATCACGTGCTCACCGAACCAGACTCGGACGCGTCGGCGCTCAGACGTCTGGGTGGCGGTGGCGGTTGTCACTGGTCCTCCTGGCTGTTACTCGAAGGTGGTCGGCCTGGGAACGCGGAGCGAGCGCGGTGCCGGTGCGCCGTGTTCACCGTCACGTCAGATCCAACGGAGGACGCGGACTGTAAGTCACGCCTTGATCGCGATTCGGGATACTTTTTCGAGACCGGCCGGGATCGCATTTTCGACCCTGTGTTCGGATACGGATTCACAGCGTTTCCTCAGGAACGACACGCCGGGCTGTCAGTGGGACTCCGTACGCTGGATTCCGTGACCATCGAAGACGCTGGAACTAAGCCACGGATCGAGGCGATGTCCCTGGCGGTCCCTCAGCGGGTGGCCGACGGGGTCGTGCACGCACCTGATCGGGTCGAACCCGCCGGCCTCGCCGCCGTCCAGACCGAGCATCTGATCGGCGACGTCGGCGACGCGCTCCGCCTGCTCGACGCGGTCGAGCGCGTCCGCGGCCACGCCCACCCGCTCATCCTCGGCCTGCAGGACGCGGTCGGCATCAAGATGCCGGCGGCGCTGATGCTGAGCGCGATCGCGAACGGCCGGAAGACCGCCGACGAGGTCGCCGAGCAGGTCGGTACGACGACCGGCGAGGCCGAGCTCGCGATCGCCGAGCTCGAGGCGCTCGGCATGGTCCGGACCAGCCCGCGCCTGGTCGTCACCTCACTGGGTCAGGCCCGGCTCTCCCAGCTGGACGGTCTCACCGTCCGCGTCCTCGACGTCGTCACCGGCATCCTCGGCCCGACCGACGCCGCCCACCTGGTCCGCCTGCTGCACACCGTCGCCGACGGCCTCGAGTCCGCCGCCGGCACCGCCACCCAGTCCTTCCCGCAGGCCGCCCTGAACAACTGATCGATGTCGAATTCGTCGTAGCCGCGACGACGTAACTGACGTAAACCTGATTCAGGGAGGTCCTCATGTTCAAGGACACAAAGGCGTTCAGTGGGTTCTCGGTCGACGACATCGGCGCGGCGAAGGAGTTCTACGGCGGCACGCTCGGGCTGGAGGTGGGCGAGGAGCACGGGATGCTGCAACTGAAGATCGCCGGCGGCATCCCCATCCTCGTCTACCCGAAGGACAACCACGTCCCGGCCGAGTTCACCATCCTGAACTTCCCGGTCGACGACATCGACGCGGCGGCCCGCGAGCTGGCCGGCCGGGGCGTCACCTTCGAGCGGTACGACGACCAGCACGACGAGCTCGGCATCCGCCGGGGCGAGCGCGGCCCGGCGATCGCCTGGTTCAAGGACCCGGCCGGGAACGTGCTGTCGATCCTTCAGGAGTGAGGGATCGGGTCGTCGTACTGACCTAGGCGGCCCTTGTAGCGGACGCCGTTGACGTACGGCCAGGAGTACGGCGTACAGCCGTGCAGACCCAGCGTCTGTTGCTGCATGACCGGCGCCGGTTGGCCGGGTCCCGGGCACAGCTCATGGCCGCGGCCGAGCCGGTGACCGGTCTCGTGATTGATCATGTACTGCCGGTACGCCGCCAGCGGTGCACCGTAGTTCGGCACGCCGTGCACCCAGCGTGCGATGTTGAGCACGACGCGATCGCCGATCCGGCAACTCGTGTAGCGGTCGTACCCGCCGCCGCAGATGATGTCGCGCGTCACCGGCGTCACCAGCATCAGCGTGAAGTCGGCGTGCTGCCCCGGACCGACCTGCCGGAACCGCCACTGCCCGCCGGCGGCCCAGCCCTGCGGTGCGCCGTACGTCGCCCGGACGAACTGCGCCAGCGCGGCCCGGTCGACGCCGTTGATGCCACCCTCGATCGCGATCTGGAACGTGAGCAGCCGTCCGGCCCGGCCGATCACCGCGGGGTTCCCGGGCAGGACGGCGTACGAGACGGTGCCGCGGGCGGGGTAGGTGACCTGCGGTCGCGGCCGGACGGGGATCGACGAGGTACGGTCCGGATCGACGGGCTTGGCGGGCTGCTGCTGGACGGCCTGGGCCCCGGTGCGAGCCTGTGCGGCGGCCTCGGTCGAAGTGGCCGTGCGGCCCGGGGTGGCCGGCAGTTGGTACAGCGCGCCGATCGCGACCACGACGGCGACCGCCAACCCGGTCATCCTGACAACACTCCAACGGCGCATCCTGGCGGCTCCTCCCACAGCGCCCCTGATGAGCGCATTCTCACTCCGTTCTTGCCCGAGTGCCCACAAAGCCTTCTCAGCCCACAGATTTCCACCGCCTGTTTCGACACAGACGTGCTAGCTCGAGGGTGATCGACGCCTCGTGGCTGATGGGGTCAGCTCAAGCGGAAGCGCATCGTCGGGTAGTTCGCCTCGATGAATCCCAGCGCCCGGTAGAGGTCGATACCGTCGTCGCTCGCGTGCAGCTCGACCTGTCCGACGGCGGTCTCGTCGCGGAACCAGTCCAGCAGCGCGACCACACAGGCCCGGGCCAGACCGCGCCGGCGGAAATCCGGCTCGGTGCTGACGTTGTAGAGGTGACCGCGCAGGGCGCTGAGATCCTTCGGGCCCGGCGGGTGGACGTACACGTTGCCCGCGGCGCCCGCGATCACGCCGACGGCCGGGTCGTCGACGACGTACGCCGCGAACGTCTCCGGCGCTGCGAGCTGCTCGGCGAACCACTGCCGAGCGACCGCACGCCAGGGCGCGTCCGGGCCGCCGACGTCGTTGCCCATCGCCGCGAGCATCAGACCCCGCAGCCGGACCAGCGCGTCCGCGTCGTCCGGTTTCGCCCGCCGTACCTGACAGTCAATCACCACCACATCTTGCCAGCGCGGAAATCGCTACCGAACTTTTCGTCCGGTCAGTGAATCGAACGGAGTGGACGCGAACCGGCGACGCGTCCACCCGCCCGTGCCGCCGACCGCCGAGTGGAGACCATGTCCCCAAGTAGTAGAGCTCGTCGCGCTCATCCCGCTCGAGCCCGGCGGTCGAAACCTCGGCAACGATCCGCCCTTCGCGCGCTCGCGCTCGCTGTCCTCGGCGCGGTTCTTCCCGGTACGGCGTACCTGGCCGGGCGGCGGTTCCGGCTCGGCGGCGTGGTGACGACGATCAGCCTCGCGCTGTACGGCGCGGCCGCGTACGCCGGTCTGAAGCGCCGGGACGACGTGATCGGGTGGGCGCTGGATCCGGAGTTGCTGCTCTGGATAGTCGGCGGGCTGGGTGCGGTCGCGCTGTGCTGGGTCGTCGTACTCGTCACGTCGTACAAGATGCTGCGGCCGCTGGAGGTGCGGCCGGGGTCACGGCTGCTCGGTTCGCTGGTGATCGGGCTGGTCTGCTTCGGAATGGCATCGAGTACGGCGCTTGGCGCGCAGACGCTGATGGCGCAGCGCAGTCTGGTGCAGAAGGTGTTCTCGGGCGGGAACTCGAAGAGCCAGACACGGCCGACGATCACCAACACCAAGGACGTGTGGGCGCAGTTCCCCCGGCTGAACCTGCTGCTGCTCGGCGCGGACGACGGTGAGGGCCGGGACGGGACGCGGACCGACACCGTGATGGTCGCGAGTATCGACACCAAGACCGGGGACACCGCGCTGATCTCGCTGCCGCGGAACTGGATGCGGATGCCGTTCCCGGCCGACTCGCCGCTGCACAAGCTCTACCCGACCGGTTTCTGGGATCCGAACGGCCCCAAGGAGCAACCGAACTACTACCTCGACGCGATGTACCGGATGGTGCCGGAGCTGCATCGCGGCATCCTGGGACCGTCGGACAACGAGGGCGCCGACGTGCTGAAGCTGTCGGTCGGGGAGGCGCTCGGGCTGAAACTGCACTACTACGTGCAGGTGAACCTGGCCGGCTTCGAGCAGTTGGTGCAGGCGCTCGGCGGGATCACGGTCAACATCAACTACCCGGTCCCGGTCGGCGGGAACGACGACAAGAAGATCCCGCCGAGCCGCTACCTCGAGCCGGGCCCGAACCGGAAGCTGAACGGCACCGACGCGTTGTGGTTCGCCCGCGGCCGCTACCGGGTGCCGGGTGGGGACGTGCCCCGGCAGGCACGCCAGCGCTGCACGATCAAGGCGATCGTCGAACGTGCCACCCCGCGGAACGTCCTCGCCAACTACCAGTCCATCGCCGCAGCCGGCGAGCAACTCATCCGCACCGACGTCCCGGAGAAACTCCTCGCCCACTTCATCACCCTCGGCCAGAAGGTCAAGTCCGCAAAGATCACCAACATCGACCTCGACAAGAAACGCAACTACCCCAACGGCCGCAACCCCAATTACCCCGCCATGCGCACCCTGATCGCCAACGCCCTCAACCCCCAGCCCAAACCCCGACCCACCACAACCCGCCGCCCCACCACCAACCCGACCACCAAACCGACCACGAAGCCAACCCCGCCGGCCAACCTCACCGAGGCCTGCGCCTACAACCCCGGCCCACCAGGCTGAGCCCCGAGGACACCCCGGCGGTCTTGACCGCAGGCACTGTTAGCGCTAACAATTGCGTAGTCACCGGCCGAACGACGGCATGCGGAGCAGGATCCAGCGGAGTGTTGCGATGTCATCGAACGAGGTCCGGCGGCCGCCGGTGATGGCCGACGTCGCGCAACTGGCCGGCGTCTCGCATCAGACGGTCTCCCGGGTCCTCAACGATCACCCGAACGTGCGCGGCGAGACCCGCGACCGGGTGCTCGCGGCGATCGACGACCTCGGCTACCGGCGCAACCTCGCCGCCCGGGCACTCGTCACCCGGCACAGCCGCACCCTGGGCGTGGTCAGTTTCGACACCACGCTCTACGGTCCGGCCAGCACGGTCTACGGCATCGAACAGGCTGCCCGGGCGGCCGGATACTTCATCAGCATCGTCAGCCTGAAGACGCTGACCGCGGAACGCGTTGTCGAAGCCGTCGAGTTCCTGTCCGACCAGGGCGTCGATGGGATCGTCGTGGTCGCACCGCAGCGCAGCGCCGCGCGTGCCCTGGCGGGGCTCAGCACCCACGTGCCGGTGGTCGCGGTCGAAGGCGGCCAGGGGGGCGACACGCCCGCGGTCAGCGTGGACCAGGCCGACGGCGCCCGCCAGCTGGTCGAGCATCTCCTCGGCCTCGGGCACGAGACCGTCTGGCACGTCGCCGGTCCGACCGATTGGCTCGAGGCCGAGGGCCGCCTCGATGGCTGGCGCAAGGCGCTGACCGCGGCGGGCCGGCCGGTCCCCGATCCGCTCGTCGGTGACTGGAGTCCCCGTTCCGGGTACGACGCCGGCCGCCGACTGGCCGAGGTGCCCGGGCTCACCGCGGTCTTCGTCGCGAACGATCAGATGGCACTCGGCCTGCTCCGCGCCTTCACCGAGCTCCGGATCCAGGTGCCCGGCCAAGTCAGCGTGGCCGGTTTCGACGACATCCCCGAGGCGGAGTTCTTCAATCCGCCCCTGACCACCGTCCAGCAGGACTTCGGCGAAGTCGGCCGGCGGTCCATCGAGATTCTGCTCCGCCGGGTCGAGTCCGGCGAGGACCCAGGCTACGAACAGTCGGTGGTCCCGGCCAGGCTGGTGATCCGGGACAGTTCGGGCCGCGCGGCGCGGGCGAAGCAGAACTGATCAACCGCAACCAAGGAGAGGCTAGAAGATGAGCGACGATGTGAACGCTCACAGCGGCTATGTCATCGGGGTTGACTTCGGCACCCTGTCCGGTCGGGCCGTTGTGGTCAGGGTCGCCGACGGCGCTGAGTTGGGCACTGCCGTCCACCAGTACGAGCACGGCGTGATCGAGGACCGCCTGCCTGGTTCCGGTGTCAAGCTGGGGCCCAGTTGGGCCCTGCAGTCGCCCGAGGACTGGCGTGCCGTACTGCGCAACGCCGTACCGAAGGCTGTTGCCGCGGCCGGCGTCCCGGCGGCGGAGGTGATCGGCATCGGCACCGACTTCACCGCGTGCACCGTGCTCCCGGCGCTGGCCGACGGTACGCCGCTGTGCGAGGTCGACGGACTCGCCGACCGGCCGCACGCGTGGCCGAAGCTGTGGAAGCACCACGCCGCCCAACCGCAGGCCGACCGCGTCAACGCGGTGGCGGAGGAGCTCGGCGAGCCCTGGCTCGGCCTGTACGGCGGGAAGATCTCGTCGGAGTGGGAGTTCGCCAAGGCACTGCAGGTGTTGCAGGAGGACCCGGACATCTACGCCCGCGCGGATCGCTGGATCGAGGCCGCCGACTGGATCATCTGGCAGCTGACCGGCGCCGAGTCCCGCAACCTCTGCACGGCGGGCTACAAGGGGATCCACACCGAGGCCGGCTACCCGTCCCGCGAGTACTTGACCGCGCTGGATCCGGGGTTCGCGGACTTCCTCACCAAGCTCGACCATCCGCTCTCGCCGCTCGGTGGTCTGGCCGGAAGGTTGTCCGCCGAGGCCGCTGCCTGGACCGGACTGCCGGAAGGCATCGCAGTTGCCGTAGGCAACGTTGACGCGCATGTCACGGCAGCGGCGGCGAACGCCGTACACAAGGGCCAGATGGTGGCGATCATGGGTACGTCGACCTGTCACATCATGCCGTCGGACCAGCTCGCCGAGGTGCCGGGCATGTGCGGTGTGGTGCGGGACGGCATCGTCAACGGCCTGTGGGGTTATGAAGCCGGTCAGTCCGGCGTCGGCGACATCTTCGGGTGGTTCGTCGACACCTCGGTGCCGGCGCAGTACCAGGCCGAAGCCGAGCGCCGAGGCATCAGCGTCCACGACTACCTGGTGGAGCTCGCGGAGAAGCAGCAGGTCGGGCAGCACGGCCTGGTCGCGCTGGACTGGCACAACGGCAACCGTTCGGTGCTGGTCGATCACGACCTGTCCGCCGTGGTCGTCGGTCAGACCCTGGCGACTCGTCCCGAGGACACCTACCGCGCCCTCATCGAGGCGACCGCCTTCGGCACCCGCAGGATCGTCGAGGCCTTCGAGACGTCCGGGGTCGCCGTAGAGGAGTTCATCGCCGCTGGTGGCCTGCTGAAGAACCGCTTCCTGATGCAGGTGTACGCCGATGTGCTGCGCCGGCCGCTGTCGGTGATCGGCTCGGACCAGGGACCGGCTCTCGGCTCAGCCATCCATGCCGCGGTGGCAGCCGGCGCGTACGCCGATGTCCCGGCGGCCGCGGCAGTCATGGGTCGGCGTACCGAGGCCGTCTACGTTCCCGACGACGCCCGCGCTGACGCGTATGACCGGCTGTACGCCGAGTACCGCGAGTTGCACGACCATTTCGCCGGCGAAGCGCATGGCGGGACCGGCGTACTCCACCGACTGCGGACGATCCGAAACGAGGCGGTCCGATGATCGAGCTCAGGCAAGAACTGGTGGCTCTGCACGCGGAGCTGGTCCGCTACAACCTGGTCGCCTGGACAGCGGGCAACGTCTCTGCCCGGGTTCCCGGCGAGGACCTGTTCGCGATCAAGCCGAGCGGTGTCTCGTACGACGACCTGACGGCCGAGTCGATGGTGGTGTGCGACCTGGACGGAAACCTGGTCGAAGGTGACCTCGCGCCGTCGAGTGACACCGCGGCGCACGCCTACGTGTACCGGGCGATGCCCGAGGTCGGTGGAGTCGTGCACACCCACTCGACGTACGCGACGGCCTGGGCGGCCAGGGCCGAGCCGATTCCGTGCGTGCTGACCGCGATGGCCGACGAGTTCGGCGGCGAGATCCCGGTCGGGCCGTTCGCGCTGATCGGCAACGACGACATCGGCAAAGGCATCGTGGCCACGCTGAGCGGCCACCGCTCGCCCGCCGTGCTGATGCGCAACCACGGCGTGTTCACCATCGGCAAGGACGCCCGCGCCGCGGTCAAGGCCGCCGTCATGTGCGAGGACGTCGCCCGGACCGTGCACGTGGCCCGGGCCGGTGGACCGCTGGTGCCCATCGCGCCCGGCGACATCGATGCCCTGTACGACCGTTACCAGAACGTCTACGGCCAACGCTGAAGGAGTCGAGAATGAGTTCCGCAACGACCGAGATCTGGTTCCTGACCGGGAGCCAGGGCCTGTACGGCGAGGAGACGCTGCAGCAGGTCGCGGACCAGTCCCGGCAGGTCGCCGACGCACTGGACGCCGCCGACGAGATCGGTGCCCGGGTGGTCTGGAAGCCCGTGCTGAAGGATGCCGAGGCGATTCGCCGGATCTGCCTGGAGGCGAACGCGTCCGACGAGTGCGTGGGCGTGATCGCCTGGATGCACACCTTCTCCCCCGCGAAGATGTGGATCGCCGGCCTGGACGCGCTGCGCACCCCGCTGCTGCACCTGCACACCCAGGCGAACGTCGAGCTGCCCTGGGCGGACATCGACATGGACTTCATGAACCTCAACCAGGCCGCGCACGGCGACCGCGAGTTCGGCTACGTGCAGTCGCGGCTTGGTGTCGCGCGCACGACCGTCGCGGGGCACGCGTCCGATCCCGCCGTACGGCAGCGGATCGGTGTCTGGGCACGGGCGGCCGCGGGCTTCAACGCGCTGCGGACGACCAAGCTGGCACGGTTCGGCGACAACATGCGCGATGTCGCTGTCACCGAAGGAGACAAGGTCGAGGCCCAGCTCCGGTTCGGCGTCTCGGTGAACACGTACGGCGTGAACGACCTGGTCGCGGTCGTCGACGCGATCGAGGACACGAGCATCGACGGCCTGGTGAAGGAGTACGCCGACGCCTACCGGCTGGCGCCCGAGCTGGCCGCCGGCGGCGACCGGCACGACTCGCTGCGCTACGCGGCCCGGATCGAGCTCGGCATGCGGGCGTTCCTGGAGGACGGTGGGTTCACCGCGTTCACCACGAACTTCGAGGACCTCGGCGGGCTGCGGCAGCTGCCCGGCCTCGCGGTCCAGCGGCTGATGGCCGACGGCTACGGCTTCGGCGGCGAGGGCGACTGGAAGACCTCGCTGCTGCTCCGCGGGCTGAAGGTTGCTGCTGGCAACAGCCCGGGCGGGACCTCGTTCATGGAGGACTACACCTACGACCTGACTCCAGGTCAGGAGCGGATTCTCGGCGCCCACATGCTCGAGGTCTGTCCGTCGATCGCGGTCGGGACGCCGAGCTGCGAGATCCACCCGCTCGGGATCGGTGGCCGCGAGGATCCGGTCCGGCTGGTCTTCGATGCCACGCCCGGCCCGGCCGTCGTGGTGGGACTGGCCGACATGGGTGATCGATTCCGGCTCGTCGCGAACGAGATCGACGTGGTCGCGCCGGACCAGCCGCTGCCGAAGTTGCCGGTCGCCCGAGCCGTCTGGACACCGCGGCCGGACCTGCGGACGTCGGCCGAGTGCTGGCTGACAGCCGGCGGTCCGCACCACACCGTCCTGTCGTCGGCCATCGGCGCTGAAGAGCTCGAGGACCTGGCCGAGATGCTCCGGACGGAGTTGCTGATCATCGACGCGGACACGACGACCAGGCAGTTCCGCAAGGAGATCCGCTGGAACGCGGCCTACCATCGACTCGCGCTGGGACTCTGAAGCTGTTTCCTCAACCAGCGTGACTGGTACCTAGGCCCGCGAGAGCCGCCGCTGCGGCGGCTCTCGCGTAGCGGTCAGCGGACGCCCTCGACAGCGGCTGCCGGAGCAGGACGAGTTGGTGGTAGAGCGGCGCGGTCGCGGTCATCAGCACCTGCTGCGGATCGGTCGCCGCAGGCACTTCCCCGCGGACGGCGGCACGCCGTACGACGACCGCGGAACGCCGATACCGGTCGGCCCAGAACGCGGTCAGCGCCTCGGCCGCCTCCGGCGTACGGAAGGACGCCGCGATCACCGCCTGGGTCACCGACGGGCGGGCGGTCAGCGCCGCGTGCACCTCGCGGTTGAGCTTGACCAGATCCCCCTCGAGCGACCCGGTGTCGGCCGGGTCCCACGAATCGTCGAGCCCGGCCTGCAACAGGTCGACGAGCAGCCCGGCCACGGTCTTCCACCGCCGGTACACCGTCGTCCGATGGACCCCGGACCGCGCCGCGACCGCGTCGATCGTCAATCCGTCGTACCCGTGCTCGGCCAGCTCGGCCTCGACCGCCGCCAGCACCTCGGCCCGCACCCGAGCGGTCCGTCCACCCGGCCTGCTTGCGCGCTCGCCTGTCGTCATGGCATCATCTTAATGCAACATCCGTCGCATTAGTGGAGGCAGCCAGTGATCTTCTGACCCCGGCCGTTCCGACCAGAACCCCGCGCGCGTCAGAGAGGATCCGCATGCCTGCCCAGCTGTCCCTGCACGACATCACCAAGTCCTACGACCACCGCCTGGTGCTCGACCAGGTCACCTGCGCCTTCCCACCGGGACAGGTCAGCGGCCTGATCGGCGAGAACGGCTCCGGCAAGTCGACCCTGCTGCGGATCGCGGCCGGTCTCGAGCCGCCGGCCGACGGCTCGGTCGTCGCGGCCGGGAGCATCGGCTTCCTTGCCCAGGACAACCCGTTGCCCCTCGACCAGGACGTGGCCGCCCTCGCCGACCACGCCTTGGCGGACCTCCGCCGGATCGAGTCCCGGCTCCGCGAGCTCGAGCACCTTCTCGCCGCCGGTCACGACGTCCTCGACGAGTACGGCGAGCTCCAGACCGCGTTCGAGGTCCGCGAGGGTTACGACGCGGATGCCCGGTTCGCCCGAGCCACCCACGGCCTCGGCTTGAGCGACCTCCCCGGCCACCGCGTGCTGTCCACCCTCTCCGGCGGCGAGCTCGCCCGCCTGCATCTGGCCGCCGTACTCGCGTCGTCGCCGGAGATCCTGCTGCTCGACGAGCCGACGAACCATCTGGACATCTCGGCCGCCACCTGGCTCGAGGATCACCTCCGCTCCCGGCGTGGCACGACCGTCGTGGTCTCGCACGACCGGGCGTTCCTGGAGCGGGTGGCGTCGACACTGTTCGAGGTCGACGGCGACACGCATCGGGTGACCAGATACGGCAACGGGTACGAGGGCTACCTGACCGAGAAGGCCGCCGAGCGGGCCCGGCTCGAACAGGCGCGCCGGCTCTGGGAGGACGAGGTCGCCACGATGCGCGTCACCGTCCGGACCACGGCCGACCGGGTCTCGCACCGCGGCGCGATGAAGGACAACAACAAGGTCGCGTACGACCGGGCGACCGGCCGCGTCAACGAGGCCGAGCGCAGCAAGATCCGCAACGCGAAGGAACGCCTCCGCCGCCTGGAGGAGGACCCGCCCCCGGTGCCGGCGAAGCCGCTGCGGTTCACGGCCTCGCTGCGTACGACGGGATCGCCCGCCGGCCTGGACGCGGTCGGGATCTCGGTCACCGACCGGCTCCAGCCGCTCTCCATCGAGGTCAAAGGCCGACTGCTGATCACCGGCCCGAACGGCATCGGCAAGTCCACGCTGCTCGACGTACTCGCCGGAGAGATCCCGCCGGATTCCGGGTACATCGAACGCCGCGGCCGACTCGGCTATCTCCCGCAGGAGACCACCGAGTCGCGGCCCGGCGACACCCTGCGTGACGCGCTCAAGGGTGCCAACGGTCTCGGACTGTTCCGGGCGGACCAACTGCAGACGCGCGTCGGCGCACTGTCCACCGGTCAGCGTCGCCGACTCGCCTTGGCCCGCCTGCTGACCACGCCGTACGACGTACTGCTGCTCGACGAACCCACGAACCACCTGTCGCTCGCCCTGGTCGAGGAGCTGGAAGCAGCACTGGATCGGTACGCCGGTGTACTCGTCGTGGTCAGCCACGACCGCCGGTTCAACTCCCGCTGGCGCGGCGAGGTGCTCGACCTGAAGGAGGCCGGTCTTGTCTGTCACTGAGTTCACTGTCGCCGGACCGGGCGAAGGTCCGTACGGCGTTGCCGTCGTCAAGGGCGAGGTGTGGACGACGCTGGTCCACGCCGGTGTGGTCGCTCAACTGTCCGGTGAGCGCTTCGAGCTGGACGCGGCGGATTGTCGGCCGAGCGTGATCGTGCCCGGGCCGGACGACGCGGTGTGGTTCACCCGCAGTGGTGACAACCGGATCGGCCGGATCGGACCGGACCCGACCTCCATCGAGGTGCCGGGATCGCCGTACGGACTGTGCGCCGGGCCGGACGACGCGCTGTGGTTCACGCTGATGACCACGGATCAGGTCGGGCGCGTGACGATCGACGGCACTGTGTCGACATACCCGATCGGGACGACCGGGGCGTTCCCGGCGATGATCGCGGCGGCTGACGACCTGTGGTTCACGCTCAACCAGGGCAACGCGATCGGGCGGATGACCACGACCGGCAGCGTCGCGACGTACCCGTTGCCGACCGAGGCAGCCGGGCCGGTCGGGATCAGCGCCGGCGCGGACGCGGTGTGGTTCGTGGAGATCCTCGCCGACCAGGTTGGCCGGATCTCCCCCGGCGGCATGATCGAGGAGTTCCCGCTGCCGGCCGGGTCGAAGCCGCACGCGGTGGTCGCGACGGATGACGGCGGGTGCTGGATCACGTTGTGGGGAGCGGCCGCGGTCGCCCGGTTGGATGCCGCGGGCAACCTGATCGAGCAGATCGATCTCGGCGCGGGTTCCGAGCCGCACGGCCTCACTCTGGACGCGGACGGATCGGTCTGGGTCGCGCTCGAGAAGGGTTCCGTTGCTCACATTCAACCGTGAGAGTGAGGGGGTTCACTCTCCGGAAGGAGGACCGGTCCCGGCCGCCGGGAGCAGAGTGGTGGCGTGACTACGACGGTGGGGGTTCGGACTGCGGCACCGCGCGTCCGGGATGTGCTCGCGGTCGGACGGCCCGCCTTCTGGGTCGTGTCGATCGTGCCGTACTACGTCGGCATCCTGCTGGCGACGCGGCGGCTCGTTCCGCCGCTCGAGGACTGGCCGCGGCTCATCGTCGGCGCCGTCGTGATGGGCCCGCTGGTCTGGCTCGCGGTGCTGGCGATCAACGACGCGTACGACCTGCCGAGTGACCGGCTGAACCCGCGCAAGTCGAAGTCCCCGCTGCTCGACGGCCGGATCACCTTGCGAGCGGTCAAACGGATCGCCTTCGCGGCAGCGGTCGCCGCGGTCGGGATCAGTCTGCACGTCGGGATCGTGTTCGCCCTCGGGGTGCTGCTCGCGGTCCTCCTCGGTTACGCCTACAGCGTGCCGCCGGTGCGGTTGAAGACGCGGGCCGGCTTCGACGTCGCGGTCAACGCGCTGGCGCTCGGCGCCTTCGGACCGCTGGCCGGGTGGGCGGCCGTCAATCCCGACCTCAGTGACTTCCCGTGGCTGATGGGACTCCAGGGCACGCTGGCCGCGGTCGGTCTGTACCTGCCGACCACCCTCGCCGATCTGGGGGCCGACCGGGTACCACACGATCGCGGTCCGGTTCGGTGCGCGGACGACGTACCGGATCGGGTTCGGCGCCTGGATCGCGGCGGCGGCGCTGTCGGTGCTGCTGGCCGCGACCGGCACGATCATCCCGCGCAGCATGCTCGTGCTCGAGGTGGTGATGGTGCCGGTGCTGATCGCGGCGTACCGGAAGCTGATCGGGCCGGAGCAGACGTTCAGGGGCGTGATCGTGCTGGCCTCGCTGTTCCTCTTTCCGTGCGGCACCTTCGCGCTGACCTATACCGGGATGCTCTAGATCTAACAGTGCTGTTACATTAGATATAACAGCACTGTTAGATCAGAGGAGTCGTCCATGTACCCCGAGACCGAGCCGTACGACCATGGCCTGCTCGACGTCGGCGACGGCCACCGCGTGTACTGGGAGGTCGGCGGCAACCCGGACGGCAAGCCGGCCGTGGTGCTGCACGGCGGCCCGGGATCCGGCGCCGGCCCGTCGTGGCGCCGGTACTTCGATCCCTCGGCGTACAAGGTGGTGCTGTTCGACCAGCGGAACTGCGGGCGCAGTACGCCGGACGCCGCCGAGCCGGAGGTGGACCTCAGCACGAACACCACCGCACACCTGATCGCGGACATCGAGCGACTGCGCGAGCTGATGGGCATCGAGAAGTGGCTGGTGCTCGGCGCATCCTGGGGCGCGACCCTCGGATTCGCGTACGCCGAGCAGCACCCGGAGTCGGTGTCGGAGCTCGTCCTGTTCAGCGTCACCAACACGACCCGGCGTGAGGTCGAGTGGGTCACGCGCGACATGGGCCGCATCTTCCCTGAGGAGTGGGCGCGCTTCCGCGACGGCGTACCGGCCGATCAGCGGGACGGGAACCTGGCCCTGGCCTACAGCCGGTTGTTGCACGACCCGGATCCGGCCGTCCGGGACAAGGCGGCGCGGGACTGGTGCGACTGGGAGGACACCCATGTGCGGACCCACCCGGGCTGGAAGCCGGATCCGCGGTACGACGACCCGGTCTTCCGCCTCAGGTTCGCCCGGCTCGTCACGCACTACTGGGGGCACGCGGCCTGGCTGGACGAGGGCGTCCTGGTCCGCGAGGCCGGGAGGCTGGCCGGGATTCCCGGGGTGTTGATTCACGGCCGGCTCGACATCAGCAGTCCGGCGGACATCGCCTGGCGGATGGCCCAGGCCTGGCCGGATGCCGAGCTCCACCTGGTCGAACAGGAAGGGCACGGCGCCGGTGGACGCGGCACGAACGAGCTGATCCTGGCCGCGCTGGACCGGTTCACACAAACAGCAAAGATTTGATCACTGATCTTTACATCGATAAAGCGCACCAGGAACCCTAAGGTCCCATGACTCTGACCCGCCCAGAGCTGGAGACCGACTACACCCTCGGCCGGTCCGCCATCGCACAGTTCGCCGAGCAAGGCTTCGTGAAGCTCAAGAACGTGCTGAGCGCCGAGACCATCGCGGCGTACGAGCCGGAGATCACCGGCAAGGTGATCGAGCTGAACACCCAGCACGTGCCGCTGGAGGAGCGTGACACCTACGGGAAGGCGTTCCTGCAGGTGACGAACTTGTGGCAGGACAGCGAGCAGGTGCTCGAGTTCGTCTCGTCACCGCGGCTGGCCCGGATCGCGGCGCAGTTGCTGGGCGTGCAGTCGGTCCGGCTGTACCACGACCAGGCGCTCTACAAGGAGTCCGGCGGCGGCATGACACCGTGGCACGCGGACCAGTACTACTGGCCGTTCGCGACGGATCGGTGCGTGACGGCGTGGATTCCCTTGCAGGAGACGCCGATGGAGATGGGTCCGCTCTCGTTCGCCGCTGGCAGCCACACCTTCGAGCATGGCCGGGACCTGCCGATCAGCGATGAATCCGAGCGCGTGCTGCAGCAGGCGCTGGCCAAGCAGGACTTCCCCGAGGTCTGCGAGCCGTACGAGCTGGGCGAGGTCAGCTACCACCTCGGCTGGACGTTCCATCACGCGCCGCCGAACCGGAGCGACGTACCGCGCCGGGTGATGACGATCATCTACGTCGACGCCGCGATGGAGATCGCCGCACCGGTCAACCGCTACCAGGAGAACGACCTCGCCAGCTGGATGCCCGGCAACCAGCCCGGCGAACAGATCTCCTCCCCGCTGAACCCGGTCCTGTACTGATCACAGCGTCCGCTTCTGCGGGTAGATCGTCTCGCCGCGAGCGAGCTGGTCGACGATCTGCGCGATCCGCCGTGCCCTGGTCTCGGCTCGCTTCGGCGAGGTCACCCGGAACACAACCGCGAACCGGTTGGAGCTGGTCAGGATGTCGAACATCGCCTGCGCCCGCGGTACGGCGGCGAGCGCGTCGGCCAGGTCCGCCGGCACCTCGAGCTCACTGGAGCCGCCGTAGGCCTGGTCCCACCGTCCATCGGCCTTGGCCCGCTCGACTTGCTCGCGGCCGGCGGGGACCATCCGGCCCTCCTGTTCCATCCGGGCGATGATCCCGACGTTCCGCTTCGACCACAGACTGCGGGCGCGCCGTGGGGTGAAGCGCTGCTGGAACGTGTGCTTGTCGCGGCCGTTGCGCTGACCGTCGATCCATCCGTGGCACAGCGCCTCCTCGAGTGCCTGGTCGTAGGTGAGGCTCGTCGGCGTGGTCACGTCCTTCTTGGCGAGGACCAGCCAGACACCGTCGCTGTCCCGGTGATGCTCGGCGAGCCACGTGTGCCAGGCGCTCGCGTCGGCCACGACGAGTTCACTGCTCATGACGCGGCCACGTGGTAGCGGGCGGCCAGGTGGGTGGCCGCGTCCTTCAACTCCTGTGGACCGACGAACTCGAGATCGCACTCGAACATGCCGAAGGTCGCGGCCAGGCCGGTCCAGGACCAGCCACTCAGGATAAGACGGCAACTGGTCGGCGTGATCTCCTCGACGACGGCGTCGCGGCCGGCCCATTGCGCGATGTCCGACGCCTTCGCCTGCAGAATCGCCTCACCGCGGCACGGCCACTGATCCCGGGTCGTGAACTGGCTGGAGATGTACGACGCCACGTCCGGAGCGGGCAGTTCACGCGGCGTGAACCGGGGACCGGTCGGCGTCTTGGGCGTCATCCGGTCCACCCGGAACGTCCGCCAGTCCTTCCGGTCGAGATCCCAGCCGACCAGGTACCACCGCCCGCCCCACGTGACCAGGTGATGCGGCTCGACCTTCCGCGGCGGCAGCCACTCCTGCTCCGACGCTCTCGGAGACGCGTAGTCGAATCGCAGCACCTCGCGCGCCCGGACCGCCATCCCGATCGCGATCAGCTGCTCCGAATCCACCTTCGTACGGCGCGAGCCGGCGTACCGGTCGACCGTGGTGACCTGGAGGGCGTCGACCCGTTGCCGTAACCGGGCGGGCATGACCTGGCGGACCGTGGCGAGCGCGCGCAGCGCACCCTCCTCGATGCCGGTGACCGTAGTGGTCGCGGTCTGCAGGGCGACCGCGACCGCGATCGCCTGGTCGTCGTCGAACAGCAGCGGGGGCAGGTCCGCGCCCGCGTCCAGGCGGTAGCCGCCGTCCGGTCCCTTGGTCGCGCGCACGGGATAGCCGAGATCGCGCAGCCGGTCGACGTCGCGGCGGACGGTGCGCGGGCTGACCTCGAGGCGTTCGGCCAGCAGTGCGCCCGGCCAGTCGCGGCGGGCCTGCAGCAGGGACAGCAGCGAGAGGAGTCGAGCCGAGGTTTCGGACATGACTTCAGATTGCCATGAGTACAGGCCAGAACCTGGCCGCTACTGCTGGAAATGTCGTCCTTACCAAACCTCAGCGAAGGAGACATCCGTGATCAGCACCCGAGAGCTCACCAGGGACTTCGTGGTGAGCCGCACCGAGACCGTGCACGCCGTCCGCGGCATCAGCCTCGACGTCGAACCCGGCGAGCTGGTCGCCGTCCTCGGCCCGAACGGGGCCGGCAAGACCACCACTCTGCGGATGCTCACCACCCTGATCGCCCCCACGTCGGGGACCGCGACGGTCGCCGGGTACGACGTGACCGCGCAACCGAGCCAGGTACGCCGGCGGATCGGGTACGTCGGCCAGGGCAACGGCGCGGGCCACAACCAGCGGGCCGGTGACGAACTCATCGGTCAGGGCGTCATCTACGGACTCGACCGGCGCGCGGCCAAGCACCGTACCGGCGAGCTGCTGGAAGCCCTCGAGCTGACCGAGCTGGCCCGCCGCAAGGTGTCCGAGCTGTCCGGTGGCCAGCGCCGCCGGCTGGATGTCGCGATGGGGCTCGTGCACGCGCCGAAGCTGCTGTTCCTGGACGAGCCGTCGACCGGGCTCGACCCGCAGAACCGGGCGAACCTGTGGGACCACATCCTGCGGATGCGGGCGGAGTACGCGATGACGATCGTGCTCACCACGCACTACCTGGACGAGGCCGACTCGATGGCCGAGCGAGTGGTCGTGGTGGACCACGGCCAGGTGATCGCGGACGACACCGCCGACGCGCTGAAGACCAAGCTGGCCGGTGATCGGCTGGCCGTCACGGTTGCTCCAGGCAACCTGTCGACGATCGCCGAGCTGGCCGAGAAGTTGCCGGGCGCCCGCGAAGTGGTTGCCGTCGGCGACGAGCTCAGCGTCCGGGTCGCGGACGGCCCGGCCGCGTTGCCGGAGCTGATCACGGCCGCCCAGCAGTACGGCGTACCGGTCGCGGCGGCGCAGGTGCATCGCCCGACCCTCGACGACGTGTTCCTCAACCTCACCGGCCGCAGCCTCCGCGAATCGGCTGCCCCGGCCAACGGAAAGGCAGCCTGACATGACCACCCTCACCGTTCCCACTGCCGCGATCCAGGCCGCCGACGAGCCACAGCGCAACCTGTTGCGCGATATCCGGATCGTGATGGCGCGAGAGTTGAAGCCGGTGCTGCGGGATCCGTTCTCGCTGCTGTTCGGGATGATCCAGCCGCTGGTGTTCCTCGGCCTGTTCGGGCCGTTGCTGGCCGGGTCGATGGGCGGCACGTTCGGCGACAGCGTCTGGCAGTGGTTCGTCCCGTCGATCCTGGTGATGACCACGTTGTTCGGCACCTCGACGACCGGCGCCAACCTGCTGTTCGAGTTCCAGACCGGTGCGCACGAGCGGATGCTGGTGACGCCGCTGTCGCGGTCGTCGCTGCTGGTCGGCCGGGCGCTGAAGGAGATGGTGCCGCTGTTCGGGCAGGCGATCGTCGTGATCGCGGTGATGACACCGTTCGCGTTCGACCTGCACCTCGGCGGCGCGCTCGTCGGGCTGGCGCTGCTCGCGGTGTTCGGGATCGGGCTCGGCGCGTTCAGCTACGCACTGGCGATCGCGGTCCGCAAGCAGGACTGGATGTTCTGGATGGTGCAGCAGACCTTCCTGTTCCCGCTGATGATCCTGTCCGGGATGCTGCTCCCGTTGGAGACCGGCCCGGGCTGGATGAAGGTGGCGGCGAAGTTCAACCCGCTGTCGTACGTCGTCGACGCCGAGCGGACGCTGTTCTCCGGGGACGTGTTCTCCAGCGCGGCACTGTGGGGCTGGGTCGCGGCCATCGTGACCGCGGTCGCGGGCCTGACCGTCGGCATCCGGGCCATGCTGCGCTCAGCCAACTGACCCAATTGGGCCACTGGCTCTCCTGAGCCGCGCAAAGTGAGTCAGATCACCTACGGTGGCGGGCAGATCACCCACCGCCCACAGAGGAGATCTGATGAGGCTCCGCCCTGCCCTTCTGACCACGATCGGTTCACTGGCCGTCGCCGCGCTCGCCGCCACGAGCGCGGTGGCCGCCGTACCCCCGTCCTTCGACGACGCACCGCGAACCGTGGCCGCACCCCTCGCGACCGACACCGACGGCGACTCGCTCCCCGACACCTGGGAGACGAACGGCTACGACGCCAACGGTGACGGCACCATCGACGTCAACCTGCCCGCGATGGGGGCGACGCCGAACAAGAAGGACCTGTTCGTCGAGATGGACTACATGTCCGGCCGGCTCACCAGCATCGCCGCGCTGGACCGGATCGTGCAGGTGTTCGCCACCGCGCCGGTCAGCAACCCGGACGGTACCACCGGGATCCGGATCCATCTCGACGCCGGCTCGGCCGGGGGGACGAAGTACAACCTCGGCGGCGGCAACCAGGTCCCGTACGACAACAACCTGCAGCCGTCCGGCACGCAGACCACGGCGATCAAGAACGCGAACTTCGCCAGCGCCCGGAAGGCCGTCTTCCACTACATGCTCTGGGCCGACAGTTACGACGGCGGCTGCAGCAGCGGCCAGGCGTTCGCGATCCCGAACGACACGTTCATCGTCACCGTCGGACCCAAGTGCAACTGGGCCGGCACCGACGACCAGGAAGTCGGCACGTTCATCCACGAGCTCGGGCACAACCTGGGCCTGCGGCACGGCGGCACCGACCACGGGAACTACAAGCCCAACTACCTGAGCGTGATGAACTACTTCTTCCAGCTCGGTGGGGTGCTGAAGTCGAACGGTACGACGTACTGGGGCTACTCGAACGTCGCGCCGGCGGCCCTGAACGAGGCGAGCCTGAGGGAATCGGTCGGTCTCGGCAGCTCGGCCTCGGCGTTCAAGACCAAGTGGAAGTGCCCGAACGGCACCACCCGGACAACGGCCGGCGCGGCCAGCCTGCCGATCGACTGGAACTGCGACGGTGACGCCACCGACACCACCGCGGCGGACATCAACGACGACAACACCAACACGACGCTGACCGCCCAGAACAACTGGGCGAACATCGTCTTCGGCGGCGGCGCCGTCGGCCAGGGCGCGAACATCCAGGCCAAGACCGCGGCGTCCGAACTGCAGGAGATGACGCACTCCGAGTACGTCAGGTTGCAGCACAGCCACCGCTGATCTCCATGGCCCGAAGGCCCCGCATCCTCAGGTGGATGCGGGGCTTTCGGGTTGTCAGAGCAGGAGGTGGGCCGCGGTGACCCGGTTGAGGTGGATCAGGACGTCGTACGACTTGCCGAGGTTCACCGGCAGGTCGGGCCACGGGTAGGCGGTGCCGATGTCGCGGGTCGGACGGGCGACGTTCAGCCAGTCCTTCGTGGCCTTCGGCAGCGTGCGGAGGTCGACCAGGTAGTCGCGGTACGGGACCCGGTCGAGGGTGTACTCGTTGTTGCCGGACGGCGCGGACGGGATGGTGAAGGTGCGCAGCCGGCCCTGCGGGTCCTCGGTGTCGTTGGCGTTGAACGAGCCGCTGTCGAAGGTGAAGCCGACGTTCACGTAGTCCTTGCCGAGTTGGTCGCGGAGGAACGCGCCCTGGATCTTCGGGTAGTGCGAAGGCATCGACGAGTCGTAGCCGATGTGCCCGTTGTGCGCGGACAGCACCGCCTTGTCACCGGTGGCCCGGGTCCACCACGCCGTGTTGTCGGCCATCGCCTGGTCCCGGAACACCATTGCCTTGGGCAACTCGTTGGGGTTCTCGACGTCGAAGGAGTACAGCTTGGCGGTCTGCCAGATCGCGCGAGCGTGCTGCACGGCCCAGCGATCGTTGGTCCGCTGCACGAGTGCGAGCGCCTCGCGGGCCGACGCCTCGATGGCTTGGCGTTCGCTCAGTGGCTTTGCGAAGTACGCCGTACTCCAGTCCTTGTACTCCGAGTCGGAACGGATGCCGGCGTACAGGCGGGTGAGCTGCGGCGCCAGCGTGGGATCGGCGTTGACGACTCGTTCGATCAGGGCTGGGCTCGCGTAGCCGACGTCGTCGCCGACGAAGCGGAGTTTGCGGGTGTGGGTGCGGTTGTAGTCGCGCATCCACTCGATCAGGTCGAGGTACTCCTGCGCGTTCCAGAACTTGTACGCGTCCTGGAACTCGCGGCGCATGATCTCGCGTGGGTCGCCGACACCGCTGACGACGTACCGGTCGAGCTCGAGCCCGGTGCTCCAGCTCGCCTCGAGAACGAAGGCAGTGAAGCCCTTCCGCTCGACCAGCGTCTGGAAGATGCGGTGCTTGAGCGTGAAGAACTCGTGCGAGTTGTGCGTCGCCTCCCCGACGCCGACGACCTTCGCCGTACCGACCATCTGCATCAGCGGACGCAGGTCCCAGGCGTTGTCCGACGGTTCGGTGCTCACGAGTGGGTGGGCGGCGCGAGTCAGTGCGGGGATCGGGCTTGTCGTTTGCGGGGTGGTCGCCTGCTGGGTGGTCGTTTGCTTGTTGGTGGGCGGCGCCGCGGTCGCGATGGATGCGGGCAGCGCGATTGCCGCGAGCAGAGCGACAGCGGCCGGAACTCTCTTCATCGAAGCCTCCTTGTGGTTGCCTCAACCCTGTCCCGGCCGGCTGCCGCTTCCCATCCTGCAGACACCCCACTGGGGGTGGAGCCTGCTCTACGTCCAGATCCCGGTCTTGGCGGTTTCGCGGGCCCAGTCGGTGAAGTCGCGAGGTGCGCGGCCGAGGACCTGCTGGACGCCGTCGGAGACGTACTCGGAACGGTGGTTGCGGATGACCGCGAACAGGTCGCGGACGGCCTCCGCGTCCTCGGGGTCGAGGCCCTGCTCGACCAGCTCGGTGACGTGCTCCTGCGGCTGGAGGTCGACATAGTTGATCGGACGGCCGGTCGCGGCGGACAGGTCGGCGGCGACCTCGGTCAGGTTCAGGTGTCGCGGTCCGGAGATGGCGATGGTCGCGCCGTTGTAGGCGTCGTCGAGCAGTACGGCGGTCATCACGTCGCCGACGTCTTTGGTGTCGATCCACGCCTCACCGCCGTCGCCGGCCGACACACGGATCTCGCCGGCCAGCACGTGGTAGCGGAGGAAGTCCTCGCTGAACCCCTGCGCGAACCACGCGGGCTGGATGATCGTCCAGTCGGCGCCACTGTCCTTGACCGCGTGCTCGAGCGCGAGCGAGCCGTCGTACACGGCGAAGTCGCGACCAGGGCTGCCGACGCCGCGGCCGGACAGCAGCACGACCCGGCGAAGACCCTCGGTCGCTGCCTGCTTGATGAACCGGCCTGCCTGGGCGAGCCCGGTCGGGCCGACCGGCGGTGCCAGGTACGCCGTCTCGGCGCCGGCGATCGTTGCGGACCAGGTGCTGTCGTCGTACCAGTCGAAGCGCTGCGCACTCGACCGCGAGGCCAGCCGGTACGGGACTCCCCGGGCCTCGAGCTGCTCGACGACGCGGCGGCCGGTCTTGCCTTTACCACTCAGGATCAGAATCGGTGTCGTTGTCATGGCTCCAGTCCATCGCGACTGGGTGAGACAAACCATGGTTATTTGACGCAATTCGATGTTCGATACGCTCAATGCGTCGTACTGTGTCGGTATGGATGTGCTCGACGATCTGCTGGCCGGGACCCGTGCCCGCGGCGGGGTGTTCAACCTGACGATCCTGGATCCGCCCTGGGCGCTCGACATCCGCGACGAGGCCGCGCTGTCCCTCGCCACACTGGTCCGCGGTTCGGCCTGGGTACGCCGCGACGGGGTCGAGCCGGTGCGGATGGAGCAGGGCGACGTCGCGGTGTTCACCGGCACGTCGCCGTACATCGTGGGTGACGCATTGGAGACCGCGCCGCAGCTGCGGATCCATCCGGGTGGCCTGTGCGAACCGTTGCCCGGGGCACCTGTCGACTACAGTGCCCGGCTCGGCGTCCGGACGTACGGCGGCCGCGTCGAAGGCGAGGCGATGGTTGTCAGCGGCTCCTATCAACTGGCCGGCGATGTCAGTCAGCGGCTGCTCGCGGCGCTGCCTTCGGTGCTCGTCGTACCGGCGGCCGATGTCGCCGGTTCGGTGATGGACACGGTGCTCGGGGAGATCCAGCGCGACGAACCCGGCCAGCAGAGTGTGCTGGACCGGTGGCTCGACCTCGCGCTGATCACCACGCTGCGGGCGTGGTTCGCGAAGCCGGAGTCACACGCGCCAGGGTGGTACCAGGCGCAGAGCGATCCCGTTGCCGGCCTGGCCTTGCGGCTGATCCACGAGAACCCCGCCCACCCGTGGAGCGTGCCCGAACTCGCGTCGCGCGTCGGTGTCTCCCGAGCCAGCCTGGCCCGCCGCTTCACCGCGGTCGTTGGCGAAGCCCCGATGACGTACTTGACGGGTTGGCGCATCACGCTGGCTGCCGACCTCCTCCGCTCCACCCGCGACACCGTCGAGTCCATCGCCCGGCAGGTCGGCTACGCAAACGCCTTCGCCCTGAGCGTCGCCTTCAAACGAGTCCGCGGCACCACGCCTACCGCCCACCGCCGCGCCACCACGGCCTAATCGGTCCCTTCGAGGGGTGGAGCGTTACGCACCGCTGGGCTGGCGGTGGCGACTACTGCGGTCATGAGCATGACCGCGGCCAGGACCAGGACAGAGCTGACTGGGCCGATCGCGGTGAGGAGGAAGCCGGCGCCGAGGGAGGCCAGCGGCATCACTCCCCAGGACAGGGTCATGGCCGCGCTGGTGACGCGGCCCAGCAGTTCGTTGGGCACCAGGACCGTTACGTAGGTGATGATCACGACGTTCCACAACGGACCGATGAACGCACTGGCAGCGCCGATGGCCCCCATCAGCAGAGTGTTCTCGGCGAGAGCGAACAGCGGCAGCAGTGCGGCCCAGATCCAGTTGACCCCGATGATGACGGTCTTGGGTCGAAAATGCCGATGGAGCTTGCTCGCCACGAGGGCACCGATCAGGCCGCCGCCGCTGTAGATGCCCAGCATCACGCCGATCGTGGTCGACGTGGCACCGTGTTGCTGCGCGAGGACGACGAGGATCAACATCAGCGCCTGGAACACCATGTTGCTGATGGCAATCAACACGATCGCGGCGCGGACGAGGGGATGACGCCAGACCCAGCGCAGACCGGCGGTGGTCGCCTGCCACAGCGGTTCCGCCGGCGCCTCCAACTTGTTCTGCAGGTCCTTGCGGATGAACAGCAGGCCGATGGCGGCGGCGAGGTAGGAGAACGCGTCGGCCACGAACGGTACGGCGCGGTCGATCCCGAAGAGCAGTCCGCCCAGAGGAGGTCCGGCCAGCGCAGCACCGCGGCTCCTCGCCTCGTTGTGCGCCACGGCGGTGGACAAGAGCGCGACCGGAACGATCTTCGGGAGCGCGGCGCGCTCGGCCAGGCCAAAGAAGACGAAGCAGAGCCCCTGGACGAAGGCAACCACCGCCAGGTGCGTGATCGTGAGCGCGTCCAACCACATCATGATCGGGATGATGGACAGGGCGAGTCCGGCGACGATTTCGCTGACCAGCAGGATCTTCCGGCGGTCCCATCGGTCGACCAGCGTTCCGGCGGGCAGGTGGGCGATGAGGAAGGGAAGCGTGCCGGCGGCTCCGACGATGCCGGCGTCAGCGGGCGATCCCGTGATCGCGAGCACCAGCAGCGGCATCGCCGTACCGCTGATCGATGCACCCAAGGTCGAGACGACCTGACCGCTCCACAACGCGACGAACTCACGATTACGCCACAGTGACGGCCGTACCGCGGTGGCTGGGGCGGTCACTCGGCATCCCTGCCGTCCGGGGTGGGGAAAGCGTGGAACACCACCGAGATGTGCCGGCTGCCGGGGGCTGCCTGACGGGGGTCTCGGTTCCAGCGCTTGAGGAAGGCGACGTACTCCTCGCCGAACTGCGCGAGTTCCTCGGCGGTGAGGACGGTGCTGCCGAAAGAGTGCATGGCGGCGGCAGCGAAGTCGCCGTACGCCGGTCTGTCGGACAGGTAGGCGGACAGGTCGCGATCGGCGCGCTCCATCCATTGGCGGCCGATCTCCTCGGCGGCGACCGCCACCTCGGGATCTGTGGAGCGGCGCGGCAGTCGCACGTCCTGCGGGATGGCTCGCCAGTACTTGCGCCGCCCGGCCGAGCGTTCGGTGTCCTCTTCGATGAACCCGAAGCGGGCCAGTTGCCGCAGGTGGTAACTGGTCGCGCCGCGATCCTCGTCGAATTCGACGGCCAGGTCGGCCGACGTCGCCGAGCCGTGGCGCTGCAGCCGGGTCATCAACTGCTGGCGGAGTGGGTGGGCGAGGGCTTTCAGCGCATCGATGTCCGACAGCAGGCGCGGTGATAGCTCGGTCATGATGAGAAGGTATCAATGCAAAGATTTCTTCTCAATAGTCTGAGGGATCTCTCCTACGACAGTTGGGGCCGGCTCAGTGGCCGGCGGTGGTTGCTCGGATGAAGGCGAGGGCTTGCGGCCAGGCGAGCCGGTAGGCGTCGGCGTTGACCTGCTTCTCCTGTCGGCTGCGATCGGTGAAGCCGTGCTCGGCACCCGGGAAGTACTGCGTGAAGGTCGCGCCACTCGTCCTTGCCTGGAGTGATGCTTCCAGGGCTTCGAAGTCGGTGTTCGGCACGAGCGTGTCCGCGCTGGGGTAGCTCACCAGCACCGGCGCCGTGATCGCGCCGGCTTCCCCGATGGCGTCGTACGTGTGCTGCGGTGCGAGCTCCGACGGCACCGTCGGATGGAACGCGATCACGTTGACCGCGCGCCGATCCCTTGCCCCGAGCAACAACGCGAACCGCCCACCGAGACACCAGCCCATCACGCCGACCTTGGTACACCCGAGCTCTTCGGTCAGGTAGTCCAGCAACTCGGCCTGTTCAGCCAGCGCGGCGTCGTCGTCCAGCTCCCGCAGCAACGCACTCAACTCTTCCCGCGTCGAGTTGTCGCTACTCCGCCCCTTGAACGGATCCCACACCAGCGCCGTGATCCCCTCGCCGGCCAACTCGTCCGCCCACTCCCGGACCTGTTCCCCGATCCCGGTGATCATCGGCAGCAACAACATCCCAGCCCGCCCGACCCGAGCCAGATAAGCGTCCTGCTGCCCAATCCTCACAGTCACACCCATGAGCAGATCCTAGTCAGCTGCCTTGTCGAACCTGTTCGCTTGGAGAATGTGGAAGTGGGAAGACGACGAAAGCGTCAGCGGAGATCCAACCCTGGCGCGAAACCAGTTCACTCACCGGCGCAGCGTCCGTCGACTCGTGCTGACGACGCGCGCGCATCACCGGTACGCCGTACGAACGCTCCGGCGCTGTGGATCACCTGGTCCGTCTGCGCGATCTTCATCGTGCCGTCGGACTGGATGACATTGTGGTCCAGAGACGACGGCCCACCCGCCGCACAGACAGCGGTCCTGCTCGGGGGTCTGGTCGCGACCACGGCCTTTCTGCTGGCACTCGCGGCCCTGCAGGGCGTGGCGTTGCGTACCGGGAGCAGCTTCGCCCAAACAGCCAGGAACACGTACGAGAAGGCGCTCGGCTACACCGGGATCGGCGTTCTGCTGGGCACGACCTTGGTCTTCCTGAAGTTCGACGGAACACCTGCGGGTGTCAAAGTCACCAGCGTCCTCAGCGACGCGGCGACGGTCGGTGGGATCGTGGGCCTGCTCGCGTGCCTGCCCCACAACCTTCGGGTCGTCTTCAGCACCCTCCGGCAGATGTGGACCGAACACCCGTCCTACGCCGTCCGGATGGTCCTCATGCTGGGACTCGTCTCCTACCTCCTCGTACGACAGTTCCTGGTGCTGCTCTTCTAGGTCGTGTCTAGCTGCGGTGCGCGGCGAGCATGCGGAGTACTGCGGTGTTGACGACGATCAGGATGATTGCGGAGAAGATGAGGAGGGCCAGGTCGGCGGGGATGAGGGCTATGCCCAGGCCGATGGCCAGGACTGGGAGGGTCAGGCCGGTGTAGGCGATGAGGAAGAGGGCGGCGAGGACCTCGCCGCGGGAGGTGGGGTCGGCGAGGGAGGCGGCGGTGGCCACCGCGCCGCGGAAGACGAGGCCTACGCCGGCGCCGGCGACGACTCCCCCGAGGACGAAGAGCGCGAGGCTGGGGAGCAGGCCGCCGACGGCCACACCGACAAGGCCTGCGGACATCAGGACGAGGCCGAGGCGGAGTTGGTGCCGGCGGGGCAGTCGGACGAAGAGGACCTGGCTCCCGGCGCCGGCGATGAAGACGGCGAACGTGACCACGCCGGCCAGCAGTCGCGACGTGTGGTGCAAGGTCCCGGCCAGGAACGTCGGCGCCAGCGAAGTGAACAGCCCGAGGATCGCGAACGCCGCGAAAGCACCCAGGGCCGAGGCGAAGAACAGCGACTTCGCGGACGACGGGACCGCGACCCGCTGCGGCCGGTACGCCGGACGCTCCTCGAGCCGCTCCACCGTCTCCGGCACCAACGCGATCCCCAACGCACTCAGCAGCAACAACGCGAGGAAGATCTGGTACGGGCGCTCGAGCGGCGAGGCGACGTACTCCGCGAGCAGTCCACCCACGAGCGGACCGAACGCGAGTCCGCCGAGGTTCACCATGCTGGAGATCAACGCCGACCGGCTCGGGTCCTCGTCTGGACGGGCGACCTGGCGCAGTTCGGACAAGTGCGCGGTCGCGGTCGCTGTCAGCACGCCAACGCCGACCCCGCAGATGAAGCGCGCGACGAGCAGCCCCGGCACCTCCTGCCAGAGCAGAAACACCAGCGCAGACAGAGCCTCCGCGAGTACGGCGAGCAGCGCGATCCGGCGCCGACCGAGCCAATCGCTGACGTGACCGGCAAGGTACAGCGCAGCCATCACGCCGACCGCGTAGCTGGCGAAGATGACGGTGATGACGTACGTCGGGAAGCCGTCACGCTGCTGGTAGATGGCATAAAGCGGCGTCGGGACGGTGGAGAACGCCATCGTGGTCAGGAAGGCGGCGGCGATCACCCAGAACCCCGGACCGTGGGCGAACCGCACCCGCTTCGAGCCGAGCGCGTGCGAACTGGTCAGAGTGGACATGTCTCCAGGTTCGCGCGCTCGATCTATCGAGTCCAACGAAAGTTCTTGCACGCTCTTATCGAGAGATCCGATAATTCTTCGGTGGACAGTCGCCAGCTGGAGTACTTCGTCGCCGTCGCTGAGGAGCTGAGTTTCACCCGCGCGGCGCAGCGGCTGTTCACGGTCCAGTCCAGCGTGTCGGCCGCCGTCCGCGCCCTGGAGACGGACCTGAGAACGACGCTGTTCGATCGCTCGACCCGGCGGGTGACGCTGTCCGCGGCCGGTCAGGCTTTGTTGCCTGAGGCAAAGGCTGCCCTGGAGGCGCTGGACCGCGCCCGGGCCGCGGTCGAGGAGGCGTCGACCGGATTGCGCGGCAACATCCGGATCGGGACGCTGGCCCGGCTCGGCCTGGTCAACCTGGCCGAACTGCTCGGCGCGTTCCACCGGAAGTACCCGTTGGTCGACGTACAGGTGGCGACGTCGCCGACCGGTTCGAGTGGACTGGCGGACGACGTACGCCACGGCCGGCTGGACGTGGCGCTGGTCGGATTGTCGCGGGCGGAGCTGCACGGGCTGGAGATTCGTGACCTGGCGACGGTGCCGTTCGTGGTCCTGCTCCCGTCGTCGCATCCGCTCGCCGACCAGCCCTCGGTCGGGCTGGAAGCGCTTGCAGGTGAACGGTTCGTCGACATGCCGCGCGGGTTCGGGAATCGCAGCATGGTCGATCGGGCCTTCGACAACGCGGGGATCCCGCGGCGGATCCAGGTCGAGGTGCCGGAGCTGACCACGATCCCCGAGTACGTCCGGGTCGGCCTCGGCGTCGCCGTCGTACCACAGCTGGAGCCGGACGCGGCGCCCGGAGTGGCCCAGCTCCCCATCGCGGAGACCGACCTGAGCTGGACCCTGTCGGTCGTCACGGTGAGCGGCAGGCGACCGAGCAGAGCGGTGACCGCCCTGCTCGACCTGATGGCCGACTCGATCCGGCCGGACGGACTGTACTTCTAAGCGACCCAGATGGGCTGCCAGTTCTGCTGCTCGTTGTAGCGGCGGAGCGCGGCGACCCCACTGAGCCAGCCGAGCCACGCCCCGTACGGAGGGGTGCCCTCGAAACCACTCATCACGAACGTGAGCCGGGTCTTCCCGCCGGACTCGGCCAACTCCCAGGTGCTGATCCCGGCCAGACCCCAGTCGATGGACATCTTCTGTCCCTCGACCAGATCGATGATCTCCATCCCGGGCCCGGCCTCGAACCCACCCATCGCGAACCGGCCGCC
This sequence comes from Kribbella sp. NPDC023972, assembly GCF_040639075.1. Classification (NCBI taxonomy): domain Bacteria; kingdom Bacillati; phylum Actinomycetota; class Actinomycetes; order Propionibacteriales; family Kribbellaceae; genus Kribbella; species Kribbella sp. NPDC023972. The sequence goes on along the minus strand of NZ_JBEZZH010000004.1, from coordinate 596,849 downwards.
GACCCGCGCGTCGATGTCCACCGGGTACCCGAACCACGCGGTCGCCTTCGCGGACTCGGTGAGCGACGCGTAGACCTGAGCCGCCGGTGCGTCGATCAGTGTCTCGCCGGTCAACTCCGACGAGGTGAAGTCCGCCCTGGGGGTGAGCTCACGACCCTCCAGGTGATCGACCAGGTTGGCGAGCGCGAGCGACCAGAACGTCTGGAGCACGCCGCGGATGTTCGAGCCAGTGACCGCCTCCGCCCACTTGAAGTGGCTCTGCGACAGCTTGATGACCGTGGAGTCGTCGCTCTCCTCGATCAGCGTGATCTCGGTGGTGGTCTCCTCGCCGCCGAGCAACCACGCCAGCTTCAGCGTCTGGCCGTCGTACTGGAGGACTCTCTGGTGCGGCGCGTCGCCCTCGGGGATGAAGCGTCCCCAGAACTCGAAGGTCCCCGGCAGGTCGACGTTCGAGTGCTCGCCCAGCCAGAGGTTGAGGATCTTGGGGTCGGTCAGCGCCTGGCGTACGTCGTCGACGCCGGCCTTGGCGCGGGCCTGGAGGATCAGCGGTTCAGTCATGGTCTTGGTCTCCCTTGGGGTAGCAGGCCACGGCCAGCTTGAAGGCGTCGCCCTCGGAGCCGCCGTAGCGCTCGAACAGGTCCTGCAGGGTGCTCTGCAGGTCCGCGAAGAACTCCCGCCGACGGTCCGGTGGGACCCGGATCTCACCGGACACCCCGATGGACGGCAGCTCCGGAGCTGCCCGGTCCAGCGCGGCGATGTCTGTCTGGACCTCTTCCATCAGATCCAGCAAGTAGCCGAGGCTCAGCTCGTCGCGGGCGCGGCGCAGGCCGCCGATCCGGCCGACGAGCCGCGGCGACAGCCAGTACGAACGGGCGGTCGCCTGGTAGACGCCCTCGTGGACGCCACGCACCTTGCGCTCCTCCACCAGGGTCACCAGACCGGCCTCGACGAGGCGTTTGACGTGGTAGTAGACGCGCTGCGGAGTCTGCCCGAGCTGCTCCGCCACCTCGCCGCAGGTGTGCGGCTCGGCCAGCCGTCGCAGCACCTCGATGCGCTGCGGCTTGAACAGCGCCTCGGCCTGCTCGAGCTGCTCCAGGTGCATCACGTCTCTCATCACAAAAGGAAGTTTGTACATAAAAATCTTCTTTGTCAATGGATCGTGCGGCGCTCGGCGACCAACTGGCGCACCGTCGGCCGGATCCATTGGTCGGGAATGGAAATTGCTCGCCCATCGTTGAACCAGTTGCTTTGGTGATGCATCACCAAAGCAAGACACCCACATCCCTGGGCGCCTTTGCGACGGATCGTCCGGCACGTTCCTGCCGGCGAAGGAAGGAAGCGCGACATGGCAACTGTTTCGTTCAAGGGAGCCAGCCGGATCTACCCGGGCACCGACACCCCCGCCGTGGACAAGCTCGACCTGGACATCCAGGACGGCGAGTTCATGGTGCTGGTCGGACCGTCGGGATCCGGCAAGTCGACCGCGCTGCGGATGCTGGCCGGCCTGGAAGAGGTCAACGACGGTTCCATCTACATCGGCGACCGGGACGTGACCGACCGTCCGCCGAAGGAGCGCGACATCGCGATGGTGTTCCAGAACTACGCGCTCTACCCGCACATGACGGTCGCCGACAACATGGGCTTCGCCCTCAAGATGCAGGGCATTCACAAGGACGAGCGGGCCAAGCGCGTCGCCGACGCGGCCAAGCTGCTCGGCCTGGAGGAGTACCTCGACCGCAAGCCGAAGGCCCTGTCCGGTGGTCAGCGTCAGCGCGTTGCGATGGGTCGCGCGATCGTGCGTAACCCGCAGGTCTTCCTGATGGACGAGCCGCTGTCGAACCTCGACGCCAAGCTCCGCGTCCAGACCCGCACGCAGATCGCCGAGCTGCAGCACCGGCTGGGCGTGACCACGGTGTACGTCACCCACGACCAGGTCGAGGCGATGACGATGGGCGACCGGGTCGCCGTACTGAAGGACGGCCTGCTGCAGCAGGTCGACACCCCGCTGAACCTGTACGACCGGCCCAAGAACAAGTTCGTGGCCGGTTTCATCGGTTCACCGGCGATGAACCTGATCGAGGCAGAGATCACCGACGGCGGCGCGAAGATCGGTGACTTCGTGGTCCCGATCGACCGCAGGCTGCTGGCCAAGGCCGGCAATGAGAAGACGCTGACGCTGGGCATCCGGCCGGAGGCGTTCCGGCTCGCCGACCAGGGCCTGCCGGTGAAGGTCGCGGTGATCGAGGAGCTCGGCTCGGACGCGTTCCTCTACGGCACCGCCGAGCACACCACGAACCAGCAGATCATCGCCCGCATCGGCACCCGGCTGCACAACGACAAGGGCACGATCGTCCACCTGGCCCCGGACCCGGACAAGCTGCACCTCTTCTCCACCTCGACCGAGGAGCGTCTGACCGCCTGACTATCGGGTGATGGTCCTGCGCCGTCAGGCCTGACGGTGCGCGGACGCGTATCTGCGCACCGGCCTGACGGCACTCGTCGTACGGCGCCGCTTAAATCCCGTTGACCGTGGACCACGCGGTGGCGTTTGCTCGGCTGCGTGACGATCGAGCGCACGAACCCCGACGGCCTGCATCCGACACCCGGCTACCACCACGTGACCCGCGTTCGAGCAGACACCCTGATCTACCTCGCCGGACAGTGCCCACTCCAGCCGTCCGGTGACCTGGCCGAGGGCGGACTCGAGGCCCAGACCGAGCAGGTCATCCAGAACATCCTGGTCGCACTCGACGCGGCAGGCGCGAAGCCGGAAGACGTCGTACGCACGGTGATCTATGTCGCCAGCCCGGACCGGGAGGAGCTGGCCGCGGTGTGGACCCAACTCAATGCCTCACCACTGGCCGCCGCCTTCACGTCAGCCAGCACTCTCCTCGGGGTGGCCCAGCTGGGTTTCCCCGGCCAACTCGTCGAGATCGACGTCACGGCTGCTCTAGCGGATGGTTCGGGGCCAGGAGCCGGGCGGGGTCGTAGCGGTTCTTGAGCTTGATGAGCCGGTCGTAGTCCCCGGGATCGAAAGCCGCACGAACCTCGTCGGTGGTCAGGGGGCCGAAGCTGAAGTTGAGGGACCGGCCGATCGTTGTGGAGGCCCACGGCTCGAGGATGGTGCGGTGGAGGTCGCTGACGTCGGCTTCCCCGGGTGAGAGGACGGTCAGGGAGTACGTCGCGTCGCGGTGGCCGATCGCATTCGGAATTGATGGTGGACGGCTGAGTGCGCCGCCGAGGTGGCGGATGCCGATCACGCACCTCGTCGGCCCTGAAGCGTGCTTGGGCAGGGTCGCGAGGGGGTCGGGGTCGAGGTCGCTCAGCAGGACGTTGCGCGAGCGGTAGCTGCCCGGGTGTTCGGGTTCGGCGAAGATCCTGGCCGACTCCGCGTAGGGCAGCACGCCCACGGTGTCGAGCACAGGCGCGCCTTTCAGGGGTTTGATCAAGTCCGGGCCGTTGTCGCCGAGGATCGCGAGCTGGATCTGCGCGATGTGCTTACCGCGCAGCGGGGCCGGCACCGGCGGGATGTCCGGGAACGGGATGAGCGCAATCGCCGACGTCACCTCATCGGGCACTGTCCGGGTCCACTCACGCCAGATCTCCAACACCGCTGGGTTCTCCGCGAGATCGAAGTACAGGCTGCCACCGTACAAGGTCGGCACCTCGAACAGCTCGATCTCGATGCCGGTGACCACGCCGAAGTTGCCGCCTCCACCGCGTAGCGCCCAGAACAGCTCCGGGTCGTCCCCGGCGTTCCGTCGTACGCCGTCCGCGGTGACGACCTCGATTCGGCGGACGTGATCCGCCGCGAAGCCGTAGCGCCGTGCCATCAGACCAGTCCCCCCGCCGAGCGTGTACGAGATCGCGCCGACACCGGGGAAGCTGCCGGACAGCGGCGCGAGCCCGTAGGGCGCAGTGGCGTCGATCACCTGGCGCCAGGTCGCACCGGCCTCGATCCAGGCCGTCTTCTGTTCGACGTCGACTCGTACGCCGTTGAAGTCGCCTGTCGCGATCAGCACGCCGCCGTTGTTACCGCGAGTAAGTCCGTGTCCGGAGGCTTGGACCGCGACGCGCTTGCCGTGGTCAGCGGCGTACTTGACGGCTTCCTCGACCTCGGGGGCGCTGGTGACCGCGAAGATCAGGTCCGGCCGGTGCGGGTCGAGTCGCTGGAAGCCGAGCCGCGCCTCGTCGTATCCGTTCGATTCCTTCGTCAGCATCATGCGGCCCACGCTAGGCACCCTTGCGGACACATCTTGTCCGCAAGGGCATGCTGGTGGGATGAGTTCCCGGAAAGAGCTGCCCGGACGGCTGCTGCGGTTGCTGTCGTTGCTGCAGAGCCGCAGCGAGTGGTCCGGCCGTGACCTTGCCGAGCGCCTCGGCGTCACCGAGCGGACGGTACGCCGGGACGTCGACCGGCTGCGCGCCCTCGACTACCCGGTGACCGGGAGGACCGGAACGGCCGGCGGCTATCGGCTCGGGTCCGGGACGAGTCTGCCGCCGCTGCTGCTCGATGACTACGAGGCGATCGCGGTCGCACTCGGTCTGGTCGGCGCCGCCGGCGGTGGCGTGACCGGGATCGCGGCGAGCTCGACGAGTGCGCTCGCGAAGTTGGAGCAGGTGCTCCCGGCGCGACTGCGGCCGCAGCTGGCAGCGGTTTCGTCGGCTGAGGCGATTCCTCGACGTGGTGTTCCACAGGTGGATCCCAGCGTTCTCGCCGTACTGGCTCGCTGCTGCCGGAACCGCGAGATCGTTGCCTTCGACTACCAGACTCGGCACGGCGCGCACAGCCGTCGTCGGGTCGAGCCGTACCAACTGCTGACGGTCGCGTGGCACTGGTACCTGCTGGCTTTCGATCCGTCCCGCGACGACTGGCGGATCTTCCGGGTGGACCGGATCGACGACGTGAGCGCCGTACTGCACCGGTTCACTCCGCGTGAATTGCCGGCGGCGGACGCGGCGTCGTACCTGATCGACTCGTTCGCGAGTGCGCCGTACCGGCATTCCGTCCGGCTGACGATCCAGGTGCCGGCGGATGTTGTCGCGAGCAACTTCCACGGGTTCGTCCCGGGGAGCATCGAGCCGGCCGGGACAGGCGCGTGCGTTGCGCACTTCACCGCGGAGACCGCGTCGTTGTTGCTGCAGTACATCGCCGGAGTCGTTGCCCTAGGCGCCGACTTCACCGTGGACGAGGCCACGCCGGAGACGGCCGCCTTGATCGCCGAGGTGGGCGATCGACTCAAGCGGTCCGTGTCCGAGGCGGTCTGATCAGGCACTGATGAGGCCGACGCCCAGGGTCAGGACGCCGAGGGCCAAGGAGGCCGCGCCGAGCCAGAGGATCCAGAGGAACTGGTTCGGTTGCGTGCGGCCCTTGCCGGCGGACGAGGCGAAGAAGCCGCCGGACATCAGGATCGCCGCGACCGGGATCGCCAGCCGCGCGACCCAGAGCATGCCGCCGGTCAGCCCGGTCTGGTCGACGTACAGCAGCCCGACCAGGCTGAGGATCACGAGCACGCCGGCGTGGGCGTGACCGGCGCGCGCGAACGACTTCTGGAAGTCCGTCATCGGCACCTGGCCGCGGACGATCCTGGTCATGAAGTAGCCACCGAACTGGATCGTCACGATGGTGAGCAGGATCGCTCCGGCGATGATGCGCGAAGCCTCGGTCATGAGTGCACTTTCTCCTTGCTGATCGGGCTGAGTTGCCGGGTCGGCGTACTGGCCCGAGCGACCCAGAGCACCACTGCGATGTACAGGACCTGCTCGGGGATGCGCTGCCACAGCGGCGTCGCGGGGTCCCCGTTGGCGAACGCGACGTCCGCGGTCGCCGCGTAGATGTTTGCCGGGAGCAACGTCACGAACAGTGCCGCCAGCCCGAGCGCCGCCCACCGGCGAGTCGCCGCGAGGACGAGCCCAGCCGCGGCGAGGAACTCCAGTACACCGGTCACATAGACCAACGCGTCGGCGAACGGGAGGAACGGCGGCACCATCCGGACCAGGTCGGCGTGGTTCGGCATCGCCGTCACACTTGCCGGTACGAAGTGCGCGCTCGCGGTGAACAACAGCATCACCGCCATCCCGTGCGCCGCACTGACCGGCCAACTCGCGAACCGCCGGACCCCGAGCGCACCCAGCGCCCGGAACACCAGCGTCGCGACTACCAGGACGAGGGGGATCATCCTGTCACCTCCTGACTATGGATAGTTGCACTATCCGCTTATGGATACTGCTACTATCCATCACAACCGCGAGGAAGGCAAGCAAGATGCGAATCGGGGAACTGAGCCGGGCCGTCGGCGTGCCGGTGCCGACGATCAAGTACTACTTGCGTGAGGGCTTGCTGCCGCAGGGTGAGCTGAGCAGCCCGAACCAGGCGTCGTACTGCGAAGCACATCTCCGCCGGCTGCGGTTGATCCGCGCACTGGTCGAACTGGCCCAAGTCCCGGTGGCGCAGGTGAAGGAGATCCTCGAGGCGCTCGACTCCGACGCCGTACCCCTGCACGAACAGATCGGCCGGGCGCACCGCGCACTCACCCCGACCCGCAAACAGGCCGCCTCGGACGAGGCCCGCGCCGCCGCGACCGCTCAGGTGACCGACCTGCTCACCCGGCGCGGCTGGGCCGTCGAACCCACCGCCCCCGCCCTGGCCACGCTCATCGAAACCGTCGCCGCCCTCCGCACCCTCGGCCAGGACAACCTCGTCAGCTTCCTCGACGCCTACGCGGAGGCCGTAGAACGCTTCACCGAACTGGAAATCGACGCCGTCTCCACCCACCCCACCCGCGACCAACTCGCCGAATCCGTAGTCATCGGCACCATCCTCGGCGAAACCCTCATCTCCTCCCTCCGCCTCCTAGCCCAAGAATCCATCTCAGCCCAGCGCTGGAGGACGTAACCCCGCTCCTGTGGAGTTGACGATCCCCAGTTGTCACAGAACTCGGCCGCCCGGCGTCTCATGCCGACGTGTCGAAGCACCGACGGCGAGGAGACGACAATGACCAGCACCATGAGGATTCCTCCGGCCGAGATCACCGGCCTGTTCGGCATGCTCGCGAAGCGGATGAGCAAGAAGATGCTCGGTGAGGTACCCGAACCGCTCGGGGTGATGTGGCACAACCAGCCCGTACTCAAGGCGTTCTTCAGCTTCAGCGGTAAGGCCCAGAAGTGGCACACCTGCGACCCCCAGCTGAAGTCGTTCGCGCACATGGCCGCGGCGTCCATGGTGGGCTGCAGCTTCTGTTTGGACCTGGGCTACTTCGAGGCCAACAACGAGAACCTCGACCTGGCCAAGGCCCGCGAAGTACCGCGGTGGCGGGAGTCCGACGTGTTCACTCCGCTGGAGCGGGACGTCATGGAGTACGCCGGGGCGATGACCCACACGCCCCCGACCGTGACCGACGAGCTGTCGGCGCGACTGCTGGAGCAGCTCGGCCCGGATGGGCTGGTGGAGCTCACGGCGTTCATCGCCGCAGCGAACCTGGCGAGCCGCACCAACGTCGCGCTCGGCATCACCTCGCAGGAGTTCTCAACCGCCTGCGGCCTACAGCCGCTAGCCACCCCTCAACGCAACTAGGCCCCGACCCGTCAGCCGTCGTGCGCCATATCCACGAAGCGGGAGTAGTGACCCTGGAAGGCCACGACCACGTCGGCAGTAGGGCCGTTCCGGTGCTTGGCAACGATGAAGTCAGCCTCACCCGGCCGCGTCGACTCCCGCTCGTACGCATCCTCTCGGTGCAGAAGGATGACAACGTCGGCATCTTGCTCCAAAGATCCCGATTCGCGGAGGTCGGAGGCCATGGGGCGTTTGTCGGAGCGTTGTTCGGAGCCTCGGTTGAGCTGGCAGATGGCGACGACGGGGAGCTCGAGCTCTTTGGCGAGGAGTTTGATGGAGCGGGAGAACTCGGAGACTTCCAGCTGGCGGGACTCGACCTTCTTGCCCGACGTCATCAGCTGGAGGTAGTCGATCACGATCAGGCGGAGGTCGTGGCGCTGTTTGAGCCGGCGGGCCTTGGCGCGGATCTCCATCATGGTGAGGTTCGGCGAGTCGTCGATGAAGAGCGGGGCCTCGGAGACCTCGCCCATCTTGCGGGCCAGCCGGGCCCAGTCCTCGTCGGTCATCTTGCCGTTGCGCATGTGGTGCAGCGGCACCTTCGCCTCGGCCGAGAGGAGGCGCATGGTGATCTCGTTGCGGCTCATCTCGAGCGAGAAGATGCACGAGGTCAGGCCGTGCTTGATCGACGCCGACCGGGCGAAGTCCAGACCGAGGGTGGAGTTGTGGGTCGGGATCATCGTCTTGCCGGCCAGGTACAGGTGGTCGGGGTTGTCCACCTCGACGCAGCGGACCGGGACGCTCTCGACCGGGTCGAGCCACTCCAGCCGGCGGTCACCTTCGCCGGCCAGCGCGGCCGGGAAACCGTGCCCGGTGATCTGACGCGGCGCCGACCCGGGGATCGGCGGTGTCAGCCCGGGACTCGCGGACATCGCCGTGTGCAGGTCGGCGGTCGTGCAGACCACCGGGCGGCCGCCGTCCTCGACCCGCCACTGGTGCTCGGCGTCGGCGACGATCGTGCTGCCGTCGGAGAAGAACAGCCGGAAACACGGCCGGTCCACCATCACCTCGGTCGCCGCGACCACCGTCGTCGGCAGGCCGTCGGCGTCGAGCAACTGGTCGCCGACCGCGACCTCGCCCATCGTGGTCCAGCCGGTCGGGGTCGGCAGCGGGGTGTCGAGAGCGAGCGCCTTCCCCATCGCGGGTCGCGCGGCGACGATGATCATCTGGCCGGGGTGCAGGCCGTTGGTCAGCTCGTCCAGGTCGGTGAACCCGGTCGGTACGCCGACCATCGCGTCACCGCGGGAGTCGATCGCCTCGATCTCGTCGAGGGCGCCCTCCATGATGTCCTTCAGCGGCGCGTAGTCCTCGGTGGTCCGCTTCTCGGTGACCGAGTAGATCTCGGCCTGCGCCTCGTCGACGACATCGTCGACCTCGCCCTCACCGGCGTACCCCAGTTGGACGATCTTCGTGCCGGCCTCGACCAGCCGGCGCAGGATCGCCTTCTCCCGGACGATGTGCGCGTAGTAGCCGGCGTTCGCGGCGAGCGGGACGGAGGCGACCAGGGTGTGCACGTACGGCGCGCCGCCGATCCGGGCCATCTCGCCCCGGCGGTTCAGCTCGGCCGCGACCGTGATCGCGTCGGCCGGCTCGCCCCGCGCGTACAGGTCGGTGATCGCGTCGAAGACGATCTCGTGCGCCGGCCGGTAGAAGTCGGTGCCGCGCAGGGTCTCGATCACGTCGGCGATCGCGTCCTTGCTCAGCATCATCGCGCCGAGCACGCACTGCTCGGCGGCCAGATCCTGTGGCGGGGTGCGGTCGAAGCCCATCTCCGGGTTGCGCTCTTCCTGGCCGCCGCCCTGGCCCCCGCGGAACTCCGCCACGCTCACTTCGTCCGACCTCCTCGTCCGCCCACCGAACCCACACCGGACTGAAAGACTCCACCCGGCAATCGAACACCTGATCGAACAGTAACCGAACCGGCCGACACTTTCCTCCCCCATCCGGCCAGCCGGACAAGGTTTCCCGCCGACGCCATCCGCAGGCGGACTCGCCCCCGAGACTGCGGGCGGACGGCGTCAGTCACGCGACCGTACGCCCGTCGGGTCACAGGGTGGTAGTTCGTCGTCCACACCCCCTGTGGACGAGCTGTGGGAAACCCCGTGAGCAGGTGTGCACAGGTTGGGCATATTCCTGTGGATATCTGGGGACACCGCTCCACAACAGGCCGCTGACCTGCGGATTCACCAGTGCACAACTGTGGAGAAGAAAAACTTTCACACCTTCTTCCGGACTACCTGGTCCGGTGGGCTGTGCACAGCCTGGGTCAGGCACAATGAGCCTCATGCTCATGACAGGCCAGCCGGCACGGTGAGGGCGGGGCTGCGACGACTGTTCGGGGAGCAGGACCGGGAGATCCTGCGACTTGCCGTCCCGGCGTTCTTCGCGCTGGTGTCGGAGCCGCTCATGCTGCTGGCGGACTCGGCGATCGTCGGGCATCTCGGTACGCCGCAACTCGCAGCGCTCGGTATCGCCGGGACGATCCTGCAGACGCTGGTCGGGGTCTGTGTCTTCCTTGCCTATGGCACCACCTCGGCCGTTGCCCGGCGGATCGGTGCCGGTGACCACCGCGGCGCACTCGCGCAGGGCATCGACGGACTGTGGCTGGCCTTGCTGCTGGGCGTCGTACTGGCCGTGGCCGGGCTCGTCCTCGCCCCGGCCGCGATCGGGGCGTTCGACCCTTCGCCGGACGTCGCCGACCACGCGACCACCTATCTACGCATCTCCTGCTTCGGCATCCCCTCGATGCTCCTGCTGCTGGCGGCGACCGGCGTACTGCGCGGCCTGCAGGACACCAAGACCCCGATGGTCGTCGCGATCAGCGCCAACCTGCTCAACATCGGCCTGAACTTCCTGCTCGTCTACGGCCTCGACCTGGACATCGCCGGCTCCGCGCTCGGTACGGCGCTCGCCCAGACGGCCGCCGGTGTCGCTCTGGTCGTGGTGGTCGTCCGAGGCGCCAGGCGCGACGGGGCCAAGCTGCGGCCGGACCGCCCCGGCATCATCGCGTCGGCCCAGATGGGGGTGCCGCTGATCGTCCGCACCCTGACGTTGCGGGTGGCGATCATCCTGCTCACCTTCGTCGCCACCGCGCTCGGTACGACGTCCGTCGCGGCGCACCAGGTCGCGTTCACGCTGTGGTCGTTCCTGGCCCTCGCGCTCGACGCGATCGCGATCGCCGCGCAGGCGCTGACCGGCCGGTCCTTGGGCGCCGGTGATGTCGCCGGGACGCGCGCCATCACCCGCCGGATGATGTGGTGGGGACTGTTCTCCGGGATGCTCGGCGGGCTGGCTCTGTGGGGCCTGCGGGATGTCTACGTGCCGTGGTTCACCGCGGATCCGGAGGTACGGCGTACGTTGGCCGCCGTACTGATCGTCGCCGCACTCTGGCAGCCGGTGAACGGCGTTGTGTTCGTGTTGGACGGCGTACTGATCGGAGCGGGTGACGGACCGTACCTGGCGGTGGCTGGAGTCATCGCGCTCGTGCTGTACGTTCCACTGGCCTTGAGCGTGTTGTGGTTGGACGGTGGGATCGTCGCCTTGTGGTGGGCGTTCGGCGGGTTCATGCTGTTGCGGTTGCTCACTCTGGTCACCCGCGAGCGCCGCGACGCCTGGCTGGTGACAGGCGCTATCCGCTGACCCGCTGGTGCGGCATCGTTTGGCAGGACGGAAGGAGCAGCATGGCTGACACCGACGATCAGGACGTCGCGCTCGAGCCCGATCAGCGCGAGCATGCTGACGACGACAGCCCTGAGGCGCTGAACGAGCGCCGCGCCGACGCGTGGGTCAGAGACGCCGAGTCGCCGGAAAAGGCCCGCCGCGAGCAGGAACTGGCGGAGCTCCGCGAGGAGGAGGAACGCGAGCTCTACAACGACCGGGTCGAGCTCGCCAGACAGGACGAGCACGAGCTGCAGCTGATCCGCCGGCGCGGCGAGCTCCTCGATGCCGCGAAGTCGGAGACCACCGAGGCGCTCCGGGTTGCGTACGCCGCCGAAGACATGGCCGACCGCCGTGCCGACGCCGGCGCGGGGCGGCTGGAGGGTCGCCGGGAGCGGTCCCGCGGCGACCATCTGCTCGACGACGCAGCCACCCGAAGGGACGAGCCCGGCGCGGACGCGACAGCGGCCGCGGGCCGCGCGCATCACCGGCGCGGGAACGACGCGGACAGACGAGCCGCGAACGACGATCGCGACGCCGACAGCTACGACGCGGTGGCCCGCCGCGCGCGCAGCGACGCGGCCCAGTCCCAGTCGCCCGAGGCACCCGCGGTCGGGGCGGTTCAGAACCCGCCGCCGAAGCCGCCCGTCGCCCGGACGAACCGCCGGCCTGTCAAGCGCAAGAAGCTGCGACGCGACACCTCCGCCGAACCCGACCTCGGCCTCGGAGACCGCTAGGCGGCGTTGCCGTCAGGGCTGAGCTTCTGGACGCGGATGATCAGCAGGTTCACCGCGATCACCAGGACGAAGACGACCGCCCACACCGGATGGCCGAGGCTCCAGAGCGCAGCACCGGCCAGCCCGAAGACGAGGACCTTCACGACAGTACGTACGACGGGCGTGCCGCGAGTGGCCGTGGGTGCGGCGAAGAGTCCCCACACCACCGCGGTCACCGCGGGCAGACCGATCGCGAGCAGCAACCGGACGAGCGTCGTACCGTCAACCGCCCAGCCCCACGAGGCGAAGATGCCCAGAGCAATCAACTCGGCGAGGAAGGCGCCGAGAAGGTTGCCCCATCGCCACATCTAGATGCCGCGCAGGTTCGGTTGGCGCTGGTCGAAGAACAGGCCGGCCGGCGGCTCCTCCACCGGCAGCGGCGGGATCGGGTAGTCGGTGTGGGCGCCGCGGCAGGCGGCGAACGGCCCGTCCGGATCGAGCAGCGCCATCATGTGCGGGTCCGCGTGGTCGCGCCACCAGACCGACATCCCCGTCGCCGGGTCGAGCCGGAGGTGCTCCCAGGCGCGCCAGATCGAGTCCAGCCGGCTCAGTGCCTCGGCGTGGCGGTACCACTCCGGACACCAGATGAACTGCTGCCCGATCCGCCGCGTGTAGAGGTAGATCAGCCGGTCCTCGACGAACGCCGCCACGTGCGGATAGAAGAGTTCCTGTTGTTCACCATCCACGGCGCTGCTCCTCATTCTGCTCCCAGACCGGGACGCCTGTCGGCATCTTCGGCGGCCCGGACGGCTGCTGCGTGCCGGCCGTGACCCACGGGTTCGCTGCTCCACCCGGCGTGCTCGGGGCGGAGTTGCCCGGGTCGTACTTCGCCAGCGACGCCTTCACCGCGCCGGCGTCCGGCCGGGTGAACCACGGCACTGTCTTCACCATTGTCGCCGGGATGCCAGAAGGGAACACGATGGCCCGGCCGGGTGGCATCGAGGCCAGGTCGGACACCTCGAGGATGTTGTGCCGCTGGGTCTGCCGGCTGGTGCCGCGCTCGCCCTTGTTGTACGACACCGAGTTGGACACGATGTCGTAGTCACCGATCAGCTTGCTCAGCTTCTCCAGGAAGTTCGCGTCCGACGCACCACCGCCGTACACCCGGACGTTCGCCGCGGACCAGAGCTTCTCCATTCCCTCCGCGCCCCAGCACTCCACGCCCTGCGGCCAGGACTGCAGGATCGTCATCAGCACGATGCCGCGGGAGCCGAAGTGGCTGTAGAGGTCGGGCAGGTTCTTCCAGCGGCACACGTTCGCCGCCTCGTCCAGGACGCCGACCAACGGGTTCGGCATCCGGCCCATCGGGCAGCCCTTCGCGTACTCCTCGGCCGCCTCCACCACGGCCACCGTCAACGCGGTGACGAGCGGTCCCGCCGTACCGGCGCCTTCCTTGGACAGGCTGTAGAGCGTGCCGCCCTGGCGGACGAACTCGTGCGGGTTGAACTGCGGGCGGGTGTCGTTCTGGCCCTGCGGGACGACCCAGCGGGTGACCTTGCGGTTGACCAGGAACTGCGCGCTCTGCTGCGCCGTGCCGTAGACACCGGCGCGCTGCTTGTCCGGCGCGTTGATGACACCAGCCAGGGCGTCGGCGGACAGGTGCAGGCCCGGGGTGTTGCGCAGGATCCGCTCGGGCTCGTCGTTGCGCTGGTCCGCGAGCCAGCTGTAGACCTGCGTGATCGGGCGCTTGGCGACCGCGGCCGCGAGCAGCAGGCCGGCCAGCAGATCGGTACCGGCGGCGTCGAAGAACGCGTCGGTCTGGGCGTTCAGCTTGCGCTGCGAGGCGACGAAGTGCTCGGCCAGCTCGCGCGCCTTGGTCTCGTCGGTGATGTAGGTGAGCGGGTTCCACCACCAGTTCGGCGGCTCCTCGCAGACCTCCTGCGGGTCGAACACCCAGACCGGGCCACGCTCCGACCGCGGCCCGCGGGTGGCGTCGACGATGTCGCGCTTGTTCGAGGTGGCGATCACGGCGCCGGGTGCGTCCAGGATCGCCGGTACGGCGCGGGACGTCGTCTTACCGGTTCGCGGACCCCAGATGTCGACGTGCATGTCCTCCCAGGACCCGAACACCTCGAGGTTGTCCCGGACGGTCTTGCCGATCATGATGCCCGGGCCCGCGTGCCCGGCGCCGAGCCGGTTCGCGATCCCCTGCGCGCCCTCGCGGGTGATCTTGAAGATCTCCGACCGCTTCGACATCAGGAACGCCTGCTTGTCGACCCGGCCGACGCTGCTCTGCCGTTTCCGGAGCAGGAACCAGACCCCGGTCGCGATCAGCGCCAGTACGACGATCTCGAGGATCAGCACGCCAGTGGCCGCGCCGGACCAGCGGATCCGGCCGTTGATCAGGTCGGCCAGCGCGGCGATCGGGCCCGGCACCGCGCGGGTGTCGTTGATCGCGGCGGCGACCTTGAGCGCACTCCAGACGCCGCCGACGATGAGGACGAACAGTCCGATACCGATGAAGACCAGGACCGACTCGACGGACAGGCCGCCCGGACCGGTGCTCTTCTTGCCCTGGGCCATTACTCGTCAACTCCCGTTCGGGCGACCACGCGGGTGGTCGGGTCGGGTGGCGGCAACATGGTCGGGTCGTCGAGGCTGTACTCCTCGACCACCGCCTCCGATCCGTCGGCGGCCACCTCGACCTTCTGCGGCGTGCCGTCGGCACCGGTCTTCCACAACTTGTTCGTGTCGTTGATCTCGCGCTCGACCGAGGTGAGCCCAACGTGCACGGGGATCCCTGGCCGGCCACCGACCTTGACCAGGAAGTTGCCGCGTCCGGGTGGCGCGGCCTCCTCCCCGGTGGCCGGGTCCCACGCGGGCGGGTCCTGCCAGCCGATGAGCATGTTCTGCTCCTCCTCGGACATCGGCACGACCTCGGTCAGGTTCTCCATCTCGGCCCGTGGCAGGCCGCCGCAGATGACCATGCCGGACCGCTCGACGAAACCCTTGGCCTTCATCCGGTCCTCGGGGTGCTCGAGCGCGAGCAGGTCGGACATGGTGTGCGAGATCATCGCCATCCCGACACCGCGCTGGCGGTTCAGCCGGGTCAGCGCGTCGACGCGGTCGACCAGGCCACGCCCGGCGCGCAGCACGCGCCACAGCTCGTCGAGGATGACGAAGTAGTGCCGCCGCGGCTCCAGCCCGGCGTCCGCGAGCGCCTGGGACACCGCGACCGCACCGAACCCGTAGGACCAGCAGGCCAGCAGTACGGCGGCCTGCAGGCTGGTCTCGGAGTCGTCGATGTTGGACACGTCGAACACGACCGGCCGGTCCATCTGCATCGGGTTGTCGGTCTGCTCGGAGAAGATCTCACCCAGCCGGCCGCCACCGACCAGACCGATCAGCGAGGCCTCGAGTCCTTCGGTGATCTGCCGGTACCGCTCCAGGCTGCCGCGGTCCAGGGCCACGTTGCGGACCCGGTCCGGCGCCTCCTGGATGACCTGGAGCAGGTCGCGTAGCACTGGCGTACGCTGATGTCGCTCGTCGAGGACCTTGAGGGCCTCGTCGATGATGGTCTCCTCGCGGTCCGTCGGCGGGGCCGAGCGCATGATCGAGATCAGCGCCGACACCATCGTCTGGCGGCGGCCGTGCGCGTCCGCCTGGATCGCCTCCCGGGCCTTGCCAGTGAGCCGGAGAGCGGCGTGCCGGGACTCGCCCGGGTCGAGCACGTTCAGGTGCCCACGGCCGCGGCCGAGCTGGATCACCTGGCCGCCGAGGGCCTCGATCAGGTCCTTGTAGTCCGGCTTGAGGTCACCGAGCACCAGCGGCTGGACGCCGTACCCGGCCAGGCCGAGGGCCATCCGCCGGGTGATCGTCGACTTGCCCAGGCCAGGCTTGCCGAGGACGAACATCGACGGGTTGGAGATCAGCTTCGCCCGCATGAACCAGCTGATCGGGTCACAGCACATGGTCGCGCCGGACAGGATGTTGCGGCCGATCGGTACGCCGACCATCGGGCTGCCGGTCCCGGCGGCGAACGGCCACAGCCCGCAGACCTGGACCGTCGTACCCCGCCACTCCGCCGGAGCCTGGATGTAGGTCGAGTAGCCGCCGCCCATACCGGGCCAGCCACGCGGCATCGGCCGCTTGCCACCGCGGGAGGGATCCACCGGCTTCTTCGTCTTCTTGCTCATTGCGACTCCCCAGCGGTCAGAGCGATTCCCGGATGCCGGCCGGGATCGACAGGTGGCTGTGCAGTACGACGCCGAGCGGCAGCGCGGCCACGAACGCCGAGTCCTGTGAGCCGTACGCCGGCCGGAGCAGGATGCGCGCGGTCGCGCCCAGGTTGTCGATCGCGGCGATCATGTCCGGGATCTGCTCGGCCGACATGACCGTGCCGGTGACGACCATGCCGAAGTTGACCAGGCCCGCGCCCCGGGCCTCCTCCTGCGCGGTCCGGTCAGCGGCCCGGGCCTCGGCCATCGTCCGGGCCGAGGGACGGCTCGACGTGGTCGCGCGGAAGGACGCGTTGCGCTTGTCGGCCTCCACCATCCGGGCGGAGGTGGCCGCGTCCAGCGGGCGGTACAGCAGCGTCACCCGCTTGCGGTCGATGTCGGCGTGCGGCCCGACCAGCTGGGACAGCACCGAGGAGAACACCTCACCACGCGGCGCCTGGGTCATCTGCCACGTCACCGACCACGCGGAGTCGTGCCGGTACTTGTCCCAGAACGCCTGCGCACCGGCCGGACCGACGTCGGTCCACTGCAGCTCTGGCGGCATGCCCTGCCCGCGGGCCTCGTCGATCAGTACGGCGGCGGCCGGGTCGTAGGCGATGCGGACGGTCTCGCAGAGCTCCTGCGCGGTGACCGGACGGGCCGCACCCGCACCGGTGGCGTTCAGGCTCTGGGTGAGCGCGGGCAGCCGGGACGCGAGCTCGCGGCCCATGTCCTCTTCCTTCCGGCGCTTGCCGCTGCGGTCGGTGCCCTTGAAGGTGAGCGCGACCCGGGCGGAGATGAGCGCGGAGCCTTCCGGGTAGGTCTGCACGACCTCGGTCAGCATCGCCCGGGAAATGGCCGGCGTACCCTCCAGCATGTTGTTGCTGACCTCACGGCGCAGCCGGATACCGGTGTCGGGTGCACTCTCGACCGTCACCGAGGCGGCGACGATCCCCGGCTCGTGGCCGAGCGACGCGAGCCACTGACCCCAGTGCGCGACCCACACGTCCACCTGCTCCTCGTCCACCAGCGAGGCGCCGTCGGGCTCGGCGTTGATGACCACGGTGAAGTGCCGGGTGCTCGGGTAGTACAGCAGGGCGAAGGGCCGGCCGTACGAGTCCTGGAACTCGCTCAGCTGGGACGCGGCGGCGAGGCCGGGGAGCTGGAACTTGCCCCATGCGGTGCGGCCGAGCGGACCGGAACGGTAGATGTTGTGCTTCGCCATCTTTGCTCGTTGCCATCCAATGCGGGTCGAGAGCCGTTGCAGTGCGGAGTGCCCGTGCTTGTCCTTGGTCATCAGCATCAGCAGGCCGATGCCGACGATGATCATCACGACGATCGCGGACATGATGCCGCCCGCCATCATGGCGATGACGGTCATCAGCAGGCCGCCCATCATGATCGCGGTGCCGAGTGTGCCCAGGCCCGCGATACCCGCCGACGCGGGTTGCCGCCAGTTGCCGTAGGTGCGCGGGGCGCTTCGTACGTTGTCAGCCGCTGCCACGTGGTCCGTCCGAGTTTTGTTGTGCGTCGCGGCGGGACTGGTCGTCCTGCCAACGGGTGTCCTGCTGTTGTGCTCGTGCTCGGTCGCGGCTCATGTCGCGGGCCGGGCCGCCGCTGCCGGACGGGCCGCCGCCACCGCCGCCACCACCACCGCCGCCACCGCCGGAGCCCGCGTCCATGGCGTCGTTGTCGAAGCTTTCGGCCGCCGCCGTCTGGCCGAATTGCTTGGTGGCCGCGGTCCCGGCGGCGATCACGGCGATCGGAGCGGCCGCCGCAGCGGCGGGACCGAGCGCAGCGGCGCCACCGGCAGCTGCAGCGCCACCACCGGCAGCCGCGGCGCCACCGGCAGCCGCACCGCTACCGCCACCGGCAGCCACAGCGCCTCCACCGGTCGCGCCACCAGTGGCAGCGGCTTGGCCACCGCCGGCAGCGACGCTTTGGCCGCCGCCTGCAGAAACGCTTTGGCCGCCGCCTGCGGAAACGCTTTGGCCGCCGCTGGCACCGCTCGGGCTCTGGGACTGGCTCGGCCGGCCGACGTTGCGGGCGCCCGTCGGACCTTGGCCGCCGCTACCACTGCCATCAGCGCCACCCTGGTCGGCGCCCTGCTGCATCTTGTCGGCGAGCTTGTCCATGCCGAGCAGCTTGGCGCCGATCATGCCGGCCCCGGCCGAGCCAGCGGTCGCGGCGACCATCGGCACCAGGAAGCGCATCAGGGCCGGCAGGGCGAACAGGGCCAGGATCAGCAGGGTGAGGCCGGTGACCATGTTCATCACCTGGGTGCCCCCCGGCTCGCCGGAGCCCTCGAAGTTCAGGCCCTTACCGTTGTTCGAGGTGAGTCTGATCGCGGTCGCATAGATGATCGCGGCAACGAGTTTGTAGAGGATGAAGGCGAAGATCCACCCCAGGATCCGCTTGAACCAGGTCCGGCCCATCTCGGTGTTGGTCGCCGCGGCCGCGATCGGCAGGACGCCGAGCAGCAGGATCAGCATCGCGCTGCGCACGATCATCAGCACGATCTGGATCACCCCGGCGATGATCGTCAGGATGCCGATGGTGATCGCCAGCCCGATACCGATCGGCCCGGCCGTCGCGGACAGGCCGACCATGGTCGCCATCACCTCGCCGAAGGCCTTGCCGCCACCGGTGTTGCCCATGCCGCAGCGCCAGCCTTCGCCGGAGTCGCTCAGCGACGTGGTGACGAGGCAGTCGGCGAACTTGTCGACGAACTCGATCAGCGCCTGCGCCACCCCGATCGTCAGCGCGGATGCGATGGCCAGCGTGATCAGCGAGCGAAGGATCTCCCGGGCCGGCTCACCACGGTGACTCCAGGCCATCTGGATGGCGCCCACCAGCAGGCCGATCACGGCGACGAAGACCGCGATGTACTGGGTGTGGCCCCAGATCCAGCCGACCGTGTCATTGGCCGGCACACCATCCGCGTCGCCGACGGCCGGGGTGTCGACGTACACCCAGAAGGTGCCGATGGTGCCCATCAGGACCGTGACTCCGGCGGAGATTATGTCAAGGATCGGCTGGAACACGAAGTTGATCACCGCTTCCGCTACTGGTTTGAGCACAACCTCGACGGCCGCCTTCAGGCACTCGTACCAGCCGTCACCACACCCGAGCGGGATCATGTCAGGACGTCCTCGGTGAGACGAACCGCAGAATGGCGGGGAGCGCGACGACGGCGATGATCATCATGGTCACGCCCATGATGAGCTTGAGCGTCTGCGACGTACCGTCGGGTGCGCCGGCCTCCGCCTCCGGACTCCCCATCAGCTTGATCGCGGTGGCGTAGATCAGCGCCGCCACCGGTTTGTAGATGATGAATCCCGCCAGCCAGGCCAGTGCCCGCTTGAACCACATCATGCCCATCTCGGTGTTCGTGGCCGCGGCGGTCAACGGGAGTACGCCGACCAGCAGGACGAGCATCCCGTACCGCACGACCATCAACGCCAACTGGATGATCGCGGTGATCACCATCAGGATGCCGACGAAGATCACCAGCGCCATCCCGAGCGCCTCGCCGGGATCCTTGATCGGATCCATCATCAGCGAGGCCAGCTTGTTGGCGAAGCCGTGCTCGTCCGCCTCGGTGGCCTGGATGATGATCCACTGCGAGAACTCGTCCGACGCCTGGATCAGCGTCGCCGCGAAGGTCGCGCCGGCGGCGGAGACGACCACCATCGTCATCAACGACCGCAGGATGTCGCGCAACGGCTCACCGCGGTGCGACACCGCCATCTGGATCGCGGCGACGATCACCGCGATGGTCGCCGCGAAGGCCAGGATGTAGTTGGTGTGGACCTGGATGAATCCGGCCGCCCCGTTGTTGGAGACGTCCGGGGTGTCGATCCAGACCCAGAGGAAGCCGACCGCTTGCAGCACCACCTCGACGGCCGCCACCACGACGTCCTTGATGACCTCGAGGATGATGTGGAAGAACGGGCCCATGACCGCTTCCATGACGTCGCCGAGCTTCTCCTCGACGCAGTCGTCCCAGTCCCAGGGGGCCCAGGAACAGCCAAGGACGATCATCACGCCCCCCGGAACCGGACGTAGCCGTCCAGGGACTGCAGCACGTCGGGCGCGACCTCGCCGTTGAAGCTGCCGTCGTCCTGCAGCGCCGCCCGCCAGTCACCGCGGTACCAGACCATCGTCACCGGCAGTGAGGCGACCTTCGCCTCGTCGATCTGGACCGCGATCTGGAGCACCACCCGGTTGGGCTGGTAGTCGAACACCTTGAAACCGGTGAACTGCGCGACCTTGCCCTCGTTGCGCGGCGTCGTACTCACCCGTGCCTCGCGGATCGCCCGATCCCGGCCTGGGCCGGGCATCACCCGGGTGGCCAGCACGTCGTCGGTCAGGTCCGGGTTGCGGATCTGACCCAGCACGTTCATCGCCGCGAGCACGGCGCCGGTCGGGGAATGGGCGAAACAGGAGCGCACCCCGGTCCGGTCCGTGACGGACGGACCTCCCTCTTGCTGGAGCGGAATCAGCATGTCGGCCTCGAACTGCCAGGTGACCGCCGGCGGTGCCACCCGCGGGATCCTCTGGTCGGGGTTCTTGAGCTTGCAGCCACCGGCGCCGGGAGTGGGCGGCCCGGACGGTGTCGCGGTGGAGGTGGGCTGTTCCGTGGGCGTGGCGGGCGGCACGGGCGGTTCCTCGGTGGGCTGTTCGGTCGGTACGACGGTGCTCGGCGAGGTCGTCGGCTGCGTGGTCGGCGTACCCGTGTCACGAGCGAAGAGCCAGACCAGCAGGCAGACGACCACGGCTCCGACCACGATCGCCGAGGCGATGAAACCGCGCTCCTGCCAGAAGACGCCGGCGGCATCGCCATCGGCGTCGTCTCCTGCGGAACCGGAGCCTGAGTCCCTGCTGAACAGTCCCACAGCCGGTCAGGCTCCGGCGACGGCGGGGGTGATCACTTCAGCTGGTCGACGATGGCCGTCGCCGAGCCGATGACGATGCAGGCCGCCAGCACCCAGCCGAGCCGGGCCGCGTGCTCGCCACCTTCACCACGCCGTTGGCCGATGGCCATCATCGCGCCGGCGATGATGATGCCCAGACCGCAGATCAGGTAGGCGATCACCTTCACCCAGTTGATGACACCCTTGAGCTTCTCCCAGCCGGGAGGGTTGTCGCTGATCAGCGGGAGGTTCGCGACCTCGGAGACCAGATGTACCAACATCATCGGGGTAAATGCCTTTCAGTACGGGGCGGGATAGTCCGCAGGGTTTGACGCGCGAAGAGCGTAGATGGATTCAAGGACTTCGAAAACCTCGTCCGGGGTGTTGTCAGGGGTGGGTGCCTCCCCCCGGCGCCACTCCTCGATCCACGGGATGTCCCAGACCCTCGGCACGCCACCGCCGACGATGTCGGCGAAGTCGTCGAGGACGCGGGGCAGCCGGCCCGGAGCGTCCGCGATCAGCACGAGGCCGAGGACGGCGACTCCCTGGACCACTCCCGAGGCCCACTCGATCGCGGCCCGCTGAGCGGCCCGCAGACCCGAACCGTTGGTCCGGGCAACCAGGATCACCGGTGTCGGCACCGGTGGCGGCGGGATCGGCCAGCGATGGTTGGCCGCCCGCGTCCCGGGCAACAACAGCGACATCGTCGTCTCGCCGGCACCGCCGTGCGCACCGACCCACCAGAGCGTGTCCGCGGCCGGGATGGCGAACTTCGGCAGCCGCTGGTCCTCGGCCGGCGCCGGGACGCCGTGCTGAGGGGCGGACGGCCCGCGGCGAGAGAGATCCGCGGGTTGCGGCGAGGGGCCTGGAGCCGACTGTTCCGGACCCTGGGTCGGCGATTGCTGCCGGGTCCACGGGTTCTGCGTCATGCCCCCTCCTCTCGCGGTGCGTCACAGGCTGTCGCCCACAGTATTCTCTCGCTTTCCGGATGTACTTTCGTGACCCATCCACAGGCGAGGATGTTTCTACCCCCTTGTCGGGGTCAGTCGAGCCGAGATCTCGCGTCGGCGGCGGGCCCGGGCTCCCCGGCACGCCGTTGGTGCGGTGGACATGCTAATGGTCTACTTTGCCGGTGGCTCGGGCGGTGGCTCGCTGACACAGCGGTCTGGACCACTGGGACGGTGTCGGCGGAGACGGACGAGTGAGGAGTCTGGTGTCGGGAATGGGAGGTCGTCGTGGCTGAGAAGGTCCCGTCCTGGCCCAAGGTGACGATCCGGCTGTACGACGACCACAACGCCGAGGTGAAGATCGCCGGCCGGAGCCACCCGGTCAACCACCACGACCCGCGCCAGGCCGCGATCGCGATCGTGAGCGAGCGGGCCGGCCAGCTCGGCCGGCCGGTGAAGGCGACCGCGGTGGAGTCCGACGGCGCCTCCTGGCCGCTGGTCATCCACCCGGACGGCCGGGTCGAGGCGGTCGACGCGGAGAGTCGCGGCAAAGGCAAGGGCAGCGCCGACAAGCCGATCTGGCCGATCGTGGTCGCGGCCGTGGTGGCCTGCGCCCTGGTCGCCGGTACGACGCTCTACCTGACCGTGTTCAGCAAGGGCGACGGGGTGCCCAAGCCGACCGCGTCGCCGAAGCTGCAGGCGCTGCCCGAGCCGAGCGTCAGGCCGGACCAGCTCCCCGACCGGCCGGCGCCGCTGGGCTGGACGGTCAACGCCAGCTGGACGGTCGACATCGCCGAAGGCACGGTCCCCGCGGTGAAACCGGACGGCACGGAGGTCGCCGTACTGACGCCGGACGACAAGATCGCGGTGTTCGACAGCAACGGCAAGGTGCTCTGGCAGGACAAGGTGCCGAACGACGCCGAGAGCCCGGTCTACACCTTCGTCGACTCCAAGCCCGTGGTCGCCGTGGCCTCGTCGGACACCTTGTACTACTGGGCGGGTGACGGCGCCGAAGCCACCGAGATCGAGCTGCCCGACTCGGCCAAGGTGCAGTTCTTCGGTACGTCGCCCCTGGTGCTGATGGGCAGTGCCGGAGCCAGCGTCATCTCCGGCGGCGAGCTCAAGACAGTGCCGAACCAACCGCGGTCGTCCACCATCCTTCTCGCCGAGGGCGATCGCACGCTGATGGCCCGGTACGCCGGCCCGCTGTACTGGAGCCAGCCGGACAAGGAACTGGAGGAAGTGCAGCTCAAGCCGCCGGCCAAGGCCAAAGGCTTCGACCATGTGGTGGCCGCCAGCCCGGGCCGCGTACTGGTGCTGTGGAAGAGCGCGAACTCCGGGACGCTGATCCCCGCCGTACATTCGAGCGCCAACGGCGCGCTCGTCGCCCGCTGCGCGGACACTTCCGGCAGCGACCTGGAGACCTGGGACTGGGTTCCGGACACCGCCAAGAAGGTCGCCGCCTGGGGCGAGTGCCTGATCGACTTCACCCGGGGGAAGACGTTCCCCTTCAAGGGTTTCCAGCCGCAGTCGATCACCGGCAGCACCATCTACGGCACCGTGAGCGGCAACCTGGTCGCCACCGCTCCGGGTCGTCCGTCGTACCCCCTCGCCGAGGGCACCGCTCGCCCGTGGGGGATCGCCGGCGCCCACGCCATCGTTGTCCAGAACTCCGTCGTCTACGCCCTGGACAAGAAGAAATGACCGCCATCCGACGGTCCGGTTCAGGGGTGCGACGGCGCGCGCGGTCGGTGCGGCTGGTAGGGAGTGTGATGGCGGCGCTGGTGCTGCTGGTGCCGTCAGGACAGGCGGTGGCGGCGGATGATCCGGCTCCGGTCCCGTGGCCCGAGGTGAGCAAAGCGGAGACCGGCAGCAATGTGGACCCGGCGCCGATCGAGTGGCCTGGCGTCACACGGGACGACACCGCCAGCGGGACCGATCCCGGACCCGTCGACTGGCCGGGCCCACAACAGAACTGACCGCGACACCACTTCCCCGACCGCACACTTCGCCGGCGACTCCCGCTTGCCCGTCAGGCTGGAGATATGAGCGAGGCCCGCACTCCGGGTGGAGTGCGGGCCTCGAGGGCTCTCAGGTCAGCCGGCCGCGACCTCGAGGCGGACCGTGGCGGCCACCTCCGGGTGCAGCTGGACCGAGACCTGGTGCTTGCCGGTGGTCTTGATCGGCGCGGCGATGGCGATCGACCGCTTCTCGACCAGCGGGCCGCCGGCGGACTTGATCGCACCGGCGATGTCAGCCGGGGTGACCGAGCCGAACAGCCGGCCGGTGTCACCCGCCTTGACGTCCAGCTTGACGGTGAGCTGCTCGAGCTGGTTCTTGACCTCGCTCGCGTGCTCCTTGCCCTGGATCGCCCGGGCGTCACGCGCCCGCTTGATCGACTGGATCTGCTTCTGGGCGCCGCGGGTCCAGCCGATGGCCAGGCCGCGCGGGACCAGGTAGTTGCGGCCGTAGCCGTCCTTCACCTCGACGATGTCGCCGGGGGCTCCGAGGCCCTCGACCTCCTGCGCCAGGATGAGCTTCATGTGCCGGACCTCCCTCAGCGAGCCGTGCTCGTGTACGGCAGCAGCGCCACCTCACGAGCGTTCTTGATAGCGGTGGCCACGTCACGCTGGTGCTGCACGCAGTTCCCGGTCACCCGGCGGGCGCGGATCTTGCCGCGGTCCGAGATGAACTTGCGCAGCAGCGCGGTGTCCTTGTAATCGACGTACGTCGCCTTGTCCTTGCAGAAGCCGCAGACCTTCTTCTTCGGCTTCCGAATGATCTTGGCCATTGTGGTGCTCTCTTCCTTCCAGAGCCCGGCACACGTGCCGGAATGGTCACTCTTGTCTGATGGTCACGACCCGGACCGGATCAGAACGGAGGCTCCTCCATCGAGCCGCCGCCCTGGTTGGCCCAGGGGTCGTTCTGCGGGGCGGACTGGCCGCCGCCACCTTGTGCACCTCCGCCTTGCGGGGTCGCCCAAGGGTCGTTCTGCGGGGCGCCACCCTGGCCGCCGCCGTAGCCGCCACCCTGGTTGCCACCGCCACCACCGAAGCCGCCGCCACCTTCGCCGCCGGGACCGGAGCGCATCGCCCGGGTCACCTTGGCGGTGGCGCTGCGCAGGCTGGGCCCGACCTCGTCCACGTCGATCTCGAAGACCGTGCGCTTGTTGCCCTCACGGTCGTCGTACGAGCGGGACTTGAGCCTGCCCTGCACGATCACGCGCATCCCACGCTGCAGCGACTCGGCCACGTTCTCCGCGGCCTGGCGCCAGACGGAACAACTCAGGAACAGCGACTCGCCGTCCTTCCATTCACCTGTCTGCCGGTCGTACGTCCGCGGTGTCGACGCGATCCGGAAATTCGCGACGGCCGCACCGGAGGGCGTGAACCGGAGCTCAGGATCGTCGACGAGGTTGCCGACCAGTGTGACGACGGTTTCGCCTGCCATTGCCGTTCCTCCTGCTTTCGGGTGTGGCTTTGTCAACAACTATCAATAGCGGCTGGCGCCGACAGTACCGATGGTTGCTGACGACCCCAGGTTCAGTGCTGGTCCGGCCGGATGACCTTGGTCCGGAGGATCGACTCGTTCAGCGTGAGCTGACGGTCGAGCTCCTTCACCACCGCCGGCTCGGCGGTCAGGTCGATGACGGCATAGATGCCTTCGGCCTTCTTCTTCACGTCATAGGCAAGCTTGCGGCGGCCCCAGATGTCGAGCTTCTCGACCGTGCCACCTTCCTTGCGGACGATGTTCAGGTACTGGTCGATGGACGGCTCAACGGTGCGCTCATCGAGCTCAGGGTCGAGGATCACCATGACTTCGTAACGACGCATGCGCGAACTCCACCTCCTTCGGACTTGGCGGCCACGGTCTCTCCGTGGCAGGAGGGCGATGCGATGGTGCTCCGCGCCGGCACTTGCCGCCGACGCCAAGCAATGAGCCCGGTCGATGGACCGGGCCACACCCAGAAGAATACCAGCGTCCGGACGCCCCCTTGACCATATCCACAGGGCAGTTCCCGGACCGGGCGTCACCGAGCGCCGATCAGTCGTCACTCTCTGGGCCGACCACCAGCTTCTCGCCCTCCGCGGCCTGGACTATGGCTTCCGGGCGACGGCGCCGTAGGCGGAGATAGGTCGGGCTTCACTCAGTTCGGCGTCGTCTTCGTCAGCCCACCACTGAGTGATCGACACAAAGCCAGGTGACACCAGCTCCAGGCCCTCGAACACCGCGCGGATCTCCTCCCGCGGCCGGGGAATGTAGGGAACACCACCGGTCTTGGCGTAGTTCTCGCAGAGCGCTACGTACGCCTCGCTGTCGATCGTCCCATCCCACAACGTCAGGTAGCTCCCCGAAGGAACGGCGTCCATGACCGTGGAGACGATTCGGCGCATGTCATCGTAGGTGCGAGCGTGGCCGAGCACACCCATGAACATGACGCCGATCGGCTGATTGAAGTTCAGCACGTTGCGGGCATCGGCGAGGATCTGCTCAGGCTGGTGGTAGTCACAGTCGACGTAGGTGGTCACGCCCTCGGGCGTGGTGTTGATCAGCAATGCGCGGGCGTGCGCAAGAACCATCGGGTCATTGTCGACGTAGACGATCTTCGAGTCCTGTGCCACGCTCTGGGCGACCTCATGGGTGTTCTGCATCGTTGGCAGGCCCGTTCCGATGTCGAGGAACTGGCGAATACCAGCCTCGGCGGCGAGGTAGCGCACAGCGCGAACCAGGAACTGCCGAGACTGCACAGCCATCGTCACGATGTCCGGATCGACCTCCGCGCCGGCGTCTCCCGCGATGCGGTCGACATCAAAGTGATCCTTCCCGCCCATCCAGTAGTTCCAGATCCGTGCCGAGTGCGGAATGTCCGTTCGGATCACTGGGCTGAAGTCGTCGGGCATAGGCACGAACTCCTCGGTCGTAAGAGGTACGACGCCATGCGACGGGGCGCGGGAGGCATCGCACTGAGTGGCTGCCGCGTCGGCAGAGTGTGACAGTAAAGATACTTGGCTACCGATCGACTGGCACCTGAGCGCCGGCCAGGGCTAGAGCCGCACTCGCGGGTTGACCGATGCCACATACCGCAGAGCCAGGAGCAGCAACGGGAGCGCCAGTAGCGAGGCCAGCCCGGCGAGGAGCGGGAATCCGCCGATGCTGAAGAGCCAGGGTGACGTGGCGGTGGCGAGGGCGGAGATGGTCCAGATGGAGGACTCGACCTTGCTCTCGAGAGCCGCCGTGGCAAGTTGTGCGCTGCCGCCGAGGTAGCAAAGGTTCCAGGCATAGCCGAGCAGGAAGAGCGCCGGTGTGAAGGTCCAGCCAGCCTGAGTGATCAGGACTGCGGACGAGAGCAACAGGACGAGGCCTGTGAGCATCACCGGTCGTGGGCCGGAGTGGTCGATCCACCAGCCGGTCAGTGGCGACAGCGCGAACATGCCGAGCGTGTGCGCGGACAGCATCACTCCGAGCAGCCCGAGGCCGTCACCGTGGTGGTGAGCGTGTACCGGTACTGCGGTCATCAGCGCGACCATCACCAAGTGCCCGACGACCATCACTCCCGCGGCCAGGAGGACCGGCCGACGCGACGTCGGGGAGGAATCGCGGCGGTCAGGTGCTGACTGGTCGACCACAGGGGCGACCCGCACGTAGCTGGACGCGAGCAAAGCCGCGAAGACTGCTGCCAGGGCGAGCAGGAACGGTCCGGCCAGTGCTGGTAGGCCGAGAGACGTGGCGAATGACTGTGACGGAGCCATGAGGAACGGCCCGCCAGCGGCGCCCGCGGTACTGGCCCAGACGACAGTGCTCATCGCGGACGCCCGCCGAGCGGGAGGTACGGCGTCAGCAGCGGCGTAGCGCGACAGGAGACTCGCTGCGTTACCGGCACCGAGTAGGAACATGCCAACGAAGAGCAGGGACACGTGGGCACCCACTGCGGTCAGCACTGTCAACGCTCCGCCGACGACACCAACGCCGTACCCGGTGCGGAGGGCCTGAGCGCGTCCGAGGCGGGCAGTCCACCTGCCGACGGCCAGTGCGCCGGCTGCGGTGCCGAGTACGCCTGCGGTGTTGGGCAGACCGGCCAGGCCAGGGCTCAGTTTGTCGGAGATCAGGATGGTGCTCACCGCACTCGCTGCGACCATGGCGGCGTTCATCAGGGCGGCGGCCAGAACGACGGGGATCAACATGCCTGCAACGCTAGAAAGGCTGCCGTCGGCATTGAATGCATGAAATAAGGCGTCCGGCCTTGTGCAGCGGCGATGTCGAAGGTGTTCTGGGGAGATGACCTTTCAGGAGCGCGACCTGGACGCGACCGACTGGCAGATCCTCGCCGAATTGCAGGCTGACGGGCGGCTGTCGTTCAACCAACTGGGCAAGCGGGTCAACCTGTCGCCACCTGCCGTGGCGGATCGGGTACGGCGGCTGGAGGAGTCCGGCGTGATCGTCGGGTACCGGGCCCAGGTCGACCCGGCCCGGGCCGGCCAGCCGCTGTCCGCTTTCGTCCAGATGCGCTGTACGACCGGGCGGTGCCTGCTGAAGACGACGCGCGCCGAGGACTTCCCCGAGGTGCTGGAGATCCACAAGCTCAGCGGAAACTCCTGCTCGATGCTCCGCGTCCGCGTCACCTCGATGCGCCACCTGGAAGGACTCTTCGAACGCCTCGGCGAACACGGCGAGATGAACACCCACGTGGTTCTCTCCACCGAGTTCGAGGGCCGCCCGGTCCAGCCACCCACTCACGACTCCCGCCCGGTCACCCGGTCGGCAGGATGGGGCTCCTGACATCGGGGACGGAATCAGTACTGTCGGTGGGCGGTCTTAGGGTGGGGCCCATGAGTTTGAAGCTGGGTGCGCATGTGGACCAGGAAGACCCGTTGGCCGAGGCGGCCGATCGGGGAGCCGACTTGGTGCAGTTCTTCCTGGGCAACCCACAGGACTACAAGGCGCCGAA
This sequence comes from Kribbella sp. NPDC023972, assembly GCF_040639075.1. Lineage (NCBI taxonomy): Bacteria > Bacillati > Actinomycetota > Actinomycetes > Propionibacteriales > Kribbellaceae > Kribbella > Kribbella sp. NPDC023972. Next base: position 567,841 of record NZ_JBEZZH010000004.1, on the reverse strand, counting down.
GCTCGCGTACGCCGACGGAGAAGAAGCACTGCGCGAACGAGCCGCCGCGGCGGGCGTCGATCTGTACGTGCACGCGCCGTACCGGCTGAACGTGGCGAACACGAACAACCGGATCCGGATCCCTAGCCGCAAGCTGCTCCAGCAGACTCTCGACAAGGCGGCCGAGATCGCGGTCAAGGGCGTCATCGTGCACGGCGGGCACGTGGGTGAAGACGACGACCCGGAGGCCGGGTTCGACAACTGGCGCAAGTGCATCGAGCGCGCCGAGCTGCCGGTGCCGCTGCTGATCGAGAACACCGCCGGCGGTGAGAACGCGATGGCCCGCCAGCTGGACCGGATCGCCCGGCTGTGGGATGCGGTGCAGTCGTCGGGCAACGACCGGCTGGAGAACGTCGGCTTCTGCCTCGACACCTGCCACTTCCACGCGGCCGGCGAGGAGCTGCCGACGATCGTGGAGAAGGTGCTGGCGATCACCGGGCGGATCGATCTGGTGCACGCCAACGGCTCACGCGACGAGTTCGGCTCCGGCGCCGACCGGCACAGCAACTTCGAAGAGGGCCACATCGACCCGGCCGACATCGTCGCCGTGGTGCAGGCCGCCGGCGCCCCGGTGGTCGTCGAGACGCCGAACGCGAACCACGGTCAGAAGGCGGACATCGACTACCTCAGGTCTCAGTTGAAGTAGCCGCCGCGCCCAGGCCGTGCACCCAGTAGCTGACGCCCCACGGCAGGAGCAGCGCGAGAGCGGTCGTGTTGCGGGTGGGGATGAGGATTCCGGCCGTGATGGCGACGATCAGCAGCACGGTCAGCACCTGGAAGAGGTCGAATCGGCCGATCACGCGGGAGCGCAGGGTCGCGCGGTTCAGTGCGCACGCGCCGTAGCCGGCGATCAGGCCGAGTACGGCGACCAGGGCGACGACCACACCGGCCCAGGCGGCGGCGCCGTACTGATCGAGGTCGCGGAGGATGCCGGCGAGCTGGAAGACGCCGACGAGCGCGGTCAGGGTGGCACAGGTCCCGAGCAGGCCGGCAGCAGTACGACGAGACCGTTCGGCATCGACCGACTCGCCCGGCAACGGGTCGGGTTCAGAGTCGGGCGATGGGTCCGGGGGTTGGGCCGCCATGGGGGGACGGTAGCGCAGCGGCGAGAATGGCACGCATGCAGACCTGGGCTGAGCGGTTTCCTGACCTGTTCGCGGCGGACTACTGGGCCTGGGGCGAGCTCGACGTCCGGTTCTCGACCGAGCGGCCGCCGGACGAGTTGATCAGCAACGTGCACGTGATCGGCCGGACCGACGGCGGAATCGTTGTCTGCGGCAACGACCTCGGCTGGCGGTTCCTGCCCGGCGGGACCCGTGAGCCCGGCGAGACGATCGAGCAGCTCGTTCACCGCGAGCTGCTCGAGGAGGCCGGCGCCCGACTGACCGGCCCGCTGACCTGGCTGGGGGCGCACCGGGGCGAGCACCGCCGCCCTCAGCCGTACCGTCCGCACCTCCCACACCCGATCTCGTACTGGGCCATCGTTGTCGCGGACGTCGTGGTCGACCAGGAGCCGACCAACCCGGACGACGGCGAACAGGTCGTCGAGGTGCTGGTCCTGCCGCCGGACAAGGCGATCGCCTACCTGGACGCCCGAGCGGACGGCGGGATGATGGGCAGCCAGGTCAGACTGGCTCAGGCAATGGAGCTGGTTTAGCCGACCGCCACGGCAGCACGAACGCACTGAGCAGACAGCACGCACCCGCGATCCACAGTGCACCGCGGAGCCCGATCAGCGCCGCGAGCACGCCACCGAGGGCCATGAAGGCAGGCTGCACACACCGCGAGCTGATCGACCACGCACCCACCACGCGGGCCATGTATCCGTCCTCGGTCACGTCCATCCGGTACGTCGCGAACGACGGGTTGAACGCACCAGCGGCCACCAGCAACCCCATCTCGGCCGCGGTGATGAGTACGAAGCCGCCCCACCCGTGCGGCGCCAGCGGCATCAGCAACAGCCAAGGAGCCCGCAGTACGCCGAACACGAGCAGCATCCAGTGCAGCCCGTACGAGCGGGTGAGCCGTGGCGCCAACCGGGCGCCCAGAACGCCACCCAGACAGGACAAGCCGAGAGAGACCCCGTAGTTCCACGCCGGCAGTCCGAGATCACGCAGCATGAACACCGTCAGCAGCGGGGAGGTCATCATCACCGGCCCGCCGAACAGCTGCGAGTTCCAGAACAACGCGCGCAGCCCGCGATGACGAAGGATGTACCGCCACCCGGCGGTGATGTCCGCCTTGCCCTCACGTCGTACCGGCTCGGGCTCGGGCTGCTGGATTCGGCGGATGCCGAGGGCCGACGCGAGGAACGACACCGCGTCGACTGCCACCGTGAGGGTCGCGCCGACCAGGCTGACCAGCGCACCGCCGATCGCCGGCCCGACACTCAGCGAGATCCAGTTGGTCTGCTCGAACCGGCTGTTCGCCTCGGCCCGCCCCTCGGCCGGGACCAGCGCCTTGAGGTGCGCACCACTCGCGGCCTGGAACGCGATCAACGCCGCCGCCTGGACAACGCCGACCACACACAGCTGGAGATAGGTCAGTACGCCGAACGTCGCCGCGACCGGGACCGAGACCAGTACGGCGAAGCGGACCAGGTCGGCGGTGATCATCACCGGCCGCTTCCGCCGCTGCTCGATGAAGTCACCCATCGGCAGCGCGAGCGCGGCGCCGGCGATCGCGGACAGCGCCGCGAGCATGGACACCTGGAAGGTGCTGACATCCAGCACGAGTACGGCGATCAGCGGCAGCGCCCCGAGGCCGACGGCCGATCCGACGGCGCTGACGGTGAACGCGACCCACAGCCGCCGGAAGTCTCGACCCAAAGACATCCCGCGATCGTAGGAGCCGGCACCGACACAATCAGCGCAGGTTCAGACCGCCGTCCAGCAGGATCACCTCGCCGGTGAGGTAGGAGTTGTGGACAACCGCGGAGATCAGATCCGCGACGTCCGACGGTTGAGCCGCACGGCGCATCGGGCTCGCGGTTCTCCACAGGTCTTGGGCGTCGGTCCAGGAGGCTGTGAGCGGTGTGTCCACCAGACCGGGCGCGACCGCGTTCACGCGCACATCGGGTCCCAGGGCCGCGGCGAGGAGCTTGGTCACATGGTTGAGCGCGGCCTTCGAGGCGGCGTACCCGATCGAGCTTCCCTTCGGACGGACGCCGGCATGGCTGGTCACGTTGACGATGCAGCCACCCGACTCCCGGAGCGCGGGCACGGCCGCCGTACACAACAGCCACGGCGCGATCAGATTGACGTCGAGCAGCCGCCGCCAGTCGTCCGCCGTCAGCGCATCGAGGTCCGCGTGCGGCACCGGCCAGCTGATCCCCGCGTTGTTCACCAGTACGTCGAGCCGCCCATGCTCAGCCAGCACACTCGGGACGAGCTCACGCGCGGCAGAGTCATCCGCAAGATCAGCCTGGTGGTACGACCCACCAAGCTCCCCCGCCAGCTCCACCCCAGCTTCACGACTGGACCGCGAATGCACCGCAACGGTCATCCCGTCCGCGGCCAGCCGCCGAGCCGTCGCCGCTCCGATCCCCGAGGCTGACCCCGTCACCAACGCAACCTTCATCACTGTCTATGAACCCCGGTAACGGAGGCCGTCCATCAGGAGGTTGAGGGCCCGGTCGGCTTGGTCGCGGTTCTTCCCGGTGGCCAGCGCGACCCCGCTGATGCTGATGAGGACGTCGTCGGCCGAGACGTCGGATCGCAGGTCCCCGGCCGCGGCGCCGGCGTCCAGCATCGGCTTGATCGCACCGACCAGGAGCTCGAAGCTCTGGGCGTACGGATTCGCGCCGGAAGCGATGACCGCACGGAGGGCGTCGGCCATCCCGAGCTTGCGCGTCATGTAGTCCATGTAGCGGTCCATCCAGGCGCGCAGCGCGTCGGCGGGCGGCATCGTCTCGAGCAGCTCGGGCGCCGCGTCGCAGATGGCCGCCAGCTCGTTCCGGTACGCCGCCTCGATCAGCAGCTCGCGGGTCGGGAAGTGCCGGTAGAGGGTACCGATTCCGACGCCGGCGTCCTTTGCGATCCCTTCCAGCGTCGCCTCGAGCCCGCAGGTCGAGAACGCGCGCGCCGCGGCGGCGAGAATCTGGTCCCGGTTCCGCTGCGCATCCGCCCGCAGGGGGCGCTCACCAGTGCCCATCTCCCCTCCCTCCTTGACCCCAGAACCTATCGGACTTGATAACCGGAGGTCCCTCCAGTTAACTGAGATTAGCGGAGGATCCTCCGATTAAAGCCTAGCTCGCAGAACGGGACCGAACCTGATGAGCAGAATCACCACCCCCCTTCACCCATGACTCCACCGCCGCCGAAGTGATTGCCGGCGTCGACCTGTCCGGCCGCCGGGCGATCGTCACCGGCGGCGCGTCCGGGATCGGCGTCGAGACAGCTCGCGCCCTCGCGTCGGCCGGTGCCGAGGTCACTCTCGCCGTCCGCAACACCGCCGCCGGCGAGCGCGTCGCGGCCGACATCATCGAGACGACCGGCAACAACCACGTGTACGTCGCACCGATCGAGCTGGCCGACCGTGAGTCGGTCCGGGCGTTCGCGGCGAGCTGGGACGGACCACTCCACATCCTGGTGAACAACGCGGGCGTGATGGCCGAGCCGCTCACCCGCACGCCGGAGGGCTGGGAGCACCAGTTCGCCACCAACCACCTCGGCCACTTCGGCCTCACGACCGGCCTGCACGCAGCACTCGCACAGGCCGGCAACGCCCGGGTCGTGTCGGTCAGCTCCACCGCGCACAACCGCTCGGACGTCGTGTTCGACGACATCCACTTCGAGCGCCGGCCGTACGACGAATGGTCGGCGTACGGGCAGTCCAAGACGGCCAACGTGCTGTTCGCCGTCGAGGCGGCCAAGCGCTGGGCGAGCGACGGGATCGTCGCCAACGCGCTGATGCCCGGCGGAATCCGGACGCCCTTGCAGCGGCACATGTCGGCGGACCAACTGAAGGTCTGGGAAGACTTCCCGTGGAAGACCACCGAGCAAGGCGCGTCGACCTCGGTCCTGCTGGCCGCGTCGCCGCTCGTCGACGGCGTGACCGGGCGGTACTTCGAGGACAACAACGAGGCCCTGCCCCGCGGTGACAGCGAGTACAGCGGTGTCTCGGCGTACGCGCTGGATCCGGAGTCGGCCACTCGCTTGTGGGACCTCTCCCTCGACCTCCTGGCCCGCTGAACTGCGACCTTGAGAATCCACCGACCAAATTTCGCCGCGATTTATGGTCGGTGGCTTCTCAAGGTGGAGGTATGCCTCACCGGCTCGGCTACGGTTCAAAGCTCCGGGCCGGTAACCTGACCGACCGTGAGTGACTTGAGCATCCGGACCATCTCGGCCGACGAGCACGGTGCCTACATCGCGGCGCAACCGTCGGCGAGCTTCCTGCAGACCCCGGGGTGGGCGGCGGTGAAGAGCGAGTGGAAGGCGGAGTCACTCGGCTGGTTCGACCCGGCGGACCCTGGCCGGCTCGTCGGCGCCGGCCTGGTGCTCTACCGGCAGATGCCGAAGGTCAAGCGATACCTGGCCTATCTGCCCGAGGGTCCGGTGATCGACTGGGACGCCATCGACCTCGGCCGGTACCTGCGCCCGCTCGCGTCGCATCTGCAGGAGCGCGGGGCGTTCGGCGTCCGGATGGGCCCGCCGGTGGCGACCCGGCGGTGGGGTGCGAAGACGATCAAGGACGCGATCGCGGGCGGGCAGCAGCCCAAGCTCGGCGATGTCCGGGCCGATGTGATCGAGCCGTCCGGCGCAACCGTCGCCACGCAACTGCGAGCGCTGGGCTGGAAGGCGCCGCGCACGGGTGAGGGCTTCGCCGCCGGACAGCCCCAGTACGTCTTCCAGGTGCCGCTGGCCGGCCGCGGTCAGGACGACCTGCTCAAGGGCATGAACCAGCTCTGGCGGCGCAACATCAAGAAGGCGGAGAAGGCCGGCGTCGAGGTGACGCAGGGCGGAGCCGAGGACCTGAAGGCCTTCCACGCCCTGTACGTCGAGACGGCCGAGCGGGACCACTTCACCCCGCGGCCGCTGCCGTACTTCGTGAAGATGCAGGCGGCGATGGCCAACCAGCCGGCCGATTGCTGTGACTTCCGGATCTACAACGCCTACCACGAAGGCGATCTGGTCGCTTCGACCATCTGGGTCCGGGTGGGCGGTCATTCCTGGTACTCCTACGGAGCCAGCTCGACCGCCAAGCGGGACGTGCGCGGATCGAACGCGATCCAGTGGCGCATGATGTCGGACGCGCTCGCGGCGGGTGCGTCCGTGTACGACCTACGGGGCATCACCGACACCTTGGACCCGAACGACCCGCACGTCGGGTTGATCCAGTTCAAGGTCGGCACCGGCGGCGAGGCCGTCGAGTACGTCGGTGAGTGGGATCTGCCGTTGAACAAGGCGCTCTACACCGCATTCGACCTCTACATGAGACGGCGTTGACACCATGCCCCTAGTCCTGCACGTCGATTCCGATCGATGGCGCGAACATCTGCGTTCCACGTGGAACCCCGACATCATCCCGGTCGCGAAAGGCAACGGATACGGCTTCGGCAACCAGCGGCTGCTGGCCGAGGCGCGCGCCCTCGGCGCTCGCACCGTCGCGGTCGGCACGTACTTCGAGGTGCCACCGGATCCTCGTGAGGACATCGTCGTACTGACGCCGTGGCGGCCGTTCCTCGACGTGCCGCAGAGCAAGAACGTGATCCACACGGTCAGCCGGCTGGCTGACCTGGTGTCGATCCCGGCCGGCAGCCGGGTGCTGATCGAGGTGCAGACCTCGATGCGGCGGCACGGTATCGGTGCCCGCGAGCTGCGGCACACGATGCTGCTGAACGCACTCGACCGGATCCGGTTCGAGGGCTGGTCACTGCATTTCCCGATGGGAGCCGGCGGTACGTCGGCCAACCTCCGGGAAGCCGCGGAGTTGGGGAAGGCGGCCCAGGCGGTGCGGCGTGGACCGCTCTGGGTGTCGCACGTACCGGCGCAGAAGCTGGCCGACATCGGCGAGAACGTACGGCTGCGGATGGGCACCGGGCTCTGGCTCGGCGACCGCGGCGCGCTGTCCGTGCGGGCCACCGTGCTCGACGTGCACTCGGTCCGCCGCGGTGAGCGGGTCGGCTACCGGCAGCGCCGGGTCAGCGGTGACGGCCACATCCTGGTGGTGTCGGGTGGAACGGCGCACGGCGTCGGCCTGGAGGCGCCGACCGCGGCGGCGACCGTGCGCCAGCGCGCGATCGCGATGGCCAAGGGCAGCCTGGACGCGGCCGGGATGGCGCTGTCGCCGTTCAGCATCGAGGGCAAGCAGCGCTGGTTCGCCGAGCCGCCGCACATGCAGGCCAGCATGCTGTTCCTGCCGTCGTCGGTGGCGCCCCCCGCGGTCGGCGACGAGGTCAGCGTCGACGTCCGCTACACCACCACGGCGTTCGACAAGGTGTCGATGGATTAGACACGGCCTCGGCCCGGCTCAGGCCGGCGAGGCGAGGTCGACGACGGTGCCGTCGGGGCAGCGTAGGTAGGAGGTGACCTGTCCCCACGGCGACTTCTCCGGCTGCTTCAGCGGCTCGGCGCCCGCGTCGACGGCCCGCTGGAAGTCACCCTCGACGTCTTCGCTGGTGAGCCCGAGCTCGAAGCCGACCGCGCCGGGAGCACCGACCTCGGCCAGGTGGCTCTGGCCGACCGCATAGGTCGCGAAGACGATCTTGGTGTCCCCGGTGTCCACCTCGCCGGCTCCCTGGTCCCAGTACGTCCCCTTCCACCCGAACGCGCGCTCGAAGAACTCGATCGACGCCTTGGCGTCCTCGACGTAGACGATGGCCTTCGCGAACTTCATCTCCAGGTCTCCTCGGTCGACTCACCGGCAGGACCGTCCCGCCACCCAGCCTGACGTATCCAGGTGCGGAGATGTGACAGGTTGACTTCAGGTGGACCTGAAGTTTCAGCCTGGGACCATGAGCTTTCTGGAACGGATCGAGGAACGGCCCGGAGCGGCGGAGCTCCGGGCGGAGTCGTACCGGCTGCTGGACCTGGCGAGCGGCGCCACCTGCGTCGACGTCGGCTGCGGCGCCGGGCATGCGGTCGCCGAGCTGACAGCGGCCGGCCTGAAGGTGACCGGAGTGGACGCGGACCCGGAGGCGATCGCGGCGGCCCGCTCGCGGGCGCCCGAGGCGATGTTTCACCTGGCACACTCCGACGCCCTCCCGCTGGAGGACGCGTCGGTGGACGGCTACCGGGCCGTCCGGCTCTTCCACCTGCTCGAGGACCCGGTCCCGACCGTGACCGAGGCTCGCCGGGTGATCCGGCCGGGCGGAAGCATCGTGCTGGGCGGGCAGGACTACGGGTTCCTGCTGATCGACAGCTCGGACCAGGATCTGACAGATGTCGTGCTGCTCGGGCTGGAGTCCCGGTCGGTCTCCCCGCGCGCCGCCCGCAGTCTGCGGGATCTGCTTCTGGATGCCGGGTTCCATGACGTCGAGGTCGTCGTACACAGCGAAGTGGTGACCGACCACGAGGTGATGGCGCGTCAACTCGCGGCAGCGGCCGCCGCCGCGGTCGAGAAGGCGTTGATCACCCAGGACGACGCGGACGGCTGGCTGGCCGAGCAGGCCGATCGTGGCCGGCAGGACCGGTTTCTCGCCGTACTCCCGACACTTCTTGTCGGTGCCCGTCGTTAGCGTCTGAAGAATGATTCCACTGGTAGGAGTTGTACTGGACGCTCCCGACCCGCGGAAGCTCGCGCGGTTCTACTGCGAGCTGCTCGGCTGGGAGCTCGGTGACGATGAGGAGACCTGGGCGACGGCGGTCAGCCCGGACGGCGGCACCAAGCTGTCGTTCCAGCTGGAGCGGAACTACCAGCCGCCGACCTGGCCGAGTGAGAGCGACAGGCAGCAGATGCAGCTGCACCTCGACTTGAGGGTGGACGACCTGGAGGCCGCGCACCAGCACGCGACCTCCTTGGGCGCCCGGTTGCAGGACTTCCAGCCCCAGTCGGACGTCCGCGTGTACGCCGACCCGGTCGGCCACATCTTCTGCTTCTTCGTCTAGGCCGTGTCTGATGGTCCAGCGCCGTCAGACACGGCCTAAGCGCGCTCTCTGAGGTGGCCCTTCCAGTGGACCGTGGGTAGCAGGGCGGCCTGGTCGACGCGGTCCTTGTTGGCGGCGACGATGTCGAACATCGAGTCGATCAACGTGTCCGACAGCAGGTGCGGCTGCAGGCCGAGGCCGACCAGGCCGGTGTGCTTCACGTTGTAGTAGTGCTCGGCCTGCTCCACCCGCGGGTTCTCCAGATGCTCGACCTGGACGGGGCCGGGGAAGCATTCCGCGACCATCTCCGCGATCTGGCTGACCGAGTAGCTCTCCGTCATCTGGTTGAAGACCCGGAACTCACCGGCGTCGGCCGGGTTCTCCACCGCGAGGCGGATGCATTCGACGGTGTCGCGGATGTCCAGCAGTCCACGGGTCTGGCCGCCGGTGCCGTAGACGGTGAGCGGCTCACCGAGCACGGCCTGGATGACGAACCGGTTGAGCACGGTGCCGAAGACCGCGTCGTAGTCGAACCGGGTCGCCAGCCGCGGGTCCTGCACGGTCTGCGGGGTCTGCTGGCCGTAGACGACACCCTGGTTGAGGTCCGTCACCCGTAGTCCCCAGACCCGGCAGCCGAACTCGAGGTTGTGCGAGTCGTGCACCTTGCTCAGGTGGTAGAACGAGCCCGGCTTCTTCGGGTAGAGCATCCGGTCCTTGCGCCCGTTGTGCTCGACCTCCAGCCAGCCTTCCTCGATGTCGATGTTCGGCGTCCCGTACTCGCCCATCGTGCCGAGCTTGACCAGGTGGATGTCCGGGTTGGTCTCGGCCACGGCGTACATCAGGTTCAGCGTGCCGACCACGTTGTTGTGCTGGGTGTAGACGGCGTGCTCACGGTCGATCATCGAGTACGGCGCCGCCCGCTGCTCGGCGAAGTGCACGATCGCGTCCGGCTCGAACTCGCGCAGCACCCGGTAGACGAAGTCGGCGTCGAGCAGGTCACCGACGTACGCCGCGATCCGCCGGCCGGAGACCTCCTCCCAGGCCGCGACCCGGGTGTCGAGATCCTCGATCGGGACCAGGCTCTGCACCCCCAACTCCCGGTCGTAGCCCCGCCGGGCGAAGTTGTCGAGGACGGCCGTGTCGTGGCCGCTGTCTGACAGATGCAGCGCTGTCGGCCACCCTAGGTAACCGTCACCGCCCAGGACGAGTACGCGCACGGCTCGGCCGCCTTCCTTTGGGGATGTTGGCTTTCACAGTCCTTCCTATCCCGAGTACCCGCTCCCCTAACGTGACCAGCCCCACTCAGAAGCTGGCAATTGGCTATGAATTCGCGCTTCCGAGGCACCGTTGGGCGTGGAGGTGCACAATAGGCCCAATGGGGACTCTGACCAAGGTGATCAGCGGTTTCGGCCGGCGCCGGACCCGTTTGTTGCTGTGGGCGAAGTACTCGACGGCTTCGGTGGTCGCCACCGTGCTCAGCCAGGGCGCCTTCGCGCTGTGTTACTGGTTCGGTACGACGGCCCTGGTCGCATCGCTGGTCGCGTGGGTGACCGGCACCGTGCCGAGCTACCTGATCAACCGCCGCTGGACCTGGGGTCACCGCGGCCCGGCCGGCCGCGATCTGTTGCCGTACGCAATCATCGTGGTGACGTCCGCGGTGCTGGCGGCGATCGTCACCACGGTGACCGACCGGCTGGTCCAGGACCGGGTCGACTCGCACGTCTGGCAGACGGTCCTGGTCAGCGGCTCCTACCTCGGCACGTACGGCGTGCTGTTCATCCTGAAGTTCGTGCTGTTCGATCGGTATGTGTTCGCCAATCGGGCCGGGTCTTTGCCCGAGGACGAAGCCGAGCCGACCGCAGCACGTACTCCCGCAGCCAGGTAGTCGTCATCACTCGCGCGTAGTTCGCGCCGTACACCAGGCCGGGCCCCTTCTTGCTGCTCCCGTCGCCGCGGCGCCGCATCGTCATCGGCAACTCCACCACCCGCGCGCCGAGGGCGATTGCCCCGAGCAACAATTCCGACGACTGGTACTGCGGCTCGCGCAACGTCACCGCGGTCGCCAGCTCGGCCCGCACCGCGCGGAAGCCGAACGACGTGTCGGTCAGCCTCCGCCGGGTCAGAATCGACGCCAGGACGGCGAAAACCCGCACTCCTACCCAGCGCAGCCGGCTGTCCGCGTCCTCGGCACCGAGCCGGCGCGACCCGGTGACGAAGTCGGCCCGGTCGTCCAGGATCGGCTGCAGCAGTACGTCGAGCTCGTCGTTGTCGTACTGCCCGTCGGCATCGGTTGTCACGACGTACTGCGCGCCGCCCTCGGCGGCGAGGTGGTAGCCCAGCCGGAGCGCGGCGCCCTGACCACGGTTGCTTGGGGCAACACACACGAAAGCACCGTGCCGGCGGGCGACGTCGGCGGTGTCGTCGGTCGCGCCGTCGACGACGACCAGGACGTCGACCGGGAGTCCCGCGCAGGTGCGGGGCATGTTCGTCAGCACCGGGCCGATCCCGCCGGCTTCGTTGTAGGCGGCGATCACCACGACGATCGGTGCGAACGACGGCTGGCCGAAGTCCTTCACCGCCAGCGAGTCCACCTCGTCCGGGTAGTCGGCCATCGCGGGCCGGGCCTGATCCTTGCCGAGCAACGCACGCAACCCGATCGCCCCGGCAAGCGGGAAGAACACCAGGCCGGGTAGCTGATAGCGCCAGGAGAACTCGAAGGCGGCGGACCCCAGCAGCAGGATCACGCCCATGGCCGCAGGCAGCAGTGCGGCAGACCTGAGCCGGGACGTCTTGGCGCGACCGAGCCCGGCCGCAGCGGCCAAGGCGATCAGAACGCAGATGCCCAGCACCGTTCCAGACGTATAGCCACCGTTCAACTGGTAAGCGCGCAGAATGACGGCCGGCGCGTGCGAGACGTGCGGCTCCGACCCGCCCCACTTCACCGCGGCCTCGGCGGTGTTGGGATCCTCGAGGTTCGGGTAGGTGGTCTGGAACTGCCAGCGCTCCAGCGGTACGTCGTCCGGCGACGTGGTCCGCGTCGGCGCGAAGCCCTTGAAGAAGTCCTTCAGCGCAGCCCACGTGACATCCAACGGCTGGTGCCGGATGACCAAGCGGGCGAACTCCGTGGCCAACTCCTGCTTCGTGGTGCCGGGCGGCAGCGGTCCAGGCCAGTTGGGGTCGCCATAGTGGTTGTGCGCGTACTTGTCGACGCCGAGCCGTTCCCCGAGCGGCTCCTTCGGGCAGAACAGTCTGGTGCCTTCGTTGAGCGGTAGCTTGGCGCAGTCGGCGACCACAGCGGTCCGGCCGTAGAGCACCTGGTTCTCGGCACCGGTGAATCCCCACCGGCCGGTCTCCGAGTGGAAGTACGTCGCGTAGGCACCGAACACCACCGCGAATCCGGCTATGGCTGCGGCTGTACGTCGTACCAACTCGAGACGTCGGCGGCGCCAGGCGTCACCGACGACGACCAGGTAGAGCACGACTGCGATGAGCAGAGTCAGGCCGATGGTGCGGACGGCGAACGCGGCACCCAAGATCAGGCCGACCGCGAGTGCACGCTTCCAACCGGGTACGCCCCAGCCGAGCAGCAGCCAGAGGATGCCGACGAGCAGTACGTCGAAAGTGGTCTCGGCCATGATGTTCTGCTCGATCTGCACCTGGTAGGCGTCGAGCAGGAGCGGTGCGGCCGCTAGCGCGGCCAGCCAGCGGTAGACGTTGAGCCGGCGGGCCAGTCCGTAGATGGCGATACCCAGCAGGAGCCCGACCAGGTGCTGGACGATCACGACGAGGGTGAGGCCGCCGAGGTCGACCATCGGCCGCAGGACGAAGTCGTAGCCGATGGGATTGAGCTGGTTGGGGCTCAGCGCCTCCATGTTGTTGAGGTACTGCACCGAGTCCGTGTAGATGATCGCCGGCCGGTAGGCAATGGTCGCGAGCACACGCAGCACCGTGCCCGCGACCAGGAAGACGGCGAGCAGCCAGTGCGTACGGAGGACGCGCCTCACGGAGCTTTGAGGTACTGCCACGTGCGCGCGAGCCCGTCGTCCAGCGACACCGTCGGCGCGTAGCCGAGGTCGTTGGTGATGTCGACGACGACCGCGGGCATCTCCCCGGCCGGCGCCTCGATGTGCTCGGCCGGGACCGGACGCCCGGTCACCCGGCGTACCGCCTCGACCATCTCCAGCACGGACACGGACCGGCCGGATCCGATGATCGCCCGGCCGTCGTACGCCTTGTCGAGCGCGAGCAGGACGCCCGCGACGACGTCGTCGATGTAGACGAGGTCGCGTCGCTGCTTGCCGTCGCCGTAGATCCGGACACCCTCGTCCTTCAGCGCCGCCCGCATCATCCGCGGTACGAAGCTGTCCTTGTGTGACATGCCTGGGCCGTAGACGTTGGTGAACCGCAGCGCGGCGGTCGCGAGACCGTAGCTGCCCGAGTACGCCGACAGCAGCATCTCGCACGCTGCCTTGGTCGCGCCGTACGGCGTGAGTGGCCGGAGCGGAAGGTCCGCGGTGATGGTCGACGTACCGACGTTGCCGACGACGGCGTTGGTCGAGGCGAGGATGAAGCGGTCCACACCACTGCCGCGGGACAGCTCCATCAGGACCTGGGTGATCGTCACGTTCTGGGCGAAGGTCTGCATCGGAGCGTCGACGGACTTCAGCACAGAGGTCAGCGCGGCCAGGTGGACCACGGCGGCCGGCCGGGTCTCGAAGGCGGAGACGCAGGTCTCCTGGTCCGACAGCTCACCGGTGACCACGTGGACGCCGTCGTCCCACGACGGGTCCGGCGGCTCACGGTCCACGGCGGTCACCAGGACACCCCGCTGCCGCAGGGCGGCCACCACGGCCCGCCCGATGAACCCGGAGGCTCCGGTCACCAGCACTCGTTCGTCCATGTCGTTCAACCTACCGCCGGGCGACCAATCGCGGGACACGGGCGAACGGTGTGCGACGAACCCTTGACCCGGGGTGACCATGATGGGCAGGATCGCCCCGAACGCGGGCTGACAACCTTGTCATCGGGGCCGCGTAGAACCCACTGGCGGGCGGCTGGTGTCGCGGGGAGGCTGTGTGGTTCCCGGTGGCGGCGGCCGCGCGCCGGTCTCAGCCGTGGAAGGAGCGTGGATGAATCTCCGCCGCCCACTGGGGCTCGTCGCGTCGCTCGGGCTTGTGACAATGTCGTCTGCCATGACGTCAGCGCAGGCCGTCCCACCCACTACAGAGGAGCAGCCGGTGGTGACCGGTTCGTCGTTCTTCACCTCGTTCGAGCCGGGTCAGCCGCAACCCGGTTACACCGACACCGTCGAGACCGGCCCGGACGGGAAACCGCGCGCCGACGGCGTCCGCGGCCCTACGCCGACCGGTATCGGCGGCAGCGAGATGGACAAGGTCACCAAGGTGACCACCGGCAGCGGTGAGATCGCCACCAACGCGGCCGACGGGGACAAGTTCACCAAGTGGCTGGTGTTCGAGCCGACCGGCTGGCTGGTCTACGAGACCTCGGCCCCGGTGGTGATCCGCAAGTACGCGCTGACCTCGGCCAACGACGCCGACGGCCGCGACCCGCGGAACTGGACGGTGCAGGGCTCGAACGACGGGACCACCTGGACCACGCTGGACACCCGCACCGGCGAGGGCTTCGAGAACCGCTTCCAGACCAAGGAGTACAGCTTCTCGAACGAGACGCCGTACAAGTTCTTCAAGCTGGACATCACGCTGAACCACGGTGAGAACATCGTCCAGCTCGCCGACTGGTACCTGTCGAACGGCGCCCCGCTGCCGCCACCCGGCCCGACCGCGGAGTCGCGGCTGGACTCCGGCCCGAGCAGCGCCTACAACGCCCGGGCCCGGGTCGGCTTCACCGGCGTCAAGTCGTTCCGGTACGCCGGCCACCAGACCGCCGAGGGCCGTGGCTACACCTGGAACAAGATTGCCGACGTCGACCTGAAGATCGGCAGGGACACCCGGCTGTCGTACAAGATCTTCCCAGAGCACACCGAGGGCGACCTCAGCTACCCGAGTACGTTCGCGGCACTCGACCTCGCGTTCTCGGACGGGACGTACCTCAGCGACCTGAAGGCTCGCGATCACCATGGTTTCGAGCTCAGCCCGCGCGGCCAGGGTGACGCCAAGGGCCTGTCCACCAACCAGTGGAACAACATCGACGCCGACCTCGGCAAGGTCGCGGCGGGTAAGACGGTGACTCGCATCCTGGTCGGCTACGACAAGCCGTCCGGCCCGGCCGACTTCCGCGGCTGGATCGACGACATCCGGATCGCCGCCGCGATCAACCCCGACCGGGCCGCCCAGAAGACCGCGGCCAAGCACCCGTCGGACCTGGCGATCACGACCCGCGGGACGAACTCGACGGGTGGCTTCTCGCGCGGCAACAACTTCCCGGCGACCGCCGTACCGCATGGTTTCAACTTCTGGACGCCGGTCACCAACGCGGGCTCGACGTCCTGGCTGTACGACTACGCCAAGGGCAACAACGAGGCCAACAAGCCGACCATCCAGGCGTTGTCGATCAGCCACGAGCCCAGCCCGTGGATGGGTGACCGGCAGACGTTCCAGGTAATGCCCTCGATCGCGACAACGCCGACGGCCGACCGCAAGGCGCGGGCCTGGTCGTTCAGCCACGACAACGAGATCGCCCGGCCGTACTACTACGGCGTCACGTTCGACAACGGCAACGCGGCCGAGATCGCACCGACCGACCATGCCGCGCTGCTGCGGTTCTCGTTCCCGGCCGGCAAGGCGTCGCTGGTGTTCGACAACGTCAACAACAACGGCGGCCTGACGCTCGACCCGGACACCGGCGTCGTCACCGGCTTCAGCGACGTCAAGAGCGGCCTGTCCACCGGCGCCGGAAGACTCTTCGTGTACGGCGTGGTGGACCAGAAGGTGGTTGCCTCTGGCAAGCTGTCGAACGGCGGCGGCGCCAATGTCGGCGGCTACTTCTCCTTCGACCCGGAAGTCACCCAGGTCCAGCTGCGGATCGCGACCTCGCTGATCGGCACCGAACAGGCTCGTAGGAACCTCGAGCTCGAACTGCCGGCCGAATCGAAGTTCGGCAGGGTCAAGGACGAGGCCCAGCGGCTGTGGGACGCGAAGCTGCGCACCATCGAGGTCGAGGGTGCGACGGCCGACCAGCTGACCACGCTCTACTCGAACCTCTACCGCTTGTTCCTCTACCCGAACAACGGCTCGGAGAACACCGGGACGGCTTCCAAGCCGGTCATCAGGTACGCCTCTCCGACGTCGCCGAAGGTCGGCGCGGACACCCCGACCACGACCGGTTCGAAGATCGTGGCCGGCCAGACGTACGTGAACAACGGTTTCTGGGACACCTACCGGACCGTGTGGCCGGCGTACTCGCTGTTCGCCCAGGATTCCGCCGCCGATCTGGTCAACGGGTTCGTCCAGCAGTACAAGGACGGTGGCTGGATCTCCCGCTGGTCGTCCCCCGGCTACGCGAACCTGATGGTCGGCACCAGCTCCGACGTCGCGTTCGCCGACGCCTATCTGAAGGGCATCAAGGGGATCGACGTCCAGGCGACGTACGACGCGGCGCTCAAGAACGCGGCCGTCGTACCGCCGTCGCAGAACGTCGGCCGCAAGGGTCTCGACCTGTCCACGTTCAACGGCTACACGGCCAACACCACCGGTGAGGGCTTCAGCTGGTCCATGGACGGCTACATCAACGACTTCGGCATTGCGAACATGTCGAAGCGGCTGTACGACACCGCGAAGAAGAACGACCCGCGCCGGCAGGAGTACCTGGACAACTACAAGTACTACCTGAACCGGGCCCGCAACTACGTGACCCTGTTCGACCCGGCGATCGGCTTCTTCCAGGGCAAGGGACCGGACGGTGTCTGGGGCCACTCGTCCAGCACCTTCGACCCGCGCGACTGGGGTCACGACTACACCGAGACCAACGCGTGGAACATGGCGTTCTCGACCCCGCAGGACGGCGCCGGCCTGGCCGCCATCTACGGCGGCCGCGACGGCCTGGCCAAGAAGCTCGACGAGTTCTTCAGTACGCCGGAGGATGCCCTGCACACCGGCGGGTACGGCGGCACGATCCACGAGATGCTCGAGGCGCGCGACGTACGGATGGGTCAGTACGGGCACAGCAACCAGCCGTCGCACCACATCGCGTACATGTACGACTTCGCGGGTCAGCCGTGGAAGACGCAGGAGAAGGTGCGCGAGGTGCTGTCCCGGTTGTACCTGGGATCCGAGATCGGGCAGGGCTACCCGGGTGACGAGGACAACGGCGAGATGTCCGCGTGGTACCTGTTCAGCATGCTCGGGTTCTACCCGCTGCAGGTGGGTGCTCCGACGTACGCGATCGGGTCGCCGCTGTTCACCAAGGCGACGGTACGGCTGGCCGGCGGCAAGAAGCTGGTGATCAGTGCACCGGGCAACAATGCGCGCAACGTCTACGTCAAGGGCGTCCGGGTGAACGGGAAGAAGTGGACCTCCACCGCACTCCCGCACGACCTGATCGCGAACGGCGGCAAGATCGAGTTCGAGCTGACCGACAAGCCGTCGAAGTGGGGCAGCGGGCGCAACGACGCGCCGCCGTCGATCACCACCCCGGGCGAGGACCCGAGGACCTGGCAGGACTCGACCTCGGACGAGGGTGCGGTGATCGGAGCCGGTGGTCAGGACGTGACCGCGCTGACCGACGACAACGCGAAGACCCAGGTCACGCTGACCGGGGCGAAGCCGACGATCACGGTCGCGCTACCGCAGGGCCGTCCGGTCGGGATGTACACGCTCACCAGCGGCGCCACCGGCACGGCACCGTCCGGTTGGGTCCTGGAGGGCTCGAACGACGGGACGACGTGGTCGCCGGTGGATCGTCGGACCGGCGAGGAATGGGCCTGGGCGTCGTACACCCGATCGTTCAGCATCGCCTCGCCGAAGGCCTACACCCAGTACCGGCTGGTGCTGACGCCGGCCGGGACCGAGGGCGTCACCCTGGCCGAGATCGAGCTGCTCGGGACGCTGAAGGGGGTCGAGCCCGGGACGCACCCGAGTGAGAAGCGGGTGGCCGAGACCAAGCCCAGCCCGACGCCGTCGCAGTCGATCGACCGGAACTACGGGTAAAAATCAGCGGGGCGGCGGCTTGGCGCCGCCGCCCCTGCTGGACGTTCTCCTGCGGAGCCTGCCCCTGAGAGGTTCCGCCGGGCAATTGAGGAGGGGTGGCGGTCCCCGCCCGGACTGCCACCCCTTCATCCCTAACGACGTACGAGCCGTCCGCAGGGTTGCCTCTGGCGCAAAGTGTCCACATGCCGGACACCGATCAGGTGACGCCCGCGAACCAGACCAGATTGAGGGCCACCACTGCCGCGCCGGCCGCCACGGTGGCGGTCCAGCCGAGACCGGCCCGCCGGGCGAACACGGGCAGCGCGAGCGCCATCGCCAGACCGCCGATCTGCACGGTGAACAACTCGCCCAGCAGGTCGACCACGCAGTGATCCGCGGAGGGCGCGCACAGCGGTGCACCGGTCCGCACCATCACCTCGAACGCGAACGCCGCCACCAGGCCGGTCAGCACCGCCTGCAGCAGACTCTTGCCGAGCAACTGGGTGTCCATACGATCACGCTATGCGTGCGGGCGGTCGCCGTACCTGAGCAGAACTACTCAGCCTGACCAGCGGCCGGTGAAGAATGCCGCCGCCCAGATCGCGGCCAAGGGTATGGCCAGGCCGAGATAGACGCGGCCGAGCCACGGTTTTCGCTGGACGAGGACCGCCAGGCCGATCCAGAGCGGCCACCACAGCAGCGTCGCGCGGGTCAGCGAGTAGATCCAGAAGGACGTACAGAACGCGCCGACGGTGGCGGCCACCCAGGCCGCCTCACCCCAGGATCGGCGCCAGAACAACCAGGCGAGCAGCAGCAGACCGACGCCCAGCGTGACCAGTTCAGCCCGGAACATCCAGGTCCAGTCGCTGCGTTCGCCGGCGAAGTGGCCCCTCGTCGCGGCCTCGACGGTGTGCATGATCGAGGTCCACGGCCAGGTGAACTCGCGCGCCCAGCCCTTCTCCTGCGCCTCCTGCCAGGCGAACCAGGAGCCGTGGATCTGCTTCAGGTACGCCATGAAGCCGAGCACCGGGACGGCCGGCAATGCCAGCCACGGCAGCGACAGCCAGTCCCGCTTCTTCGAGGTGACGAACTCCACGACCAATGCGAACGCGAGGAAGATCCCGGACACCCGCACGGTCGACGCCAGCGCGACCAGGATCGCGGCCCGGGCCCAACGACCTTGCCGCGCCGCCAGCCAGGCCGGGAACGCGAAGGCGCAGAACAACGCCTCGGTGTAACCGGCGGCCAGGAAGACGCCGACCGGCGCGGAGAACCAGACCAGTGCGGCGTTCGGGCCGAGGTTCCGCAGTTCCGGAAACTCGTACTGAGCCAGCCGCGCGAGGTACACCCCGGCGATCGCACTGGCGACCGCCGACACCACGATGCCTGCGGCAACATAACCGATCCCGGTGTAGCTCACCAGACGCACCAGCGCGGGGAAACCGGGGAAGAACGCCGCCAGCGGCGCCCCGGACGGCTCGCCGTTGTCGTACCCGAACTCGGCGACCGCCTTCAGGTGCCAGACATCCCACTGCAGCCACGCGCGCCAGACGTTCGGGTACTCGTTACCCCGGTTGAACAGCAACGGCGCCGAGATCGACAGCAGGATCAGCGCCGCCCGCGTGACCAGCCACCACCCGAGCACCTCCCGGGTCATCGCAGCCGGCATCCACCGCTGCCAACGCACCTCGTCGACCCGGGCCCGCCGCGCCTTGCCGGGTTTCTCGGGTCGCTGCTCTCCGGCCGCCCGCTCAAACACAGACGCACCCCACGAAACCCACCCGAGCCCGACTCACGCCCCCATGGTGCCCCATCCCAAAAGCAACCGGCGGCACCCGGGTGGGTGCCGCCGGTCAGAGCTATTGCCCTTCGCCAGGTGTCTGTGGCGTATCGGTCGGTTCAGTCGAGGGGCCGCCGGTGGGTATGGGCGGCCAGACAGGCGTGTTCGACTTGGTCGGCTTGGTCTTCGTCGGCGTGTTACTGGGCTTGTTCGACGGCGGTGGTGTCTTCGTGGACGGCGGCGGCGTGTTCGACGACGGCGGAGGCGTGTTCGACGACGGCGGGGGCGTGTTCGACGAAGGCGGAGGCGTGTACGTCGGCGTCGGCGTTCCCATGTTGTCGTCGGACGGCTCTGGGAACTCCTCGACCGGCTGACCCTTCATCGCCTCGGACATGTAGTCGACCCAGGTCTGCGCCGGGTAGTCACCACCGAAGAACGCGTTCTCGTCGGTGTACGCGTCGAGGTCGGACTCGCCCTCCTTGCCGGCTCGGTAGAGCACGGCTGTGGACAGCTGGGGTGTGTAGCCGACCCACCACGAGGTGAGGGTGTCGTCACCTTCCTTGTACTTCTCGCACTTGCACTTCGCGTTCGCCCGGCGGTGGTCGATGGACATACCACCGGCGGTACCTGTCTTGCCGGCGGCCGGGCGGTCGATCTCCTGCGCCTTCCGGCCGGTGCCCTTCCGGTCCTCCACGACCTGCTGCAGCGCGTAGCTCGTCGTGTTCGCGATCTCCGGGGTGAGGGCCTGGACGGGCTTGTACTTCGACTTGGCCGAGAATTTGACCACGTTCTTCGAGTCACGCACCTCAGCGATCATGTGCACCGGCGTCCGCTGGCCTTGGTTCGCGAAGACGGAGTAGGCGCCCGCCATGTCGACCGGCGACGCGTAGGCGTTCGGACCGAGTACCAGAGCGGGGGCGTCCCGGTCAGCCGCAGGGATCTTTGGGATGCCCGCCGCCTCGGCGACGTCGCTGACCTTCTCCGGGCCGTTCTCCATCTGCCGGTCGACCAGGTCGTAGAACGCGGTGTTGATCGACTGCTCGGTCGCGGACAGCAGGCTCACCCGGCCGTAGTCCTCACCGAACTCGTTGTCGTACTTGCCGCCGCGGATCTCGATCGGCCCGTCACCCTCGAAGGTGTCCTCGAGGGTCTTCCCGTCCTTGAGCGCCGCCGCCACCGCGAACGGCTTGAACGACGAACCGGGTCTGGCCTTGGCCGTCGCCCAGTTGATCTGGCTCTTCAGGTAGTCCGGACCACCGATCACCGCCACCAGCTCACCGGTCTGAGGCCGAACCGACGCCAGACCGATGTGCAGCTCGCTCGCGTTGCCTGGCTGCTTCTTGCTGAAGACCGCGTCGTTGGCCGCGACCTGCGCCTTCAGGTCGATCGTCGTGTAGACCTTCAGGCCGCCACCGACGATCTCGTCGTCGGTGAATCCACTCTTGACCAGTTCCTTGCGGACCATGTCCAGCAGGAAGCCCTTCGAACCCTTGTACCGGCTGCTCTTCTGCGGCTTGTTGAGCTTCGGGAGCTGCTTGCTGTAGGCGGCGTACTGGGCGTCGGTGATCGTGCCCATCTGACGCATCCCGTCCAGGACGTACCGGTACCGCCCGAGGATCCGCTTCTGGGTCGCGGCGGACTTGTCGTCCGGGTCGAAGACGGTCGGATTGTTCAGCACCGTGGCGAGCAGCGCGGCCTGGTCGATCTTCAGGTCCTTGGGGTCACGCACGTTGAAGTACGCCTGGCCGGCGGCAGCGACGCCGTACGCACCCTCACCGAAGTAGATGGTGTTGAGGTAGCCCTCGAGGATCTTCTTCTTGTCCTCGGAGCGGCTCAGCTTGGTGGCGATAAACAGTTCCTTGAACTTCCGCGACGCCGTCCGCTCCTGAGTCAGGTACATGATCTTCACGTACTGCTGGGTCAGCGTTGAACCACTCTGGAGCTGCTCGCCCCTGGCGATGTTGAAGGCTGCCCGGGCCATACCGGACGGGGAGATTCCCGGGTTGGTCCAGAACGTCCGGTCCTCGGCCGCGATGACCGAGTCTTGGACGTGCTTCGGGATCTGCGCCAGTGGCACCGACCGGCGGTTCTGTTCGTAGAACTGGCCGATCTCGTGCGAGCGGTCCGAGAAGTACACCGTGGTGGTGTTGGTCGCGAACTCCTTGTTCGTGTCCGGGATCTTCGTCGTCTGGTAGACGATGAAGAATGCGGCGACGCTACAGATGATGCCCAGGCAGAACAGAGCGAGGAGCCAGCCGAGGACCCGGAGCGCCCAGTGTCTCTTGCGCCGGACGGGTACGGCCTTTCTACGAGCTTCACTCACAGTGCAATCCTCGACGATCTCGCGGAAGTCATTGCCCCACAGACTACGGTGGGTGTGGTAACGGCCCCGAATCCGCTCCGGATGGTAACAAGCCCGCCGGTCACGTCGCGATGCACCGGGAACGAGCCTTACCGAGATCTTTCCCGCCTCGCGGCAAGCGATTACCCGGTGACATGGGGTGCGAGCAAAGTCACGGCGATCAGGGCGGCGGGGAAGCAGGCCAGGAACATGGTGAACGTGTAACCCATGATGTCGCGGGCCTTGAGCCCGAGGATGGCGAGCGTCGGAAGCATCCAGAACGGCTGCAGCAGGTTCGCGCTGGCCTCGCCCAGGTCGTAGACGACCACCATCCAGCCCGCGTCCACCTGGAGCTCGTTCGCGGCCTGCAGTACGTACGGCGCCTCGATCACCCACTTGCTGCCACCACTGGGCACGAAGATGCCGAGGATGCAGGAGTAGATCGCCACCAGCGGTGGGAACAGGAACTGGTTGCTTGCCTGCACCAACCAACCGGCCAGCCGCGCGGAGATACCGGTATACGCGATCATCCCGAAGATGCCGCCGTACAGCGGGAACTGCAGCAGTACGGCGGCCGCCGCCGGAGCGCCGTCACGGACAGCCCGGGCCATCCGCCATGGCCGCCAGTGCAGCAGCAGCGCGAGCAGGAACAGGATCAGGTTGACCGTGTTCAGGTCGAGCGCGCTGAAGAAGCTCTTCCCGTCGAAGTAGCGGACGAGGTACACCACACCGAGCAGCACGATCAGCAGGCTGAACAGAGGCGAGTGCTCGAGCCAGTCCCCCGGCCTGCGCTTCTCACCGTCCCGCCCGCCGTTGTACGCCGAGCCCCGGCCGATGAGCGGCCTCAACTCGATACCCAGGTGTTCCGCCGTCCGCGAGTTGTCCTCGCCCGGCGCGATGAACCACGCCATCGCGACGCCAACCACGTACACGAAGAAGGTCGCGACGAGTGCCTGCCAGGTGAAGATGGTGTCGCTGAGTGGGATCAGCCCACTGGCCCGTCCGCCGGCCCGGATGACCTCCTGCACCGGCGCCGGACTGCTGCTCGCACTGGCGACCTGCAACGCGGCGGAGCCGGACAGTCCCTGCGCCCACACGGTGCCCAGGCCCAGGAACGCCATGGCACCCAGCGCGCGGTAGTCGGCCTTCGGTACGTTGCGGGCGACCTCGCGGGCCAGGATCGCGGCGAAGATCAGGCTGAAGGCCCAGTTCAGGTACGACGCCAGCATCGCGACCGCGGCGACGAACGCGACCGCGCCCCGCGGGCTCTTGGGGATCCGCGCCAGCCGGGTGATCAACCGGGCGACCGGTCCGCTGGTCGCGACGGCGTACCCGCCGATGATGATCATCGCCATCTGCAGGGTGAAGGTGATCAGCGACCAGAATCCGATTCCCCAGGCATCGACCAGGCCGAAGCCCTTGGTCGCGGCCGGATCGTCGGGGCGGGCCATCAGCGGTTCGCCGGTGACCAGTCCGAAGAGCAGCACCACGAAAGTGCCGACCAGGACGAACCCGAACGCGTCGGGCAGCCACTTCTCGGTGAAGGCGGTGAACCGCAGCGCGGTCCGGGCCAGCGGGCCCTCCCGCTCGAGCTCCTGCTTCACATGCTTCCCATGGTTGTCGGCCATCACCCTCCGCTCCTGGACCACGGCTCTGTGTCAGCTGATTTAACGCAGATCGACGGCTGACGTGACAGGTTTCCCGGCGTGTACGGGAAGCAAGGTGACAAATGGCCACTTTGTTAGGTCTTGTCCACAGGTCTCCAATCTGCTTACAGTGGCAGCGCGATGTATCGAGTCGATACATCAGGTCATGACAAACTAGACCGAGGGAGGTGGGTCATGGGAAACCGCAGTGGGGTCCTGGAGCTCGCCGTACTCGGTCTGCTGCATGAAGCGCCGATGCACGGTTACGAGCTCCGCAAGCGCGTCAACGCCCAGTTCGGCTGGGGACGCGTGCTGTCGTTCGGTTCGCTCTACCCGTGCCTGAAGGCCATGCTCCGCAACGGCCTGATCACGGCCGACCCCGGTACGCCGGAGTCCGGTCGCAGGCCCAAGATCGTCTACACGATCACCGCCGACGGCAAGGACCACTTCGCGCACGCGATGCACGATGCCGGCCCGTCGGCGTGGGAGGACGACACGTTCGGCGTCCGGTTCTCGTTCTTCGGCCGGACCGATCCGGCCACCCGGTTGCGCATCCTCGAGGGCCGCCGGGCCCGGATGGAGGAGCGGCTGGCCAACTTCCGGGCAGCGATGAGCCGGACCGCCGAGCGGATGGACGCCTACACCCTCGAGCTGCAACGGCACGGCCTGGAGTCGGCCGAGCGCGAGGTCCGCTGGCTGAACGAACTGATCGACGGCGAGCGGCGGCAACAGCGGCCCCCTGACCAGCACCACCCGCCTACCCAAGGAGACCCCAGATGACCTCGATCCGCGTAGCGATCGTCGGCGTCGGCAACTGCGCCAGCTCGCTCGTCCAGGGCGTGCACTACTACCGGGACGCCAAGCCCACCGAGCGCGTCCCCGGTCTGATGCACGTCGTGTTCGGCGACTATCACGTCCGCGATGTGGAGTTCGTCGCCGCCTTCGACGTCGACGGCAAGAAGGTCGGCCTGGATCTCGCCGACGCGATCGGCGCCAGCGAGAACAACACGATCAAGATCTGCGACGTGCCGCCGACCGGTGTCACCGTCCAGCGCGGTCACACCCTCGACGGCCTCGGCAAGTACTACCGCGAGACCATCACCGAGTCCGACGCCGAGCCGGTCGACGTGGTCGCCACGCTGCGCGAGGCTGCGGTCGACGTGCTGGTCTGCTACCTGCCGGTGGGTTCGGAGCAGGCGGCGAAGTTCTACGCCCAGTGCGCGATCGACGCTGGTGTCGCGTTCGTGAACGCGCTGCCGGTGTTCATCGCGGGCACCAAGGAGTGGGCCGACAAGTTCACCGCGGCCGGCGTCCCGATCGTCGGCGACGACATCAAGTCGCAGATCGGCGCGACCATCACGCACCGGGTGCTGACCAAGCTGTTCGAGGACCGCGGCGTCACCGTCGACCGGACCTACCAGCTGAACGTCGGCGGCAACATGGACTTCAAGAACATGCTCGAGCGGGAGCGGCTGGAGTCCAAGAAGATCAGCAAGACCCAGTCCGTCACCTCGCAGCTGCGGGACGAGATCGACGAGCGCAACGTGCACATCGGCCCGTCCGACTACGTGGCCTGGCTGGACGACCGCAAGTGGGCGTTCATCCGGCTCGAGGGCCGCAACTTCGGCGACGTCCCGCTGTCGCTGGAGTACAAGCTCGAGGTCTGGGACTCGCCGAACTCGGCCGGCATCATCATCGACGCGATCCGCGCCGCGAAGATCGCCAAGGACCGTGGCATCGGCGGCCCGATCCTGTCCGCGTCGTCGTACTTCATGAAGTCCCCGCCGGAGCAGTACGCCGACGACGTCTGCCGCGACCTGGTGGAGAAGTTCATCCGCGGCGAGGTCGAGCGCTGACCTCGTCGTCCTGACGGTCCCGCAGTAGGCTTCGGCCGGCTGCGGGACTGTTTTGTAGGTTTGGTCGTCATGCGGCTGCATGTGGGGTGTGCGCAGTGGACTCACCCTGGCTGGCCGCAACCGTCGCGGGAGAAGCTGCGCTGGTACGCCTCGTGGTGCAACGCCGTCGAGAGCAACACCACCTTCTACGCGACCCCGTCTCCCGCGACCGTCGCGAACTGGGCCGCTCAGACCCCGCCCGACTTCCGCTTCGTGGTCAAACTGCCCCAACTGATCACGCACGAGCGACGGCTGACCAACGTCGAGCCTGAACTCCGGGCCTTCCTCACCGCGATCGAGCCGCTGTTCTCTCGCAACCACGCCCTGTGGATCCAGCTGCCGGCGGCCTTCTCCCCCACTGACCTGGGCGCACTCGCCGCCTTCCTGCACAAGGCGCCCGAGGGGTATCGGTACGCCGTCGAAGTCCGGCACCGCGCCTTCTTCGACGATCCCCGCGTTGCGGCCAACCTCGAACAGGTCCTGGCGCGGGTCGATGCGGAATGGATCCCCTTCGACACCGTCACGCTCTTCCAGCACCGCCCGACCAGCTTCGCCGAACGCGATGCGTGGATGAAGAAGCCTCGAGTGGTACGCCGTACTCGCGCGCTGACCGCTCATCCGATCGTGCGCTACATCGGCCGGGACGACGTACGGCAGACCGTGGAGGGGTGGAGTTACCTCGTCGACTTGGTCGTTCGTTGGCTCGGTGAGGGCCGCTCGCCGACCGTTTTCCTGCACACCCCGGACAACGTGGAGGCGCTCAAGCTGGCCCGCCGGTTCCACTCCGACGTCCGCTCGCGCATGCCCGGGCTCGACCCGCTGCCCGAGCCCATCGAGACCGATCCTCCCACGCTCTTCTAGCGCTGACTGCCGCACCCAGTTGGCCGGCGCGGGGGCGTGACAGAAACGCCGCACTGGCGGCCGGTGACCGTCTTGGGGAGGATTTCTGGTCGATTCGGGAGGGCAATCCTCCCCGGTCCACGGGTGGCAACCGGGGACAGTGACAACCCGACCTGGCAGCAACTGTCTGCGGGGTTATCCGGCTCTCATGCCAGATGTGTGGGTGATTGTTCACCGGATCTGAGCCGGTTGCCTGTCGTCGGCGGCGTGTACTCGTGACGAATCACCAGACCAGCGGGTCCGGTCCTGCCGACCGGGGAGGGTTTTGCGCCCGATCCGGGGCAAAACCCTCCCCAGTCCACCATCGGACCACCACCCCCAGCGAACGCATCCGACAGACACGGTCCCCAACCTCGCGGACCCACAGACCCAGCACCCTCGGCCACCCGCGCCATCGCTGCGCCCGCACGCGACCCCACCGGGACCCGGGCTCGACTGGGGAGTCCGGCCTGCCGGGCCGATTCAGGTGGGTAGCGCTCCCAACCCTCTCGACGGCCAGGTATCGACCCCGGGAACGGCGCGGGGCCCGCGGTGGGCAGGGCCTGGGGCGGCGCACAACTATTCCGGACACATGCCGGCGCACCCGCAGCCACGTCGAACGGAACACCGACCACACATCAAGCAGATCAACCGGTTATCCACAGCTGCCGGATTCGTGGCTGGGATGAGGACCAATCTCCGTATGTTCTCCGCCGAGATCACACCTCGGGAGGACAGAACATGGAGCACGAAACCCTTGCAAACCAGGCATCTCCGGACGTCCGGGCGACCGCTGCGGAGCGGCAGGCACGCGCGGAATGGCTTGTCACCGAGCTACGCCGCCGGGCTGAGGCCTGCGACGATCCACGCGAACAGGCCAACCTGCACCGCTCCGCGGACTCGCTTGTCCGCCTGGCGACGGCGTACCAGCCGTGACCGCCGCACTGGTCGACGTGCGTGCGGCCGCACAGGTGTCGCACACACCGACCTCACTGGAAGAGTTGCTGGCCCACTGCGCTCCGGAGGCGGTTGCGCTCTCCGGCGCGGCCCAGTCCGCCTGGAACGGTCAGGTCGTCGAGACCTCCGGCGACGTTCTCGGCCTCGCCCACTGGGACGGCACGCTGTACCTCGACGGCGACTGCATCCTCGATCCACTGCGCCGGATGTACGAACTGGCCGGCGAGGAACAGCCGATCCCGACGCTGGTGCGCTATCGCGAATCCCTCGCAACGATCCTGCACGAGCACGCCCACTTCCTCGGTCCGGCGGACGCGACGCAGGAGGCGGCTCGGGGCGCCTTCATCCAGCCTGGCAGCCGCCAGCTCGAGGAAGGTGTCGCCGAAGCCTGGGCCCAGGACAATCTGAACGACTTCCTCACCCGGCTCGGTGTCGACAAAGTTGCCCCCGGCATCAAAGACGTCCGCGGCGGCGGCTACTACGCCGCCTTCGTCCCCGCCGTCCGCATCCTCACCGCCGACCTCGAGAACCGTGCCGGCCTGCAGCGGGGCGAGGTCCTGAACGCCCTCAACCGCGAAACCGCCGAGGGGCAGTTGCCCATGGTTCTGAGCCTTCTCTACAACTCCACCCGGCTTCCCGAGCTCGACTCGCCCGACCAGTCACCCGCGCACCGCCAACAGCTCGAATCCCTTCTCCGCGAGGGTCTCTGCATGCTTGACACCTACGAACTCCTCCCGCCCGGCTTCGCCGCCGCCCGTTCCCGCTCCACCACCGGCGCCCTTCTCGACCGCCTCTACGCCGAACTCACCGCCGCCGAAGCGAACCACTTCCCCGATGCTCCCGCCTGCACGCTTCCCGCCCCCGCACCCCCTACCAACCAGACCCGCCTGACTCCGGCGCATGCGCACGTGACCTCAGCGGTGACGATCGCCCGTGCCGCACCGAAGGCCCTCCATACCGCTTTCTCTGGTGTAACTCCTCCAACGCTGATTCCAACCACCACCGTGGCGTCACCCGCACGACCGCACCGCACAGCGGCAACCTCCCAGCTCCTGGTCCGTCGACCGTCACAGGCAGAACCCCCGCGATGGGGTCAGTCGTCGACTGGACGATGCAGGGTCTCCAGGAGTTGGTCTACGACGGTGCCGGGTGAGCGGGTCCAGTCGGTGGTGAGTACGTGGTGAACCCGCCAACCGGTCGCGGTCAGAGCTCTCGGGTGCGTGGTCAGCCGCTCGAGCAAGGAGTCGGCCTCGATCCGTTCGGGAGTGTCGACCAAGACCGCCACCCGATGCCCGACGTCCCCCGGCAACTTCAGCGCCAGGTCACAACGAAACACCGACTCCCCGACACCCGTCTCCGCCTCAACCCCACGCCCCTCCAACGCCCGCCGCAACTGCTCAACCACAGCAGCACGTGGGCCGGCATCTGCACCAGCCTCCGCACCTCTACTCGCCAGACCACCACCGCCAAGGCCGCCTGCACCAGCCTCCCCAGCTCTACTCGCCACACCACTGCCGTCAAGGCCGGTGCCCGCACCACGCTCGTCAGCTCGACTCTCCCCACCATCACCGCGAAGGCCGGTGCCTGGACGATGCTCGTCCGCGTCCGACACAGCACGCCCACCAGCGGGGGCTTCCGCACCGAACGCACCAGCACCCGCCTGGTGCTGGAGGGCAGCGGCGGAGAGTTGGGGGCGGCCGCGGGTGTATGTAGCCAGGGTGGCTTTGGCGGCGAGCAGGTCGCCTTGGGAGATGGCGGTGGCGTAGGTGAGGAACCGGCGAAGGGTGTTGGCACCGTCGTTGTAGGTGTTGGTGATGGCGTGGGGCTCGATGCTGCTGACGACGACCATGTGCTGGCGAGCCCGGCTGAAGATGACGTTCAGGCGCTTCTCGCCGCCGGCGGCGTTGATCGGGCCGAAGTTCATCAGCATCCGGCCGTCCGGGCCGGCGGCGTAACAGACGCTCATCAGCACGATGTCGCGTTCGTCCCCCTGCACGTTCTCCAGGTTCTTCACGAACAGGCCGATGTCCTGCTCGCCGTGCGTGCGGACCTGCTCGGCCTCGTACAGCGCGGCGAACACCGGATCGGCCTCGGCCAGTTCGTCCAGTGCTCGTTCGATCTCACCCTGCTGGGCCTCGGAGAACGCGACGATGCCGATGCTCTTCCGGGTCTGGCGGCCGAGCAACTCGCGCACCAGAGCGGCGATCCATCGCGCCTCGGCAGGGTTGGTACGGCGCACGTAGACACCGTCGACGAGCCGGACAGCGGTGATGCTGCCGGCCAGCAAACTGTCACACACCTCGGCCACCGCGGGTGTGTCCGACCGAAGCGTCCACGGTGCCGCGGCGTGCGCAGGAAGCCGATCCGGCACGGTCGCCAGGCGACCCTGGTAGAAGGCCGAGTTGCTGAACGAGATCAGCGCCTCCGAGCGACTCCGGTAGTGCCAGGTCAGCATCGTCGACGCCAGCCGCAACGCACTGATCGACAAGAAGCTGTCCTCGGTCAGCGCGATCCCGACCTGCTCGGCAATCCCATCATCGAACGCGTCCGCCCCAATCGCGTCGTCCGCCGCCGTCCAGGCGGACCCGGCATCCGGGCCGGACCCAGCGTTCAGGGCGGACCCAGCGGTCGAGCCGGGCCCGGCGTCCGAGCTGAGCCCGGCGGTCGAGGCGGGCCCGGCGTTTGAGGCGGGCACGTTGGGCGTGGACGGTGTGTTCCGGGCGGGACCCGGGGCGGGGAGGGTCTGCGGGTCGGTGCGGACTTGGAAGTACGTGGTTGGGGGAAGCTGCATCTGGTCGCCGACGACGATCAACTGGGGGGCTCGGTGGAGGGCGGGGATCGCTTCTTCGACCGGGATCTGGCTGGCTTCGTCGTAGATGACGACGTCGAAGGACGTTGTCAGGGGCAAGGTGTCCGAGACTGACGACGGGCTCATCAACCAGACGGGGCGAAGGAGTGAGACGACCGTGCCGGTGGCGCCGGAGGCCAGGTCGCGAATGGAGCGGTAGCGCATGACCTTGCCGAACTCGTGTTCCAGCTCGCGGCGACCGGTTGCGAAGGTCTTCTTGCGGTCGCGGTCCTCGGGCGACATGCCGCTGGCGCTCAGTTCGGAGTGAGCCAGTTCGGTGAGGTAGCGCCGCCGTACGCCGGCGACGACGATGTCGGCGTTGAGGGTGGTGAGCTCGTCGTACACCAGGCTCAGTTCGCCCACGATCGAGTCGAATCGTGGCGAGGAGAGTTGCAGCGGGGCAGCGGCTCGGGCGCGCTCCCACTCGGCCACGCAGACGGCGTACTCGAGCTGGTCCGGGGTCACCGTCAGCTGTCGCAGCGCGGTTTGCACGGACGCCGGCGTCGTCGCCAGCTCCTGCAACGCCGGCCCGACGGCGCGCAGGACTGGCTCGGCGGAGGTCAGCTTGCCGATCAGTTCGAGTACGGCGGACACGACCAGGTCCTCGTACTGCGTCGCCAGCAGTCCGCAGGTGGATGCCTCGGCTTGTTCCAGGGTGTCCGCGATCCGGGTGAGGGCGGAGGGAACACCGTCCTGCAACACGATCCGCCAGTCGGCGAGGTGCGGGTCGTTGCGCATCGTGGTGAGCCGGGTGGTCAGTTGGCCCGGATCATCGGTGCCCCAGTCGCGAAGCGTCTGCTCGGTGTGCTGCCGCACGGCGGCGGTCGCGTCGTGTGCGGCGATCAGGCTGGTGAGCAGTTCGACGACCGATGGGCGCACTGCTCGGGTCGTCATGTCGTAGCGGCTGTTGACCAGCGACTTCACTCGACGCCAGTCACCGCTGAGGAACGAGAAGAGGCTGCCTTCTTTGCTTTGGGCAACCTTGAGGGCCGAGCGGGCATCGGCAGGTGTCAGCGGTTCGCTCCAGCCGGACGCCGCATCCCAGTCCGCACGTTCCGCGGCGACGAGTCGTTCTCGTTCGGCGGCCGTCGCGCTCAGGCGCTGCGCGGCATCCGAGCGAGGGTCGATGGCGTCGATGAGGTCGCGGTCGGCGAGGGCGATGGTCACCCGCCCCAGCTCGCCGAGCGCCCTGGCCTGCTTGACCGTCCAGCCGCCTTGCTGCTCAGTGGTGCCGGACTCTGCCGGCGCAGGCTCGGGGACGCTGGATGACGCTAGTGAGGTGGCGACGGCCGTCCAGGCGGTCTGCAGTTCGCGGGCCTGCTCCGGGACGGCGGGGTCACCCCAACGCGAGGGGGCGAGGAAGGCGAGCGGGCTGCGCGCGAGTACTCCACCCGAGGCGGGATCGGCGGCCGCCAGCTCCTGGGCGACCTTGTGGACAACTCCCCGCGCCGCCCACCAATCAGCCGGCGACGGAATCAGCCGCCGTTCGCCTTCGAACTCGAGGTCTGTGGAGTCCGAACCGGGCCGGGAGGCGGGGCCAGGTGGTGGTGATGAGACCGGGTCGCCCGGCTGAATTGATTCGGCGGACCAAGGGCGGGGGCGGAGGGTGATCAGGCGGTTGAGTAGGGCGCGGAGTGGCGGGTTGCCGCTGGCGAGGGTTTGTTCGTAGCCGGCGACGGTGGTGAGGAGCTGGTTGATGCGGGAGACCAGGTCGTCGCGGCGAGCGGTGAGGGTGTCGAGGTCGTCGGTGGCGGTCAGCCAGGACTCGTAGGTGTCGCGGAGGCCGTGGACGAATGCTTTCTTGTCGGCCTGGGAGTCGTGGATGAGGGTGCAGAGACCGTCCAGGCGACGGCTCGCGAGGCGGGCGTGGACGACATCGAGGGCTGCTCGTTTCTGGCAGACGAACAGCACCCGCTGACCGCGGGCGACGAAGTCCGCGATCATGTTGGTGATCGTCTGCGACTTGCCGGTCCCCGGCGGGCCCTGGATCACAAAACTCTCGCCTCGCTGGGCCCGCGCGATCGCAGCGACCTGAGACCCGTCGGCAGGGACGACCAGCTGCCGCTCGGCGACCGGCAGCTCCGGGGGCGGGGTGCTGATCGGGCGTGGCCGGTCGGCGAACAGCTGGTCGAACGAAGGGCACGACTTCCCGGTGGCGAGCAACTCGTCGTAGTCGCGGACGAGCCCGAGTGTCCGGTAGCTGAAGTTCGCCAGCGACACTGCGCACAGGTCAACGTCCCAGGAGTATGGACCGCCCTCTGTGTCCAGTGTGTAGGTGTCGGTCTCGATCACGGCCGGTCGCCGCGGCTCGCCGCCGAGTGCGATGCCGAGCGGCAGCTCCGGGACGGCCAGCTGGGTACGGAAGATCTGCGCACCGAGCGGTTGATAGTCGGTCCGCCGGTACGAGTAGGCGTACTGCCGGCCGCCGAACTCGTGCGCGGCGTTGCCGTGTTGCCGGCGGCGGTAGTTCCGGAGCTTCAGCATCGCACGTTGTCTGACCAGATCGATCCGTGGCTTCTCCCGCAGGTGCAGCTGCAGGCCCGGCTCGGTCGACCGGATCTCCCGCGCGAGATGTGCGTGCAGTGTCGCGATCGAGCCCGGCTCGGCGAGATCGACGTACTCCGGGAGGTTGATCCCGTACAGCTGGTGCAGGTGGTGCCGCAGGGTCGGGTTGACCTCGGCGACCGGATCCGTCAGGCGCAGCGTGTACGAGTCCCGGACGCCGCGCTTGCGCACCAGCTCGACCTTCGCCAGCACCAGCGGTGAGGCAAGTCTGGTGTCGGGGTCGTTCTTCAGGTCGTGCCAGCGCAGGAACGCCGGCACCAGCCGCAGCTGGTCCTGTCCGTACTCGGCGCGATCCCGCCGGGCTGTCGCGATCAGTTTGTCGAGCGAGTTCGCGGCGTACGGCGCGTCGTCGTACCGGATCCATCGGCCGAGCGGCTGGGGTTTGCCGAGCAGGGACGCACCGAGGTCGTCGCGCCAGGTGAACAACTGGTCGGGCCGGATCGTGCGGACGTCGAGCATCAGCGGGACGGACACCTCGGTGAGGTTCAGCGTCTGCGCGGTGGGGCGGAAGTTGATCAGCCGGTTGCGGCGGGACAGGTCGAACAGCCGGTCACGCAGGGCCCGGAGCACGGCGGTACGACGGTCTGCCGCGCTGCGGGTGATCGCTGCCACGTCGAAGTCGAGCGGCTGGTCCCGGTAGTTCTCCAGCTGCTCGATCAGGGAGCGGAGATCCTGCGCGCGGCGGTGGCGGTCCGGCTCGGTCATCCGGGCGGCGACCGAGACGATCACCGGGTGCAGGCCCGGATCGAGGGCATAGAGGTTGCCTTTGGCATCGACCAGCCGCGCGACGTCCGCGGTGCGGGACAGGTCCAGACCGCAGCCGAGCCCGATCAGCAGCTGGCCGAGGCTGAAGATGTCGGTGAGTTGGTCGTGGTGGCCGACCACGTGCTCCCAGCTCTGCCAACCGGCGACGTGCACCGGCGCGGTGATGGCCGCCGGGATCGGCTCGACCACCGTGGTCCGCGGCCGGCCACCGCTCTCACCGAGGTCGACGTCGGACTGCCGGTGCGCAACCACCTCGACCGCGGTCGCCCGGGGACCTTCCCGGGAGAGCAGGGCCGGCTCGTTGAGCACCGGCCGGCCGGCCTGCGACGAGTCGAAGCCGAGCCGGGCCTGTTCGTCGACCGTGATCCGGTCGAGTCCGCGCAACGGCGCGATCAACCCGCGCTCGTGCACCGCCGCTGTCGCATGGAAGAGCGGCAGCACCGCGGCCAGCAGAGCGTCATTGCCGAGCCCGCCCTGCGAGACCGCCAGGGCGATCAGATCTTCGGCGCTCATGCGATCGCCTCGTCCGCGGCCTTGGCCAGCTTCGCCCGGCGCTTGTCGCTCCAGCCGAGCTCGTCGTCGGCCAGGTCGTCGTACGCCGTCAGTCCCGTGCGCCGGGCGATCACCATGGAGGCGATCAACCCGGCGTCACCGGTGTCCGGGTCAGCGGTGGCCAGGTCCAGCAGCAGGTAGCAGAGGTACCGCTTGGTGGCATCGACCAGCGGTCTTGGTCGCGGCGGGGGTGCACCGTCGATCGGCCGCACCGCCACCGGCTCGTCGAATCGAAGCCCGGCAGACGCGGGTACGCCGAGAGGCCCGGGTGGATCCGAGAACCCAGCGGCGAAGGTCGCAACCGCGTCCGTGCGCAGGCCCTCGGCGTGTGCGATCGACGCGGCGAACTCCCTGCTCAGGTCGCGCAGCAGGACCGCATCGAGGAGATCCGGCGCGTCGATGTCGAGCGGACCTGTGATCAGCGACTCCATGTCTTCGCCGGAAAGCCAGTTCTTCAACGCCCACGCCCGGGCAACGCCCTCGGGATGAGAGGTTCCACGGCTGCCGGTGCTGAGGTCGAGCTCGTCCGCCTGTCGCAAATAGGCCTCCGGGTCGGCTGTGCTCAGACCGGTCTGGAGCTTGAGGAGCGCGCGGATCGTCACGCTGAGGTCGCCGCAGGCCGTGAGCGCACCGCGGTCGGCGAACAGCTCCGTCGCCAGACTCCACCGCCGATGGGTCTCGAGGTACTGCGGTGGTGTGCGCGCGTCACCGGCTGCCGCGTCCAGCAAGCGGTCCACCGCGAGATATGCGCCGTCGTCGGCGTTCCACAGCACTCGGTGCGCCAGCTCATGGCCGACTACAGCAGTGAGGTCGTCTTGGTCCAGCGACTCCAGCAACGACCCCTCGAAGACGACAACCGCCGTACCCGCTTGGTGGACGTAGTGGGCGTTGGGCTGCCCGTTCACCTGGTAGAACTCGAGCTCCGTGTCCACGCCCAAGGCTTCCGCCGCCCTACGGCCCGCCTGATGCACCTCGGGATGTACCGCCTCCTCCAGCCGGTACGCGTTCCGCAGCAGTACGTCGTCCAGCCGTCCCGCCGGTCCACCCCGCAGAGCTGTCCAGGCACGCTCGTCCACGCGGCGTACGTACGCCAGCACGGCCCGGTGATAGCCCAATGGGGACAGCATCCCGCCACAGTAACCACGCCCACCGACGAAAGCAGGCCGGGTACGGTGGCGAAACGTGCAGAGTCGAAGGAGCTGGTTGATGAACCTGGTCGAGGAAGCCGCCGCCATCGCGCCGGGGCTGGTCGACTTGCGGCGGGAGTTGCATCGGATCCCGGAGGTGGGGCTCGAGCTGCCGAAGACTCAGGCGATGGTGCTCGACGCCCTGGCCGGGTTGCCGCTGGAGCTCAGTACGGGCGAGGAGCTGACTTCGGTGGTCGGCGTGTTGCGCGGTGGACAGCCGGGGCCGACGGTGTTGCTGCGCGGTGACATGGACGCGCTGCCGGTGGTCGAGGAGACCGACCTCGAGTACGCGTCCACCAACGGGAACATGCATGCCTGCGGCCACGACCTGCACACGGCCGGCCTCGTCGGTGCGGCGCGACTGCTCAGCGCACATCGCGAGGAGCTGCAGGGCAACGTGCTCTTCATGTTCCAGCCGGGCGAGGAAGGGCTGGGCGGCGCGGGCTACATGCTCCGGGAGGGGCTGTTGCAGGCGACCGGGGACAAGCCGATCGCCGCGTACGCGATCCATGTCTGGTCGCAGGCCGCCAAGGGACTGTTCCAGACCCGGCCCGGCACGATGATGGCCGGCTCGAACCAATTGCACATCACCGTGCACGGCAAGGGTGGCCATGGCTCGTCGCCGCACACGACGATGGACCCGGTGCCGGTGGTGGCCGAGTTGGTGCTGGCGTTGCAGACGTACGCGACCCGCAAGGTGAACGTGTTCGACCCGGTGGTGATCACGGTGACCCAGCTCGCGGCCGGGGTCGCGGTCAACGTCATCCCGAACACCGCCCGCCTCGGCGCGACCGTGCGTACGCTGTCGAACGAGACCTTCCACCAGTTGTCACGAGACCTGCCGGCCTTGGCTCAAGGCATCGCCGCGGCGCACGGCTGCACGGTCGAAGCGGACTTCACCAAGCAGTACCCGGTGACGATCAACGATGCGGCGCGCACGGCGGAGACGTCGGCGCTCCTGGGCGCGGTGTTCGGCGCGGACCGAGTGCCCCCGTTCGAGAACCCGCTGATGGGGTCGGAGGACTTCTCGATGGTGCTCGACGAGGTGCCCGGGACGTTCGT
Source organism: Kribbella sp. NPDC023972 (assembly GCF_040639075.1). NCBI lineage: Bacteria > Bacillati > Actinomycetota > Actinomycetes > Propionibacteriales > Kribbellaceae > Kribbella > Kribbella sp. NPDC023972. The sequence continues at coordinate 531,192 of NZ_JBEZZH010000004.1, read as the reverse complement.
GATGCTGGGTGCGCGTCCGGACGACGTCGGCGAGGACGGACCGTCCAACCACTCGAGCGTGGTGCGCTTCGATGACGCCGTACTGGGTGATCAGGCCGCGGCGCTCGCGGAACTCGCCGCAGCACAGCTGATCCCTGTGTGAAAGCCTGCGGCTGGCCAGCCCGCCAGAGGCCGGCCAGCCGCAGGGATCAGGACGGCGCGACGGTGAGGCTGTACGCCCACGACTGCCGTAGGTGGAGTAGCCGGTGTTCAGCGTGGGGGCGGTTCCCCCAAAGACCCGGGGCCGTCGATCTCGGTGGGAACGACGGCCCCGGGTAGTTCAGGTGCTCATCCGGCGTTGCTGACGCGGACCGTGTAGGCGCCGCGGCTGCCGTAGGTGGAGTAGCCGGTGTCCAGCGGGTCGCCGTAGCCGGTGTTCTCGATGCGCAGGTAGTAGCGGCCCTTCGTCACCGTGCGGTCGATCCGCGCGGACACCCCGGTCGGGGTGCTGGCGTTCGACTGACCCGAAGCCGGGTTGGCGGTGGCGAGGACGGTGCCGGCGGAGTTCAGCAACTGCAGCCGGATGTCCAGGTTGGCTCCGCTGGCCGCCGGCATCGCCAGGAAGGTGAACTTGCCGGCCGCCAGGTCGATCCGGAAGACGTCTTTGTCCGCGTCGCTGGCGTAGACACCCTTCTTCCAGCTGCCGAGGGTGAGCGCGGTCGCCGTGGCGGTGGTGTTGCCGTGGTCGTCGGCCCGCAGCGCCAGGCCGTTCTGTGCCGCGACGGCGAAGTCGTCCTGCTTGTTGTTGGCGTCGGCGTACTCGCCCTTGCTCCACTGGCTGATCGCCTTGTTGTAACCCACGCCCATGATCGGGGCCCAGGCACCGTGGCCCTTGTAGTAGCCGACGGTCGAGGTGCCGTCGTGGCTGAGGCCGATGTTGTGCCCTGCCTCGTGCGACGCGGCCTCGGCGAGGTTCTTCGCGCCGGTGCCGACACCCTTGGTGAAGACGAGGGCCGGCTGGTAGTACGAGTGGTTGCTGGTGTGGTCGTACGTACCGACGTAGGCGATACCGCCGCAACCGCAGCCGGACTGGTACCAGGTGCCCGGGTCGATCAGCACCCGGGTGCCGTACTGCTCGTCGGTCGCCCCGGAGCGGGTGATCGCCGACTCAGCCGGCGCCTGGGTGGTGACGTCCACGTCGAACGGCGCGTAGTCCTCAGCCACCCGGGCCCAGACGTCGCGGACGACGTCCTGCTCGGCCGTGCTCCACGTGCTGGTGTTGCCGTTGGTGTCGTACGGCGCGACCTTCACGGTGGCGGGCTTGCCGCCGGTGTTCCAGCCGGTCCCGGTGATGGTGTGGCCGTCGAAGTCCAGGTAGATGACCCGGTTCGAGCCCGGCTTGCTGTGCAGCTCGAACGCCGGGCCGGTAGCGCCGGCCACCGCCTCGGTGGCCCATCGCGGGGACGCGGCCGCCGCCTGCTGCGTCCCGGTGACCGGCTCGCGGTAGAAGAGCTGGCCGTCCTTGTCCAGCCAGCTGGTCTGATCGGTCGCCAGGATCTTCTGCAGCTGCGCCGTCGGGATCCCGTTGCGCTCGGAGAGCTCGGCGAGTCGCGACTGGACCTTGCCCAGCGCGGCCTTGCCCTGGAGCTCCTGACCGAGCAGCTGGTCGATCGGGGTCGGGATCGGGGCGGACTGCTGGGCGTCGGCCTGGTTGCCGGCCACCACGGCCAGCGCACCGAAGACGACAGCACCGGCGCCGACGAGCGCACCGGTTCGGCGGAAACGGTTATGCATAAAAGGGGGTCCTCCTCAGGGACTCCGGGTGCCTCACTTGTGTGACATGCCTCACGTGCGGTATGCGGCCCCGCACGGTGGGTAGCCTGCCTGAAGCGTTACCCAAGTGGCTATATTTTTCCGCCGAATTAACCTTCGTCTGCCGTGCAGACCGCTGGCCCACCGCTAGGCCATGATGGGCCGGACGGGACGAGGGGAGATCCAATGCGGTTCATGATGATGTTCCGGGCCAGCGAGAAGTCCGAGGCCTGGGAGAATCCGAGCGAGCAGAGCCTGACCGAGATGGGTCTGGTGATGGCGGAGATGGCCGAGAAGGGCGTCTTGCTCGCCGGCGAGGGGCTGCTGCCGAGCTCGAAGGGCTTCCGGATGCAGCTCAGCAACGGCAAACAGCGCGTCGTGGACGGGCCGTTCGCCGAGACCAAGGAGCTGATCGCCGGGTTCTGCCTGATCGAGGTCGCCTCCCGCGAGGAGGCGGTCGAGTGGGGCTGGCGCTGCCTGGCCGCCGACGACGGCAACTCCGGCGGGCTGGAGATCCGGCAGGTCGCGACCGCGGACGACTTCGGCGCCGAGTTCACGCCGGAGGCGCGCACCCGCGAGGCGGACACCGCGGTCAAGGTGGCCGAGAACTATCAGAGCAGCAATACCTGACGGATCGACGTACCGGCGGCCAGCCGGTCGAACGCCGCGTTGAGGTCATCGAGCCCGACTGTTGCGGTGAGCAACCGGTCGACCGGCAGCCGGCCGGCCAGGTAAAGGGCGATGTAGCGCGGGACGTCGCGGCTGGGGATCGACGAGCCGAGGTAGGAGCCCTTCACCGTCCGCTCCTCGGTGACCAGGCTGACTGCCGGGATGCTGAACGACTGCGACGGATGCGGAAGCCCGACCGTCACGGTGCTGCCGCCGCGGCGGGTGGCGGCGTACGCCTGCTCGAGCACCTTCGCACTCCCGACTGTCTCGAAGGCGTAGTCGGCTCCCCCGGCCGTTGCCTCCCGCACCTGATCCACGGCGTCGTTGTCGCGGGCATCGACCGTGTGGGTGGCACCGAGCGACCGGGCCAGCGCCAGCTTTTCCGGTACGACGTCGACCGCGACAAGCGGATGCGCACCGACCAGGACAGCACCGAGCAGCGCCGACAAGCCGACACCACCGAGCCCGAAGACTGCTGCGCTCCGGCCGGCCCGGACGTGGGCGGTGTTCACCACCGCGCCGACGCCGGTCATCACCGCGCAGCCGAACAGTGCCGCGATCTCCGGTGGCAGCGAGGGGTCGATCTTGACCGCCGACCGTGCCGACACCACCGCATGATCGGCGAACCCGGACACCCCGAGATGGTGGTGCACCCCGTCAAGCCGTCGTACGCCGTTCAGCAGGGTGCCGGCGGTGTTGGCGGCGGCGCCCGGCTCGCACAACGCGGCCCGGCCTTCGGCGCACGGCCCACACTCGCCGCACGCGGGAACGAAGGCGAACGCCACTGTGTCACCCGCGGCGAATCCAGGCGCCTCCGACCGGACGACCTCGCCGGTGGCTTCGTGTCCGAGCAGCATCGGCATCACTCGGGGCCGCGAGCCGTCGATCACCGACAGGTCCGAATGACACAGACCGGCCGCGCGGATCCGGACCAGCAGCTCACCGGGGCCGGGCGGGGCCAGCTCGACTTCCTCGATCCGCAGCGGGCGTGACTCGGCGTACGGGCTGGGCAGGCCCATCTCCCGCAGTACGGCGCCGCGCACGATCATCCGGTGATCCCTTCGAGTGCCTCGCGGATGCGGTCGGGGACAGGGACCGGGCGGCGGTCGTCCCGGCCGACGAACACGTGCACGAACCGGCCGGTCGCGGCGGGCTGGTCCGAGCCCTCGCGGAACAGGCCGATCTCGTACCGGACGCTCGAGTTCCCCAGCTTCCCGGCCCGCAGTCCGGCGTCGACCGTACCGGGGAACTCCAGCGACTCCTTGAACGTGCACTGGGATTCCACGCACAACCCGATCACCTCGCCGCGGTGGATGTCGAGCCCGCCCACCCGGATCAGGAAGTCGTTGATCACGGTGTCGAAGAAGCTGTAGTACTCGACGTTGTTCACGTGCCCGTAGACGTCGTTGTCCTTCCACCGCAACGTGATCCCCAGGAAATGCGGAAAAGAACTCCTGTCCATCGGCCCACCATAGAGGCATGAGGTTTGTTCTGATCCCTGCTGCGGGGTGTGACGAGCTGAGGGGGTGGGGCGGCTGGGTGTGCTCAACCAACGCGGCGACACCGCCGCAGACCGACTGCGCTGCCGGACTGACGTCAGTCCGCCCAGAGGCCGACTCGGTTGCCGTCGGGGTCCAGCAGGATCGCCATTGTGCCGAGGCCCAGCACAGTCCACGGTGGTACGGCGATCTTCGCGCCCAGCTGCTCGGCGCGGGCGAGGGTCGCGTCGACGTCCTCGACGGAGAAGTACGTGGTGATGCCAGCCGGACGGGTCTCGTCGGCCTGCCCGATCCCACCCGGCAAGGTGTCCTGGCCAGGCTCGATCAACGCGTAGTCGAGGGCCTCCACCAGCTTGAGGCGCCAGCCGAACAACTGTGCGTAGAACGTGCGTGACGCGGCGGCATCGGTCGCGGTGATGTCGACCCAGGCCGGCTGCTTGTTGCTATCCATGCCGATACGTCGGAGCGGAACTTCCGTTCTCGACCGGCCCCAACCTACGGTGCCGTAACTTACGGTGCCGTAGGGTAGGTGGGAATCCCGAGGAAGGAGATTCCGGTGACCGACAAGCTGGTGACGAATCTGCTGCACGAACTGGAACCGGTGGTCGAGCAGAATCTCGAGCGCCACCTCGCCATCACCAAGGACTGGAATCCGCACGACTACGTGCCATGGAGCGAGGGCCGTGACTTCGCCTTCCTCGGCGGTGAGGACTGGTCCCCGGAGCAGTCCCGGCTGGACCCGGTGGCCAAGGTGGCGATGATCACCAACCTGCTGACCGAGGACAATCTGCCCTCGTATCACCGGGAGATCGCGACCCAGTTCGGACTCGGCGGCGCGTGGGGTACCTGGGTCGGCCGTTGGACCGCCGAGGAGGGCCGGCACGGGATCGCGCTGCGCGACTATCTGGTGGTCACCCGCGGTGTCGACCCGGTCGAGCTGGAGACCGCCAGGATGGCCCACATGACGGCCGGCCATGAGGTCGACAAGAACATGCTGGAAGCGATCGCCTACGTCAGTTTCCAGGAACTGGCCACCCGGGTCTCACATCGCAACACCGGCAAGGCCACCGGCTGCCCGATCGCGGACCAGTTGCTGGCCCGGATCGCCACCGACGAGAACCTGCACATGATCTTCTACCGGAACCTGGTCGCCGCGGCCTTCGAGACGGCGCCGAACGAGACCATGCGCGCGGTCGCCAACGAGGTGAAGGGCTTCTCGATGCCCGGCGCCACGATGGAGGGGTTCGCCCGCAACTCGGTGACGATCGCCAAGGCCGGGATCTACGACCTGCGCCTGCACCACGACGAGGTGGTCGCGCCGATCCTGCGGAAGTGGCGGGTCTTCGACCGCGAGGACCTCAGCGGCGACGGCGCCCGGGCCCGCGACGAACTCGCCGAGTTCATGACGGGCCTCGACGCCCAGGCCACCCGCTTCGTCGAGCAACGCGACCGCCTCCGGGCCCGCCAGGCGGCCCGAGCCTCGGCCTGACGCCCGTCACCGGCTGACTTCCGGTCCCACTTCGGCACCACAGGAGCTTTCCGGTCCCGCACTCGATCGAGGGCGGCACGTGGGTGGGCGGTTAGGCTGCCAGCGTGCGGTTCATCCGGGATCTGGCGACGCTGCTGAAGCGGGGCGATTTCCGGCGGTTGTTCGCGGTGCGGTTGACGTCGCAGTTCGGCGACGGGGTGTTCCAGGTCGCGCTGGCGTCGTACGTGCTGTTCTCGCCGGAGCGGGCGCCGGACGCGGCCGCGATCGCCGGGCTGTTCGCGGTGGCGTTGCTGCCGTACTCGATCCTCGGGCCGTTCACCGGCGTACTGCTGGACCGCTGGTCGCGGCGGCAGATCCTGTTCGGGGCCAACCTCACCCGGGCCGGGCTCGTCATCGGGGTCGGCGCGATCGTTGCGATCGGCAACGCGGGGGTTCCGTTCTATCTCGCCGTACTGCTGACACTCGGGGTCAACCGGTTCCTGCTGTCCGGGCTGTCGGCCGGCCTGCCGCACGTGGTCGAGCGGGACGAACTGGTGATGGCGAACGCGGTCACCCCGACCTCGGGGACGGCGTCCTTCCTCGTCGGCGGCGGTGTCGGGGCCGGAGTGAAGCTGGTCGTCGACTCCGACCTCGCCGTACTCGGGCTGACTGTTCTTGTCTATACAGCGGCCGCCCTTCTCGCCTTGAGACTGGAGCGCAACCAGCTCGGCCCGGATCTGAACGGTGACGAGCCCGGTGTGCTCGAGGCGCTCCGGAGCATCGCGACCGGCCTGGTCGACGGTGGCCGGCACCTGCGGCAGCGCAAGCAGCCCGCGCTCGGGCTCGCCGCGATCGGCTCGCTGCGGTTCTTCTTCGGCCTCCTCACGGTCGCGATGATCCTGCTGTACCGCAACCACTTCTACGGCCCCGACCGGCTCGACGACGCGTTCGGCGCACTCGCCGTCGCGACCGGCGCGGTCGGAGCCGGGCTGTTCCTCGCCGCGCTGATCAGCCCGTGGGCGACTCGGGTGATGACGCTGCGGCAGTGGATCACCCTGCTGTTCCTCGCCGCCGCGGTGGTGACCGCGATGCCCGGCGGTCTCTACACCCAGCCCGCGATGATCGCCGCCGGCTTCCTCACCGGTTTCTGCGCGCAGGGTGTGAAGATCAGCGTCGACACCCTCGTCCAGACGGGTGTCGACGACGTCTACCGCGGCCGGGTGTTCTCGCTCTACGACATGATCTTCAACGTCGGGCAGGTCTCCGCGGCCGCACTCGGCGCGGCGATCCTGCCCGACGACGGGAAGTCGTACCCGGTGCTCGCCTTCATCGTGCTCGGCTTCGTCGCCACCGCGGTGGTGTACGCACGGCTGAGCAAGGACGAGTCAGGTGCCGCGGAGCGCGGTGATGGGCTGGATGGCGGAGGCCTTCCACGCGGGGTACGTACCGGCGACCAGGCCGATGAACGCACCCAGCAGGGGTGACCCGAACGCGAGCCGGTTGTCCAGGATCGGGGTCCAGTCCCGGACCCACGACACTCCCACGGTGAGCAGTACGCCGACCGCCGTACCGAGTAATCCACCGAGGAAGCCGACGATCACGCTCTCCACCAGGAACTGCACGGCCACATGGCGTCTGGCCGCGCCCAACGCTCGCCGCAGGCCGATCTCGGAGATGCGTTCGAGGACTGACAGCAGCGTGACGTTCGCGATGCCGAGGCCGCCGACCAGGAGTGCGACCGCACCGAGCAGCAGGAACAACGCGTTCAGGTCGGACTCGACACCCTTGCGTACGGCGCCCTGCTTCGGCGGAGCGTCGACGTTGAGCGTGCTCGGGTCGTTCGGCTGAATCGCGACCGGCGCCTGACCGGCGATCAGCTGGGCCGCGCCGACCTGGGTCCGGATCTCGACCGCGTCCGGCGATTCCAGGTCGTACGCCGTCTTGGCCGCGCCGTTCGGCATGATCACGGCGTCGTTCAGCTCGGCCCGGCCGCTGACGGAGTCGAGGATGCCGATCACCGTGTACGGCTCGTCGCCGATGAACACCGCGGGTTGCGAGTCGACCCGGTTGATGCCGAGCCGCTCGGCCGCATGCTTGCCGAGGACCACCACCTTGTCACCGCGCTGGTCGTGCCCGGCGTCGAAGAACCGGCCGGTCGACAGCACCGCCCGGACGGCCTCCCACAACCCGGCCGACCCGGCCATCACCTGCAGAGCATGACCGTTCTTCTGCCCGTCCAGCCCGGCCACACTCCGCACCAGGTCGTCACCGACATCAAGCGTGCTCACCGTCCCGGCGGCCTCGACCCCGTTGAGCCGCTCAATCCGCTCCGGCGCATCCCACGGCAACTGCGTCGCCGCCTCGCCTTCCTGACCACCCTTCTCCTCAGGCTGCACGACAACCCGCGTCGCCGCCGCCAGATCGAACCGCTGCGTGATCTGGCCCGACGCCGTCTGCCCAAGCCCGACTGTTCCGACGAGGGCCGCAATCCCCAGGACTGTCCCCAGGGTCGTCAGGATCAGCCGGGTCGGTCGGGCGGCTACACCCGCCAGCGCCTCGTCCAGGAGGTCCCGCACTGCAGGTCTGGATCTGAGTCGCCGACGGGTGCGCCGCGAGGTGGACGGCCCGCCGGCGGGATCCGGGGGGCCTGCATTGGGGGTTACCACTGGAGGGTTCCGTCGACGATGCGGACCTGGCGTTGGGCCCGGCTGCTGACGTGGTCGTCGTGGGTGATGACGGCCAGCGTCATTCCCTCGTGGTGCAACTCGTCGAACACTTCGAGGATCGCCTCCGCGTTGGCGCTGTCCAGGTTGCCCGTCGGTTCGTCCGCGAGCAGCAGGCTCGGCTCCGCGACCAGGGCCCGCGCGATCGCGACCCGCTGCCGCTCACCGCCGGAGAGCGTGGTCGGCGCGAAGTCCATCCGGTGCGCGAGCCCGACCCGCTGCAGCGCCACCCGCGCCCGGGCCAACCGCTCCCGCCGGGGCACCCCGACGTACACCATCGACAGCGCGACGTTCTCCAGCACGGTCCGGTGGTCGAGCAGGTGGAACGACTGGAACACGAACCCGATCCGCTCACCCCGCAGTACGGCCCGACGCCGCTCGCGCAGGCTCATCGTGTCCACACCGTCCAGCCGGTAGACACCGCCGGTCGGGTTGTCGAGCAGCCCGAGCAGATGCAGCAATGTCGACTTCCCCGATCCGGACGGCCCGACGATCGAGAGGTACTCCCCCTGCCCGATGGTCAGGTCGACCTCCCGGATCGCCCGCACCTCGGGCGGCCCTGGAAAGAACCGCCGTACGCCGATCATCTCCACCACCGGCGCCGGCAGCGCCACTGCAGTCTGACTCATCCGCGTCCTCGCTTCGCTCCGGGCGCGGACGAGGCACGATGCGCGCTGTGCTTGATTGTGAACTCGCTTCGCTCCTTCACCGTCCGACCACCACCTGGTCGCCCTCGGTCAGCGTGGCGTCGCCGCCGCTGGGTGTGACCTGGGCATAGCCGTCGGCCGACAGCCCGACCGTGACCTGGATGAGCTCGACCTTGCCATCGCGCAGTACCTCGATCCGCGATCCGCCATCCGGCCCGGAAGACAGCGCGGCCACCGGTACGGCGAGGACCTTCCCGGCGGTGCTCTTCACCGGGATCGTGACCCGGACGTTCGCATCGCGGAAAAGCGCGAGTTGCTTCGCCGTCAGCGTGTTCGGTGCGACCACGACGTCGTACTGGTCACCGTTCTTGGTGACCCGGCGGACCTTCCCGGCGACCGCCGTACCTTCGCCGAGGTCGAGCGTCGCGGCCATCCCGGCCTTGAGACGTTCAGCGGTCTGCGCGTCGACCTTCACCGTGACGACGAGGGAGGCGCCACTGGCCGACATGACCACGCCGTTCACGGTGCCTCCGCGCTCGACCTTCACGTCGTCGACCCGGCGCGGCAGCGTCTTCACGTAGACGACCTCCGACACCGGCAGCGGTGTGCCGGCCTTGAACTCGGCCTCGTTCAGGGCCTCCTGCGCGTCGGCCAGGTTCTCCTCGGCGTCATCGACGCCGCCCTGCTGGACGGAGGTGTCGGGCGCTTTGGCATCCTTCGCCTGCTTCAACGCAGCCTTCGCCTGGCGGAGCGCGTTCTTCATCGCGTCGACGTTCTTCTCCGCCGCGTCGACGGCCTGACTCAGCTGCTCCTGCGGCTCCGGAGCGTCGTACCCGGCCTTCTCGTAGAGCCGCTCGACCGCTTCCGAGGTGTTGGTGTCGTACTCTTCGTCGACGTCGCCCGGGTCGAGCCCGAGCCGGTCCAGCGTCTGCTCGAGCTGCAGGACATCCGGTCCTTTGCTGCCCGGCGACAGCGTCCGGTACATCGGGAGTACGCCGGCCAGCCCGATCACCGGACGCCCGGTGATCTCCAGCAGCGCCTTGCCCTCGGTGATGGTCGACCCGACCGCGGGCACCTTCCCGGTCACGATCGGCGGTGTGTTCAGTCCGCTGGTCTCGACCCGGATGTTCACCGCGCCGTCGAACGACGCGTCACCCCGGCCGACGACCTTGCTGGACAGTGCCTTCTTCTCCACCGGCACGGTGATCTGGGACGCCTTCGGCGCGGCGGTCTTGGCGGCCGCGTCCTCGGGCGAGGTGATCCGGCTGCCGGCGGCCACGCCCACCCCGAGCGAGAGCGTCGCCACCGCGGACACCCCCACCAGCACCCGGCGGCGGGACTTGGGCGAAGCGGTCACCGGTTCGCCATTCCGTCGCGGTACGCCTCGAGCTCGGCCTTGTGCTGCTCGACGAACTCCAACTCCAGCTCGTACTGCACGGTCTTGTACGGCTCGTCGTACACCTTGGCCCGGCACTTCTGGTCGGCCACCGCGAGGTCGATCTCGAACTTGCGCAGCTCAGCCAGCTTGGCCGCGTCCACCTTGTCCAGGGACGGCGCGCCGATGACGGGCTTGCCCGGGTTGGCGCCGCCCTGCTGGTTGCCGGACAGCTCGGCGAGCTTCTGGCTGACCTTCGTCCGCGGCTCGTCGATCTTCTTGTAGCCGGCCTGACCGGCTTCGGCGAGGCAGTCGGCCCACGCGGTGGTCGCGTCGACCACCCGCTGGTCGTCCTCGATCCGCTTCGCCAGGGCCTGGATGTCCTTGAACAGGCTGTCGTACTTCTTGAACTCGGCCTCGCGGTCCTGGCCCTTGCCGTACACCTCCTTGACGGCCTTGCCCCGGCAGCCGAGGTCCATCGTGCCGCTGTTCTTCGGACCTTCGCCTTCCTTCGGAGCGATGGCGATCGCACCGGGGCCGTTCGCGTTCGGCCCGTTCAGGGCCTTGTCGTACGCCTTCTGCGCGTTCGGCGACAGGGCGTTGCGGATCTTGGTGTTCGGGTTGCTGTCGTCGGCGCCGGCCTTGGACCAGTCGATGGTGCTGATGCCGTAGCCGTACTGTTCGGCGAACTTGTCCGGCGGCAGGTTGAACGCATCGTTGAACTTGCTCCTCGGCTGAGACTCCGGCGGGACCGGCACGTACTCGAACCCTGCCGCCTTCATACACGCGGCGGTGGCGTCCTCGACCTTGCGCTGCTTGGCCAGCTCCTCCTCGGACGGCGCCTCGCCACCGCGGCCGGCCCGGATCGCCATCCGCATCCCGCCACCGGCCGAGCTGACGAAACCCTCACCCATGTACTCCGCGAGCGGGCTCTTGTCACTTTCCTGATCACCGGTCGCCGTACCGGGGTCATTGGAGTTTCCACAGCCGGCCAGCACCATGACCGCCACCAAGGCGAGTGCTTTTCGTGAGGTTCTCATGACTGTGGAGCGTGCCTGCGCAGCCGTGAAGAACCTGTGAAGGAGCCATTTGCACCCGATGCTCTCAGCCGATCTTCATCGGATTCTCATCAACGTCGGTCACATTGAGGAACATGCCAGCCCGGATTCTCGTCGCGGAAGACGACTTGAAGCAGGCAGAGCTGATCCGGCGGTATCTCGAGCGGGAGGGGCATCTGACCGTCGTCGTGCACGACGGCCGGGCCGCGATCGACGAGGCCCGCCGGCGCAGCCCCGACCTGCTGGTGCTCGACGTGATGATGCCGAAGGTCGACGGACTCGACGTCTGCCGCGTCCTGCGGGCCGACGGCTCGGACAACTCTGGGGTGCCGATCATCATGCTGACCGCCCGCTCCACCGAGGACGACCTGCTGCTCGGCCTCGACCTGGGCGCGGATGACTACCTGACCAAGCCGTACAACCCGCGCGAACTGGTCGCCCGGGTCCGGACCGTGCTGCGGCGTACCCGCAGCCGGTCCGAGGGCGAGGTGTACCGGGTCGGCGAGCTGGAGATCGACCCGATCCGGCACGAGGTGCGGCTGGCCGGCCACCTGGTCGAGGTGACACCGGCCGAGTTCAAGATCCTCGCCTGCCTGGCGGCCTCACCCGGGCGGGCCTTCTCCCGGCAGCAACTGCTGGAGCACGCGTTCGGCTTCGACCACTACGTGTTCGACCGGACCATCGACGTCCACGTGATGAACCTCCGGAAGAAGATCGAGCCGTCCCCGGGCACCCCGGCGTACCTGAGGACCGTGTACGGCGTGGGCTACAAGCTGGCCGACAAGGTGGGATCCAATGCGTCGTAGCGTGCTGGTCAGGTTCCTCGGGTTGTCCCTCGCGGTGGCGCTCGGTGCCGTGATCGCGACCGCGGTGATCGCGACGTACAGCACGTCGGAGCAACTGCAGGGCGAGATCGACGCGAACACCAGCCAGCTGCAGGTGGACGGCCGGATCTATGCGGAGTTGTCCCGGTACGCCGCCGACCACTCGACCTGGTCGGGTGTCGGCAAACTCGTCCACGACCTGTCCGACGAGCTCGGCCGGCGGATCGCCCTGACCGATCCCGACGGCACCGTGATCGCGGACTCGGCCCGGATGCTCGGCGCCGGTCCGGAGCTCCCTTCGGTGCCGGCGGCAACAGTCGACGCCCGCACCCAGGGCATCGCAAAGTTCTCCGGAGCGGTGAGTGTGTGGGCCGGCCGCAAGACCGCCCTGGCGGGCAGGGCGAACGAGGTGGTCAGCGCCGCGGCCATGCCCGGGCTCTATCCGGCCTACCCCGGCTGGGGACTCACCGACAAGGAGAAGCACGAGCGCGATCGGCTCGCCGAGCAGGCTGCGGAGTGCTATCGCGCGCAGGGGAAGGCGGCCACCGTGTCCAGCGCGGGCGGCGGGGACCTGCCGGTGGTGATGGTGGAGAGCGGCCAGGCGGCGGACGGCACGAGCCTGATGCAGGTCTCCAAGCCCGGAGCGACCGACGACGCATGCATGCCACCGGGTCTCAACGCTCCGAGCGCGAAGGCCAGACTGGTGAACGATGACGAGATCCGCCGCGCGACCGACTGTCTCGCCGCCTCCGGACAGGACTACACGATCACCGAGTTCGACGGGCTGCGGGCGGTCGAACCCAAGAACAAGGCCGAACTCACCGGGCAGTTCCTCACCTGCACGTCGGAGGCCCGGTCCCAGGCTCTGGCGCCGTACGTCGCTCCGTCGGCCAAGCTCTACCTGGGGGCGAAGAGCACGTTCAACGTGTTCTCGGGCGAGGGCATGCTGCGGACCGCGGCCACCGCGCTCGGGGTGCTGCTGATCGCGGCGCTGGTGATGCTGTTCGCGGGCCGGCGGCTGGTCCGGCCCATCGTGGCGCTGACCGGCGCGGCGCAGCGGATGCGGAACGGCGACCACGCGGCCCGCGTACCGGTGTCCGGGAAGGACGAGGTGGCCCGGCTCGGGCACGCGTTCAACGCGATGGCCGAGTCGATCCAGCGGCACGATCACCAGCGGAAGGCGATGGTGAGTGACGTCGCGCATGAGCTGCGGACTCCGCTGGCCAACATCAAGGGCTATCTGGTCGCGTCGGAGGACGGCGTCGTACCGCTGGATCGGGAGCTGGTCACGTCGCTGCTTGAGGAGACCGGGTTGCTCGAGCACCTGGTGGCCGACCTGCAGGACCTGGCGCTCGCGGATGCCGGCATGCTCCGGCTGCACAAGGCTCCGCGGGATCTGTCCGAGCTGGTGCAGCAGGTGGTGTCCGCGCATCGGCCCGCGGCCGAGACAGCTGGGGTGTCGCTGACGGCCGATGTGCAAGGGACGGCTCACGCCTCCGTCGACAGCGCACGGATCCGTCAGGCTCTCGGCAACCTGGTCTCGAACGCAATCCGCTTCACTCCATCTGGTGGGACCGTCGTGGTCGGCGTACGACGTGTTGCCGACGGCTACAACTTGACGGTCACCGACAACGGCAGCGGGATCGCCGACAAGCACCTACCGCACCTCTTCGACCGCTTCTACCGCGCCGAACAGTCCCGCAGTCGTACGACGGGCGGCAGCGGACTGGGCCTGGCGATCACCAAGCATCTGGCCGAGGCCCACGGCGGCCGGATCACGGTGACCAGCCGCCTCGGCTCCGGCTCTACCTTCACGATATGGATCCCGGCTGGTTAACTCAGGACCGTGGCGAAGGCTCGGGTCGCGGACGTGCACGAGGTGGCGTTGGGGATGCCGCACGTCACCGTCTGGCAGAAAGAGGGCAGCAAGCGGCCGGTGTACCAAGTCGGCGGGAAATCCTTCGTGTTCTTCCGGAACCCGCGGCCGGACGCGTTCGACCCCGTCACCGGTGAGCGGTACGACGACGTGATCGTCATCTGGGTCGAGTCCGAGGAGGAGAAGCTCGCCCTGGTCTCGGACGAGTCGAACCCCTTCTTCACCACCCCACATTTCAACGGCCACCCTTCGGTCCTGGTCCGCGGCAGCGAGATCGGCGGCCTGACCAAGCAGGAGCTGACCGAGGTCATCCAGGACGCCTGGCTCTCCCGCGCCTCCAAACGCCGCGCCACGACCTGGCTCGAAGAGCACCGGCTGAGCTGATCAAGCCCCACACTGGCGCTGTGAGCTACCAGCCGCCGGGGTATCAACCTGGCAACTACAGCCCCGGCGGTCCGGCCGCGCCTCCTTACGGCCAGCCGCCGCGGAAGAACCGGGCCGGGCTGATCATCGTGCTGATGCTCGTGCTCCTGATCGGGGTGCTGGGCGTCGGCGGTGTCGTCGCCTACCGCCTGGTCTCCGACCGGCAGACCTCTTCATCTCCCGACCCGGTCAGCTCGGCCGCGCCACCGGCGAGTTCCCCGACGCGGACGCTGCCCGCACCGCAACCCACCAAGATCCGGCCAACGCCGACCAAGCCACCCACCACCAAGCCGGCGAAACCAGCGGTGACCGTGGCAGACCTCGGCCGGCGCTTCGTCGTCCAGCTCAACGCGAACAACCCCACCGCCGCGGCCGCCCTGGCCTGCGAGAGCTCGAAGCAACTGATCCCCAGGCTCATGCAGACCTACCTCGAGCCACCCACCAAACTCACCACCGGCACCCCTATCGGACAGCAGTTCACTTTCGTGGTCCCGCTGTCCGGCACCACCAAGGGCTCGTCCGTCTCAGGTGTCCTCGTCATTCACCAGCTCGGCGACGAACCCCTCTGCGTCCGGGTCTTCCAGGTCAGCCCGCGCTGAGCGGCGCCAGCGACCGAGCGGTCTCCAGCAGGTCGGTGCCGGTGGGGAGGGTGGCGATGATCGGGGTGTCCAGGCCGTTGGCGACGTAGCGGTTGATGTGGGCTCGGCACTGCGACGGGGTGCCGTGGACGATGAGGTCGTCGAGGACCTCGACAGGCACGGCGGCCATCGCGGCGTTCCGGTCGCCCGCGGCCCAGGCCTCGCGCATCTCCTTCATCGCGGCGCCGCGACCTAGCCAGTCGTGGAAGGCGGCGTACCCGGGGACGGTGAGGTAGGTCGCGATCAGGAAGCGGCCGATGTTGCGGGCCATCTCGGCGTCCTCGGTGACACAGACGAAGATGCGGGCGGCCAGCTCCTTGTCGGGCCCGAGCTCGCCGCGCACCTGTCGTACGTCGTCCGCCGACAACCAGTTCGTGATCGCGCCATCGGCTTCCCGGGCCGCCAGCCGCAGCATCTGCGGGCGCAACGCGGCCAGCATGATCGAGGGCGGTACGTCCGGCGCCTTCTCCAGCCGGAACCGGCTGATCGTGAAGCTGTCGAACACCCCGTCCACCTTCTCCCCGGCGAACGCCTGCCGCAGGAACCGCAGTACGTCGCGCGTCCGGGCCAGCGGCGGATCGTACGCGATCCCGTTCCACCCGGTCACGATCGTCTCCGACGACGCCCCGATCCCGAGCACGAACCGCCCCGGCGCGAGGTCCGCCAGCGCCGCCGCACTCATCGCCAGCGCGGCCGGGCCCCGCGTGTGCACCGGTACGACGGCCGTCCCCAGCCTCAACCGGTCATCCCACTCGGACGCGAGTACCAACGGAGTAAAAGCATCCGCGCCGGCCACCTCGGCCGACCACAGATCCGTGTAGCCGAGTGCGGACAGCTCGGCGATCAGCTGCCGGTGGTCCCGCAGCGGTACCCCGGTCAGTGGAACGGTCAGGCCCCAGCGCATCAGATCATCCTCTTCGCGCCGGTGATCAGGATGTTGCGTCGCATCACTGTCCCTATCTGTAGGAAAGCAATTCGCTGCCGTCCACGTGTCCATGCTCGTTGTAGCTGACCACGGTCAACCCGCTCCGGCCGGACACGACCTTGGTGATCGCGGTGTTGATGGTGACCGGATTCAGCCGAGACCACAGGCCGTCGCCACCGGACAGCAGCCGGCTCACCACCGCCGCGATCGGACCACCCGACGTGAACACGACCGCCGTCTCGCCTTTGCCGAGCCGTTCCGCAACCCGGCGTACGGCGTCGTTTGAGCGGTCGCAGAACGCTTGGAAGGATTCGGAGTAGCCGTCCCCACCCCGGACCCACCGCTCCGTCGCCGCGGCGAACATCTCCTGGAACGCCCGCTGCGGATGCCCGGTCCGGGCCAGCTCCGCGAGCAGCACAGCGCGGACCCGGTACGCCGGTTTGTGCGCGATGATCACCTGGTCGTGGTCGAACTCGTCGAACCCCTTGTCGACCTCCGAAGTGAATCCGGCCAGCGCCGCCGTCTGCGCATGTCTGCGCATCGAACCAGAGACGACGAGATCCGGTGACACCCCACGCGCGACCAGCGCCTTCCCCAGCAGCGTCGCCTGCTGCTCACCCTGCGGGGACAGCCGGTCGTAGTCACTCTTGCCGAACGACGCCTGCGCGTGCCGGATCAGGTAGATGGTCGGCATTCAGCCCCTCATGATCCGGCGGCACCGCCGCTCGAGCAGGTTGACCGGCAGCCAGAGGTTCTTGAACCGCGGGTTCCGGGTCTGTTTGTGGTGGTAGCGGTAGTAGATCTGCTGCGCGATCACGGCCAGCCGGAACAGGCCGAACACCTCGTAGAACGCCCAGTTCTCCGGTTTGAGTCCGGACCGCTCGGCGTAGTACTGGACGATCTCGTCCCGCGACAGCATGCCGGGTGCGTCGGACGGCTGCAGGCGGAACCGGCGGAACGCCCAGTCGTCGTCGGCCTGGACCCAGTACGCGAGCGCGCTGCCGAGATCCATCAACGGATCACCGATCGTCGCCAGCTCCCAGTCCAGTACGCCGACCACCGTCAACGGATCGTCCGGCGCGAGGACGACGTTGTCGAGCCGGAAGTCGTTGTGGATGACGCAGGTCCCGACGTCCTGGGGCTGGTTGGCCGCGAGCCAGGCCATCACGTGTTCGTAGCTCGGGACGTTCCAGGTCTTCGCCTTGCGGTAGCGTCCGGACCACCCGCTGACCTGGCGCTCGACGTAGCCCGCGCCGCGACCGAGGTCGTCGAGTCCGGCCTTCGAGGAATCCACCTGGTGCAAGTCGACGAGGGTGTCGATCATGGTGAAGCACAGCTGCCGCGTCTGTTCCGGGGTGAGGTCCACGCCGAGTTCCTGCCGGCGGGGAATGGTTCCCACGATCCGCTCCATCACGTAGAACTCGGAGCCGATGACCGAGGTGTCATTGCAGTGGGCAACCATCTCCGGCACGTACGGGAACACCGGTCTCAGGCTCGCCTGGATCCGGTACTCGCGGCCCATGTCGTGGGCGCCCTTCGCCTTCGTTCCGGCCGGCGGACGGCGCAGGATCAGCTCCCTGCCGTCGTACCGGAGCAGATAGGTCAGGTTGGACGCGCCACCGGAGAACTGCTTGACCTCCGGCAGCCCGGGCGGCAGCTCGGTTCGTTGTCGCAGCCAACTGTCCACCACCGGCACGTCGAAGGCGTCCTCGTCGCGGACCGGTCGCGCGCCATCACCCATTACCGGACTCGGCACGGTCACGGGCCCGGGCGGCGATCTTGCGCATCTGGCGGTCGTACAGCGGACGGGCGAACCGCTTGGTCCGCCAGGCCATCAGGGCCGGCCGGTCCGGGATGATCAGGAACTGCTTCTTCCTGATCCCCGCGATCACCCCGGCCGCGACGTCCTCGGCCGAGCGCGGCGACTTCTCGATCAGTTGCCGCGCGGTCGCGCCCATCGCGGTGTCCGCGCCCTGGATCGAGTCGGCCAGATTGGTCCGGAAGAACGACGGGCAGGCCACCGAGACGGTCACGTCGTACGGGTGCAGTTCGTGCGACAGTGTCTCCGAGAGGGCGACGACACCGGCCTTGACCGTGTTGTACGAGCTCATCATCGGCGGATGCACCAGCCCGGCCGCGGAGGCGGTGTTGACGATGTGACCGGATCGCTGCCGCTTGAACACCGGCGTGAACGCACGGCAGCCGCGGACCACGCCCATCAGGTTGATGTCGACGACCCGGTCCCACTCGTCCAGCGACTCGACATCGATCCGGCCGCCGGTCGCGATGCCGGCGTTGTTCACGAGGAGGTCGAGACCGCCCCAGTTCTGCTCACACCACTCGACCGCGGTCGCCCAGTCCTCCGGGCTGCGCACATCGAGTCTCAGGTACGACGCGCCGTCGTCCGGGCCGTCGTCGTACACATCGGTGCTGAGTACTTGGTGGCCTTCAGCAACGAACTGTGCGACCAGCGCGGCACCGAGACCGCTGGCGCCGCCGGTGACGAGGACACGGCTCACCGCGCCTCCTGATGTTGGGCCAGGTACGGGGCCAGCTCGAGCTTGGCGACGACGTTGCGGTGCACCTCGTCGGGCCCGTCGGCCAGCCGCAGTGCCCGCGCACTCGTCCACGCGGCCGCGAGCGGGAAGTCGTCGGACAGTCCACCGCCGCCGTGCAACTGGATCGCCATGTCGATCACATCCTGCGCCATCCGCGGTACGGCGACCTTGATCTGGCTCACCTCGCTCAACGCGCCGGCCAGCCCCTTCGTATCGAGCAGGTACGCCGTCTGCAGCACCAGCAACCGGGCCTGGTTGATCGCGATCCGGGCGTCCGCGATCCGCTCGCGGTTGCCGCCGAGGTTCACCAGCGGCTTGCCGAACGCGGTCCGGCTGGTGCCGCGCTGGAGGGCGAGCTCGAGCGCCTTCTCGGCCAGCCCGATCAGCCGCATGCAGTGATGCACCCGTCCCGGACCCAGCCGGCCCTGGGCGATCTCGAAGGCGCGACCGAGTCCGACCAGGATGTTGCTCGCCGGCACCCGGACGTCGGTGAACGACACCTCGCCGTGGCCGTGTGGCTCGTCGTACTGATGCATGGCGGGGAGCAGGCGCTCGACCTTTACGCCAGGGGTGTCCCGGGGGACGAGCACCATCGTGTGGCGCTCGTACCGATCCGCGTCGGGATCGGTACGGCCCATGAAGATGAGTAGCTCGCAGTCCGGGTGACCCACCCCGGTGCTCCACCACTTGCGGCCGTTGATCACGACCTCGTCACCGTCGAGGAGCGCGGTCGCGGCCATGTTGGTCGCGTCGGAGGAGGCGACGTCCGGCTCGGTCATGCAGAACGCGGACCGGATCGCGCCGTCGAGCAGCGGTTCCAGCCACTGCTTCTTCTGCTCGGGAGTGCCGTAGCGAAGCAGGACCTCCATGTTGCCGGTGTCGGGCGCGTTGCAGTTGAAGACGTACGGCGCCAGGAAGGAACGGCCGGTGAGTTCGGCGATCGGCGCGTAGTCCACATTCGAGAGGCCTTGGCCGTATTGTTCGTTACCTGGTTCGGCCAGTGGGAGGAAAAGATTCCAGAGTCCTTGTTCGCGGGCTTTCGCCTGCAGGTCCTTGAGCGCCGGCTGCGGCTGCCACGGGTCCGCAGCGGTCCGGGTAGCGGCGTGCAGCCCCGCTTCGACCGGCTCGATCTCCGTCCTGATGAACTCGTCGACCCGGGCGATCAGCTCGCTCGCTCGGATGGAATGTTCGAACTCCATCAGACTCCCCTCGGTTGCCTTGACCGTAGCGCAGCGTCTAAGCAATGCTCAATAGCGTGAGTCAGCGCTGGACTGCGGAAGACCGCCGTAAGCAACTGGTCCGGATCGGCCTGATGATGCTGCGCACGCAGCCGATCCACGAGCTGTCGATCGACGCGGTCGCAGGTCAGGCGGGGATCTCCCGCGGCCTGCTGTTCCATTACTTCCCGAGCAAACGGGACTACTACATCGCGGTCATCTCGGCCGCCGGTCGCCGGCTGTTGCGGGTCACCAAGCCGGACGCGTCCCTGCCGCCACCGGAGCAGCTACGTCAGATGCTGCTGGCGTTCGTCGCGTTCATCACCCGGCGGCGCGACGCGTACATCTCCTTCGTCCGCGGCGCCGCGGGCGGCGACGATTTCGTGGTCAAGGTGTACGCCGAAACCCGCGCCGGCCTCACCACCCGAGTCCTCAACCTGATCGACTCCGCCGACGCCCCCACCCAGCCGGCCTCGCCTGAGCGCATGGTCGTCCACGCCTGGCTCGCCTACCTGGAAGACCTGGCCATCGAGTGGTCCGGCCTCCCCACCGAGGACCGCCCGACCACCGACGAGGAACTCGTCGACCACGCCATCGCCGCCCTGGAAACCCTCCGCAAGCTCTGACCAGTTTGGGTGTTGCCCCCTGACGTTGGGGGTTGCCCACTAAGCCTCTGAACGGGCAACCCCTAATCCGTCTGTCGGATGCGTTGGGGTAATGGTCCGGTGGTGGATCGGGGAGGGTTTTGCCCCGGATCGGGCGCAAAACTCTCCCCGGTCGCCTCACGGCTGTCCGGTGGACCGGAGAGAAAGACGAAACAGGAGCGTCATGGCTGATTGCTACCGTCGGGCCGCATGACGGTGGAGCTGATCGAAGGAATGGAACTGCGCCCGGTTCCCGGTACCGACCCCGCCCTGGTGGCGTTGACGACTGCCCAGCAGGCCGAGCTGGCCGCGATGTACGGCGAGGACCAGCCGCTGGTCGCGTTGCACCCGGACATCTCCTTCACGCTGCTCCTGCTCGACGGCGTCCCGGTCGGCTGCGTCGGCCTGCAACCCGTCGCCCCCGGGGTCGGCGAGATCAAGCGCATGTACGTCGACCCGTCCGCCCGCGGCTGGGGTCTGTCCCGCGTCCTCCTCAACGCAGTCGAGTCCCAGGCCCGAGCCACCGGCCTCATCCGCCTCCGCCTGGAAACCGGCACCCACCAACAAGCCGCCATAGCCCTCTACACCAATCACGGATACACCCCGATCCCGCCGTACCCACCCTTCGAAAACGAGACCGCCTCCCTCTGCTACGCGAAGAACCTCTAGGCGTTCGCGAGGTCCAGGACCAGGTGGGGGCCGTCGGGGTGGAAGCCGAGTTTGGTGAGGTAGGGGTTGGAGTCGCGCATGCGGGGTGGGGCGAGGACCTGGCGGAAGCCGTGGCCGGTGAAGACGTCGCTGCGGCGGTAGACGAACTCGCCGGGGGTGAAGTCGCGGTACTTCGGGACGACGTAGTCGAGGTCGATCTGGGCGCGGCCGTCGCCGGCGTCGTGGGCCAGGACGACGCCGACGGTGCGGTCGCCGTGCTGGACCAGGAAGGCGTACGGACTGTCGTTCGCGGTGAAGCCGGGGTTGAAGCGGCTGATGTCCTTCCGGTGCTGCGCGAGCACGTGGCCGAGGTACGCGTCGTCGCCGTTGACCTCGAGGACCTCGTACTCCGCCTGGTCGTGCCGGTGCCGGAGCAGCCGCCAGAGGTGAACCACGTTGATGACAGCCAGTACGGCGTTCATCCCCACCATCGGCCAGACCGCGATCGCGGCGTTGAAGCCGATCAGGATCACGCAACCGACCAGGTTCAGCAAGCGCAGGCGCAGGATGCGGGTCTGCAGGAGTGACAGCACGACCAGTGCGGAACCGCCCCACCCGATGATGCTCAAGACGTCCACAGCGCGAGAGTAGAGCAGGCCAGACCGGGACCGTGGCATCCGCCCCGCAGCTTCAGCCGAAGTGATCGCCAAGGCGCACAGGTCGATTCCGCCTCAACCGATCTAGGTCCGCTCGGACCACCAGCGGAGGAGTTCCTCCCGAGCGGCCTCCTCGCCGAGCGGGCCCTGGTCCAGCCGGAGCTCCATCAGGAACTTGTACGCCTGCCCGACCTCGCGGCCCGGCGGGATGCCGAGGATCTCCATGATCTGATTGCCGTCGAGGTCGGGGCGGAGGGCGTCGAGTTCCTCCTGCTCCTTCAACCGCTCGATCCGGGCTTCGAGGTCGTCGTACGCCGCCCGGAGCGCGTCGGCCTTGCGCTTGTTGCGCGTGGTGCAATCAGCCCGGGTGAGGACATGCAGCCGCTCGAGCTCGTCGCCGGCGTCGCGGACATAACGTCGGACGGCGGAATCGGTCCACTCGCCGGTGCCGTAGCCGTGGAAGCGCAGGTGGAGCTCGACCAGCTTGCCGACCTGGTCGATCTGCTCGTTGCTGAACCGGAGTGCCTTCATCCGCTTCCGGGCCAGCTTGGCCCCGACCACGTCGTGGTGGTGGAACGTCACCTTCCGGGCGCCCTCGAAGCGGCGTGTCTTCGGTTTCCCGATGTCGTGGATCAACGCGGCGAACCGAACGACGAAATCCGGCGTCGGAACTGACAGGCGGGATTCGAGTTCGATGGCCTGGTCGAGGACGGTGAGCGAGTGCTGGTACACATCCTTGTGCCGGTGGTGCTCGTCCTCCGCGAGCTGCAGCGCCGGCAGCTCCGGCAGCACGTGCTTGGCCAGCCCGGTGGATACCAGCAGGTCGAGCCCGATCCGCGGGTGGTCGGAGCAGACCAGCTTGACCAGTTCGTCGCGGACCCGCTCGGCCGACACGATCGTGATCCGCTCGGCCATCGCGGTCATCGCGGCGACCACCGCCGGATCCGGGGTGAACCCGAGCTGCGCGGCGAACCGGGCCGCCCGCATCATCCGCAGCGGGTCGTCGGAGAACGAGTCCTCCGGGGTGCCCGGGGTACGGATCGTCTGGCGGGCCACGTCCTCGAGCCCGCCGTACGGGTCGACGAACGTGTGCCCCGGCAGCCGCACCGCCATCGCGTTCATGGCGAAGTCGCGCCGGGCCAGGTCGCCCTCGAGACTGTCGCCGTACGCCACCTCCGGCTTGCGCGAGGTGGGATCGTAGGACTCCGACCTGTACGTCGTGATCTCCAGCACCCACTCACCCTTGCGACAACCGATCGTGCCGAAGGCCTTGCCGATGTCCCAGATGTGGTCCGCCCAGCCGGACAACAACCGCTCGATCACCTCGGGGTGTGCGGAGGTGGCGAAGTCCAGGTCCTTGCTCCCCCGGCCGAGGAGAATGTCCCGGACGGGACCGCCCACCAGGGCGATCTCGTGCCCGGCCTTGGCGAAGCGGGCCCCGAGCTCGTCGACCACTGGCGCGATCAGCAGCAGCGACTGGACCGCCCGCTGCTGGACGGCGGACAACGATCCGGCGGAGGCTGACTGGTCGGCGAAAGGTGACACGGGAAACTAGGTTACGGTGACGGCGTGTTGAGACGGCGACTGAGGCTCTCCGCTGCGGCGGTTGCGGGCCTGCTGATCGCTGCGTCGGCAGCGGTTCTCGGTGTACCGCCGACGTCCGCGGCGCCGGTGGAGGATCCCGTCGTCGACGTCACGATCGACTCGTTCGCCCCGGTCGCCCCAGCGCCGGGTCAGCAGGTGCGGATCACCGGCCGGATCACCAACGCCAGCTCGGAGACGTTCCAGGCGCCTCAGGCGCTCGCGTGTATCGACCGCGAACGCCTGGCCACCAACGCCGGCATCGCCGCGATCTCCACCGAGCAGGACCTGGCGATGAACGACCGGAACAGCTGCGAGCGCCTGACCACGGCCGAGTCGGGCGTGTTCCAGCAGTTCCAGGAACCGCTGGCACCCAAGCAGTCCGTCCAGTTCAGCCTCACCGTGCCGTGGAACGAGTGGCAGATCAGCCGGCAGACCGGTGTGTACGTCGTCGGTGTGGTGTTCCGCGGGCAGCCCGAAGACAAGCCCAGGATCACCGCCGGCCGGGCGCGGACGCTGATGCCGGTGGTCGGTGACCAGCCGCTGACTCGCAGGGTCAACACCGCCCTGGTGATCCCGTTGCGTCACCGGCCGACCCAACTGGGTGGAGGGAAGTTCGCGAACGACTCGCTGGCGCAGTCGATGGCGCCGAACGGACAGCTCGGCCGGCTGCTCGCGGCCGGGAAGAACCGCAAGGTCACCTGGCTGGTCGACCCCGCGATGCTCGACGAGGCCCGCCGGATCGAGGACCCGTACGTCGTCGCCGGCAGCAACAACCAGACCACGCCGGGCACCGGCCAGCAGGTGGTTGCCGCCTGGCTGAAGGAGTTCGAGGCCAGCCGCGCCCGCGGCAACCAGGTCGTCCTGCTCCCGTACGGCGACCCGGACGTGGCAAGCCTGATCGACGCCAGTGACCCGGGGGCCAAGGACCCGCTGAGTCTCCTCGTCGGCGACGCCCGGGCCGCCAGCGAGGAGTACAACCTGGCGCCTGGATCCACCGTGCCCCCCGCCTTCACCAACGGGTTGTGGCTGGAGAACGGTTCGGCTCGCGGCCGCTACCTCGCCGCGGCCTCGACCGGTTTCCGTGGTTCGCGGGCGACCGACCTGAACCTGGTCAACAGCGCTGCGTGGGTTTCGGCCGAACGGCCGAGCCTGAATCCGTCGCCGGTCTACATGGTGCGCACGCCCGAGGGCCCGAAGAAAGAGGTTCGCACCGTCATCGCGAACTCGGCCCTGACCGCCGGCGGCCCGGATCCGGACACCGCCGCGAGCCCGCTCCAGGTCCGGCAGCGGTTCGCGGCCGAGACCGCGTTGATGGCCACCGGCGGCACCACTCCGGTGTCCGTCGTGGCGCTGCCGCCGCGCACCTGGGACGCCGACGGCCTGGCCACCTCCGCGCTCGCCGCTGATCTGGCGCTGCCGTGGATCGCACCGACGGATGTCAGCCAGATCGTCGCCGCGACCCCGAAGCCGCCGACCACCAAGGCGCCGAACGCACCCCGGTCGAACCCGGCGCTCAGCAGCAGCCAGGTCGACGCCGTCAAGCAGCTCCACGACGCCACCGTGACGTTCCGCGACCTGCTGACCGTGAAGGAGAACCTGGACGAGAACATCAAGCGTGCGCTGCTGCGGTCGACCTCCAACGGCTGGCGCGGCTTCCCCGACGAGGCGAAGAGCTTCGCCGCGATCGAGACCGGCTCGGTGAACCAGCAGCTGCAGAAGGTGCACCTGGTCAACTCGAGCGTCGACCAGGGCCTGCGTCGCGAGATCAAGGTCAACCTGGCCGGCAGCCAGGGCACCTTCCCGCTGACGGTCACGAACGAGCTGAACCAGTCGGTCCGCGTCGGCCTCGTGGTCACCCCGGCGAACCGGACCGACCTGCGGATCGCGCCGCTGCAGACGCTGATCCTGCCACCGAAGCAGAAGGCGACGTTCCGGATCCAGGCGAGTGCGGAGCAGAACGGCCTGATCAAGGCCAACGCCCAGGTGATCACCGCCTCCCAGCGTCCGGTCGCCAACTCCCAGGAGCTGCTGATCGAGGCCGCGCAGTACGGCAGTGTCGGCTGGATCCTGGTCGGCGCCGCCATCGCGCTGCTGTTCGGTACGTCGTTCGTCCGCATCTACCGGCGGATCCGGACCGAGCGGCGCAACCCGGCCCCGGCCGGTCCCACCAACGATCCGCTGCACCCGGCGCCGCTGGCCGCCGGCGCGGACGAGCCCGGCGACCTGCCCGAGCCGCGGGCGAACGACGTACCGGAAGCCCCGTCCGGTGCCCCGGAGACCCTGAAAGAAGGAGTCGGTTCGAAGGATGGCTGACCGCACCCTGCGATCCGCGGCGGTGATGGCAGCCGGAACGGTGCTGTCCCGCCTGCTCGGATTCGTCCGGATCGCCCTGCTCGCGGCCGCCATCGGCTCCGCGCTCCGCAACGACATCTTCACCGCCGCGAACACCATCCCGAACAGCCTCTACATCCTGCTGGCCGGCGGTGTGTTCAACACCGTGCTGGTGCCACAGCTGGTCCGGGCCATCAAGAACCACGACGACGGCGGCCAGGACTTCACCAACCGGGTGCTCACCTTCGGCTTCATCGTGCTCGCCGTGGTCACGGTCGCCTGCGTCCTGCTCGCACCGTTCATCGCCGAGCTCTACCTGCCGGCGGAGCTGCACGAGCCGTCGCGGGCGGCCGAGCGGGAGTCGATGGTGATGTTCGTCCGGCTCTGCCTGCCGCAGATCTTCTTCTACGGCGCGTTCGTGCTGGTCGGACAGGTGCTGAACGCGCGGCGCCGGTTCGGTCCGATGATGTGGGCGCCGATCGCGAACAACATCGTCGCCTGCGCGTCGATCGTGGTGTTCCTGCTGATCTACCGCACCGGCGACACCCCGTCCACCTACAGCCACGGCGAGGAGTTGCTGCTCGGCCTCGGGCACACGGTCGGCATCGCCGTACAACTGCTGGTGCTGCTGCCCTACCTGAAGGCGAGCGGTCACACCTACCGGCCCAAGTTCGGGCTGCGTGGCACCGGGCTCGGTCACACCGCGAGGCTGGGCATCTGGACCGTGCTGTTCGTCGCGGTCAACCAGGTGACCCTGGTGGTCGTCACGCAGCTCGCCATCGCCGGTAGCGCCTCGGACGACCCGGGCGCGAAGGCCGGTCTGTTCGCGTACAGCACGGCGATGCTGATCATCCTGGTGCCGCACGGCATCGTCACCGTGTCACTGGCCACGGCCGCGCTGCCGCAGATGTCGGCGCTCGCGGCCGACGGTGACGTGACCGAGGTGGCCCGGCTCTCGGCCCGGTCGATCCGGCAGACGCTGGCGATCGTCGTACCGGCGGCGGCCGCGATGATCGCGTTCGCTTATCCGATCGTCACGGTGATCGCCGGCTACGGCTCCGGTAAGAACAACCTGACACTGATGTCGTACACGCTGATGACGCTGGCGCTGGGCATCGTGCCGTTCACCGTGCAGTACTTCCAGCTGCGCACGTTCTACGCGTTCGAGGACACGCGTACGCCGTTCTTCCTGCAGTGCGTGATCGCGGCGACGAACATCGCCGCGGCCGTGGTGGGGGTCCGGGTCCTGCTGGACGAGGAGCACCTCCGGTTCAGCGGTGTCGTGCTGGGAGCGGCGTACTCGCTGGCTTACGTGGTCGCCGTACTGCTGTCCCGTCCGGTGCTGCGGCGCAAGGTCCCGCGGGTGCACGGTGCCGGAATCGGACTGCCGCTGCTGGCGATGGTGATCGCCGCGGTGATCGCCGTCGGTGTTGGTCGCGCTGCGCTCTGGCTACTGACCGCCGCCGTCGACTGGTCCGGACCGCTCGGCGCAGTCCTCCAGCTCGCGGTCGCCGCCGTCGTGATGCTGCCGGTGTACGCCGGAATCGCGCGGGTCCTGCGGATCCACGAAGTGAATGACGTGGTGTCGATGGTCACATCCAAACTCCCCGGCCGCCGCTGATTCGTTCGGCTTGTGCACTCGTGCGCGCCTCAGTAGCTGACGGGGGCACTAGCATGGGGGCTGCGATCGGGCCGCCAGCTGATCGCGACCGGATCCCCGCCGACCGGGTCCGGGGCGCCAGACGCAGGCCGACCAGTGCATCGAGGAGGGCAAGAGACACCGTGTCGAACCAGACTGTCAGTCCTGGTGCCCTGCTTGCCGGCCGCTACCGGATCGCCGAGCTACTCGCGGAGATCGACGGTGCGCGGGTGTGGCGAGCAGTGGACGAGGTGCTCAGCCGGGCCGTCGTCGTGGATGTCCTGCCGGTCGGCGACCCACGAACCAACCTGCTCTTCGACGCCGCCCGGCGCGCCGCGGCGGCGGCCGACCCCCGCTTCCTGCGGGTGCTCGACTGCGACATGCACGACGGTGTCACCTACTGCGTGCGCGAGTGGGCCGGCGGCCGCCCGCTCGAGCGGATGCTCAGCAGCGGGCCGCTCACCGGGCAGCAGGCCGGCTGGCTGGCCCGCGAGGTGTCCGAAGCGCTGGAGCACCTGCACCGCACAGGTCACGCCCACGGCTCCATCAGCCCGGCCACCGTCGTGGTCACGGACGCGGGCGCGATCAAGGTCGTTGGTCTCGCCACCGAGGCGGCGCTGCGCTCCACCGGACCGGGTTCGCCCGAGCAGGACGTCCGCGCGCTCGGTGAGCTGCTCTATGCCTCGCTGACCGGGCGCTGGCCCGGCCCTGCCCCCGCCTGGGGCCTGCAGCCCGCTCCGGTGGAGCACGGCCGGCTCCTGAGCCCGCGTCAGGTGCGTGCCGGCGTGCCGCGCTCACTCGACGACATCAGCGACCGGCTGCTCAGTGACCCGCCCCGGCACCACGCGCCGCCGATCACGAGCGCGGCCGGGCTGTCCGCCGCTCTGTCCGGCGTCGTCGGCAGCTCCCACGAGCCGCCGAGCCAGATGGACGAGACCGTCGCGATCGCCCACGGCAGCATCGACGACGCCACCCAGGTCGTCCCGCCGACGCCTCCCGCGCTGGACCCGACCCCTCCGTACCAGTCCAACGGGCAGCAGCAGTCGGCGTACTCGACCCCGGCCGAGACCCGCCCGATCCGTCGGCAGCCGCCGCCACCGTCGAACGGCAACGGCCGCCGGCGAGTCGACGAGCCGAAGCCGAAGGGCTCGTGGGGCGGCCGGATCCTGATCCTGCTCGCCGTCCTGGCCCTGCTGTCGGTGATCGCGATGGCCCAGTTCCTGCTCAAGGGCGGCTTGAACAGCGACTCGGGCACCGACGACGCCGGCAGCGGCGACAAGACCGCACCACAGACCAGTACGACGCCGTCGGCCACCGGCGGACCGGCCAAGATCGTCAGCGCCCAGGACTTCGACCCGGATGGCGACGGCAAGGAGCGCCCGGACAAGGTTGGTAACACGTACGACGACAAGGCCAGCACGACCTGGACCACCATGACGTACCGGAACAAGCCCAACCTCGGCGGCCTCAAGGAAGGTGTCGGCATCATCTACAACCTGGGCGCGCCGACGAACGTGTCCAAGGTGTCGGTCGCGCTCAGGGGTGACGGCACCGACCTGCAGTTGATGGTGCCGAAGGGTGACACGACCAAGTCGCCGTCGACCGCGAGCGGCTGGGTCGCTGTCGCGACGCAGGAGGACCAGCCCGAGGGTACGACGGTGTTGACGCCGTCGAAGCCGACCCAGACGCAGTACGTCCTGGTCTGGCTGACCAAGCTTCCTAAGGAAGGCAGTGGGTACCGGGGCGAGATCTCGGAGGTCACAATCCAGAAATGACCTCTGATCTGGAGTCCGGGCCCACTCCACCGCCCCGGTCGGGTGTCACCCGGATCGGCGCGGCGGAGCCTGTCGCCCAGCAGGAAGGGCATGCTGGGCCGGTGAGCTACGACCAGATGGACGACCACGAGCTGCTCCGGCTGCACGTGGCCGGCAACCCGGACACGTTCGGGTACCTGGTCCGGCGGCACCGGGACCGGATGTGGGCGGTCGCGATCCGGACCCTGGGCGAGCCGGAGGAGGCCGCCGACGCGCTGCAGGAGGCGTTCATCTCGGCGTTCCGCCGGGCCGACTCGTTCCGCGGTGACGCCAAGGTGACCACCTGGCTGCACCGGATCGTGGTGAACGCCTGCCTGGACCGGATCCGTCGCCGCCAGGTCCGGGCCGCCGACCCGCTGCCTGAGGACGAGGACCGCGCCGCCGAGCTGGCCGGACCGGCCGAGGACGACCCGGCCGAGATCCGCGAGCGCCGGCTGGACGTGCTGAACGCGCTCAAGCAGATCAACGAGGACCAGCGCAGCGCCCTCGTCCTGGTCGACATGGAGGGCTACTCGATCGAGGAAGCAGCGGCCATCCTGGGCTGCGCACCGGGTACGGTGAAGTCCCGCTGCGCCCGCGGCCGGGCCCGGCTGCTGCCACTGCTCCGGCACTGGCAGACGACCCGCGCCGGCGCCGGGCGGTCCGACGTACCGGAGAAAACCGCCGCGGAAACGGTGGGAACCGAATGACTGGGTACTCCGTCGAAGCGGAGTCGCTGAACTGCGACCTGACCTTCATGCCTCGACCCGGAGTACTCCGATGATCACTCTGCGCCCGATTCTGTGCACGATTCTGGGCATCTCCCGCGAGGGGGCGAGTTTCCGATGACCGATTCCGGTCTGCCGACCAGTGAGCACCTCGAGCACCTGGACACGGACACGATCGCCGACCTGATCGAGAACCTGCTGCCCGCCCCCGAGGCGCACCGAGCTCGTGAACACGTGAAGGCCTGCCCGGAGTGTCAGCAGACGTTCGACGCGCTGACCCAGCTGTCCGAGGACCTCGCCGAGGAGGGCCGGAAGGACATTCCGATGCCGGCCGACATCGCCGAGCACCTGGACCAGGTGATCGTGTCGGAGTCCGTCCTGCGGGCGTCCACCGTGGGCGTGCACTCGCTGGTCCAGCTCCGCGAGGAGCCGCACCGGCACATTCCGAAGCTGCTGACCGCGGCCGCCGCGGTCGTGGTCGTCGGGGCGATCGGAGTCGGTGTGGTGCTCGCCACGAAGGACCAGGGCGGCGACGCCACCGCCAATGCGAACCCGACCACCGTGCTGCCGACCGGCGTACCGGTGATGACCACCAGGGATGTCGGCCCGGAGGCGCAGCAGTGGCTGGAGAAGTCCAATGGGCCGTTGCTGAACGGCACGGCGGAGGAGAACGCCTGCGCCCGCACCTTCGCGTCCGGCCGGCCGAACCCGAACGTCCAGCTGGTCCAGCCGGCGAAGGTCGACGGCAAGCGGGCGATCCTGATCGGTCTGCAGGGCGGCTCACCGCGGGACATTCAGATCTTCGCGGTCACCGGATGTAGCGAACCGGGTGGTGTCGCTAGCCCGTTCTACGACACGACGGTGACACTGCGCAATCGCTGAGACGCCGCCGGCGTGCTGCGGCCCGGCGATGGGTACGGTGTTGATACATTCCCACCCCACCGCCCCGGTCAGGGGGAATGGTCGGCCTCTAGGATCCGTTGAGTACGACGTCACCAAGTCTCGACGACACGAGGAACGCCTGCATGAGCGACCCCGCAGTCCGCAACGTCATCATCGTCGGCTCCGGTCCGGCCGGTTACACCGCCGCCGTGTACGCCGCGCGCGCCCGGCTCGAGCCGCTGGTGTTCGAGGGCTCCGTCACGGCCGGTGGTGCGCTGATGACCACCACCGAGGTGGAGAACTTCCCAGGTTTCGCCCAGGGCATCATGGGCCCGGCGCTGATGGACGAGATGCGCACCCAGGCCGAGCGCTTCGGCGCCGAACTGGTGCCGGACGACATCGTCGCGATGGACCTGACCGGCGAGATCAAGTCGGTCACCGACTCGGCCGGCACCCAGCACCGGGCCAAGGCCGTGATCCTGGCGATGGGCTCCGGCTACCGCAAACTCGGTCTGCCGGACGAGGACCGGATGTCCGGCCACGGCGTGTCCTGGTGTGCGACCTGTGACGGCTTCTTCTTCCGCGACCAGGAGATCGCGGTGATCGGCGGCGGTGACTCGGCCGTCGAGGAGGCCACCTTCCTGACCCGGTTCGCGAAGAAGGTCACCCTGGTGCACCGCCGCGACGAGCTGCGCGCGTCCAAGATCATGGCCGACCGGGCGTTCGCGAACGACAAGATCGAGTTCGCCTGGAACTCCGAGGTCGCCGAGATCCACGGCGAGGACAAGCTGACCGGCATCACCCTGCGGGACACCGTGACCGGTGAGACCCGGGAGCTGCCGGTGACCGGCCTGTTCATCGCGATCGGGCACGACCCGCGGTCGGAGCTGGTGAAGGGCCAGGTGCGCCTGGACGAGGAGGGTTACGTGCTGGTCCGCGAAGGCGGCACCGAGACCAACCTGCCCGGCGTCTTCGCCGCCGGCGACCTGGTGGACCACACCTACCGGCAGGCGATCACCGCCGCCGGCACCGGCTGTGCGGCCGCCCTGGACGCCGAGCGCTTCCTGGCCACCCTCGAGCACGAAGCCACCGCGGCCGCCGCGGCGGCCACCGAGCCTGTCACCGTCTGAACCTGACAACCACTGAAGGAGATGCGCCCGTGGGCGAGAAGATGAACGCGGTCACCGACGCCGAGTTCGAGCAGACCGTGCTGAAGAGCGACAAGCCGGTGCTGGTGGACTTCTGGGCCGAGTGGTGCGGACCGTGCCGCCAGGTCTCCCCGATCCTGGAGGAGCTGAACCAGGACCACGGGGACAAGATCACGTTCCTGAAGATGAACGTGGACGAGAACCCGGTCACCCCGAGCAACTACCGCGTCACCGGTATCCCTACCATCAACGTCTACGTGAACGGTGAGCTGGCCAAGTCCATCGTCGGCGCCAAGCCGAAGGCGGCGCTGCTGAAGGAACTGGCCGACTTCACTTCCTGAAGGTAGGACCCCCGTCCGCCACGGCAAGGAGTATTTCTGATGGCTGGGACCCCGTTGAGCGGGCCGCACGGCGTGTACCGGATCGGCGACAGCGGCGAGGCGGTCGCGGAGATCATCGGCAAACTCCAGCGGCTCGGCCTGCTGGAAGGTGGTCACGACGTCTACGACGAAGCGACCGCGCACGCCGTCCGGGGGTTCCAGCAGCAACGCGGGCTGATGATCGACGGAATCGTCGGCCCGCAGACGTACCGGGCGATCGACGACGCACGCTGGCGGCTGGGCGACCGGCTGCTGACGTACGTCGTCTCGCACCCGCTGACCGGTGACGACGTGCTGGCGCTGCAGGCGAAGCTGCAGGAGCTCGGCTTCGCGGTGGCCCGGATCGACGGCATCTTCGGTCCGGACACCCAGCGCGCGGTCACCGAGTTCCAGCGCAACATGGGCCTGCCGGCCGACGGGACGTGTGGCCCGTCCACCTTCAAGGCGCTGCAGCGGATCAAGCCGATGGCGACCGGCGGCCGGCCGGACGCCCTGCGCGCCTCCGAGGCGGTCCGGGCCGCGGGCCCCCGGCTGTCCGGCAAAACCGTGGTGATCGACCCGGGCCATGGCGGTTTCGACTACGGCTGGGAGGGCTTCGGCCTGCGCGAGTCCGACATCGCGTACGACCTGGCCTCCCGGATCGAGGGCCGGCTGGGTGCGACCGGCGTACGGGCGTATCTGTCACGTGGGCGTGACCAGGGGCCGGATGAGCTGGCCCGGGCCGCGTTCGCGAACGAGACGGACGCCAACCTGTGTGTGTCGCTGCACACCGACGGGTCGATGAACCCCGAGGCGCAGGGTGTCGCGACGTACTACTACGGCAACGACCTGCACGGTGCCTCGTCCAGCGTCGGTGAGCAGTTCGCCGGGCTGGTGCAGCGCGAGATCGTGGCCCGGACCGACCTGCTGAACTGCCGCACGCACGCCAAGACGTGGGACCTGCTGCGCCGGACCAAGATGCCCGCGGTGCGGCTGGAGATCGGGTACGTCACCAACCCGCACGACTCGGCACGCCTGGCCGACCCAGCCTTCCGCGACGTTGTCGCCGAGGCGATCGTGGTCGCGATCCAGCGCGTCTACCTCCCGCCGGAGCAGGACGCCGCGACCGGCATGCTGCGCTTCGGCCAGTTGACCGTCTGAACAAAGAGGTGTGCCCTGGCAGGTGTCCAGCCTTGCCAGGGCACACGTCTGTCGGGGCTACTTCGCCGCGTACTCCTTCTCCAGGGCGATCTTCGGGAGCGCCCGGTCGAGGCCGCGCGGAAGCCACCAGGCGCGGTTGCCGAACAGACGCATGATCGCGGGCACGATGACGCAGCGGATCAGCACGGCGTCGAGCAGTACGGCGGTGGCCAGGCCGAGGCCGAACTGCTTCAGCATCCGGTCCGGGCTGAGCAGGAAGGCGCCGAACACCACGATCATGATCGCGGCCGCCGCGGTGATCACGCTGCCGGTGTTGGCCAGCCCTTCCCGGACGGCTTCGCCGGCGTCCTTGGTACGGCGCCATTCCTCGTGGATCCGGGAGACCAGGAAGACCTCGTAGTCCATCGACAACCCGAAGACGATCGCGAAGATCATCACCGGCACGAATGCCTCGATCGGACCGGGTTGCGCACCGAGCCAGCCCTGCTGGAACACCAGCGTGATGACCCCGAGCGATGCGCCGATGCTGAGCAGGTTGAGCACCGCCGCCTTGAGCGGGATCAGGATCGACCGGAACACCGCCATCAGCAGCAGGGCCGACAACCCGACCACAACCAGCACGAAGATCGGCAGTCGCTTGCTGACCGCGGAGGCGAAGTCGTCGGCCGCCGCCGTCGCACCGCCGACCAGATAGTTCGCTCTGGTCTGCGCCTCGAGAGCCGGAAGCGTGTCGTCCCGCAGCCGCTCCACCAGCTCGCTGGTCGCCGCGTCCTGAGGTGCCGACTTCGGGAACGCCAGCACGGTCGCGATCTTCCCGTCGGGCGTCAGTTGCGGCGGAGTCACGGCCGCGATGTTCGGATCCTGCTGCAAGGTCTGTCCGAGCGCCCGCGCCGCGGCCTGGTCGCCTTCGGACACGACCACCAGCGGGCCGTTGAAGCCAGGGCCGAACCCCTGCGCCAGCAGGTCGTACGCCTTCCGGCTGGTCTTGGCCGGGTCGTCCGTGCCCGCGTCCGCGAACCCGAGCCGCATGTCCAACGCCGGCAACGACAGCGCGATCAGCGCGACCGTCCCGAGCACCAGCGGCACCCAGGGCCCACGCTGCACGACTGCGGTGAGCCTGCGCCAGCCGTCGCCCGGCGTACGACGCGTCTTCGCGGCGTGCTTGCGGACACTCTTCTCGATGCGCTTGCCGAACAGCGTGAGCAGAGCGGGCAGCAGGCTCACCGCGGCCAGCATCGTCATCAGCACGGTCAGGGTGACACCGAGCGCGACACCTTGCAGTGCGCCGAGTCCGAGGGCGAGCAGACCGAGCAGCGCGATCACCACAGTGCAACCGGCGAACATAACCGAGCGTCCGGCGGTGTCGAGGGCAACCATCGAGGCGGTCGCACGGTCGGCACCGTCCTTCAGCAACTCGTGGCGGTACCGCGAGAAGATCAGCAACGCATAGTCGATGCCGACACCAAGACCGACCAGCATCATCACCGGCGCGGTGTAGTCGGGCACGGTGAACAGATGCGACGCCAGGACCAGCAGGCCGAGGGTGCCGCCGACGGCGAACACCGCGGTCAGCAGTGGGAGTGTTGCCGCGAGCAACGATCCGAACAGGAACACCAGGATCACCAGCGCGGCCAGGATGCCGGCCCCCTCGGCCGCACCGCCCTCGCTCTCGGCCGCCGAGCGGGCCAGGTCGCCCCCGACCTCGACCTGCAGCCCGGGCTGGGCGAACTCCTGCGCCTTGTGGATGATCGCGCGGACGTCCTCGACCTCCATGTCCTCGGTGGCGGCATCCAGTCCGACCGTGGAGTACGCCGTACGGCCGTCCTGCGCGAGTGATCCCGGGGCGGTGAACGGGTCGGCCACGGAGGCCACGTGCGGGAGCTCGCCGACCGCGGCCAGCATCGAGGCGATCCGCTGCTTCTGCGCCGGCAGACCGCCGTCGGCGTGGACGACGATCTGGACCGAGGCGGTGTCACCCTGCGGCTGGTGCTCGCGGAAGATGTCGGTCACGCGCTGGGAGTCGGTCCCGGGGAGCGAGTTGTCGTTGCGGTAGTTGTCACCGATCAGGCTCGAGGCGGCGGTGACGGCGACCAGGGCGGCCACCCAGAGCAGTACGGCGAGACCGGCGTGCCGCATCGACCAGCCGGACACCCGGTGCAGCAGCCCCTCCTTCGCGGGCGGTCGTCGTACTGGAGTGTCCACGGTCATGGCTTGCGCCTCCCTTGATAAGTAGATTCGCTACATGTTGCCTCTCGACAGTAACAGACATATGAGTAGACTGACTACATGAAGGCGGACGCACTACGTGGGCACCTCGACCCGATGATCCTGGCCGTGGTCGAGCACGAGCCGCTGCACGGCTACGCGATCATGGAGGCGCTGCTGGAGCGCAGCGGCGGCGAGCTCGATCTGCCGACCGGGACGCTCTACCCGGCGCTACGGCGACTCGAACGGGCCGGCTACCTGGCCAGCGAGTGGAGCACGGTGGGCGGGCGGAAACGCCGTACCTATCAGCTCACCAGCGCCGGGCAGAAGATGCTTGCCTCAGGCAAGCAGGAGTGGCTGACCTTCCGCGCCGTGGTGGAAGGAGTTCTACGCCCGGGCCAGGCGTAAGGCCCGGCCGGCCTGCAGGCCGACGACGACGAGCGGCAGTACGACGAAACCGGAGACGACCGCGTAGTCGAGGAGTGTGACCTGGGCGCTGCTCGCCGCCATCCCGATGCCGATCGCGCTGATGACCACCGAGGTCGTCATCGCGAAGAGCGAGGTTGCGCGGCTCACGTGCTCCCGGACGATCGGGTACCGCATGCCGATACCGGCGGCGATGACCGCCAGGACCGCACCGGCGATCGTCACCGTGCCGATGCCGCGGACAACGGTCTGCAGGATGTCGTTCAGCGCGCTCTCCTGGACCGGGTCCTGGTTCCAGCTCCAGACGCCTTCCTGCCAGACGATCGGCTGCAGGATCAGCACCAGGAACAGCAGCATCGCGGTCCGCCGGCTCTGGCTGACCGCCAGCTCGGCGCGGTAGCCGGGCACGACCTCGTCGAGTTCGCCGAAGTCGGCGACCGCCTCACGCTCGGCGCTGTCCCGGTCGAGACCGTCGGCCTCGAACGCTTCGGTGGCGTCGACCAGGTGGTCGCGCGCCTCGGCCAGCAGGTCGGCCTTACGCCGGCGCGGGCCGGGCAGTTCGCGACTCAGGCCGGTCAGGTACGCGTCGACCGGCGTGAGGGTGCTTCCACGGCTGGACACGGCTACCAGTATGGGGAGTGGACCACGCGGATCACGTCCGGGGTCCCACTGAATCTCCCCTGACCTTGCCTTCCCCGGCCGCTTTGCGGCGACGGTGACGCACAACGAAGAAGCCGACGTACCCGATCACCACCAGGACGAAGCCGATCTTCTCGGCGGTCGGGGTGGCGCCCTCCGGCCAGATCCGGCCGTCCAGGTAATGGTTGATGTAGCCGGCCTCGTAGACGCTCTCGCCACCCTTGCGGCGGAAGTACTTCTCGATGCCGGTGAACGGGCAGTCGTAGTCGATGATCACGATGGCCAGGCTCCAGACCACGATGCCGAGATGCACCCAGATCAGCTTGCGCCACTTCCAGGCCAGGAAGCCGCCGATCACGAAGAACAGCAGGAAGGCGGCGTGCAGGATCATCATCACGTCGCCGAGGAAGCGCCAGATCACGGTGGTCAGCCTGTCGGTGTGCGGGTAGGTCGTGTCTGGTGATCCCGCGCCGTCGCGAGCAGGTACTCGGTGCGGTGCATCGGCGTGCTGGAGCGAAGGTCTCGATGCGGAGCATCGTGGCCTTTGCTCCAGTGCGGCGAGGTGCCGTGCCGAGTACCGCGCAGTAGGCGTGGGGTCGCCAGATACGACCTAAGTGCGTCCCGGACCGTGACGGGCGCGGGTGGGGCGTGCTCGGGGCGGATCGCGCCCATCAGGCGCTCGACCGCCGCCTCCATCTCACTGCGCCAGGTGACCGCGGACCGCAGATCCAGCCGCAGGCGCGGGTTGCGCGGGTGGTCGCGGACGACGCCGAAGCCGACGGCCCGCAGGAACTCGGTCGGCCAGACACACCCCGGCCCGTCCCAGCGCGAGTCGCCGAACGCCTCGACCGCCCGGAACCCCCGCTTCAGCACGTCCTTGGCGACCGCCTGGACGAGGATCTTCCCCAGCCCGAGCCCCAGGTACCGCGGCAGGATCCGCCCGGTCGCCAGTACGACGGCATCCGGGCTGACCGGCGCGGTCGGGAACGCCTGGATCCGGGGCAGGTACGCCGCAGGTGCGTACACCGCGAACCCGGCCGGCTCGTCGTCGACGTACAGAACGACGCCCGCACTGCCCCAGTCCAGCAGCACCTGGGACAGCCAGGCCTCCTTCTCCAGGCCGGTGTCGCCGGTGCGGGCGGCCTGCTTGGCCGCGACCGGGTCCAGCTCCCAGAACACGCAGTTTCGGCACGGCACCGGGAGCTCGTCGAGGTTGGCGAGCGTGAGCGGTTCGAGCCGTCGGGTCATCAGCGTGCTGTGTCTCGGACCCGGCGGGTACGGATTGTCAGCTTCGTCACGGTGAGTGTCACCCTGCGTGTCGTCGGGTTGCTCATCGTGCCGCCGGGGCGGGCTCCGCCGCCGGTGCCGGCTTCCGCGCGTCCGGGGTCTCGGCCGCCTCCGGAGCGACGTACCGCTGCTGCACCTTCGCGGCGGGTTGCCGCCGGAACAGCTCGCCTGCGAACCCGGCCAGCACACCCAGCAACAGTCCGCCGAGCGTCCAGCCGGCTACCTTGCCCACGCTCATCCGATCCGCCTTCCGCATCCACCTCTCAGGCCCGTACCCTGCCGCCGGCTGTCTCAGCAGCCAGATCACGGCATGGTCGAACCTGCCCCTATAAGGCATGGTAGTGAGAGGTGGCGCCGATCCACAGCCCATCCATATGTGGGTTGTACGTCGTAACCTGGTGACTTCCCCCTCGATCACCTGTTGGAGTGGCTCCGTGAGTGCTGACCTGCCCGATGTCCGGCAGACCCGTCTCGACAACTACGTCGACCGGTACGCGGCACGGACCAAGGGCATGACGGCGTCCGAGATCCGCGCTCTGTTCGCGGTCGCCAGCCGGCCCGAGGTGGTCTCCCTCGCCGGCGGGATGCCGAACATCGGCGGCCTGCCGCTCGACGTGGTCGGCAGCGCGGTCCGCGACCTGGTGATCGACAGCGGGGCGACCGCGATGCAGTACGGCTCCGGCCAGGGCGACCCGGTGCTGCGGGACCAGATCTGCGATGTGATGCGCTTGGAGGGTATCGACGCGCACCCGGACGACGTGGTCGTCACGGTCGGCAGCCAGCAGGCGGTCGACCTGGTCACCCGGGTGTTCTGCGACCCGGGCGACGTGGTGATCTGCGAGGCCCCGTCGTACGTCGGTGCGCTCGGCGTGTTCCGCGCGTACCAGTGCGAGGTCGTCCATGTCGCGATGGACGACAACGGCGTCGTACCGGAGGCGCTGGAGCAGGCGATCGCGTCGGTCCGGGCGGCTGGCAAGCGGATCAAGTTCTTCTACACGATCCCGAACTTCCACAACCCGGCCGGTGTCTCGCTGTCGGCGGAGCGGCGCCGGCGGGTGCTGGAGATCTGTCAGCGGGCCGACCTGCTGGTGCTGGAGGACAATCCGTACGGGCTGCTCGGGTTCGACGGTGATCCGTACCGCGCGCTGCGGGCCGACGACCGCGAGGGCGTGATCTACCTCGGCTCGTTCTCGAAGACGTTCGCCCCGGGGTTCCGGGTCGGCTGGGCGGTCGCGCCGCACGCCGTACGCGAAAAGCTTGTGCTGGCACAGGAATCGGCCACCCTGTGTCCCCCGGTGTTCAGCCAGCTGGCGATCTCGTCGTACCTGAGCCGGCACGACTGGCTCGGACAGGTGAAGCAGTTCCGGGAGATGTACCGGGAGCGCCGCGACGCGATGCTGGGCGCGCTGACCGAGAAGATGCCTGCGGCAACGACCTGGACCAGGCCGGGCGGCGGGTTCTATGTCTGGCTGACCTTGCCGGACGGGCTGGACGCGAAGGCGATGCTGCCGCGAGCGGTCACCGCCCGGGTGGCCTACGTCCCCGGAACCGCCTTCTTCGCGGACGGTTTCGGCTCGCAGTGCATGCGGCTGTCGTACTGTCATCCGACGCCTGCGCGGATCGTCGAGGGGGTCGGCCGGCTGGCCGCCGTGATCAACGAGGAGCTCGAGCTGCGGCAGACGTTCGGGCCGCTGATCCCGGGTCCGGGACGCAACTACGACGCTCCTGGGCCGGAGCTGAGCTAGGGCGTTGCGCAAAGGTTGCGCAATGGATCCACGGGTGGACAGGGGTCCCTGAGGCGGTAGCGGTACCGTTCCAATGGGCCTCGGGACCGGCGACCGTGCCGGAGTCGCCCACGAGTGATCGGGATATTTGTGATGAGTGATCTGGGTCGAGTGCTGGTACTGGCCGGCGGACTGTCACACGAGCGGGACGTCTCGCTCCGGTCCGGCCGGCGGGTCGCCGACGCCCTGCGCAGCGTCGGCGTGGAGGCCGAGCAGCGCGACGTCGACGCCAACCTGGTCGAACGGCTCCGCGACGATCCGCCGAACGCGGTCTTCCCCGTCCTGCACGGCGTCACCGGCGAGGACGGCGCGCTCCGCCAGGTCCTCGACTTGTACGGCGTACCGTACGTCGGCGCCGCCGCGGCAGCGTGCCGGACGGCCTTCGACAAGCCGGTCGCGGCGACGATGGTCTCCGCCGCCGGACTGCACACACCCGCGTCGGTTGTCCTCGGGCACGACACCTTCCGCGAGCTCGGCGCCGGCGCGTTGATGGAGGCGGTGATCGACCAGATCGGGCTGCCGCTGGTGGTGAAGCCGGCTCGCGGTGGGTCGGCGCTGGGTGCTTCGATCGTACGGTCGGCCGACGAACTGCCATCGGCGATGGTGAACTGCTACGCCTACGGGCCGGTCGCGTTGATCGAGCAGTACATCGACGGGACCGAGGTCGCGGTGACCGTGGTCGACACCGGCGACGGGCCGCGGGCGTTGCCGGCGGTGGAGATCCGGCCGGACTCCGGGTTCTACGACTACGAGGCGCGGTACACGGCCGGCGCGACGCAGTTCGTCGTACCTGCGCGGCTTGACGCGAGCGTGGCTTCGGCGTGCGCGGAGGCGGCCGTGACGGCGCATCTGGCGTTGGGCCTGCGCGACCTCTCGCGGTCGGACCTGGTCGTCGACTCGTCCGGTGTGCCGTGGTTCCTGGAGGTGAACGTGGCGCCGGGGATGACGGAGACCTCACTGGTCCCGCTCGCCGCGGAGGCCGCTGGGATCGAGCTGGGCGTGCTGTGCCGCGACCTGCTGGCTGCCGCCGCGGCTCGTTGAGGTTCTGATGCCGGAGCGGTCCTTTTGGCGGACGGCGCTGACGCCGCGGTGGTTCGGGCTGCTCTTGCTGGCCCTGGCGATCGCCACGGTGATGTCCGTGATGGGCGTCTGGCAACTGCAGGTCTACCAGTCGAAGACCGCGGCGGCGACGGCCAAGCGGGCAGAGGCTGCGCCGGTGGCCTTGCAGTCGTTGTTCTCCATCGACGAGGGGCTGCCGTCGTCCGCCGTCGGTCGGCGGGTGACGGTGAGCGGCACCTGGGGTCCGGCGTCCGACCAACTCTTCATCACCGACCGCCGCCACGGAAACACTGACGGCCTGTGGGTGGTGACCCCACTCATGCTGACTGACCCCAACTCCCCCGGCTCCAGTACGTCGGGCGCCGGTGCGGTGAT
This sequence comes from Kribbella sp. NPDC023972, assembly GCF_040639075.1. Classification (NCBI taxonomy): domain Bacteria; kingdom Bacillati; phylum Actinomycetota; class Actinomycetes; order Propionibacteriales; family Kribbellaceae; genus Kribbella; species Kribbella sp. NPDC023972. The sequence continues at coordinate 490,153 of NZ_JBEZZH010000004.1, read as the reverse complement.
GGTGGTTCGCGGCTGGGTCTCGTCGGTGTCGGACCCAGCTGCTCGCGCACCCGCCGGCCCGGTCCAGCTGACCGGTGCCGTTGCAGCCTCTGAGGCACAAGACGCCTCCGGCGACGCCGCGAACGGCCGAGTCCTGTCATCCCTGCGGATCCCGACCATCGTCCACCTGGTCGACTACCGCATCTACGACGCTTTCGTCGTACAGTCCTCCATCGACTCCGGTACGACGCCCCAGCCCGCGCCGGCCGTCGTACCAGCGCCCGCTCCCCCGACCGACCACGCCGGCCTCCGCAACGTCGCCTACGCCTTCCAGTGGTGGATCTTCGCCGCCTTCACCCTGTGGATGTGGACCCGCATGGTCCAAGACGCCCGCAACCCCGAGCCCGAGTCCACCGGTGGAGAAGATGGCGACGGCGATGATCCGGCCACCGATCAGGGTGCCGGTGCCGGTGGTGGAGCCGCTGACCAGGCTGAGGAGCCTGCGGAGTCAAGCGGTACCGTTTCAGCGTGACCTCACCAGCCGACCCCGCCACCTCCGCCACGCAGCCGCCGCTCACTCCCGCCGTCCGCGGTGCCCTCACCCGCTACCGCGTGATCGCCTACATCGTCGGCGTGATGCTCCTGCTCCTGCTCTTCGTGGCGATGCCCCTCAAGTACCTGGCCGACGACCCCAGCGCGATGGACATCGTCGGCCCGATGCACGGCTTCCTCTACGTGGTGTACCTGCTAGCCACCTTCGACCTGTTCCGCCGGGTCCGCTGGACCTTCACCCGCCTCGTCCTGATCGCCCTGGCTGGCACCATCCCCTTTCTCTCCTTCTACGCCGAGCGCAAAACGACCCACGAGCTCACCCCACACTGACCGCCCGACCCGGATGTTTCACATGAAACATCCACCGCAAATCTCTAAGTCTCTTTGTCGACAAATTTCAGAGTCGACGATGAGGCGCCCCCGGGCTGACGTGGTGAAGCCGGAAGGGTCGGCGAACCCCAGAATTCCTCTGTCAGCGCGATCCTGAGCGAACTGGATCCCCGTCGCTTACCCGGCTCCTGCGGACCTGCGCGAGGAGAGCCGTCCTGTGACGGGCTTCTCGTCCAACGACGCCGCACCGCCAGACGGAGATCCACAAGGTCTACAGCCGCCCGATCAGAACGCAGGACCGCACCACCCGCGAACCTGGCAACGCCAAGCCAACTCTGCACACCCCAAACCGCGACCTCTGTTCAACCGAGGCCTGGCCAGGCTCACCCCGGCGACCCCGCGATGCGGTCTCCCCGCCGTCGACGCCGCAACTCTCTCCGCCACGAAGCGGTCACTCCGAACGTCATCCGCGGCCACAGCCTCTCGGCCCCCACCTGATCCGGCGTCCACCAATCCTCGTCATCGGAGCCGACTGCGTCCCCAACAACGAACCCCCAGCACCCGGAGCTCTCCCCCGGCCGTTCCACGCACGGCCACATCACCGGCCATCCCACTTCAGCCATCCCGCCATAGCCCCCACCTCGGGCTACCTCGCCCCCGGGCCACCTCCGCACCCCGGGCCACCTCCGCACCCCGGGCCACCTCCGCACCCGGGCCTCTCACCTCGGATCATCCTCACCCCGGCCACCCCGCTCTCGGCGCTCCCCGCTCTCGGCCACCCCGCTCTCGGCGCTCCCCGCTCTCGGCCACCCCGCTCTCGGCCACCGCCTCACCCCGGCCACCTCGCCCCGGGCCTTCCCACGCGCGGCCTTCCCACGCGCGGCCACCTCACGCGCGGCCACCTCACCCCCGGCCTCCCCACCTCGGGCTACCTCGCGGCAGGCCACCTCCCCACCTCGGGTCACATCCTCACCCGGCCTCCTCACCCCGGGTCACCCTCCTCACCCCGGCCCCACTCTCGGCCACCTCACCCCGGCCACCCCAACTCTTGGCCATCTCGCTCGGCCATCCCACGCTCGGCCATCCCACGCTCGGCCAATCCCACGCTCGGCCGCCCACACGCTCGGCCACCCCACCCCGCGTCGCCCCCACCCCGGCCAACTCACCCCCGCCCGCATCGCGTCCGCGACACAGTGCGGGCCGAGCACATCTGCGCCAATGCGGATCTTCTGCTGTGGGCGCTCCCGCGGAATACACCGCCACCTGAGCCGGCGAGCGCGGTCTCCTGGTCGTGCCTGTCTCCTGACTGCAGCAGCAGTTGGTGGAATTCGCACCGAGCCGAGCTGACCCCGGAGTGTTCGCGTCGCGCGGCTAAAACGACGACGGCCCCGAACCGCGTGGGTCGGGGCCGTCGTGTGTAGAGAGCAGGCGTCAGGTGGAGGGCTTGTTGGGGTCCATCAGGGTGACGATCCGCTCCAGGTCGTCGAGGGACGCGAACTCGACAGTGATCTTGCCTTTGGTCTTCCCGAGGTCGACCTTGACACGGGTTTCGAAGCGATCGGAGAGGCGGTCGGCGAGGTCGACCAGGCGCGGCGCGACCGGCTTGGCGCGACGGCGCTGGGTGGGAGCCTCGTCGGAGTTCATGTCGCCCAGGGAGACGATCTCTTCGACAGTACGGACCGAGAGACCCTCGGCGACGATGCGCTGGGCGAGGCGCTCGATCGCGTCGCCGCTGGGCAGGCCGAGAAGGGCGCGGGCGTGGCCCGCGGACAGGACGCCGGCGGCCACTCGGCGCTGGACCGAGGCCGGCAACTTCAGCAGCCGGAGCGTGTTGGAGATCTGCGGCCGCGAACGGCCGATGCGCGTGGCGAGGACTTCCTGCGTACAGCCGAAGTCGTCGAGCATCTGCTGATAGGCGGCCGCTTCTTCGAGCGGGTTGAGCTGACTCCGGTGCAGGTTCTCCAGCAGGGCGTCCCGGAGCATCACGTCATCCGAGGTGTCGCGCACGATGGCCGGGATCGTGGTCAACCCAGCCTGCTGGGTCGCACGCCAACGGCGCTCGCCCATCACGAGCTCGTACTTGTCCTGCTCCAGTCGGCGAACGACGATCGGCTGCAGCAGGCCGATCTCCTTCACCGAGTGCACCAGCTCCTCCATCGCCTCCTCGTCGAAGACGGTGCGGGGTTGCTTCGGGTTCGGGGTGATCTTGTCGACCTCGATCTCCGCGAACGACGCCCCCGGTACGGCCGCCAGCTCCGGCTCGACCTTTGCGACCGGCGGTGCACCGGGAATCGAACTGGACTTGCTGCCGAGCGTGGTGCTGCTACCGGGAGCAGGCGTGCTGGGAATCAGCGCACCAAGTCCGCGTCCGAGTCGGGTGTTCATCGCGCTCCCTAGAGTTCGACAACGTGCTGATGTTCTTCCACGTACTTCTCGTGCCACCCACGTCGACGGGCGCTCGTTTCACGTGAAACGACGCCCGCCGCCTTCGGAAGCACTACCTGCCGGAGCAACCGTAACTGGTCCGCCCCAGCGCTTCGACGACACCTACCCCAACCATCACCCGCCGCTCCGTTCCACGTGGAACGACGAGCCGAGCACATCCCGCGAATGTTCCACGTGAAACGACCGAAAGCTCCATCCACCGAACCCCTCAGGCACCTGCCGAACCAGAGTCCCCTCGCCCGACCTGCCCGCCCACACGCCCCTCCTCGGCCGGCCCATCCGTGGCTCCGTCTCCGCGCCCATCACCCGAACTCTTCGCCCGGCACGCCCCACCCCGAACCTCCTCGCCCGGCACGCCCGCTCAGACGACCTCCTTGGTCGCCGCGCCCGCCGACAGCTCCCACTCCCCACATCGGCCAGGTGCCCTTCGTCCGCGCGCCGCCCGAAGCTCCTCATCCGCTCCACCACGAGCTCCCGGCCTGCTTGTCCGATCAGACTCCTCTCCGAAGCGCCTGACCAGAGTTCCTCGTCCACGAGCGCCCCACGGGGGCGTCCGCTCAGGCTCCACGTCGGAAGTGCCCGACCGGATCTCCGCGTCGGAGGTGCCCAACCGGGTCTCCTCGTCCGCTCGCCTACCCGGAGCTCTTCGTCCGCGCGGATGACCAGCCCCCAGTGTTCTCGTCGACACGCCCCGCCCGGAGCTTCTCGTCCGCGCGCATATCCGGAGCATCCGGCCAGGCGCGTCCGCTCGGACCCTGGTCCGGTATGCCCGCCCAGACGACCTCCCCTTGGCTGCCGCAACTCTCGCCCCGCGCGCTAGCAAGAGATCTCCGTCCGAGCGCCTGCCCAGAGTTCCTCATCCGACGCCCGCTCAGGGTTCCTCGTCCGGAGCGCCCGGCCAGAGTCCCCCCGTCCGCGCGCCCGCCTCGACGTCGCGCCGTTGTACTCCGCACAGCTGACACGCTCTTGGTCACCGCGCCCGCCCGGGAGCTCCTCGTCCGGCACCCCCCGCCCAGACAACTGCTCGGTCGTTGCGCGCCCGCGGAACTCTTCGCCCACGCGCCTACCATGGGGGCTTCGCCCACGCTCGCCCGGAGCTCTTCGCCCACGCTCGCCCGGAGCTCTTCGCCCACGCGCCTACCAAGGGGGCTTCGCCCACGCTCGCCCGGAACTCCTCGTCCACGAGCGCCCGACCGGGGCGTGCGCTCAGACTCCTCGTCCGGGGCGCCCAGCCAGGGCTCCCCGTCCGCGCGCCTACCCGGAGTTCTTCGCCTGGGTGGATGCTCCAACCCCTCAGTGTTCTCGTCGACGCACCCCGCCCGGAGCTTCTCGTCCGCGCGCCTACCGGAGCACCCGGCCTGGCGCGTCCGCTCAGGGTCCTCGTCCGGTATGCCCGCCCGGACGACCTTCGCTGCCGCGCCCGAGGGAACTCTCCGTCCGCGCGCTAGCAAGAGATCTTCGTCCGAGCGCCTGCGCAGGGTTGCTCATCCGACGCGGGCTCGGGGTTCCTCGTCTGGAGCGCCCGGCCAGAGCTCCTCGTCCGGCACGCCCCTGCCCAGACAATTGCTTGGTCGCCGCGCCCACGCGGAGCCAAGCGCCTACCAAGAGCACTTCGCCCGCGCCCGCCCGGAGTCCTCGTCCACGAGCGCCCGAGCGGGGCGACCTCTCAGATTCCACGTCCGGTATGCCGGCCCGGAGTTCCTGCCATCACCGCCGCGGATCGCAGGGTGCGGTCGCGCATCCAGGAGCGCCCTGCCGGGCGACCGCTCGGACACCGCGTCCCGATGCGCCCGTCCAGACGACCCTGTCCGACGCGTCCTCAGGGCTCCTCTTCCGGGGTTGCCCGGCCTGAGCGCTTCGTGCGGCGTACCCGGCCTAAGCGCTTCGTGCGGGGGTGCTCGCATAGGACTCTTCATCCGATGTGCTGCGCGGAAGTCCGCGACGGTTCATCGGCCGACGGGTCTCTGCTGGCGTGATGGCCGGTGCCTGGTCTTGGGGCGGGCTTGGTGTCTTGGCGCCGAGCAGCTTCAGGCGGTGGCTTGTCGGTTGGATCAGGAGTTGTTGCGCATGGCGATCTCGCGGGAGGCCTCTAGGTAGGAGAGGGCTCCGGCGGATGCTGGGTCGTACGCGAGAACGGTCTGTCCGTGGCTCGGAGCCTCCGAGATCCGGACCGAGCGCGGTACGGCGGTACGTAGTACGGCGTCGCGGAAGTGGCCGCGGACCTCGGCTGCGACCTCACCGGCGAGCTTGGTGCGGGCGTCGTACATCGTCAGGAGGATCGTGGAGACGTCGAGCGCGGGGTTCAGGTGCGACTTCACCATGTCGATGTGCCGGAGCAGCTGGGACAGACCCTCGAGGGCGTAGTACTCGCTCTGGATCGGGACCAGGACCTCGCGGGCGGCGGTCAGCGCGTTCACGGTGAGGAGACCGAGCGACGGCGGGCAGTCGATGAAGACGTAGTCGTACTTCTCGCCGGCGGCCTCGGTCTCGGCCAGGTGGGCGTCGAGGGCCCGCTTCAGGCGGCTCTCCCGGGCCACGATGCTCACCAGCTCGATCTCGGCACCGGCCAGATCGATCGTCGCCGGGACGACCTGGATGCCGGGGTGCTCTGCGCACGGCTGGAGCAGCTTGCTCAGCGACTCGCCCTCGATGATCGCCTCGTAGACGCCCGGGGTGCCTTCCGAGTGATCGATCCCCAGCGCGGTCGACGCGTTGCCCTGCGGGTCCAGGTCGATCACCAAGATCCGTGCGCCGTACAGCGCGAGGCCGGCGGCGACGTTCACAGTCGTCGTGGTCTTGCCGACGCCACCCTTCTGGTTGGCGACCACGAAGACCCGGGTCTCGGCGGGCAGCGGGAACTCCCGGCCCATAGTGCGTCCTTCATTCACCAGCAGGGTCCGTTCGGTGGCGGCGGCGATCGGAGTCTCGAGAAGTCGTCGCTGAAGCTCGTCCGACGTGGCCCGCGCGGCGATCTGTGCGGCAGTCATAGCGCCCATTCCAATAGGTGCGGGACTTGGCCCGAAGAGGATGTCAGTGGGGGTCGGGGCGGGTCTGCCCCCAGCTTCGTCCACAGGCCTCTGTGGACGAATTCCCGTGTGCGGGGGCAGTTTCAGGGGGTCGTCATCCACAGGTCGTGGGGACTCGTCGAAGTCGTTCTCGGCGTCCACCAGCGACGCCGTTTCGCCCTGGGCACCATCATCTCGCGACTGCTCCGTTTCACGTGAAACGGGCGCCGAGTCGGCTGGCGGAGTGAGGTCCAAACCACTCGCCGCGGCAGCCCGCAGCGCGCCGCCATCCACGGGCCGCGTGACAGTTGAGGACGAGCCCAGGCCCGACACAGGCGTCGACGCGGGGGTCTGCTCAGAACCGGCCTGCTCAGAGGACCCCGTCCGCTCGAAGGAGTCGGCCCGGTGTGGGGGTGTGCTCGGCGCGGAGGTGGTGGGGTCCGGGGCGGAAACAGCCGGTGCTGTGGCCGGCGTTGCAGCCTGGGCGGAGGCCGCAGGCGCCGCGTCCGGCACAACGTCCCGCGAAGCGGCCACAGCTGGCGTTGCCGGGAACGCGTCCGTGGCTGATGCGGCGGGTGCGCTGTCTGGGGCGGAGGCAGCAGGCGCGAGGTCTGGGGAAGCCGCAGGCGCAGCGTCTGGGGAAGCGGCCGGGGACGCGGCGGCGGAAGCCGCGGACGCAGCGTCTGGGGAAGCGGCGGAAGCCCCGGACGCAGCGTCTGGGGAAGCGGCCGGGGCGGATGCTGCACGTGCCGTGGCTGGGGAGGCCTCCGGGGCGGAGGCCGCAGAGGCCGTCGACGGTGAGCCGGACAGCGCAGAGCCCGCAGCCGCCGCGGCCGAGGAGACGGCCGGGGCAGAAGCTGCAGGCGCTGTGGCTGGAGACGCCGGCAAGACAGGAGCCGCAGGTGCGGCGTCCGGTGAAGCTGGGCCAGAGACCACAGGCGCGGCGTTCGGCGAGGCGGCCGGATCGGCCGGGGCGGACGCCGGAGGCGCGGAGGAGGGGGAAGCGGCCGGGGCGGCGGCTGCGGTTGGGGAAGTGGCTGGGGGCGCCGGGTCTGTTGACGGGTTGGGGGTGATCTTGTGGATGGCGGTTGGTGGGTCTGTGGGCCAGCCGATGCCTTGTGCTGACTTCGGCTCACCGGTGCTCTTCTCTGGCCATCCGAGGGCACGACTCACCAACCCGCTCACCTCCCGCGTCTTCCGTGCCGGGATCCCCCTGCAGCACGTCCGGCCACAATACTCACGACAGTCGTCGGCTGGGCCAGTTCATCCACACCGAGTTGATGAATGTGCCACACCTCGGCCCCGAGGGACTCGAGTTCGTGTTCGGACGCGGCCAGTTCCTCCTCGGCCGACGACCCCTTCATCGCCAGCATCAGTCCCCCTTCGGCACACAGTGGCAGACACCACCGGGCCAGTTTGCCCAAGGGAGCAACCGCGCGAGAAGTCACCACGTCGTACGACGCCCGCGGGAGATCCTCGGCCCGGGCACGAACGACCGTGGCGTTGCCGAGTCCGAGTTCCTCCACCGCCTCGTCGAGGAAGGTGGTGCGCCGGAGCAACGGCTCGACGAGCGACACCTGAAGGTCAGGACGTACCAGGGCGAGCACGATCCCCGGCAGTCCGGCGCCCGTACCGATGTCCGCGACCGTCGACTCCGCAGGGATCAACCGCTCGAGGACGGCGCAGTTCAGCAGATGCCGGTCCCACAGCTTCGGCACCTCGCGCGGGCCGATCAGGCCGCGCAACGTTCCCTGGGTCGCCAGCAGTTCGGCGTACGCCGCAAGCGGCACCGCCGCCCGTGGATACAACTTCTCCACGAGCGGCGGCGTTTCACGTGAAACGGGTTCGGTCACCAGTCGTATCCGGCACGGTGTCGCGGACCACGAAATGGAAGGGCCATCATCGGACTCAGGCCGGCTGAACCACGACGCGGCGGCGGGGCTCCTCGCCCTCGGATTCGCTGCTCAGGCCAGCAGCCGCGACGACGTCGTGGACGACCTTGCGCTCGAACGGCGTCATCGGGTCGAGCCGAACCGGACTACCGGTGGCCTTCGCCTCCTCGACCGCCGTACGTCCGACCTCCTCGAGCTCCGCCTTGCGGTTGGCGCGGTAGTTCGACACATCCAGCATCAGCCGGGACCGCTCGCCGGTCTCCCGGTAGACCGCCAGTCGGGTCAGCTCCTGCAGCGCCTCCAGCACCTTGCCGTTCTCACCGACCAGGTTGTTCAGCTCCGCGCCGACGATCGACACCGCGGCCCGGTCGCCGTCGACGTCCATGTCGATGTCGCCGTCGAGATCGGCGATGTCCAGCAGCTCCTCGAGGTAGTCGGCAGCGATGTCGCTCTCCGCCTCGAGGGCCTTCAGCCGCTCGTCCGCGGTGCTCGGCTTGGCATCGGACTGCTCCGGCGCCTCGGTGTTCTGCATGCCGTCGGTCACGGCCAACTCCTTCACAATCTCGAGATCCGCCTCACGGGGACCCAGGTCTACACAAGCAGGCAGGGTTACCGGCGCGCGGTCAGCGGGAACCGCCGGACTTCTTCTGCGCCGCCTTCTTCTGCGCGGCCGACTTGGCCGCGGGCTGGCGCTTCGCCGTCGAACCCTTCTTGCCGGCCGGCTGCTTCTTGGCAGCACCGGCCTGAGTCTTTTTGGCCGGCTCCGGCTTCGCGTCCGCGGACGCCTGCCCGTTGCTGGCGGCGGTGGCCCCATCAGCGCCGGCTGCGGGCTGAGGACCAGTACCGCCGCCCTTGCGGTTGCTGCGGGACTGCCGCTTCGGCTGCTGCCGCTGCGCCGGACGACGGTCCGTCGTCGTCTCCGTCGTACCGTCGGCGCCCGCCAGGCCCTCGTCGGCCGGCCGGCCCGCGCGCAGGTTGTGCTCGCGCTTGCGAGCCTCCATCGCGTCGTACGCCGGGGTGCCGGGGGCCGGGTTGCGCCGGATCACGTAGAACTGCTGGCCCATCGTCCACACGTTCGAGACGAACCAGTAGATGAGCACACCGATCGGGAAGTTGAAGCCACCGATCAGGAAGAAGATCGGGAAGACGTACAGCATGATCTTCTGCATCTGCGCGGCCTGGCCCTCGAGGGCCTCCTTCGGCATGTTCTTGCGCATCAGCTGAAGCTGCGTGGTGAACATCGTCGCGGTCATCAGGATGATGAGCACGATCGCGACGATCTTGACGTTCGTCGAGCCGTCACCGTTGGCCCGCAGGAACGTCTGCGAGATCTCGGCGCCGAAGATCTTGGCGTGCCGCAGCGACTCGACGTGCGGCGTGATGATGCTGCTGTGGCTCTCGCCCTTCGAGGCGCCGTCGAGCACGCGGAACAGGGCGAGGAAGACCGGCGACTGCAGCAGCAGCGGAAGACACGAGGAGAACGGGTTGGTGCCCGTCTCCTTGTAGAGCTTCATCATTTCCTGACCGAGCTTCTCCCGGTCATGGCCGTACTTCTTCTGCAGCTCCTTCATCTTCGGCTGCAGCAGCTGCATGTTCCGGCTGGAGCGGATCTGCCGGACGAACAGCGGGATCAGCAGGGTCCGGATGACGATCGTCAGGCCGGCGATGGACAACGCCCAGGCCCAGCCACCGTCCGGGTCCAGCACCTGCGACAGGAGCCAGTGCCACCCCACCAGCAGCGCCGCGACCGCGTGGTACAGCGGCGTCATGATCGCGTTGAATACGTCTACGATCCCGTCCCACAACGCGAGTCCGGGGATGGCCAGAAGAGTCACTCAAGCACCTCGCTGCACAGGCCCGGCGTCGGCGGACGATCCGGGCTGGTTGGCGGAGACTGACTCTCCGCGCTGGTCGACATCTTTGGGTGGAACGGGGTCGTAGCCGCCGGGGTTCCACGGGTGGCAGCGAACGAGTCTCCTCGCCGCCAGCCAGCTACCGCGCACCGCACCGTGGCGCTCGACCGCTTCCAGGGCGTACGCCGAACAACTCGGGTAGAACCTGCACACCTGCCCGTACATCGGGCTGACGAAGGTCCGGTAGAGCTTCAGAAAACCGATGATCCCGCTCTTCACGGGATTGATCCTCATCGTGGACCCAGCAACCGGGACAGCGCGCCGTCCACGTCCGCGACCAGTTCGTCGTACGACGCCGAGGCGGACGACGGCAGGGCACGGACGACGGTCAGGCTGCCGGCCGGCAGATCAGGGAGCCGCGTGGCCATCACGGCACGCAGACGGCGGTGGACCCGGTTCCGCAGAACCGCGTTGCCCACCGCCTTGTTCACCACGAATCCGACACGAGCGGGCTCGGCCATGGCCTCGTCCCGCCGGAACAGATGGACCACCACCGCGAGCCGCCCGGCCCGCCGTCCAGACCGGACGGCGCGACGGAAGTCGTCGGACCGGCGTAACCGGTTCGACGCGGGCAACACGGGGTGGTCACCGTCGAGGAGGTCGCTCAGGCCGCGAGGCGCTGGCGACCCTTGCCACGGCGGGCGGCGATGATCGCGCGACCCGCACGGGTGCGCATCCGAAGACGGAAGCCGTGCTTCTTGTGCCGGCGACGGTTGTTCGGCTGGAACGTCCGCTTGCTCACTGGAATGACTCCGGTTACTCGAGATCACAATTGTCGACAAATCCACTGATAGATCTGCCGCTGGTGTAGTCCTGCACACCACTCAAGAACCGGTTGTGGTCCCGCAGGGAGCGCAGCACGAAACGGCCGGCTCAACACCGACCGATCCACGGTACGTGGCGGCCTGTGGACAGGTCAAACCAGCCGTCCCCAGGGTTTTCCACAGGCTTGTGGACAGAATAGTCCGCACATGGTCGGTCAGGTGCTCATCACCGACCGCTGACACACCACGACTACGCTCCGACGTCTACCCGACACGCCGCAGGTTGCCCCCAATTTTGATCCATAGCCTGTGGATGACAGCTTGAAGCAGCATGGGCGGACTTGTTAGCGTCAGCCCCCTCACACCAGAGGTCCCGCATCCTGCAATCGGTACCCAAGCTGCTCCACCCGTCGTTCACAACTGTGGACAACCGTGTGGACAGTACGGCGGCCGCCTGCGGACAACCGTGGTCGCACCGAGCCGGGCAGGGTCCGGCGAGTACTGGCCGCATGGTGTCGGGTCTAAGGTCGCGCCACCCGGGTCACTGGAAAGCGCCGGCCACCGCAGCGATGGATTCGGGGAGCAACGCGTGGTCGAGGACCATTCCGCTAATGCGGAATTCACAGGGGACGCCGGAGCGGACGTCAGGCCGGGCATCACCCCCGAGCCGGATCCAGTGCAACGGGAGGACCCCGCCGAGGGCCTCACCCCAAGCCTTCCGAACTTCCCCGCCCAGGAAGAGCTCGGCTACCGGCCGGCTCCCGACGGCTACCGCTCCGACCTCGAGCGCGCCGCCACAGATCTCCCGGGCGCCGCGACAGATCACCCAACTGCGCCAACGGATCACCCGGCTGCCGCGACAGCCCGCCCGTCCGCGCCCCCCGAGCTCTCTGCCGGTACGCCGTACTTCGGTGCCGCACCCGCCGTCGCGGACAACCTGCGGTACGCCGACGTACAGAACGACAAATACTCGGTCGACCTCCCCCGGGCCGAGCGCTTCGGTCAGAGCGTGGCGTTCGAGGCAGAAGGCCCCCACCGGCAGTCGGCCGCCTTCGGTCACAGGGAGCCCCAGCCACCGCGGTACGGCGGTGACCCGCAACAGCCCCGTCACTACAGCAGTGAGCAGCAGGCCCCCCAACCTCGCTACACCAGCGACCAGCAGTACGGCGGTGAGCGCCACGCGCAGGGGTTCGCGAGTGGGAACCGGGGTGGGGACCAGACCCAGGCGGCGCGGAGCGAGGGTGATGGGCGTGCGGACGGTAGCGGCGGTACGGAGTCCCGGACGGAAACGGCCGGCCCGGTGACGGACCTGGGCGATGCCTGGACCCGCGTGCTCGCGGGCCTCCCGCCGAACCAGCGCGCCTGGCTGACGAACTCGCGGCCGGTCACGCTGCATGAGAGCACCGCCATCGTCGCGGTGCCCGACGACTTCACCCGCGGCCAGCTCGAGACCCGGCTCCGCCCGGACCTCGAACGCATACTGACCGAGAGCTTCGGCCGCGACATCCGGATCGCCGTGACGGTCGACCCGTCCCTCGACCCCGAGCTACGCGAACAGCAGGCATTGCGCGAGCAGCAGGCCAAGCAGCAGCAGCCGGCCGTCCGTGAGCCGCTGCGCACCGACGGAGCCTTCCAGCCGACGATCCAGTCCGCGCTGACCGATCCTGACACCACTGGTCAGCAGTACGGCCAGCCCGCACCGCAGCGCCAAGAGCCGAGCCAGCACTACGACCAGCCCACCGGTCCGGCTCCCCAGCTCGGCGCACCCCAGCAGTCGTACGGCCAGCCGCTCGGCTCGGTCGCGCCGCTGCCGAACGGGTCGGCCCCGACGCAGCCGGCCACCGAAGGGCAGGGCGAGGCCCGGCTGAATCCGAAGTACACCTTCGAGACCTTCGTCATCGGCAGCTCGAACCGGTTCGCCCACGCCGCCGCGGTCGCGGTGGCCGAGGCGCCGGGCAAGGCGTACAACCCGCAGCTGATCTACGGCGACTCCGGTCTGGGCAAGACCCATCTGCTGCACGCGATCGGTCACTACGTCCGCAGTCTCTACACCGGCGCCCGGGTTCGGTACGTCTCCAGCGAAGAGTTCACCAACGACTTCATCAACGCGATCCGCGACGACAAGGCGTCCCAGTTCCAGCGCCGGTACCGCGATGTCGACGTACTGCTGATCGACGACATCCAGTTCCTCGAGGGCAAGATCCAGACCCAGGAAGAGTTCTTCCACACCTTCAACACGCTGCACAACGCGAACAAGCAGATCGTGATCAGCTCCGACCGGGCGCCGAAACGCCTCGAGGCGCTGGAGGACCGGCTGCGGAACCGGTTCGAGTGGGGTCTGATCACCGATATCCAGCCGCCGGACCTGGAGACCCGGATCGCGATCCTGCGGAAGAAGGCGGCCACCGAGCGGCTGACCGCGCCGCCGGAGGTGCTGGAGTTCATCGCCAGCAAGGTGCAGACGAACATCCGTGAGCTCGAGGGCGCGCTGATCCGGGTCACCGCGTTCGCCAGCCTGAACCGGCAGCCGGTCGACCTGAGCCTGGCCGAGATCGTGCTCAAGGACCTGATCCCCGAAGGCAGCAAGCCGGAGGTCACGGCCAGCATGATCATGGGCCAGACCGCCTCGTACTTCGGTCTGTCGATCGACGACCTGTGTGGATCCAGCCGGAGCCGCGTGCTGGTGACCGCACGGCAGATCGCCATGTACCTGTGCCGAGAGCTGACCGACCTGTCGCTGCCGAAGATCGGGCAGCAGTTCGGCGGCCGCGACCACACCACCGTGATGCATGCCGAGCGCAAGATCCGGCAGCTCATGTCGGAGCGGCGCAGCGTCTTCAACCAGGTGACCGAGCTGACCAACCGGATCAAGCACCAGGCCAAGCAGCAATGACCGCGGCCGCGTCGAGAAGCCTGTACGCCGGGTGCTACGACGCGGTCACCGCAACCACACAGGCTGGGGATACTCCTGTGGATAACTGTGGGTATCGCGGTGGACACATCGGTGTGTGTTGTGGATTGGCTGTGGGGACAGAATCCGTCATCACCAGGCGTCCCAAGGCAGACCGAGATTCGTCCACACGCCGTCCCCAGGGCAAAATGCCGTCTGACCTGCGAACTCGTCGCTTTTCCACAGTATCCACCGGTGCTAAGAACCCTATGGAATCTGTAGAGAGTTCCCAGTCCACAAAACGATCGAGCGGCCCTTCCTGGGGAAAACCCCGGTCTCGCGCCGGTTTGACGTACCTGTCAGGCTGTCTTCAGAAGCACCGGAACACTGTCTTGAGAAGCGAAGAGAACGACGGCGACGCGACCCGCCCGAAGCGCCACGTCACGCCCGGTTGGCGCACAGCACACTCGTCCGTGGCAGGATCTGCCTGGCACACAGCCGAATCAGGAGGCACCCAGCGGTGAAGTTTCGCGTCGAGCGCGACGTACTGGCCGAGTCGGTGGCCTGGGCCGCGCGCAGCTTGCCCAGTCGTCCCAGCGTCCCGATCCTTGCCGGCCTTCTGGTCGAGGCCGAGGACGGGCAGATCACCCTGTCCGGCTTCGACTACGAGACCTCGGTCCGCGTCACCGTGCCCGCGCAGGTGGCCGATGCCGGCAAGTGCCTGATCTCCGGCCGCCTGATGGCCGACATCTCGAAGAGTCTTCCGAACCAGCCGGTGGACATCGCTGTCGACGGCGCCAAGGCACAAGTGACCTGCGGCAGTTCGCGGTTCACGCTCCAGACGCTTCCCACGGAGGAATATCCGGCTCTGCCGGAGCTTCCGGCCGCGAGCGGGACCGTGAAAAGCGACGTTTTCGCCCACGCCGTCGCCCAGGTGGTGACCGCGGCCGGCCGCGAGGACACGCTGCCGGTGCTGACCGGCGTCCGGGTCGAGATCGAGGGATCCACGATCTCGCTGCTGGCCACTGACCGCTACCGGCTGGCCATCCGTGAGCTCGAGTGGAACCCGCAGTCCCCCGACGCGTCCGCGGCCGCGCTGGTGCCGGCCCGGGTGCTGTCCGAGACCGCGAAGGCGATGACCGGATCGGACGTGATCGTCTCGCTGGCCGCGCCCGGCACCGGTGACGGCATCGTCGGCTTCGAGGGCCAGGTGTCCGGCGGCAACCGGCGCGCCACCACCCGGCTGCTGGACGGAGAGTTCCCGAAGGTGCGCGGCATCATCCCGACCGACGCGGCGATCGCGACCCGGGTCCGGATCGACACCGCGACCCTGGTCGAGGCGGTCAAGCGGGTCGCCCTGGTCGCGGAGCGGAACGCGCCGGTGCGGCTGACCTTCGGCGATGACAGCGTGACGCTCGACGCCGGCAGCGGTGACGAGGCCCAAGCGTCCGAGTCGATCGAGGCCCGGATCTCCGGTGATCCGGTGACCGTCGGCTTCAACCCGACGTACCTGCTCGACGGCCTGAACGCGATCGGCACGCCGGTCGCCCACCTGGCCTTCACGCAGGCGACGAAGCCGGCCGAACTGACCGGTGTGAGGGACTTCGACGGCGACCCGATCAGCGAGTTCCGGTACGTGCTGATGCCGGTCCGCCTGAACAGCTGAAAGCCAACAGAACAAGGGGATTCACGATGGAGCTCGGCCTTGTCGGTCTCGGCAAGATGGGCGGCAACATGCGCCAGCGGATCCGCAACGCAGGCCACACCGTGGTCGGGTTCGACCACAACCAGGACATCTCCGACGCCAAGGACCTCGCCGACATGGTGGGCAAGCTCACCGCCACCGATCAGCCGAAGGTCGTCTGGGTGATGGTTCCGGTGCAGGCCATCGATCCCGTCATCACCGAGCTGGCCGACCTGCTCTCCCCCGGCGACATCGTGATCGACGGCGGCAACAGCCGCTGGACCGATGACACCCGTCGCGCCGCACAGCTGGCCGAGAAGGACATCAGGTTCGTCGACTGCGGTGTCTCCGGTGGCGTCTGGGGCCTGGAGAACGGCTACGCGCTGATGTGCGGCGGCGACAACGACACGATCGCGACGCTGATGCCGATCTTCACCGCGCTCAAGCCGGAGGGCGACTTCGGGTTCGTGCACGCCGGCAAGGTCGGCGCCGGTCACTTCAGCAAGATGGTCCACAACGGCATCGAGTACGCGATCATGCAGGCGTACGCCGAGGGTTTCGAGCTGCTCGAGGCCGCGGACATCGTGGACAGCGTGCCGGAGACGTTCGAGTCGTGGCGTGAGGGCACCGTGATCCGGTCCTGGCTGCTCGACCTGATGGTGAACGCGCTGAAGGAAGACACCCACCTCGACAAGATCCGCGGGTACGCCGAGGACTCCGGCGAGGGCCGGTGGACGGTCGAGGCCGCCATCGACAACGCCGTGCCGGTGCCGGCCATCGCCGCGTCGCTGTTCGCCCGGTTCGCCTCCCGGCAGGAGGACTCGCCGGCGATGAAGGCGATCGCCGCGATGCGCAACCAGTTCGGCGGTCACGCGGTGAAGGGTGCCGAGGACCCGTCGTACGCGACGCCACCGATCAAGCACTGAGGTGTATGTCACCGCCCTGGGTCTGGTCGACTTCCGGTCCTACCCACAGGCGGAGGTCCAGCTCACCCCGGGCGTGACGGCCTTCGTCGGACCGAACGGCCACGGCAAGACCAACCTGGTCGAGGCGATCCACTACACCGCGACCCTCGGCTCGCACCGGGTGGCGAGTGACGCACCGCTGGTGCGCGCCGGCGCCACCCGGGCGATCGTGCGCACCGAGATCCGCAGCCAGTACGACCGGGACGTGGTCGTCGAGCTGGAAATCAATCCTGGGAAGGCAAATCGGGCCCGGGTGAACCGCTCGCCGGTGCCACGACCGCGGGAAGTGCTCGGACTGCTCCGGACGGTGCTGTTCGCACCCGAGGATCTGGCGCTGGTGAAGGGTGATCCGTCCGAGCGCCGCAGGTTCCTGGACGAGTTGCTGACGCTGCGGTCGCCGCGGATGGCCGGCGTACGGCAGGACTACGACCGGGTGCTCAAGCAGCGGAACTCGTTGCTCCGCAGCGCGTCGATGGCCCGCCGGCAGAACCGCTCGAGCGCCGCCGAGGGACAGTTGCGCACGCTCGAGGTGTGGAACTCGCACCTCGCCCGGGCCGGGTCCGAGCTCCTCGCGACCAGGCTCGAACTGCTGGAATCGCTTCGTCCACTGGTCTCCAGCTCGTACGACGCTGTTGCCCGGGGCAAGCATGATGCGCGGCTGGAGTACAAGTCCTCGGTCCACCTCGAGCCCGGCGTGGTTTCGCGGGAGCAGCTGGCCGAGGTGCTGCTGAACGCGGTACAGGAGAAGCGGCAGGACGAGCTCGAGCGCGGCGTGTCGCTGGTCGGCCCGCACCGCGACGATGTCGTACTCGGGCTCGGGGACTTGCCTGCGAAGGGGTATGCGAGTCACGGTGAGTCCTGGTCGTTCGCG
The DNA here is from genome assembly GCF_040639075.1 of Kribbella sp. NPDC023972. Classification (NCBI taxonomy): domain Bacteria; kingdom Bacillati; phylum Actinomycetota; class Actinomycetes; order Propionibacteriales; family Kribbellaceae; genus Kribbella; species Kribbella sp. NPDC023972. Next base: position 472,863 of record NZ_JBEZZH010000004.1, on the reverse strand, counting down.
CTCGCGCTGCGACTGGCGTCGTACGAACTGCTCAGAGCGGACGGGGGTGAGCCGGTGCTGATCCTGGACGACGTGTTCGCGGAGCTGGACTCGCAGCGCCGGGACCGGCTGGCCGAGCTGGTCGCGCCGGCCGAGCAGGTGCTGGTCACCGCGGCGGTAGGCGCTGACGTGCCTGCAGAACTCAGCGGAGCCCGCTTCGACGTCGGCGACGGGGTCGTCAGCCGTGCCTGAACCCCGGAATTCCTCTGAGAGCGGCTTCGAGAGCGAAGCGGCTCCGGACCGGCCGGGCGAACCTGAGCACGACAAGCAGGGATTGGACCTGGCGAAATCCCTGGCCGGCCGGCTCAAGGGGATGAGCCCGGTCAAACCGGTCAAGCGGACCCGCCGGCGGCCGCGGATCGACGGTGCGCAGATCAGCAGCGCCCGGCCGGACGATCGGGATCCGCAGAAGTTGACCAACACGCTCGGCCGGCTCATGCGCGACCAGGGCTGGGAGGTCGACGTCGCCGTCCACAGCGTGATGGCGCGCTGGCCGTCGATCGTCGGCCCGGAGATGGCCGAGCACTGCAAGCCGGAGAGCTACCAGGACACCGAGCTCACCGTCCGCACCGACTCCACCGCCTGGGCCACCCAGCTCAAGATGCTTGCCCCCGACCTCGTCCGTCGCCTCAACGCCGAACTCGGCGAAGGCACCGTCACCCGCGTCAACGTTCAGGGCCCCCACGCCCCGTCGTGGCGCAAGGGCCCGCGCACCATCCGAGGCGGCCGCGGACCCCGCGACACCTACGGCTGACCGGACCGTGGGAGCGGATTGCGAGAGCGACCCGGCGCTCCCCTAGGATCGGCGCGATGCGCACGATCGCCGAGGGCTTCAGCGAGATGGTCCACCTGATCGGAGACACCTTCCGACTGTGGTGGCGGAACCTGCTGCCCATGATGACCTGGTGGCTGGCCGGGTTCATCGGGTTCCACGCCTGTATGAACGCCGCGATCTGGCTGTCCGAGCATTCCCACTCGAGCATCGGCACCGGCGTCTTCTCGGTCGGTGTGCTGCTTCAGATCGCCGCCTCCGTCGGCATGATCCGGACCTGTGCGACCTCGCTCTACCGCTGGCGGGACGCGGCGCGGAGCGAGGCCGAGGAGACCTCCGACCCGACCCAGCAGAGCCTGATGGAACTGATGGCCGTCACGCTGCTTCCGCTGGTCGCGGTGTGGTCGGCCTGGGGCTTCCTGGAGGAGCAGGTCTCCCAGCTCAGCGCCACCAACCTGGTCGAGCGCGGGACCCAGGCGGGGTCGTCGTTCTTCGAACTGGGCGACGGCCGGTGGCACAACTATCTGCCCGCCATCGTCATTCTCCTGGTGCTGCGCCGGGTGATCGAGGCGGTCGACGACCGCTGGCCGAGCCGGCCGGCGAAGTTCGTCCAGGTCTGGGTCGAGGCGTTCTTCCTGCTCCTCACCGTCGTCGTCACGCCGTTCGCCGTCGACGACGCGAAGGACTGGTTCAAGGACCGGAACTTCTGGTACTGGTCGCTCGATTGGTGGGGCGGGTTCAAGGACTTCTTCGAGAACATCAACATCCCGGTCCCGGCTGGTATCGAGTTCCTCTGGGGCTTCTTCTGGGAGTCGCTCTGGCCGCTGTTCAAGCTCGGGGTCGCCGAGCCGCTGACCTGGCTGGCGATCACCACCGTGGTGTTCGGCCACCGGGTGCTGGCCAGTAGTGGGGTGTTTCGTGGCACCCGCGTGGAGCGGCGCCTCGGCGGTCAGCTCGAGCAGGAGGCGCCGAAGCAGAGCCGGGTGGTCGCGCTCACCAACAAGGCGCCGAACCTGGTGCTCGGTGGACTCCGGGAGAAGTTCTACCCGACCTTGAACGCGTTCCGGCTGCTGGTCCGGGTCGGGCCCGTCTTCCTCGGCGTGGTCTGCATGGTTTACACCTTCTGGCTGCTCGGTGAGGACTGGGCGTTCGTCGTGGTCCAGCGGTTGCTCGGTGTGCACGGCGGCGACTGGGGCCTGATGAACCACGAGATCGCCGATCTGATCCGGAGCCTGATCTTCGAGCCGCTGCGGATCGCGCTGCTGGCGGCCGCGTTCGACCTCTGCATCTCGGTCGGCAGCGAACGCCGCGCCGAGGCCGACCAGGCTGCCGAAGCCGCCGAAGCCGCGAAGCCCACCCCCGGACCCGTTCCCGCCTGAGGCGCGTCGCGGCCAGCCCCCGGTCCCGGCGTACGCCGGGGCCCGGCAACAGCTCAACGCACGACCGGAGCAGCTCGCGGCCATGGTGTCAGCGCGGTGGGCGGGCCCGAGGGATCAGGGGGTGAGGAGAGCGATCCGGCGTTCGCTGAGGTCCCCCACCATGATCCCGTTGAGGTGCGGTACGGCGGAGGCCGGTACGACGAAGAGCTGGGCGACCTGGCGCGACTTGTTCCGGGTGAAGGGGAACTCGTCGTCGGTGCAGTACGTCGGCAGCGGGAAGTCGGTGTAGACCTGCTGGTTCTCCCAGACGTTGCCCCGGTCGTCGTGCAGCTTGGCGTCGCAGGTGAAGCCGTTCTCCTCCATCCGCACACCGTCACGTGGCGTCACCGTCACCTTGGCCATGACGATCATCGAGCCGGCCGGCTTGGTCAGCGAGGTGATCTCCTTGCCTTCGGTGCCGACGAGCCTGGTGTACGCCTCCAGCGAGTCGAGTTTCCACTCGACGTCGCCGACGGTCACCGACGTGCCCTGGGGGACCACTTCGGTGATCCTGCCGTTGTTGTACAGCTGCTCGTCGTTGTCGACATAGCCGCGTGCCACCAGGAACGCGCTCGTGGACGCCAAGGCGAGCAGCAACGAGATCTGTGCGGCCAGCCGGGCCGCCCGGTCCGCGATCCTCATGACGCCACCCGTTCCACCGAATCCTGCACGACGTACTGCTCGGCGGCGCCGTCGAGGAGTTGCTGGGCCACGTCTTCGCTCGGGATGCCGAGGTCCACCTCGACGCGGTAGTTGAGCACGTTGTAGAACTGGACCGGATCGAGCTGCAGGGTCAGGCCTTTCACGTCGGTGGGGTTGACCTCGAAGACCGTCGCTCCGGACTTGGCGAAGCCGGGCTCGGGGAATCTGATGTCGTCGGCTTGGGCGACCGGTTCGTAGATCGTGCCGCCGTCCGCGACCAGGATCTCGTCGAAGCTGCCCGGATCCTTGACCCCGCGCGCGGCCTCCCATTCGACCGCGACGTACACACCGTTGGTATCGATCGGCTTGTCGTCACCGCCCGAATCGTCGGGGAGATAGGTCTTGGCGAACTTCATGCGGGTCACGGTGAACGTCGAGTCGTGGACCTTTATCGTCTCCCCGATCGTGCCCGACACCACCTGCAGCTCCTGCTTGTCGTACACCTGGTCCGGGGCGAGCAGGCGGGTCACCCCACCGAGCAGGACGAAGAGCACACCGACGAGCACGGTGGCCGGCCGATAGAGCTTCACTTGGTCTCCGTCCTGATCATCGCCGGGAGCCGGACGACCGCCACCGCTTCCTCGTTGTGCCAGTACGGATCCTCACTGACTCCGAGCAGACCGTTGTCGGACTCGTACTTCTCGCCGAGTACGCCGACCTCGACCTCGGTGGCCTTGAAATCCGCCGGGACCTTGAATTCGGTGAAGCAGCTTTCCGGCGGAAGCCCGTAGACCACCCTCCAGTGCAGCGTGTCCCGGCAGCTGTTGCCGTTCGACTTGACCGGCTCCGAGCCGTCGCCGGGCACCAGGCGGAGCAGGTCGCCGCTCACTGAATCGCTCTTCTGCTCTTCCTCGTCGATGTTCTTCAGCTCGAAGTGAACCTGCAGCACCGCCTCGGCCTCGCGGTACTCCGACTTCGGGGTGACGACGATCTCCGCCTTGGTGAAGTTGTACTCCCACTTGCCCGCGGTCACGGTGGCCGGCGCGGTCAGAGTGGGGACGCTACGGCCCTTCTTCTCCTTCCAGCCACCGGTGGCCAGCAGCACCAGGGCGAGGCCGACGACGAGGGCGATCGCGATCAGCCATTTGCGCCGGTGCCGGTGAATCACCCGGTCGGCGATCATGGCGTCGATGACGTCGTCGAGACTTTCCACGGCAGCGATCCTAGAGGGCCGTGGGTGCGCGACAGCCACCTGTCGGCCCGCACTGTGAGCGGTCTGGACCGGTCTGACTCGTCTCGCGGCCCAGGCCGGCTTACCCGAACCGTCCGGAGGCCGCTGAGCGCCCGTGAGCGCTTTTGAGCCCCCTACCCGCGAGAGGGGACATGGCCAGGAGGGAGAAAAGACGCCCTGTCCACAGTTTCGGGCGGCTGGTGGCAGGTTCTACTTCGCTCGACAGGTAGAATAAGTCGTGTAGAGCGAGCCGCACCTCTAGTAGCACTGTAGGGGGCGGCTTCCCACTGTGCCGCGATGCCTCGCGAACGCGGGGTCCGAGGAGGACAACACCCGGTGACCGACGAGCCGACCGAGATCGACGCCAACCAGTCCGCCGACCCCATCGGCACCGTCCTACCCGAAAGTGTGAGCCTCTCCGGCCTCGTGGATCGGGAGTACGACGCGAGTGCGATCCAGGTCCTCGAGGGCCTGGACGCGGTCCGCAAGCGACCGGGTATGTACATCGGGTCGACCGGTGAGCGCGGTCTGCACCACCTCGTCACCGAGGTGGTCGACAACGCGGTGGACGAGGCAATGGCCGGCGTCTGCGACCGGATCGTCATCACCCTGCTGCAGGACGGCGGCATCCGGGTCGAGGACAACGGCCGCGGCATCCCGGTCGGCATCGTCGAGTCCGAGGGCAAGCCGGCCGTCACCGTCGTACTGACCGTGCTGCACGCCGGCGGCAAGTTCGGCGGCGGCGGGTACAAGGTGTCCGGCGGTCTGCACGGCGTCGGTGTGTCCGTGGTGAACGCGCTGTCCACCCGGCTCCGCGTCGACGTCAAGCAGAACGGCAAGGAGTACACCCAGTCCTTCACCATGGGGGTGCCGGACGAGGAGCTGGCCGAGGTCGGCCCGTCCGACGAGCACGGTACGACGATCACGTTCTGGGCGAACCCGGACATCTTCGAGACCACGACGTACTCCTACGAGACGCTGTCCACCCGGTTCCGCGAGATGGCCTTTCTGAACAAGGGCCTCGAGATCGTCATCCGGGACGAGCGGCCGGACCACACCGAGGACGGCAACCCGGTCGAGCAGTCGTTCAAGTACGACGACGGCCTGGTCGACTACGTGCGGTACCTGACCGGTATCCGCGAGACCGTGCACCGCGACGTCATCTCGTTCGAGGCGTCGCACGACGGGAACAACATGAGCCTCGAGGTCGCGCTGCAGTGGAGCGGTTCGTTCCAGGAGTCGGTGCACACGTTCGCGAACGCGATCAACACCCACGAGGGCGGCACCCACGAGGAAGGCTTCCGGGCCGCGCTCACCTCGCTGGTCAACAGCTTCGGCGAGGACCAGGGCATGATCAAGAAGAAGGAGGACAGGCTCACCGGTGACGACATCCGGGAGGGCCTGACCGCGATCATCTCGGTCAAGCTGGCCGAGCCGCAGTTCGAGGGCCAGACCAAGACCAAGCTCGGCAACACCGAGGTCAAAGGCTTCGTCCAGCGGGTGGTGAACGACAAGCTCGGCGCCTGGTTCGAGCAGAACCCGGCCGAGGGCCGCGAGATCATCCGCAAGGCGACCGCGGCGGCCAGCGCCCGGATCGCGGCCCGCAAGGCGCGCGACCTGGCCCGCAACCGCAAGGGCCTGCTGGGCGGCGGCGGCCTGCCGGGCAAGCTGGCCGACTGCCAGTCGACCAACCCGGAGGAGTGCGAGGTCTACATCGTCGAGGGTGACTCGGCCGGCGGCTCCGCGAAGGGCGGCCGGGACCCGAAGTTCCAGGCCATCCTGCCGATCCGGGGCAAGATCCTGAACGTCGAGAAGGCCCGGATCGACAAGGTGCTGCAGAACAACGAGGTCCAGGCGATCATCTCGGCGCTGGGCACCGGTATCCACGAGGACTTCGACGAGGAGAAGCTCCGGTACCACAAGATCGTGCTGATGGCCGACGCCGACGTCGACGGTCAGCACATCCGGACCTTGCTGCTGACGCTGCTGTTCCGGTTCATGCGGCCGTTGATCGAGCGCGGTCACGTGTACGCCGCACAGCCGCCGCTGTACAAGATCCGCTGGAGCAATGCGACGCACGAGCTCGCCTACACCGAGCGGGAGAAGGACGGCCTGCTGGAGGCCGGCTTCGAGGCGGGCAAGAAGCTTCCGAAGGAGAACGCCACCCAGCGGTACAAGGGTCTGGGTGAGATGAACGCCCAGGAGCTGTGGGAGACCACGATGGACCCGGCCAACCGGGTGCTGCTGCAGATCACCCTGGACGACGCGGTCCGCGCCGACGAGACGTTCCAGACCCTGATGGGCGACGACATCGAGGCCCGTCGCAACTTCATCCAGCGCAACGCCAAGGATGTCCGTTTCCTTGACATCTAGCGCCGCCTCGACCTTTGACGGACCACCCCGGCCGCTCCCGGCCGGGACTCCGCCCGCGTGACCATCTCGACGTACGACTGATCTGAACGGGACGAGCTTTACATGACCGAGACCCCCACCTCGCCGGGCCACGACCGGATCGAGCCCCTCGATCTGCAGACGGAGATGCAGCAGTCGTACCTCGACTACGCGATGGCCGTCATCGTCGGCCGCGCGCTGCCCGAGGTCCGCGACGGCCTGAAGCCGGTGCACCGCCGCATCCTCTACGCGATGTACGACGGCGGCTACCGGCCGGACCGTGGTTTCTCCAAGTGTTCCCGCATCGTCGGTGACGTGATGGGTCAGTACCACCCGCACGGCGACTCGGCGATCTACGACACCCTGGTCCGCCTGGCGCAGCCGTGGGTGATGCGGGCGCCGATGATCCAGGGCCAGGGCAACTTCGGCTCGCCGGGTAACGACCCGGCGGCCGCGATGCGGTACACGGAGTGCCGGCTCGCCCCGCTGGCGATGGAGATGGTGCGCGACATCGACCAGGAGACGGTCGACTTCCGCCCCAACTACGACGGCCGCTCCCAGGAGCCGGTGATCCTGCCCAGCCGGTTCCCGAACCTGCTGGTGAACGGCTCGGCCGGGATCGCGGTCGGGATGGCGACCCAGATCCCGCCGCACAACCTGCGCGAGGTCGCCGCGGCGGCGAACTGGTGCCTGGAGCACCCGGACGCCACCCAGGAGGAGGTCCTGGCGGCGTGCATGGAGCACATCAAGGGACCGGACTTCCCGAACGGTGCGCTGGTCGTCGGTTACAAGGGCATCGACGACGCGTACCGCACCGGCCGCGGCTCCGTCACCATGCGCGCGGTGGTCGACATCGAGGAGGACGCGAAGGGCCGGACCAGCCTGGTCATCACCGAGCTGCCGTACATGGTCAACCCGGACAACCTGGCGCAGAAGATCGCCGAGCTGGTGAACACCGGCAAGATCAACGGCATCGCCGACATCCGCGACGACACCTCCTCGCGGACCGGCCAGCGCCTGGTCATCGTGCTGAAGCGGGATGCCCAGCCGCGCGTCGTACTGAACAACCTGTACAAGCACACGCAGTTGCAGGACACCTTCGGCTGCAACATGCTCGCGCTGGTCGACGGCGTACCGCGCACGCTGAGCCTGGACCTGTTCATCACGCACTGGATCGACCACCAGATCGAGGTCATCCAGCGGCGCACCCGGTATCGCCTGCGCGAGGCCGAGAAGAACGCCCACATCTTCCGCGGCTACGTAAAGGCGCTGGACGCCCTCGACGAGGTGATCGCGCTGATCCGGCGCAGCCCGGACGTGGAGGAGGCGCGGCAGGGCCTGATCAGCCTGCTGGACATCGACGAGATCCAGGCGCAGGCGATCCTCGACATGCAGCTTCGCCGGCTGGCGGCTCTGGAGCGGCAGAAGATCGTCGACCGGCTGAACGAGCTCGAGGCCGTCATCGCCGACCTCGAGGACATCCTGGCCAGCCCGGAGCGGCAGCGCACCATCGTCAAGGACGAGCTCGCCGAGATCGTGGAGAAGTTCGGCGACGACCGCCGTACGACGATCATCGCGGCCGACGGCGACCTGTCCGTGCAGGATCTGGTACCGGACGAGGACGTCGTCGTCACCATCACCCGCGGCGGCTACGCGAAGCGGACGAAGACCGACCAGTACCGGACCCAGCACCGCGGCGGCAAGGGCGTCCGCGGCGCCCAGCTGCGGGCCGAGGACGAGATCAGCCACTTCTTCGCCACCACGAACCACCACTGGATGCTGTTCTTCACCACCAAGGGCCGGGTCTACCGGGCCAAGGTCTGGCAGCTGCCCGAGTCCGCCCGGGACGCGAAGGGCTCGCACGTGGCCGGCCTGCTCTCGTTCCAGCCGGACGAGGAGATCGCCCAGGTGCTCACCTTGCGTGACTACGAGCAGGCCGACTACCTGGTGCTCGCGACCAAGCGCGGCCTGGTGAAGAAGACCGCGCTGACCGACTACGACTCGTCCCGCCAGAGCGGCATCATCGCGGTGAACTTCCGCGAGGCGGACGACGAGCTGATCGGCGCCGACCTGGCCACCGCCGAGGACGACCTGCTGCTGGTGTCCCGGAAGGGCCAGTCGATCCGCTTCACCGCGAACGACGAGCAGCTCCGCCCGATGGGCCGGGCCACCTCCGGTGTGACCGGGATGAAGTTCCGCGACGGCGACGAGCTGCTGTCGATGTCGGTGATCCGGGCCGGCGCCGACGAGGACACGCAGTACGTGTTCACCGTGACCGACGCCGGATACGCCAAGCGCAGCAAGGTGTCAGAGTACCGGCAGCAGGGCCGCGGTGGTCTCGGCATCAAGGCGGTCAAGCTGAACGACGAACGCGGTTCACTGGTCGGCGCGATCATCGTGGTCGCCGAGGACCAGGTGCTGGCGATCAAGGCCAGCGGCCAGGTGGTCCGCAGCCGGGTGGACAGCGTGCCGGTCAAGGGCCGCGACACGATGGGTGTCCGGTTCGCCGGGGTCGGCGAGTCCGACGCGGTGGTCGCGATCGCCCGGAACACGGATCTGAGCCTGAACGGCAACGGCGACGAATCCGAGGCGGCCGAAGCGGGTACTTCATCAGAAGGTGCCCAGGATGTGGACGGATCGACAACCGAATCCACCCCTGAGAGCGTCCAGAGTGATGACCAGCGTTCGACGGACGTCGACGGCGCGGCTACCGTCGAAGAGGACGAAGCCGGCCAGGAGGGCAACTGATGACCAACCGCGCGAGGCCGACATGGCCCGATGGTGCGGCGGACAGCTCCAAAACCCAGCGGCCATCGCAGGGCGGGAAGAAGCAGTCCACCCCACCGGCCAACTCGGCCTCCAACGGTCGTTCCACCGCCGCCCCGAGCGGCAACGGCCAGCAGAGATCAGGCGACTACCGGCCCCCGGGCAACGCCTCGGGCGGCGGTCAGCCGCGGCCTGGTCAGTCCGGTACGCCGCAGCCCGCGCCGGTGCGGCCGCCACAGCAGCCGCCGGTCCGGCCGGTGTCCCAGCCGGCCAGTCCGGTCAGTCCCGGGCAGGTCACGCCGAGTCCGAGTACGCCGGGGCGCCCGGAGCCGTGGTCCGCTGGTGCTGGTGCTGCGTCGTCGTACGGGGTGACCGGGAAGGACGAGGCGAAGCCGGCCAGCATGGGCGACCGGGTCAGCGCGGCGCGGCAGGCGGTGCGGGACAAGGCCGCCGCGGTCAAGGAGTCGAAGCCGGACACGGCTGCCAAGGCGGAGAACAAGGCCGCCACCAAGGCAGCGAAGGCGCCGAAGACGTCCACCCGGCCGCAGACCCGCAAGGCGCGGCTGCGGATGTCGCGGATCGACCCGTGGTCGGTGATGAAGACGTCGTTCCTGCTGGCGATCGCCTTCGGCATCGTCACCTGGGTCGCGGTCTTCATCGTCTGGTCCGCGATCGGCGCGGCGGGCGTTTTCGACAACATCAACAACACCGTTACCGAGGTCCTGGGTACGCCGGCGGCCGAGCCGTTCCGGATCGAGAACTACATCAACACCGGCAAGGTGATGGGTTTCACGACCCTGCTCGCCTGCGCGGACGTGCTCATCATCACCGCGCTCGCGACGCTCGGATCCTTCCTCTACAACATCGCCGCCACCCTGCTGGGCGGCCTCGAAGTCACCCTGGCCTCGGAGGACTGACAGCCATGATGGTCTCCGGCCGGGCCTGGTGAGGGCCTGGCCGGAACCGGTTTGGGAGTAGGGCACTTGGTGCGGTAATCTCTCCCGGGTTCGACCCCGCAACGCGGGCCTATAGCTCAGACGGTTAGAGCGCTGCCCTGATAAGGCAGAGGTCACTGGTTCAAGTCCAGTTAGGCCCACCACCACGATCGTGAACCCCGATCCGAGGAGTCCCGGTGCTGAAGAAGATCCTGCTGGTGCTGGTGGCCAGCATCGGTGGATACTTCGCGTACAAGAAGACCCAGCAGTCCCGCGCCGAGAAGGACCTCTGGGCCGAGGCCGTCGACCCGGTCACCCCGGGCCGCTGACCAAACCCCCACGGGGGCGTAGCTCAACTGGCAGAGCACTGCCTTTGCAAGGCAGGGGTTAGGGGTTCAAGTCCCCTCGTCTCCACCACCGCGTTCACGCAGATCAGAACGCGATTCACGGCCCGCAACACCATCGCCGTTGGCCTCGGTTAGAGGCTGCGTACCCTCGATGTGCCCCAACGTGCTGTCCCGGCTCTTGGGTCGAGCCTGCCGCAGGCTGGCATCGGACGACCGCAATGGTGCAGGCCATCCTCGTTCTCCACCCCGTCGAAACCCGACCAAAAGACGCTCAGCCATGCATGCCGACCGACCCTAGTGATGAGTTGTCGCGTCCGCACCCGTCATATCTACGACGGGACACGACGAGAGGGAAGGATGACGTGATGAGTGCGGACACGTGGCTGGAGGAGTTGGGCGTGAGCGGTCTGGGCGAGGTCGACGAGCCGGCGTTCTCGGGGCTGGCGGAGCGGCACCGGCGGGAGCTGCACGTGCACTGCTACCGGATGCTCGGGTCGTTCGAGGACGCCGAGGACACCGTGCAGGAGACGTTCCTCCGTGCCTGGCGGCGGCGGGAGACCTTTGAGGGGCGGTCGACGTTCCGGGCCTGGCTGTACCGGATCGCCACCAACGCCTGCCTGGATCTGCTCGCCAAGTGCCGCCCCGAGCCCGCGACCGGCGGCGAGGTGCTGTGGCTGCAGCCCTACCCGGACCGGCTGCTCGACGAGCTGCCCGCGGTCGACGCGGACGAGCCGGAGACCGTCGCCGTCGCGCGGGAGACGATCGAGCTGGCCTACCTGGTCGCGGTCCAGCACCTCGCGCCGCGCCCGCGGGCCGTGCTGATCCTGCGGGACGTCCTCGGCTGGCCGGCGAAGGACGTCGCGGAGCTCCTCGGGGACTCCGTCAACTCCGTGAACAGCGCGCTGCAGCGGGCCCGCGCCGGCATGCGGGAGCACCTGCCCGCCGAGCGGCAGGACTGGACGGGCGGCGAGGAGGACGCCGGGACGCGCGAGCTGGTGCGCCGCTATACCGACGCCAGCGTGGCCACGGACGTCGACAGGCTCGCCGCACTGCTGCGTGACGACGTCCGCTGCTCGATGCCGCCCACGCCAGGCCTGTACGTCGGCCGCGACGCGGTGGTGAACGACTGGGTCGAGAGCGGCTTCGTGGGCATGAAGCACCTGCGCGCCGTCCCCACCTCCGTGAACCTGCAGCCCGCCGTCGCCTTCTACCACTGGCGGGAGCGGGAGGGCGCGTACCTGCCGCTGACGATCGACGTCCTGCGCATCACCGGCGGCGCGATCACCGAGATCGTCACGTTCCACGACGACCAGTTCCCGCGACTCGGGCTGCCGGAGCGCCTGCCGGCGGACGGCACGGAGTAGTCCCGGTGTGGACGCTCGCGCTGCGTGGTGGCGCGCGTGTCGCGGTGGTCGCGGTGGAGTGGTGTGACGCGTTCGGCGTCGTCACCCGTGGGCGGGTGCAGCTGGAACTGCGCGACGGCGAGCCCGGGCCGGTCCTCGGACGCAACGCCGGGTTCTGGCTCCGCGGCACCGGCGTCCGCGCCCTGCGGAACCCCGGCCGTCGCACGGCGAGGGTGCGCATCGTCACCCCCAGAGCCAGGGCCGTCACATGCCAGTCAACCCACCCCGTACGCCAGTCACCGAACGATGGAGGAACGGCATGAACAGCATGAATGAGACCGGGGTCGTCGCAGGCCCGGCGTCGGGCCACACCAGCCACACCCACCGACTCCGCGGGCTCGCCGGCACCGGCCTCCTTGGCACGCTCGCAGCGATGGTGGCCACCACCCTCGCCGCTGCGCTTGCCCGGGCCGTTGGCGTCGACTTCGAGGTCCCCGACGGTGGCGAGACGATCCCGTTGTCCGGGTTCGCCGTGGTGACCGGCTTCTTCTCGGTCGTGGGCCTCGTCATTGCCGTCGCTCTCCTTCGTTGGAGCGCTCGCCCCGCCAAGCGATTCGTGTGGACGGCGGTGTCGCTGACCGCGATCTCGTTGGTCCCGCCCCTCCTCTCCGGGGCAAACACCGCCACCACCACCGCCCTCCTCGGGCTACATCTCGTCTCTGCGACGGTGATGATCCCCACCCTGGCGCGGAGCCTCCGCACCCGGACCGATTGACGATCCCGCAACCGGACAACGCGCGGCGCGTGGGCGTGCGCGAGCGCACTAACCGTGGCCCCCCGGTGCTGCCACGCTCCATTCCAGGTCTTCTTCTTGGTCAATTCGAAAGCTGAGTCCCGTGTGCGAAGAAGCGCAGGGCACCTTGCGGGGGCAAGGAGAAGCACTCTCCTTGCCTTCGGTTCTACCCAGCTAGTTCGGTGCGTCGGACTGCTTCGTGCCGAATCTTTCGCGGAACAGCTCGGCGGCCGGTGAGTGGGGGCGTTCGCGTCGGCGGCCGTCGATGAAGACCTCCAGCTTGTCGTCGAGGAAGGCGATCAGGCCGGCCAGCGGCGTGGCTCCGTCGAGTGGTTCGGCGTACGTCCAGGCCAGGTCGGTGTAACCCGCCACCGAGAAGTACGACGCCTGACCCTTGTAAGCGCAGGCGGTACGTCGGTCGGTCGGTGTCAGCTCGACAAGGACGTCGTCCCGAGGCAGGTAGTACCGCGTCGGCAAACTGGTCTCGAACACGAGCACCGGCCGGCTGCTCTCCGCCACCACGACGCCGTCCAGCTCGAGGCGGACCGTCCGTGAGCTCTGCCGAACGTCGACCCGGTGATACGGGTCGCGCGCGTGCGCCAGCAATCGCTCGTCCTCACCGAGCCACCGGTCGAACGCCCAGAAGTCCAGTACGACGTACTCCTCCAGCTCCGGGTCCTCCGGCCGGAACCCCGCCCCGGCGAACCGGGTATCGCCGACCAGTACGTCGACCGCCTCCCCCGGGCTGGTGTGCGCGACGAATGGAACCCCTGGGTCGAGGATCCGGTCCGGCGCAGTCTCCGGCGGAAGCGTCGATGCCGCCAGCTCCCCGTGCAGATCAGCGACCGGTACGGCGTACGACGGCACGATCCGACGCGGCTCCCAGACGAGTATCGCCCGAGTCGTGTCCGCGATCTCGAGCTCGCCGGCGCCGACCCGGATCCGCATCTCGGTCGGCTCGTGCCGCAGCATGGGAAGCATGCCGAACATCTGGTCCTGCATCTTGGTACTCATCTACTCAGCGTAGGAACGACTACGGCTGGTAGGTAGAGCTGATCGGATGCCGCAGGTAGCGGCGCCCAAGGCCAACTCCATCCGACCGGGTGACACTGGACTATGGCTGCGTTTGCTCGGGATGTGGGGACGGCTGTGTATTACGAGCAGCGGGCTCGCGAGTACGACGAGTGGTACCTGGGGCTGGGATTGTTCGCGTCGCGCAACCCACCTGGATGGGAACGCGAGGTTGCGCGCGTGATCGAGCTGGTGAGTGAGTTGCCGGCGGCGCGGACTCTGGATGTTGCCTGTGGGACGGGATTTCTGACGCGGCACCTGCGCGGGACCACCGTCGGGCTGGACCAGAGCCCGGCGATGGCTGCGGTGGCCCGATCGCGAGTGCCGATGGTCCTTGTCGGTGACGCCTTACGGCTGCCGGTCGGCGACAAAGCGTTCGATCGCGTGCTGACCGGGCACTTCTACGGGCATTTGCCACCCGATGAGCGCGCGGCGTTCCTTGCAGAGGTACGTCGGGTGGCCGCGGAACTGGTCGTGATCGACACCGCGATGCGCCCCGGCGTCGAGCCCGCCCAGTGGGTCGATCGGACCCTCAACGACGGCTCCCGGCATCGCATCTACAAGCGCTACCTGACCAGCACCCAACTCGCCGAAGAACTAGCCGGCGAAGTCCTCCTCGAGACCCCCAGCTTCGTCGCGGCCCGCGTCAAGTGGTCCTGACCGCAGCGAAGAACGAATGAGGCGCCGACCGTTTCCGCTGCTGGGTGAGCGGCCGCCTGAGCTGTGCGGCCGCGGACCTGCGCTACCCGCTGGATGCCGTACGGCGGCCGGACGGCCGCATCACGATCCTGGACGGTGTGCACCGGCTGCTTCGCGCGCACTTGTGCGGGCTCGGGGTGGTCCGCGTGCGCGTCCTCGCCTGGGATGACTTGGACGAGATCTGCGTCCGGTCATAGGACCGAGGTGCGGTTCGGTGACCCATCGGCTGGACGCCGACCGCGTGCAATCCGTCGCCACGTGCCGGGCCGACCGTCCTCCGGTCGCACCCGTCACCAGGGCTCATCCGTCGGCCCCGGCTCGAAGTAGTTGTGCACAGATGTGGACAGACCTGGGGATATCTAGCGCGTACCATCGATCTGTGGCTAAATCCGTCACACTCGACGCGGTCGATCGCGGACTCGTGCATGCGCTGAAGGTCGATGGCCGAGTCGCGTTCAGCACGGTGGCCGAGGTTTTGGGGGTTTCGGAGCACACGGTTGCCCGCCGCTATCGCCGGTTGCGTACGCACGGGGTGCTCCGCGTGGTCGGGGTCGCCGACGGGCTGCGGCTCGGCCGTACGTCGTGGATCATCCGCATTCGGTGTACGCCGGATGCCGCGACCCCGATCGCGGCTGCGCTCGCCCGGCGTACCGACACCTGCTGGGTGCACGTCCTGTCCGGCGGTACCGAGATCAGTTGCAACTCACAACCGCATTCGCGCGGGGAACAGCTCATCAACAAGCTCCCGCGCGGCGTATTCGGCGTCACGGCCCACGAACTGCTGCCAGGCCCGTTCCACCCGCGACAGTGGGACTACCTGGACGACGCCCAGCGCGCACGGCTGCGCCGACCGGATCCGGATCTGCTAGCTGAGAAGGTCACGCTCGATCCGCCGGATCACCGGATGCTGGCGCGCCTCGGCGTCGACGGGCGCGCGACGTACGCCGACCTCGGGCGCACGACCGGCTGGTCGCAGTCGACCGTCGCCCGCCGGCTCGACCACCTCCGTCGTACCGGCGTGCTGGTCTTCGACGTCGAAGTGCCGCCGTTGGCGCTCGGGTACGAGGCCGAGGCGCGGCTGTGGATAACGGCGCAGCCGGCCGCACTCGTGGCCACGGCGGAGGCGCTCGCCGGGCATGCCGAGATCTCGTTCGTCGCGGTCACCACCGGCCCGACCAATCTCGTGGCTCACGCGACCTGCCGCGACTCCGGCGATCTCTACCGCTACCTCACCGAACGAGTCGCCACCTTGCCCGGTCTGCACACTCTCGAGACCGCCCCCGTCCTCCGCACCGTCAAGGCCTTCCACACTCCGCAACCCTGATCCGGATGTCGTGCCTCGATCCGCTCGACCAGCGCCGGAACAGCCTCGAGCGCGGAACAACACTTCCGGTAGGTGAGTTGTGGGTGGGTATGAGCATTGAGATCGGAGTGATTCTGCCGACGTCGACGCCGGATCCGGCGCAGCCGATTCTGGGTGATGTGCGCGAGAGTGCGCGGTTCGCCGAGGAGCTCGGCCTGGATTCGGTGTGGTCTACGGACCATTTGATCGCGAGTGGGCCGATGCTGGACAGCTCGGTGGTGCTGGCGACGGCGGCGGCGGTGACGGAGCGGATCACGGTGGGGTTCAACGTGATGCTGCTGGCGTTGCGGCCGGTCGCGTGGGCGGCGAAGCAGGTGAACACCCTGCAACTCGTGTCCGGCAACCGGCTCGTCCTCGGAGTCGGCACCGGCAACCCGGCGCACGGTGACGTCGGCTGGCGCGCCGCCGGTGTGTCCTTCGCGGACCGCGGCCGGCTGACCGACGAGGCGCTCGCCGTCCTGCCCGATCTCATCGCCGGGAAGCCGGCGACCCTCGCCGACGGACTGGAGGCCACTCTCGCACCCGGTTCGACCGTTCCCCCGATCGTTGTCGCAGGCAACGGTAAGCCGGCCTTCCGGCGAGCGGCGAAGTACGGCGACGGCTGGGCAACGATCGCGATGTCACCCAGCGAGGTCAAGGCCGCCCTCGACCAGATCAACCAGTTGCACGAGCGGCCGCCGCTCAAGGCAACCGTCGTCGCGCCCCAGCTCGACGGCCCCGAGCAACTCGAGGCGTATGAGGAAGCGGGCACCGAGCGAGTGATCCTCGCACCCACCGGCGACTGGCACCGCGACTACGAGTACGCCGCCAAGCTCAAGCGCTAGACGACTTGACTCTGACACCGATGTGAGGCTTTACGGTCTCGGCATGGCAGGAGCTGTGGTGGTAGGGGCCGGGCCGGGCATCGGGGCGGCCGTGGCCAGAAGGTTTGCTCGGGCGGGACTGAGCGTCGGGCTGATCGCGCGGTCGGAGACGACGGTGAAGGCCGTCGCGGACGGGATCACCGGTGATGTGCTCGCGCTGGCGGCGGACAGTACGGACGAGGTGGGGCTGCGGGCCGCGCTCGACCGAGTGGTCGAGGAGTACGGCGTACCAGATGTGGTCGTCTACAACGCGGCGATCATCCAGCCGGATGCCGTCGGAGACTTGACCGCTCGGCAGCATCTGGACGCGTGGGCGGTCAACGTCGTCGGCGCGATCACCACCGCGGCGCACGTCGTACCGGCGATGGCTGAGCGTGGCAGTGGGTCGTTCATCATCACCGGCGGGATGCCCGAACCGAAGGCCGCGTATGCCAGCTTGTCGCTGGGCAAGGCCGGCGTACGGACGCTGGTGACGCTGCTCGACCAGCAGTACGGCGCGGCCGGGGTCCACGCGGCCAGCGTCACCGTCGGCGGTGCGGTCGCTCCAGGTACGGCGTACGACCCCGACGACATCGCCGAGCACTACTGGCGGCTCCACACCCAATCCCGCGACCAGTGGGAGCACGAGATCAGCCACCGAGTGGACTGATGAAGGCTTCGTGGATTGGACCTTTCAAGCGCCGGGACTCTTGGTGAGACTTGTTGCTGTTCGCAACTGACGAGGATCGCCGATGTATGTTCCCGCGCACTTCACCGCCGACGACGAAGCGGTGCACGACCTGCTGACCCATCACGGCGCCGCTGACCTGGTGACGATGACTCCGGACGGTCTGGTGGCGACCATGCTGCCATTCGTCTACGACCGGCCCCGGAACGTGTTGCTCGGGCACCTGGCCCGCAACAACGACCAGTGGCGCCAGCCCGTGATCGGTGAAGCTCTGGTGATCATGCGCGGGCCGGACTCCTACATCTCGCCGACCTGGTACGCCTCCAAGCGCGAGCACGGCCGGGTCGTCCCGACGTGGAACTACCTGACCGCGCACGTCTACGGGACGATGACCGTGTACGACGACCCGGCCTGGGTGTCGGACGTCGTACGGCGCCTGTCGGACCACCACGAGGCGGGCCGGGCCGAGCCGTGGTCGGTGGACGACGCACCGGGGAAGTTCGTGGCCGGGCAGTTGCGCGCGATCGTCGGGGTGGAGATCGCGATCAGCCGGGTCGAGGCGAAGTTCAAGCTCAGCCAGAACCGGCCGGACGCGGATATCGACGGGGTGATCGACGGTCTCCGTTCGTCCGGCGACCAGGCCAGCGCCGACGCGGTCGCCCGGCACCGGCGCTAGCGCGGGCGGCGTGCGCAGGGGGTTCATCAGGGTGCGGCAAGTGGCTGTTGAAAGCTTGCCACGTATCGCCCTCCGGGCTTGTACGCTGAGTGACTCCCGATAGACGAATGGGGCTTCCTGATGGCGGACGAGCGGCAGGTCATCGCCGAGGCGCGGCAGGCTCTGGTGCGGGTGCTCCGGGAGATGCACCGTTTCATGGAGGGTCGAAGCGACCTCGAGCGCGACTATTTTCGCGGCCTCCTGGACGCGGACCTGCCGGGGGTACGAGACCAACTCGCCGAAGGTGCCCGTCTCGGGCTCTCGGACGCTGAGGTCACCGAACGGATTCAGGCCACCGTGCCGCCTGACCGGCAGGGCCGGAGCTGGGAGGCACGGACCCCGCAGTTCTTCAACCGGATCAATCGCAACCATCCGGTCTACGCGGATCCGGCAGTGCGCCAAGCCGGCCTCGCGTACGCCGGTTATCAGACACAGCTCCAAGCCAGCCTGCGCACGATCCAGCGAGATGCTGCGGGAATCGCCGGCGCCACCGCACAGGAGGCACGGCAGGCCGCCAGTACCTACCAGCGCATCCAGCAGGCGGCCGCCAGACCTGACGCCCGATCCTGGTCGGCAACGCCGGCCGCGCCACCGGCACAACCCCGGCAGGCCCCGAGGGTCACCTTCACCCCGCCGGCTGCCCCAGCCACCGGCAACAACCCGCCCGGTCAACCCGCGCAGCCTCAACCGCAACCCACCCCGCAGGCGCCCCCCATTCCGCAGGCGCCACCCACGCAGCAAGCCCAGCAGCCGAGCTCGCCGCAGCCGGGTCAGCAAGCCCATCAGCCAAACCAGGCGCAGCCGGCTCCATCGGTGGGCCAGGGGCCAGCCGGTGGAGCGCAAGCTCCGGGCACGACTCGCAGCATCTCCGCCGCGGCGGAGGGTCCCGTGACGATCAACGCGGCGCTGCTGGCCAGCGCCGGCAAGGTGGTCGTGCGCGCCGACCCGTCATGCACCCAGGCCACGCTGACGATCCAGACCGCCGACCAGTCCGGCCCGGCGGCGGATGCCGTCCGCAACGCCAACCTGAGCGCAAGCGCCGACGGCCGAATGCAGGCTTCGGTCCGCGGAACCGGTTCGAGCTCTTCGGCCATTCACATCAGCGCCGGCGACATCAGCAGCATCAACATCTCCGGAGCGTCGGTCCAGATTCGGGGCGGTGTGCACAACAGCAACTTCACGATCTCGGGAGGCTCCTCGCCGATCGAGATCACCGCCGTCGTGCCGGAGGGAAGTTCGCTCGTCGGCCAGACCGACAGCGCGAACATCGAGACCCACGGCCGGCTGAACGTGGCCAACGCCAGGACC
Source organism: Kribbella sp. NPDC023972 (assembly GCF_040639075.1). Classification (NCBI taxonomy): domain Bacteria; kingdom Bacillati; phylum Actinomycetota; class Actinomycetes; order Propionibacteriales; family Kribbellaceae; genus Kribbella; species Kribbella sp. NPDC023972. The sequence continues at coordinate 453,500 of NZ_JBEZZH010000004.1, read as the reverse complement.
AGCAGCGGCGGCGTCAGGATCGACCGCGCCGACGACATCAACGCGAGGACCGTCGATGGCCACATCAGCATGGGGTACACCGACCAGGTGGTCGCACACTCGATCGCCGGCCACATCACGATCGACGACTTCGGCGGCTCTGCTCGTGCGGACACGATTTCCGGGGACATCACTGTGCACGCCACCGAAGGTGGCCGAGTGACCGCCGGGACGGTGGCCGGCAATATCTCGGTCACGGCCAGCAACGATGCTGTGGCACAGCGACTCACTGTGCACACGTCTACCACCTCGGGCCGGATCAGCACCCCGCAACCCGCAATGGGAGCCGCGCCTCGCCGTGGTTCCGATGGCGCCCGGAACTTCCATGACGCCAACCGGACGGGACAGCAACGCCAGTCCGGCAATCAACTCGGCACCTGACCGCGGGGGTCTCCGCCGCCGACTGGCGGCGACAGTGCCGGTCCGGGTCACGCAATCGGCGAACGGTCTCCGTCAGATTGCCCGGGCACGGTGAGCTTTTCACGGAGCGGGTACGACATTATCCGGATAGTTATCCACAGGTTGTGGATGAAGCGGGGGATGGCGCCACGCTCGCACGGAGATATCCACAGGTCAGGGTCTGACGTCGAGGCCGAGTGACGCGGCGATGACCATCGCCTGGGTGACATCGACGCGGGCGTCCTTCAGCTCGACCGTGAGTGGGTCGAGGGTGGAGAGGTCGGAGCCGCGGAGGTCGGCAGCGGTGAAGTCGGCGCGTTGGAGGGACGCCCCGGACAGCTCGAGATCGCGCAGCACCGCCTTGGCCGCCCGGACTCCGGTGAGGTCGGCCTCGCGGAACTTCACGCCGGTGAACTCGGTGCCGCGCAGGTCCGCGCCGGCCAGACCGGCGAACGACCAGTCGCCACCGGACACCTTCATCAGGTTGTAGGTGCAGTCGTCGAAGACGCTGCCGACCAGCTTGCACCGGGTGAAGGTGGTGTCGAAGAGCGAGCACCGGACGAAGGTGCAGTTCACGAACGCCGCGTCGGTGTGCGTCGACGCGTTGAACCGGACCCCGCGGAACGTGCACTCCTCGAACACGCCGCCGCGGTTGTCCACCTCGGTCAGGTCGGAGTCGATGAACAGCACCTTGCGGTAGGTCTCACCCGAGGGGTCCGCGTCGTCCCAGTCCCGGATCGTCGACTCGGTCGGCGCCGCCGGTCGTCCGTGTGCAGCCATTGGTCTCCCCTGCCGATCGGTGTCCTGGCTGACCACCCTGTCACGCCGTACCGACACGATGCCGCAAGTCGGAAGCTGGTGAATTTGTGATCGTGACGACGGACAACGTTCAGCGGACCGACAAATATGAGTCGCACGATGGAGGAGTGACCGGAACTGAGCGGGTGATGGTGTTCGGCGCCGGAGGATTCCTCGGCGTCAGGATCTGCGCACTGCTCGCCGACCGGGGGGTCGAGCACCGCGGCCTGAGCCGGAGCCGGGGTGAGCCGCACCGGCTGTGCGACCTGGCCTCGATGCACCCGTACGCGCTGGACGCCCAGATCGGCATGTACAAACCGACCGTCGTCATCAACGCGGCCGGTGCCACGCTGGGTGACGCCGGCACGCTGGTCCGAGCCAACGTGATCGCCGTCGAGGCCCTGCTCGCCTCGGCCCGGGATCACGCCAGCAACGCGCGCTTCGTCCAACTCGGCTCGGCGGCCGAGTACGGCGGTGCGCCGCAAGGAACCAGCCAGGACGAACAGACCGAGCCCCGCCCGGCCGGACCGTACGGAATCACCAAGCTGGCCGGCTCCGAGCTCGTCCTGCGCGCCCAGCGGAACGGCGCCGACGCGGTCGTCCTCCGGGTCTTCGACGTGATCGGCCCGGACGCGCCGGAGAGTACGCTCACCGGCCGGGTCATCCGGGACCTCCGGTCCAGGCACACGATCGAGGCCGGGTCGCTGGACGTCTGGCGTGACTTCGTCGACGTGCGCGATGTCGCCGAGGCGGTGGTCGCGGTGGCGCTCGCGGACGCCAAGCTGCCGCCGGTGCTGAACGTCGGGACCGGGCGCGCGAATCTGGCCCGGGAGGTCGCCGGGCAGCTGTTCGAGCTGAGCGGGCAACCGGCCAGGATCGTCGAGGAGGCCCGGCCGGGCACCGTGCGTGGTGCGACCTGGCAGCAGGCCGACACCGCGCTGATCGGCAAACGCCTCGGCTGGTCTCCCAAGATCTCCCTCGAACAGTCCCTCGCCGACAGCTGGTCCGCCCGCGGCTAGGCCTGCCTGATGGTCCCCCGCCTACTGCGCTGGAGCAGCAGACACGGCATAGCAGACTGGGCGGGTGGAGATCCGCTCGATCAGCCTGCCCGCGCCCGACCGGCGACCGCCCGCGGTGAACGAGGATCTCGTCCTCAGCGGACCCGACTTCGTGGTCGTGCTCGACGGAGCCACCGCACCGAAAGGCGTCGACTCCGGCTGCCGGCACACGGTGGCTTGGCTGGTCGCGCAGCTCGGTGCTCAGCTCACGGTGCCGCTCCTCGCCCGCTCGACGGCTCCGCTCCCCGAACTGCTCGCCGACGCGATCGCCACCGTCGGCGTCGGCCACGCCGGCACCTGCGACCTCGCCAACCCGGACAGCCCGTCGTCCACCGTCGCGATGATCCGGGTGGGGCCGAACACCGTCGAGCATCTCGTCCTGGCCGATTCGCCCGTCGTGATGCGCTCACCGACAGGCAAGGTGTCGGTGCACAGTGACGATCGCATCGACCTTCTCCCCGAGTACTCCGTCGAGGCCATCAGCCGACTCCGCAACCAGCCCGGCGGCTTCTGGGTGGCGAGTACCGAGCCCGGGGCCGCGTACGAAGCCGTCACCGGTACGACGGACCGCGCCGACGCCGAGGTGGTCGCCGTACTGACCGATGGAGCAGCAAGGTACGCCGAACGCTACGGCCACACCTGGGACGACCTGGTCGATGTGCTCACCAGCAGCGGCCCGCGCACGTTGGTCGAGCGGGTCTGGACGCACGACGCGGACGCATCCCCGGACAGCTTCCGGGGGAAGCGGTACGACGACGCGACCGCCGTACTCGCCTATCTCTGATACGGACCGTACGACGGGAACGTCGGGCCGGGCTGGTTGTACCGAGGCGCGTACTGCGGCGGTCCGGGTGGTGGCGCCTCGACAGCCGGCGGCCTCGTCGCGTGGTCGTGTTGCCACCGCGTGATGCGAAGCAGCAACAGCGAGGCGGCGACGGCTGACGCGATCAGGAGCAGGGTCGCCACGGTGAAGCCGATGTTGACGGCCAGCGCGACCCGGACCATGAAGTCCTGCAGGTCGTAGATGTCGACGTAGTCGCCGGTCGCGTCCGCGGTGTCGGCCGCGTCGACCAGCCGGACGATCCAGACGAAGAAGGCGATGACCGCCAGGCCGCCACCGCCGACCAGGATCACCCAGAAGCCGGTCCACGTGGCCCACCAGCCGTACAGCAGTGTCCGGAGTTGGCCGCGTCTGGACGCGCCCGGCTGCTCCGGGGGCTCGCTCGCGGTGGCGACGTCCTGGACGATCTGCAGCGGATACCAGAACTGCACGATCGGGCAGAACCACGCACCGACAACCCAGCCGCTCGCGTGGCGATGCATCCCCGGCTGCTGGCCGAACGGCTGCGCGACGACCGGCCGCGGGGCCAGCGTTGACTTGAGGAACTCCGTGTTCTCCCGCGCCTGCCACAGCCAGATCAGGAACGCGATCGCCGTCCCCATCAGCAGATAGCTGACCAGGTTGAGCAGCGGACCCGTGCCCGCGACCGTGCCGACGGCGCGGTCGAACTCCTCCTCGGAGAGGAGCCCGTACACGAACCGCTTGACCTCGTCGTAGGAGTTCCACATCAACGCCGTCTGGATCACCGCGCTGAGCGCGGTCAGCCCCATCAGCACGATGCTGACGATCGCGATCTTCCGCAACGGCTTGTAGCGCGGCAGCACCGGTTGATACGGCACCGGCCGATACGGCATCGGATACGGCTGCGGTCCGCCGGGCCGTGGATACGGCTGCGGTCCGCCCGGCCCTGGATACGGCTGCGTCACCTGTGTCACCCCCTGGCAGCCAAGGTAACCCAGCCCAGGGAGCGTTCAACCCGTTATCCACAGGTGAAAGCTGCCACCTCAGACGGCTGCGAAGGCCTCGCGGACCGCCGGCCGGGCCAACTCCCGGTCCGCCACGGACAACCCGATGCGCGTCCGCCGATCGAGTACGTCGTCCTCCGTCAACGCACCCTCGTGCCGGACGGCGAACCGCAGCTCCGCGTGTGTCGTCCGCAACCCCGGGGCGATCGGCTCCAGCAACGACGGCGGCCCGGCGATCACCTGCGGCGCCTCCACGCCGTACCGCTGGACGAACCGCGACGGCGCCCGCACGGCCGCCAACTGGATCCGGTCGGCCGCTCCGACCAGCGGGATCCGGTGGGTCAGGCACGGTCGTCGTGCCGCCAAGGCGGACTCGGACAGCGCCTTGTCGAGCGCGTCCTGCGCCATCCGCCGGTACGTCGTGAGCTTGCCGCCCACGATCGTCACCAGACCGTCCGCGCTGGTGATCACCGCATGCCGCCGGGAGATGTCGGCCGTCTTGTCCTCACCCTTGTGGTGCCCGGTGTCGAGCAGCGGCCGCAGACCGGCGTACGTCCCGAGCAGGTCGGACCGGGTCAACGGCGTCTGCAGGGCCGTGTTGATGGTGGAGAGCAGGAAGTCGATCTCGGTATCGGTCGCCTGCGGTACGTCGCTCACCGGGCCGGGCGCCTCCTCGTCGGTCACCCCGACGTACACCCGGTCGTCCGGAGCGGGGATCGCCATCACCACGCGCCGCAGCTCGCCTGGGACAGGGATCGTCAGGATGGCGGACAGCCCACCGAACGCCGACTGCGGCAACACCAGATGCGTTCCCCGGCTGGGCCGGAGCTTGATGCCCGAGGCAACCTGATCGGCCCAGATCCCGGCCGCGTTGATGACCACAGAGGCATCCACCTGCAGCCGATGCCTGGTCAGCTGATCGACCAGTACGGCGCCTCGTCCGGTGACCTCGGTGGCGGCCACCCGGGTCAGCACGCGGGCGCCGTACAGTGCCGCGGTCCGCGCGATCGCGACCACCAGCCGCGCGTCGTCGTACAGTTGCCCGTCCCAGGTCAGGAAGCCGCCGCGCATCCCCTCGGGGCGCAGCGTCGGCGCGTAGCGGAGGAGCTCGGCCGAGCTGACCCGGCGGGAGTGCGGTAGGTAGTCGTCGCTGGTCCGCGCGAACGTGCGCAGGACGTCGCCGCCGAGGAACGCACCGCGCAGCATCGCGGCCTGCGCGAACGTTGCCTGCGGCAACCACGGCGCGATCTGCGGCACCGGGTGGACCAGGTGCGGGGCGGTCGTCTTCATCAGGATGCCACGCTCGACCGCGCTCTCGTACGCGATGCCGACGTGACCGGAGATGAGGTAGCGCAGCCCGCCGTGCACCAGCTTCGAGCTCCACCGGCTGGTGCCGAAGGCGAGGTCGTGCTTCTCCACCAGGGCAACGGTCAGGCCGCGGGCAGCCGCGTCCAGGGCGACGCCGGCGCCGGTGACCCCGCCGCCGATGACCAGGACGTCGACTTTGCCGGCCGTGTCCAGCCAGTCGAGCTCGCGCGTCCGGCGAGCCGCGTTGAGGCTGGCGTTGCCCACCGTCCTCAATTCCTTCCCCGCCCCACCGCCCCGGTCGATCATGGCGTCAGGTACCTGGTGAGCATGACCCGCAGCTCCTCGTCGAGCTTCGGATACTCGTCGGACGAGGCCATCACCGGCCCGGACACCGCCGAGGCCAGTGAGACGAGGATGATCTGGCGAGCCAGCCAGACCGGGTCGCCGTCCCGGATCGAGCCGTCGGCCTGACCGGCCTTGATGCCCTCCTCGACGAGCGCGAGGTGCGCGACCGTGCTGCTGCCGCGGCGCTCGAGCAGGTACGGCGTGAGGAACTCCGGATCGAGCTCGATGATCTTGCGCATCAGCGGGTGCACCCGGGTCCGCGCGACCACCTCGACCACACCCTCGACCAGCCGGGACCGGCCGTCGGCCGCGTCCGGCTGGAACGCCGACACCAGCGCGGTGGTCCACTCCCGGGTCATCAGCGCGGCGACCACGGCCTGCACGTTCGGCCAGCGCCGGTACAGGGTCGCGCGGGACACCTCCGCGTGCCGGGCGATGTCGGCCATGGTCATCCGGCGCATCCCTATGGCGAGCAAGAGCTCGTAGGACGCGTCCAGGATCCGCTCCTCGCCGATCGCGTTCGCGGGTGCCGGGCGCGTGCTGGTCTCGGACCCTGTTTCTTGCGCGGACTCGCTGCTACGCTGAGACATCACACGTCAGAGTGTATCAGCGACTCTGACGTCCGGGAACTGTCCGTGGGAGGTGGGAGCCAGGGGGTTTCACCTCCCACGGACGCTACCTCTCCAGACCAGCGATCGGGAGCCCAGAATGACCGAGTCGGACCTGCCGGTGGTGCATCTCACGCCGGGCCGCTGGGGTGACCCCGCCCACCCGGTCGAACTTCCCGGCGCGGCGCTCGACGCGCTCAAGCATCTCGGCGTACGACGTCCTGCCGCAGCGCCGGCGGATCCGGTCGACCGGCCTGGGCTGACCGCAGAGCAGCTCGGCTTCCTGACCGAGGTGATCGGTGCCGAGCACGTGAGGACCGACCTCGAGACGCGCTGGGGTCATACCCGCGGCTACTCCACTCCGGACCTGCTCAGGCATCGCGCGGGCGACACGAGCGACATGCCCGACGCCGTGGTCTATCCGGGATCCCACGACGAGGTCGCGGCGTTGCTGGCCGCCTGCTCGTCGCATCAGCTCGCGGTGGTGCCGTACTCGGGCGGTACGTCGGTCGTCGGCGGCCTCGCCGCGGATCGGCGCTTCATCACCGTCGACCTGCGGCGGCTCGACCAGTTGGTGGCGATCGACGAGATCTCGCGGACGGCGACACTGCAGGCCGGGGTGCGCGGGCCGGCGGCCGAGGCGTTGCTGGCCGAGCGCGGGTACACGCTCGGGCATTTCCCCCAGTCGTACGAGGGTGCCTCGATCGGCGGATACGCGGCCGCGCGGTCCAGCGGGCAGTCGTCGGCGGGGTACGGCCGGTTCGACCAGATGGTCGTCGGGCTGACGCTGGCGACACCTCGCGGGACGATCGAGCTCGGGCGGGCGCCGATGTCCGCGGCCGGGCCGGACCTGCGGCAGTTGGTGCTCGGGTCGGAGGGTGCGTTCGGGATCATCACGTCAGTCGTCGTACGGATCCGGCCGCGTCCGGCCGAGCGGCACTTCGAGGGCTGGCGGTTCCCGGACTTCGCGGCAGGCGTGGCCGCGATCCGCCGGTTGGCGCAGGACGGGCCGCTGCCGACCGTGCTGCGGTTGTCCGACGAGGCCGAGACGGCGGTGAACCTGGCCGACCCGGATGTGCTCGGCGGCGGGTTTGGCGGCGTACTGGCGATCGTCGGTTTCGACGGGCCGTACAACCCGAAGACCGCTGAGGTGCTGACCGCGGCCGGTGGGCAGAACCTGGGCGAAGGTCCGGGTGAGATGTGGCGGGTCGGGCGGTATCGGGCGCCGTACCTGCGGGATCCGTTGCTGGACGAGGGCGCGTTGGTGGAGACGCTCGAGACGGCGGCGTTCTGGTCCCGCCTCCCTGCGCTGAAGGCTGCCGTGACTGAAGCGTTGGTGAAGGAGCTCACCGGGCTGGGCACGCCGCCGCTCGTGCTCTGCCATGTGTCGCACGTGTACGAGACCGGCGCATCGCTCTACTTCACGGTCATCTGCGCGCAGACCGACAACCCGGTCGCTCAATGGCGTACGGCGAAGGTCGCGGCGAACCAGGCCATCGCGACAGCCGGCGGAACGATCAGCCATCACCACGGCATCGGCACCGACCACCGAGCCGCCTACGCGGAAGAGATCGGCCCGCTGGCCGTCGAGGCGTTGCAAGCGGTGAAGAAGGTGCTCGACCCTGACGGCGTGATGAATCCAGGGATTCTCTTGACCTCAAGTTAACTTGAAGTATGAGAGTGACGGCATGACTCCTGAAGCATCCAACCGTCCTGTCGCTCTCATCACCGGTGCGTCCGCCGGGCTCGGACTGGCGCTCGCGCACGGGCTGGCCGATCGCGGCTGGGCGCTGGTGATCGATGCCCGTGGGGCGGACGCGCTCAAGGACGCGGCCGACGCGCTCGCCGGCCGCACGGACGTCGTACCGCTGGCCGGCGACGTCACCGACGCCGAGCACCGCGCCGATCTTGTCGACGCCGTGATCGAGCTCGGCCGGCTCGACCTGCTGGTGAACAACGCGAGCTACCTGGGCCCGAGTCCCCTGCAGCCGCTCGGTGCTGCCGACCTGAACGAGTTGCGGCGCGTCTACGAGGTCGACGTGATCGCACCGATCGCTCTCACTCAGGCACTGTTGCCCGAACTCACCGCAGCATCCGGTGTGCTCCTCAACATCAGCTCCGACGCGGCAGTCGAGCCGTACGAAGGCTGGGGCGGCTATGGCTCGGCCAAGGCCGCACTCGACCACGCCAGTGCGGTGCTGGCCGCCGAGAATCCTTCGCTGGCCGTCTACGCCGTCGACCCGGGTGATCTCCGTACTGCGATGCACCAGGCGGCGTTTCCCGGTGAGGACATCTCGGACCGGCCTGAGCCGGCCACCGTCGTACCGGCGTTCCTGCAACTGCTGGACAGCCGTCCCAAGAGCGGTCGCTACCGGGCGGCTGAGTTCGCGCCGGCGGTGACGTCGTGAGGGTGCACCCCAACACGAGATTCGTTCTGCCCGAATCGCTGAACGCCACCGAGCCACCTGAGGCGAGAGGTCTGTCGCGGGATCAGGTGAAGCTGCTGGTCGCGCAGGGGTCGACCGTCACGCACACCCGGTTCAACCGGATCAGGGAGCACCTGCGACCCGGCGACCTTCTGCTGGTGAACACCTCGGGCACATTGCCCGCTGCAGTCGACGGCTCGTGGATTACCGGCTCAGGTGTGGCGCCTGTCGTGGTGCACTTCTCCACCGCACTCGACGACGGCACCTGGGTCGTCGAACTACGCAACGGCGGCGCACCGATGTTCGGCGGTACGTCGGGCGACCAGGTGGAGCTGCCGGAGGGCGTGCTGACACTGCTAGCGCCGTACCAGCCGGGCTCCCATCGACTGTGGCGCGCCAAGCCGCCGGTGCCGGAGGTGCTCAGCTATCTGCAGCGTCACGGCCGGCCCATCAGCTACAAGTACGTCGCCAAGCGCTGGCCGCTCGCGTCGTACCAGACCGTCTTCGCACGCGAGCCGGGGAGCGCGGAGATGCCCAGTGCCGCGCGGCCGTTCAGCTTCGAGCTGGTCAGTCACCTCGCGTCGCAGGGCGTCCTGATCGCGCCGATCCTGTTGCACTGCGGTGTGTCCTCGCCGGAGAGCCACGAACCGCCGTTGCCCGAGCGGTACGACGTACCGGCGCACACGGCTCGGCTGGTGAACTGGGTGAAGGCCGACGGCGGCCGGGTGATCGCAGTGGGAACGACCGCTGTGCGAGCAGTCGAGTCAGCTGTCGCGCCCGACGGCTCGGTCACCGCCTCCCACGGCTGGACCGATCTTGTCCTCGGCCCGGACCACCCGGCTCGCGTCGTCGACGGCCTCATCACCGGCCTGCACGCCCCCGAGGCCTCCCACCTCCTCATGCTCGAGTCCGTAGTGGGCGCCGACACCGTCCAACGCGCGTACAAGGCCGCCCTGGACCACGCCTACCTCTGGCACGAGTTCGGCGACAGCTCCCTCATGCTGCGCTGACGTGTAGTGACGTTCGTTGCCGGGGCGGGCTCGTTTGTCGACTGCACGTGGGCTCATCGGAACCACCGGCACCGTTCAGGCATGCAGAAGTTCATTCTGGATGTCCTCACCGCTCAGGTCCCCCATCGGGACGTCATGGGGTACGACGAGCGTCCGGGCCGGTGGTCATGGGTGGTCACTCAACTGATCACAAATTGTGGCCTAGGCCGTTTGGTTCCAGATTGAACGGCCTTCGATGCGGTCGGGGTCGAGCAGGTCCGGGGTGATGAAACTGTGCGGGAAGCCGAGCTCGAACGCGGTCGCCGACTCCAGGCGTCGGACGGCGTCCGGCGGCAGGTCGAGGTCGATCGCGGCCAGGTTGTCCGCCAGTTGCTCCGGCGAGTTCGCGCCCACCAGCGGATGCACCGCGCGCGAATGGACCCGGGTCCACGCCAGCGCCACCTGGGACGGCGTGACGTCCAGTTCCTTCGCGACCTGCTGTACGGCGTCCAGCACGGCGCGCTCGTGGTCGTCGGCCTCGGGACCCGCCGGCTTGCTGAGCTTGCCGTGGGCAAGGGGAGCCCAGGCGGCCACGGTCATGCCGAACGCCTCAGCCATCGGCAGCAGCTCACGCTCGATATCGCGCTGCAGCAGGCTGTAGGGAACCTGCAGACCGGCGAACCCGGACCAGTCCCGCCACTCGGCCAACGTGTTGCCCCGCGCAACGAGCCAGGCCGGCGCGTCGGAGATCCCGGCGTACAGGATCTGACCGGCCCGGACCGCGTCGTCCAGGGCCCGCAACGTCTCCTCGATCGGGGTGTGCCGCTCCCAGTAGTGCACCCAGTAGACGTCGAGGTAGTCGGTCCGCAGCCGGCGCAGGCTGGACTCGAGCGCGAGCCGGAGGTTCTTCCGATGGTTGCCGGTGGCATTGATGTCGGTGCTGTCCCGGGACAGCGTGTACTTCGACGCGAGCACGAACCGGTCCCGCCGGCCGGCCAGCACCTCGCCGACGATGTCCTCGCTCGCGCCGTACGCGTCGGCCGTGTCGATCATGTTGCCGCCGGCGTCGGCGTACCGGTCGACGATCGGACGCGCCTGCGCGACGGACTGGAAGCGCATCGCGCCGAGGAAGAGCTCGGAGACGCGCAGGCCGGTGGGGCCGAACAGTCGGTAGCGCATCAGTTGGCGTATCCGTGCAGGAAGGCGTGGACGCCGGTGGTGACGGCGTCGGTGATCTCGGCGGGGGTCATGGATCCTCCTCGGTAGGACGGGTTGGCTCCGGAGATGAGGAGCGAGAAGTGCAGGGCGGCGCGCATCGGGTCGTCGATCCGCAGCAGTCCGTCGGCGGCGAACGCGGCCAGCCGGTCGGCGAGGGCGCGTCGTACGGCGATCGGCCCAGCCTCCTGCCACGCGTCGATCGCCTCTTGCGGGATGTGGCCCGCCTCGGCGTTCACCTGGCGCACCAGCGCGGAGTGCTCGGCGTAGTCCGGCATCGGCGTACGCCAGGCGATACCGAACTCGACCAGGTCGGCCTCGAGGTCGGTGATCTCGGTCAGGTGCGCCGCGATGATCGCGAGTTGGGCGGCCGCGACCTTCGTCGCGCTCTCCTGGATCACCGCGCGGAACAGGCAGGCCTTGTCGCCGAAGTGGTTGTAGAGCGTCCGGGTCGAGACACCGGCCGCCGCGGCGATCACGTCGATACTCGCCCGCGCGTAACCGTCCCGCGCGAACACGGTCAACGCTCCGGCCAGCACGTCCTGCCGCTTCCCTGCCCGGGGCACCGCACCTCCTGGTGAATCTACAACGATCGTTGTACCTTAGCGTACATGACATTCACCGACGAAGAACTCAGCTATCTGAAGTCACAGCCGCTGGCCCGGCTGGCGACGGTCGGCCCGGACGGGCAACCGGACGTCGTCCCCGTCGGCTTCGAGTACGACGGGACCTACTTCTACGTCGGCGGGATCGACCCCGCGAACACCCGCAAGGTCCGGAACGTCCGCGCCGGCCACGAGCAGGTCGCTCTGGTCATCGACGACCTCCTCACCACCGAGCCCTGGTCGCCGCGCTTACTGCGCGTCTACGGCACCGCCGACGTCGTCGACCGCGAAGGCCAGTTCGGCCCAAGCGTGTACCTGCGGATCAAGCCGACGGTCAGCTGGAGTTGGCACCTGGACGGCCGGTCGGCCCTGGACGAGGAGTTCAGCCCGAACCGGACCGTGCACTCCGGCTGACCCAGTACCCCTAGATCCGGGCCCGGTTGTTGCGGCGGCGCTTGGTGTCCTGGAGGAAGAGCCAGGCCACGGCCGCGCCGGCGAGGAAACCGCCGAGGTGGCCCTGCCAGGAAATGTTCGGGAGGAGAACCGAGATGACCGCGGTGACGGCTACGTAGCCGAGGATCCAGGTGACGTCCATGCCCCGGGCGCGGCTGATCACCAGCAGCGCGCCGACCAGGCCGAGGACGGCGCCGGACGCGCCGAGGGTCGCCGACACCGGAGCGGCGAGGAACCAGACCGCGACGCTGCCGCCGAGCGCGGACACCAGGTACAGGATGACGAACCGGAGCCGGCCGAGCATCTGCTCCAGTGGCGGACCGACCTGGTAGAGCATGAACAGGTTCGCGAAGATGTGGAAGATCTGCACATGGGTGAAGGCCGACGTGAGCAGCCGCCACGGCTCCGAGTCCACCAGCACCGGGACCAGCACCAGGTCGTTCGCGACCCGGCTGCTGCCGGTGCGCACCGCGATGAACACCAGCACGTTGAGCACCAGCAGGCCGATCGTGACGACCTGGGCGTTACCGCGCTGGATGCCGCCGAGCGACGTACGGGTCCGCGGGACCGACTTCACGCCCTCGTTGAAGCAGGTCGGGCACTGGAAGCCGACCGCGGCGCTGTTCATGCAGGAGGGGCAGATCGGCCGGTCGCAGCGCTGGCAGCGAACCCCGGCGGGCCGATCCGGGTGCCGGTAGCAGACGGTCTCGGTCACGGCGGGCGGGTCCTTCCCACAGGAGATCGACGGAGCGCGGGCCGGGCGCCCGTGCTGCAGCGCCCGGCCCGCACGAAGTTTCAGGCGTTCTTGCGCTCGATCACGACGTTGTTGATCACGATCGGCTCGATCGGCCGGTCGCCGGGAGCGGTCTTCGCGGTCGCGATCGCGTCGACGACCTTCTTCGACTCGTCGTCGGCGACCTCGCCGAAGATCGTGTGCTTGCGGTTCAGGTGCGGCGTCGGTACGACGGTGACGAAGAACTGCGAGCCGTTCGTGCCCTTGCCGAACTGGATGCCGGCGTTCGCCATCGCCAGCAGGTACGGGCGGTCGAACTGCAGCTCGGGGTGAATCTCGTCGTCGAAGGCGTAGCCCGGCGTGCCGGTGCCGGTGCCGAGCGGGCAGCCGCCCTGGATCATGAAGCCGTCGATCACCCGGTGGAAGGTCAGGCCGTCGTAGAACCTGGCGTTGCTCGGCTGACCGGTCTGCGGGTCGGTCCACTCCTTGGTGCCCTCGGCCAGGCCGACGAAGTTGCTCACCGTCTTCGGCGCGTGATCGGGGAACAGCCTGATGACGACATCGCCCTTCGTCGTCTGCAGGGTCGCGTACAGCTCTTCGGCCACGGGAGTCACTCCTCATCAGTTACGGCGTACGTGTTCGATCCTGTCATGTGCCGCCAACCGGGTCGGCACCGACTGGCCGGGGGACGGTTGTGCCGCGCGCGGCTGGGCACCGGGGCGGTGAGGACGATGGATCGATACAAGGCTCCCTGGCACGGTCCGGGGAGCGGGTTTGTCGGCTGGGTACGTCGTACGATGCAGACGAAGCCGCATTTGTCCAGAGTCGTATCAGTTGCGTCCATACCGCCGATGGGCCAGATGGCCGCCCATCGAGCGGGCGGCACCGAGGAGGGAACCGTGGGTTTGTTGAAGTCCAAGGGCCGGGTCGAGACCGCGAAGGACCGGGTCCGGCCACTGGCCGAATCTGCGTCAGAGAAGATCGCACCGGCTGTGGGCACCGCACGGGAGAAGGTGTCGCCGTACGCCGAGAAGGCGCGCGAGCGCGGCGCCCACCTCGCCCACCAAGCCGTCGAGAAGGCCGGCCCAGTGATCGACGACGCGCTGGCCAAGGTCGGCCCGGCCACCGAGCACGCGGCCGAGAAGGCGCGCGAGCGGTTCAACGACGACGTGCTGCCGAAGGTGACCGCCGCGCTGGCGTCGCTGGCGGCCGCCGCCGAGCCGGTCGTCGAGGAGACCTCGCGCCGGGGCAAGGCCACCAAGGCCGCGCTCAAGGGTGAGATCGACGTGCCCAAGAAGAAGAGCCACACGCTCCGCAAGGTCGTCCTGTTCCTGGGCTTCGGCGCCCTGGCCGCGGCAGCCGTGAAGAAGCTGTTGACCCCGCCGGAGCCGGCCTGGCAGTCGACCCCGACCAGCGGCCGCGACTACAGCTCCGCCCCGGCCGGTACGACGTCCCGCCCCGCCACCGAGTCCACGACCGAGTCCGAGTCGAAGACCGAGTCCACATCGGAGACCAAGGAGGAGCCGGCCTCGTCGAACGGCCAGACCGACGCTCCGAAGGCGGAGTCGGCGACCACCGACAGCGCCAAGGATGACGACACCGAGGTGAACGCGACGGCCAACGGCGCCGCGAAGAAGAGCACGACCGCCCGGAAGTCGAGCAACCCGAAGCCGTCCGACTCCTGACCTGACCGGCTACCGCAACGGCGAAGGCCGCGATCCCCGGCTGGGGTTCGCGGCCTTCGTTTGCCTCGACGTCGCCTTGCGCGTACGACGCCTGACCGGGGCGGCGGGGTGGGGCCGTATCGATTCAGTTGTCTCTCGGATCGTGGTCGGGGTCCTGGTCGTCGCCGTCGGGGTGTGGCTTGGCGATGGTGTAACGGCCGGCTGACAGCAGCTGGGTGGCGTACCGGTGCGTGATGCACGGGTAGGTGCCGCCGCAGTGCTGGCAGACGGCGTCGTTGCGGTGCAGCCAGGGCAGGATGCCGAACCGCTTGATCCAGGTCAGCGGCTCGCGGTCCGGGGCGTGCAGTTTCAGCGCCGAGCGGGCGGCACTCTGGATCTCAGGTGCGGACCAGTCCTCGGCGCTCTTGTCCATCAGGGCGCTCAGGTCGGGGTGGAGGTGTGCGGTCGAGCGGGCTTTGGTCATCTATGCGGTGTCTTCCGGGGGCAGGGTGGGGGTGTGGCGTGAATCATGCGCTTCAAACGTAACGAAACAGTCGCTGTTAGCGACTGTATTCCCCCAGTAGCCCAGGCGGTGCCTTCGCACGCGTCACCTGGTGTCAGATCTTCGTCAGGTTTCACTGCGTGGTGAGGCAGACACCTTTTCGCTTCAGGTCCAGAGCGTCTCGAGAGTGATCCGGGCCTCGAGCTCGAGCAGGTGGCGTTTGAGCGGGATGCCGCCGCCGAAGCCGACCATCTTGCCGCCGGCGCCGACGACCCGGTGACAGGGCACGACGACGGCGATCGGGTTCCGGTTGCAGGCGACACCGACGGCCCGGGCCGCGCCCGCGTCGCCGACGATCTTGGCGACCTCGCCGTACGTCTGCATCTCGCCGTACGGGATCCGGCTCAGCTGAGCCCAGACGGCCCGCTCGAACTCGGAGCCGCCGCGGACCGACAGCGGCACGGTGAACTCCGTCAGCTCACCGGCGAAGTACGCCTTGAGCTGCTCCTGGGTCTTGGTCAGCAGCGGGTCCGCCTCGAGGTGCTTGTCCACCCGGCCGAAGTTCAGCCGGCACAGGCCGACATCGTCGACCGCCAAGGACAGGTCGCCGATGGGAGAGTCGATCACGGACCAGCGCATGCCCTCATCCTCCCGCCCGGCACGGACATTTTCTGGCGATTTCGCGACACCGACCAGCTCCGACACCCACGCTCCGACCACCTGTTGTTCTCGCCTGGTCACGCGTGGTTGTGCTATTTGTGACACATGTCGACCCAGCTGCCGCTGGACCGCTGGTTCAGCTCAGAGCGGGCGATGGGTCTGGCCGCGTCGATCCTGATCGGGGTCGTCACCGTGACCACCTGGGCGACCGCTTGGTCCGACTGGTACTCCTACCAGACGGTGAAGCAGTACGGCGACGATCCGGATCAGCTGGCCGAGGCCGACCTGATCTCCGGGTCGCTCGGCATCGTCGCCGCGCTGGCCCTGCTCGCCGCCGCGGTGGTGTTCATCGTCTGGCTGTGGCGGGTCCGGTGGAATGCGGAGATGTTCTGCCGCGGCGAGCACCGGTTCACCCGCGGCTGGGTGCTCGGCAGCTGGATCTGCCCGGTGGTGAACCTGTGGTACCCCAAGCAGGTCGTCGACGACATCGTCGCCGCCAGCGATCCGCGGACGCCGCCGCACATCGCGACGCTGCGGGGTATCCCGGGCACCCGGCTGGTCTGGGCCTGGTGGCTCACCTGGGTGGCCGGCCTGGTCAGCGGCAACATCGTCCAACGCGGTGTCATCGGGGGTGCGACCGAGCTGGCCGACCTGCGGACGAACGTCGTACTGTCCACGATCTCGGCGCTGTTCACCTCCGCGGCCGCGGTGCTGGCGGTGATCCTGATCGAGCGGATCGACGAGCTGCAGACGAAGCGGGCCTGGGTGCCGTGGTGGGCGATCGGGCAGGCGGAGCCCGGATTCCAGCCTCCTGCGCGGTAAACCAAACCGTCACGGACCGTCCAGTTCGTCGTTACAAGAGGTGATGGGCGCACGAAAAGAACACGTTAAGTCGACACCCTCCGTGCTGGACCCGGCTCCACACGGGTACCTACTTCGTGGTATCAATGTGGCTCGGTCATGCGGGGGCAGGATTTGGCCGAAACGCCGAACAGACGGAGTTCCAGCAACGCGAGGGACGAACGTGAGCCACCCGCAGCCAGCAGTCCTGTCTGCTGTTCAAGACCAAGAAGAAGAGTGGCAGCCGCACGCAGCTGAGGAGTTTCAGCAGGTCGGGACGGTCGGAAAGATCGCCATCGGACTGCTCGGAGCGTCGACACTCACCCATCTGCTCTCCACCTGGTCCGACTGGAACACGTATTCCGTCGTCAACCGCTACCTCGGCGGGATGCCGAACGTCGACGACGCGGACCTGAACCGCGCCGACGCCATCGCCAAGGTCACCGCGGTTCCCAACGTCGTCATCTCGGTCGCCGCCGCCGTCGTCTTCGTCATCTGGCTCTGGCGGGCCCGGGTCAACTCCGAGGTGTTCTGCCAGGCCGACCATCGCCGCAGCCATGGCTGGGTGCTGGCCAGCTGGTTCTGCCCCGGACCCAATCTCTGGTACCCCAAGCAGATCGTCGACGACGTCTGGCTGGCCAGTGATCCGAAAACCCCGGTGTACGCCGATGACCTGCGCCGATTCAGGACGCCCGCCCTCACGGCCGTGTGGTGGGTGACCTGGATCGGCGCTCTCGCGTTCGACGTGGTGATCCGCCGCTTCCTGATGTGGATGGAGGCGACCGTCGGGTCGCTGCGCGGTATCGCCCTGGCCGGTACTGCGTCACTGCTGCTGACCGCGGTGTCGGCGGTCGCCGCGACGCTGGTGATCCGCAAGATCAACGCGATGCAGACCGGCCGCGCGTGGATCCCGTGGTGGGACCAGGGCCCGAAGCTGACCGCGGTCCCGAGCTACGAGGTCACCCAGGTTCCGTCGTACGCGAACGACGACACCGACGAGCAGCCGGCCATCAACGAGCCGATCGCCGGCCCGGCCCTGGCCGCTGCGCCCGCGCTGCGGCTCGAGCGGCAGCCGCAGCTGCAGATGGCCGGCGGTGGCCCGGCTCCCAGCCCGTTCGCTCCCGCTCCCGTCCCGCCCCCGGCGGCCGGTTTCCCCGGTGACGGCGCGGCGGCCGGCGGGTTCCCCGGTGGCGGCAGCCCGTTCGGCGCCGGCGCCGTGCCCCCCGCCTTCGGTGGTGACAACCCGATCGAGGAGCCGCCGAAGTGGAGCCCGTTCGCGCCGGTGGTGCAGAGCTGGCAGGACGGCAAGGACGACGCCGGACCCGCGACCGAGCAGTTCGACGCGGTCGGCACGTGGCAGGACGAGCAGCAGTCGGGCGAGGAGACCAGCTACCCGAAGACCAGCTGGAACGACTACCTCAACTCCCGGAACGACGACCTGCTGTCGCCCCAGGCCCCGTCGCCGTCGAGCAGCAGCTGGCTGGACGAGACGCCGCCGCTGACCGTGGTCGAGCCAGAGCCGTACTCCTACCAGCCGACCCAGCCGACCCAGCCGGCCGAGCCGGCCGAGGTGCCGTCCTGGGCGAGCAGCTACTCCGAGCCCTACTCGTACGACGCCACCTCCGACTACCTCACCTCGACATCCGCCCCGGCGGAGGTCGAGACCGCACCCGCACCCGAGCCTGAGCCCGCGCCCGTTGCGCGCGCCGGCCGCCGGGCCGCTCGGGTCGCGGTGGACAGCCCGTCGGCGATCCAGCCCGCCGCGTCCTCCCACGAGGTGAGCTCCTCCCACGACGTGGCGTCGTCGCACGAGGTGTACGGGCCGCAGTCGCACACCATGCCGTCGCCGCCGGTGTCGGCGTCCTCCGGCTACTACGAGCCGGCTCCGGTCGTCTCGCCGCAGGACGACTTCCTGACCCCGTCGAAGCCGCTCCCGACGGTCCCGTCGTACGGTCCGGAGCCGTCGTACTCCTCAGACACCAGCTACTCGTCACCCGAGTACAGCTCGTACGACGACCAGTCCGCGAGCTACCGGTCGACGTACGAGTCCGGCCCGGACTACACGTCGTACGGACAGTCGGACTACTCCAGCAACAGCTACGAGCAGCCGACCGATGACGGCTACTCGTCGAAGGCGGACTACTCGACCAACAGCTATGAGTCGACGTCGTACGACTCCTACAGCCCGACCTCCTACAGCGGGTCGGAGTACAGCGGTGTCGAGCCGTCGTACGAGAGCTACAGCCCGAACTACTCGTCCGAGTCCTACTCCTCCGACTACAGCGGCAACTACTACTCGGAGCAGCAGCAGCCGGAGCAGCAGTCGCCGTACTCGTACGAGCAGCAGGCACCGGAGCATGAGGAGCAGACCAGCACCACCCCGCGCACCCACCCGCGCCGGCGCTGGGTCTGATCGGCCGCGTCTGATCGAATAGGGGATATGACCCTCGCGTTCTCCACGCTCGGCTGCCACGGAGCGTCTCTCGACCATGTCCTCGAACTTGCCAAAGGCAACGACATCTCCGGCCTGGAGCTGCGGGCCGCGGACGACGAGTTCACCCACACCGGCCTGACCGCGGCGCAGCGGCGCGAGTTGCGGACCCGGATCGAGGACGCCGGCCTGGAGATCCTCGCGATCAGCAGCTACGTCAAGCTGTGCGCGGTCGAGGAGCAGCCGCTCGAGGCCCACCTCGAGCTGGCCGCCGACCTCGGTGCACGCGGTGTCCGCGTCTTCCCCGGCGACGATGACACAAGCACGGTCGAGGGTACGGCGGACGCACCCAGCGCCGGCGAGATCCGCGCCCTCGACCGGGTCACGTCCGCACCCAGGGATGTCCACATCCTGCTGGAGACCCACGACTCGCATTCGGCCGGCCGGAAGATGGCCGGCTTCCTCACGCTGCTCGACAACGACGTCCCGGGCCACAGCGCCAAGGTGATCTGGGACAGCGCACACACCTGGAGCCACGGCGAAACCCCGGCGGAGTCCTTCGAGCTGCTGAAGCCGTGGCTCGAGTTCGTCCAGATCAAGGAGTCGGACTCGCGGCAGAACTACCGCCCGGTCGCCATCGGCACCGGCGACTTCCCGATCCAGGACCTGCTCGCGACGCTGCGAGGCACCGACTACCCACTCTCCCTGGAGTGGGAGCTCAAGTGGCACCCCCACCTGCCGCCCCTCGAGGAGACCCTCCCCGCCGCCCAGGCCTGGGCCACCAGTCGCTAGCCACCACCTTGAGAACCCACCGACCATTCCAAGGGCCTGAGAATGGTCGGTGGCTTCTCAAGGTCGATCGGGGAGGGGCGCGATGAGGTACCTGGTCAGGGTCGGGCCGAGCCAGGCAACGACGTCGTCGGGTGAGAGCCGGGCGATCGGTTCGACGTCGAGGATGTAGCGGCAGAGCGCGAGTCCGAGTGTCTGGCTGGCCACCAGGCCGGCCCGGACGGCCGGTTCGTCGACCGCGAGCTCGCGCAGGGTCGGTGCGAGCTGCTGGGCGAAGAGCTGTCGCATCCGCTCGGCCGCGGACTCGTTGGTGACCGCTGCCCGCAGCAGTGCGCGCAGCGTGTCGTCCCCCTCCCACCGGGTCAAGAAGTGGCGGATCACCGCCTCGCCCAGCTGGTCCCGGGGTACGCCGCTGAAGTCCGGCAACTGCAGATCGAACTCGGCTGCCGCGGCGAACAGCTTCTCCTTGCTGCCGTAGTACCGCATCACCATCGCCGGGTCGATCGCCGCGTCCGCCGCGATCGCCCGGATCGTGGCGCGCTCGTACCCGTCCGCGCCGAATCGTTCCCGCGCCGCCGCGAGGATCGCCGCCCGGGTCCGGTCTGACTTTCGTTCCGCCATGCCCTGAGCATATGCCAACACTTGTTGACTTTTCTCTCCGGTGTTCCTACAGTGAAAGTCAACAAGCGTTGATAAATGCGAAGGGAGCGACGATGACTCCGAAGAGTGCAGAGGTCGTGGTGGTGGGTGCGGGCCCGGTCGGGTTGGCGGTCGCGGCTGGGCTGAGGTTGCACGGCCATTCCGTGGTGGTGGTGGACAAGCAAGCTGAGGGCTCGAACACCTCGCGCGCGTCCGTGATCCATGCCCGGACCCTGGAGATGCTCGAACAGATCGGCGTCACCAAGCGCCTGGTCGAGCTCGGTCTGGAGCTGCAGGACTTCGCGATCCGCGACGGTGACCGCCGGCTCGTCCCGGTCAGCTTCCGCGACCTGCCCACGGCGTACCCGTTCACGTTGATGATCCCGCAGTGGCAGACCGAGCAGGTCCTGCTCGAGCGGCTCGAGGAGCTCGGCGGAACGGTCCTCCGTCCGTACGCCGCCACCGACCTCACGCAGTCCGCTGACAGCGTCGAGGTGACGCTGGACAACGGTGACGTGATCAAGGCGCAGTACGTCGTCGCCGCTGACGGCATGCACAGCACGATCCGGGAGTGCGCCGGGCTGAAGATGCCGGGCAACACACTGCAGCTGAACTTCAGCCTGGTGGATGTCCGGGCCGACGGCTTGCCGGCCGAGGAGGTCTCGCTGTCCTTCGCGACCGCCGGGCTGCTCGTGATCGCGCCCTTGCCGGACGGATCGTTCCGGCTGGTCGCGTCGGTCGACGAAGCTCCCGAGCATCCGGATGCGGCGTACGCGCAGCGGCTGCTCGCGACGCGTGGACCGAAGAAGAACTCGCCGAGGGTGACGGAAGTGATCTGGGGTTCGCGGTTCCGGATCCACGAGCGGGTCGCGGACAACTACCGGGCCGGACGAGTGCTGTTGGCCGGCGACGCCGCGCACACCCACAGCCCGGCCGGCGGCCAGGGCATGAACCTCGGTCTGCGTGACGCGATCACCTTGGCCGACGCGCTGTCCACCGCGCTGACTCAGGGCGAGGAAGCCGTGCTCGACGCCTACGCGACGAACAGCCGCGCCGAAGCCCTTCGGGTCGTCGCACTCGCTCACCGGCTGACTCGGCTGGCGAATCTGCCGCGACTGGTCCGCCCGCTGCGCAACGCCGTACTCGGGCTCGCGGCCAGGCTGCGGACGACGCAGACCGGGCTGGCCAAGCAGTTGGCAGGTCTCCCGAATCGCTGAGCCGGGCGATCGCCGTCGCCCCTGGTGCAAGTGTGACCGCGAATCTGGTCGGCTGCCCGGCAGGCTCCTAGCCGGCGGTCGACTCCCGGATCTCCAACGTGTACGGGACGCTGAGGTCGCGCCGAGCGGCCTCAGCGTTGCCGGAGATGCGCTCGAGCAGCAGGCCGACGGCGTTCTCGGCCAGCCATTCCTTGTCCGGTGAGATCGTGGTCAGCGACGGCGTGTGGTACCGGCCGTCCTCGATGTCGTCGAACCCCACCACCGCGACGTCGTCCGGCACCGACAACCCGGCGTCGGCCAGGGTCCGCAACGCCCCCAGGGCGAGCAGATCGTTGAAGCAGAACACGGCATCCGGCGGCTCCGGCAACGCCAGCAACTCCCGCATCGACGCGGCGCCGTCCGGCCGGTGGTACCCGGTCCCGGCCAGCTCCAGCGCCGGATCGTGTGGGAGACCGGCCGCTTTCAGAGCCTTGCGATAGCCCTTGCGGCGTACGGCGCCGGTGCCCGCGCCACCGCCGACACCGATGGCGGCGATCCGGCGCCGGCCGATGGAGACCAGGTGGGTGGTCGCGTCGAAGGACGCCTGCACCGAGTCGACCGCGACGTGGTCGAAGGTGCCGCCGGTGGGCCGTTCGCCCAGCAGAACAAGGGGTTTCGCGGTGCCGGCGGTGTCGATCTTGGCTGGTGCGGTGGTGATCGGGGAGAAGATGATGCCGTCGATCAGCTGCCCGCGCATACCGTCCAGGACCAGCTTCTCGGCCGCGGCCTCACCCTCGGTCTGGTCGATCAGCACGGTGATCCCGCGCTTCTTCGCCGCCCGGCTGATCGCCGCGCCGAGCTCGGCGAAGTACGGCGAGGCCATCTCCGGAATGGCCAGTGCGATGAAGTCCGACCGGCCCTTGCGCAGCGAACGGGCGCTCACGTTCGGCTTGTAGTCCAGCGCCGCGATCGCGGCCTCGACCTTCGCCCGGGTCTGCGAGGTGATGTGCGGATAGTCGTTGATGACGTTCGACACCGTCTTCACCGACACGCCGGCCCGCGCCGCGACATCACTCAGCCTGGTCGCCATCCGTACCTCCGTCTCAGCCGACGCTTCCTGAGTGTGCCACGGCCGGGACGAAACAGAACTCGTTGCCTTCGGGATCGGACAGCACGGTCCAGTGCGGCAGCTTCCGGACGACGGAAGCGCCGGCGTTGAGCAGCGACCGCAGGTCCTCGTCCTCGCCGGTGACGTCGAGGTGAATCCGGCCCACCGGCTTGAGGTCGTCAGCCGGCGTGACCCAGACGTGGAACCCGTCGCGTGTCCCGAGTAGGACGGACTCGTCCTGGCCCAGGGAGCGCGAGGCCAGCGCCTTGACGTCGTCCGGGTGCACGGGAAGGCCGGTGGCCAGGCTCCAGAACGGCGCGAGCAGGTAGGGGTCGTGGCAGTGGATGACCACGGACTGGATTCTCGGCATGTCCTCCAGTGTGCGTGCGACGAACCCTTTACAGGCCATGTCAATCGTTGTAAAACTCGAGGTTAAACGTTGTAAAGACTGCCAGGAGGCTTTGTGGCACGGCTTGTGGTGGATCCCGCGTTCGTCGTCGGGACGCTTGACCGGCGCCTGTTCGGCTCGTTCATCGAGCACATGGGCCGCTGCGTCTACACGGGGATCTACGAGCCCGGGCATCCGGCCGCGGACGCAGACGGCTTCCGGCAGGACGTCCTGGAGCTGGTCCGCGAGCTGGGAGTGACCGCGATCCGCTACCCCGGCGGCAACTTCGTCTCGAACTACGACTGGGAGGACGGCGTCGGGCCGAAGGAGCGGCGGCCGCGCCGGCTGGACCTGGCCTGGCGGGCGATCGAGCCGAACCAGTTCGGCACCGACGAGTTCGTCGCCTGGTCCCGCAAGGCGGACGTCGAGCCGATCTGGGCGGTGAACCTCGGCACCCGCGGGATCAAGGCAGCGGTCGAGCTGCTGGAGTACTGCAACCTCCCGGCCGGCACCGAGCTGCCCGACCGCCGGGTGGCCAACGGCAACCCGGATCCGCACGACATCAGAGTGTGGTGCCTCGGCAACGAGATGGACGGCCCCTGGCAGATCGGTCACAAGACCGCCGAGGAGTACGCCCGGCTGGCCGAGGAGACCGCGAACGCGATGCGCCGGGTCGACCCCGGCCTCGAGCTGGTCGCCTGCGGTTCGAGCAACGCCGGGATGCCGACCTTCGGCGAGTGGGAGCGCGTCGTGCTGGAGCGCACCTACGACCTGGTCGACCACATCAGCCTGCACGCGTACTACGAGCCGAAGAACGGCGACCAGGCGAGCTTCCTGGCCGCGGCCGAGGAGATGGACCGGATGATCACCGCGGTGGTTGCGACCGCGGACCACGTCAAGGCGCTCAAGCGCAGCGACAAGGAGCTCACCTTGTCGTTCGACGAGTGGAACGTCTGGTACCAGCAGGACTTCCCGGGCGAGCTCGGTCTCGGCATCCGCGAGGTGGGCCCGCTGATCGAGGACACCTACACCGTCGACGACGCGGTCGTGGTCGGCAGTCTGCTGATCACCCTGCTCCGGCACGCCGACCGGGTGAAGATCGCTTGCCTCGCGCAACTGGTCAACGTGATCGGCCCGATCCGCACCGAACAGGGCGGCCGCGCCTGGCGGCAGACCATCTTCCACCCGTTCGCACTGACCGCGAAGTACGCCGGACCGACCATCCTGCGGACCGCGGTCGCTGGCGGTCCCGATCTGGACACCGCCGCGTTCGGCCGCGTCCCGGCCCTGTGGAGCACGGCGACGTACGACGAGAACACCCGGGAGCTGGCGGTGTTCGTGGTGAACCGGAGTGAGACCGACAAGGTCGACCTGGAGATCCCGTTGGCGCCTGGGTACCGGGTGATCGAGCACCTCGCTCTCCATGACCACGATCGGGCCGCGGTGAACACCGCGGACGACCCGGACCGGGTGGTGCCCCGGGCCGTCAACGATACGGAAGTCGTCGACGGCAACTGCACCGCCACGTTGCCCCCTGCCTCGTGGCACCTGATCAGGATCTCCACTGGAGGAACAGCATGAACACCATCAGCCGGCGACTAGTCCTGGGTGGTATCGGTGCGGCCGGTGCGGTCGGCGTCCTGGCCGGCTGCGGCGAAGGCTCGTCCGGGCCGGGGGCAGGCCCGGCCGCCGGAGACGGCGGTGCGAAGGGCTACGAAGGCCCTAATGTCGAGCTCGACTTCTGGAACGGCTTCACCGGCGGTGACGGCCCGTTCATGCGCAAGCTGGTCGACCAGTTCAACAGCGAGCACGGCAACATCAAGGTCAAGATGACCGTGATGCAGTGGGCCGACTACTACACGAAGCTGCCCACCGCGGTCGGCAGCGGCCGGGGCCCCGCCGTCGCGATCATGCACGTGGACTCGCTGGCCACCAACGCGGCCCGCAACGTGATCGAGCCGCTGGACGACGTCGCGAAGGCGCTCGAACTCAAGCAGGAAGACTTCTCCGAGGTCGTCTGGAAGGCCGGCGAGTTCAACGGCAAGCGGTACGGCATCCCGCTGGACGTGCACCCGCTGGGCTTCTTCTACAACAAGACGGTGATGACCCAGGCGGGACTCGACCCGGCGAAGCCGCCGACGAACGCGGACGAGTACGCCGCGGCCCTGGATGCGCTCAAGGGCAAGGGGATCCAGGGTCACTGGGCCACCCCGTTCCCGTTCACCGGCGTACTGACCGTGCAGGCGCTGCTCTGGCAGTTCGGCGGCGACCTGTTCAACGACGACGCGTCGAAGGCGACCTGGCACGAGGAGCCGGGCGTCAAGGGGCTGAGCTGGTTCGTCGACCTGGTGAAGAACGGGCACAGCCCGAAGAACGTCGCGCAGGACGCCGACAACATCGCGGTGATGAACGGCAAGAACGCCTTTG
Source organism: Kribbella sp. NPDC023972 (assembly GCF_040639075.1). Classification (NCBI taxonomy): domain Bacteria; kingdom Bacillati; phylum Actinomycetota; class Actinomycetes; order Propionibacteriales; family Kribbellaceae; genus Kribbella; species Kribbella sp. NPDC023972. The sequence continues at coordinate 428,074 of NZ_JBEZZH010000004.1, read as the reverse complement.
TCTGGAACGGCATCTGGAACATCAACACGTTCAAGGAGAAGAAGGGCCTGGAGTGGGGTGTGGCGCCGCTGCCCACCATCGGTGACGAGAAGGCGGCCTGGGCCGGATCGCACCAGTTCGTGCTGCCCAAGCTGAAGACGCCGGACCAGAACAAGTCCACCGCGGCGCGGGTGTTCGTCAACTACATCAGCCAGAAGTCGCTGGAGTGGGCCAAGGGCGGACAGGTGCCGGCCCGCAAGCAGGTGCGCGAGTCGGCGGAGTTCAAGGCGCTGCCGGAGCAGGCGACCCTCGCCACCCAGATCGACGACCTCCACTTCCCGCCGGCGGTGCCGGGTATCGGTGACGCGCTGAACGAGATGAACAAGGCGGTCAACGAGGCGGTGCTGCTGAAGGCCGAGCCGGCCAAGGCGCTGAGTGACGCGGCCGGCCGGGCGGACAAGATCCTGGAGGCGAACCGCAAGAAGTACGGCGCGTAGCCATGGCGGTTCAGGCAGAGGCGGGTGCGATCCGCAGGCGTCGCACCCGCGGGTCGACCGCGGTCCGCGGGTACGGCCGCGCGACGCCGTACCTGTTCCTCGCTCCCTACCTGCTGCTGTTTCTGGTCTTCGTGATCGGTCCGGCCCTGTTCGGCATCTGGATGAGTCTGCACGACTGGGACTTCCAGCTGCCGCGCAAACCGTTCGTCGGGCTGCAGAACTACAAGGACCTGTTCGACCCGCTGTCCGCGACGGCCGAGCCGTTCTGGCACGGCATGCGGGCGACCGGGATCTTCACGGTCGCGTCGGTGCCGTTCCTGGTGGCGCTGCCCCTCGCGCTGGCCGTGCTGCTCAACCGGAAGTTCCCGGGCCGGACGTTCTTCCGGGCCGTGTACTTCGCGCCGTTCGTCCTTGGTGTAGCGGTCATCGGCCTGATGTTCCGCTACATCCTGGACACCAGCTTCGGCATCCTGAACGCCTTCCTCGGCCTGTTCGGCATCCCGGAGATTGGCTGGACGACCGATCAGCCATGGGCCTGGATCGCCCTGGTCGGGGTGACGGTGTGGTGGACGGCGGGGTTCAACTCGATCATCTACCTGGCCGGACTCCAGGACATCCCGGCCGAGCAGTACGAGGCGGCCGAGCTGGACGGGGCGAACACCTGGCAGCAGTTCCGCAACGTCACGCTGCCCGGGCTCCGGCCGGTGACCGTGTTCATCATCACGATCACGCTGCTGGCCAGCGCGAACATGTTCGGTCAGTCGCTGCTGATCACGCAGGGCGGACCGGGTGACTCGACCAGGACGGCGTTGATGGTGATCACCGACACCGGGTTCGGCCAGTTCCGGATGGGACAGGCGACGGCGATGAGCTACCTGCTGACGCTCGCCCTGACGATCGCCTCACTGATCGTCTTCGCCTTGATGAGGGAGCGGAAGTCATGAGGCGCCGGCCGTCTGTCGCGTTCTGGATCCTGGTGGTCCTGCTGATGCTGCTGGTCGTGCTGCCGCTGCTGTGGATGGTGATCACCTCGTTCAAGTCGATCGGGGAGTCACAGTCGACTCCGCCGACCCTGGTCCCGGAGGACCCGACCGGCCGCGCGTACGGGGAAGTACTCACCACCGGCGGGCAGAACCCGGTCCTGAGGTGGGCGCTGAACAGCTTCGCCGCGGCCACCCTGCACGCGCTGCTCGTGGTGGTGGTGGCGTCGATGGCCGGCTATGCCCTGGCTCGGATGGACTTCCGCTTCAAGCGGCCGATGTTCGCGGTCATCCTGCTGACTCTGTTCGTGCCGAGTTTCGTGTTCCTGATGCCCAACTACCTGCTGATGGATCAGTTGCGCTGGCTGGACACGTTGTGGGCGCTCGTCGTACCCGGTGCCGCCGGGGCGTTCGGGGTCTTCTTCATGCGGCAGTTCTTCCTCGCCATCCCGAAGGAGCTCGAGGAGGTCGCGATGATCGACGGCGCGGGCGCCTGGACCGTCTTCACCCGGATCATCCTGCCCAACGCCAAACCGGCCCTGGCGACGTTGACCGTGCTGTCGTTCCTGACGAACTGGAACGACTTCATCTGGCCGCTGTTCGTGCTGTTCAGCCCCGAGCGGCTCACCCTGCCGGCCGGTTTGTCCTTGCTGCAGGGGGCCTACACGACCGACTACCCGGTGATCATGGCCGGCGCGACCGTGGCCGCCGTACCGGTGCTGATCCTCTATGTGTTCGTCCAGAGGTACGTGATCGAGGGTGTCGCGCGCAGCGGCATCAAAGGTTGACATCAGTCCGAGAGGGGACCCGCCCGTGCCCAAACTCCTTGCCGCAGTGTGTGCTGTGGCCGCGGTGGCAGCCGGTACCGCAGTTGGTTATCCGGCCGCCACCGCGGCACCGCCGCCGGTCACCACGACCAACGCCATCTCGTCGAGCTTTGCCGACACGTTCGCCGATCCGTCCATCATCCAAGGCCGCGACGGCTACTGGTACGCCTACGCCACCTCCGACCCGTTGGTGGCCAACGGCCCGTTCGGCCTGATGCACATGGCCCGGACCAAGGACTTCAGCTCCTGGGAATACCTCGGCACCGTCTTCAACGACCAGACCAAGCCTGCCTGGGCGGCGCCCGGCTCGTTCTTCTGGGCGCCTGACATCCGGTACTTCGACGGCCGGTACGTCATGTACTTCACCGTCACCGACACCGCGGCCAACCCTGGTGGCGATCCCGCGATCGGCGTGGCCACCGCGCCGACCCCGGCGGGACCGTGGACCGCGACGGACGGCCCGGTCGTCACCCCCAAGCCGGACGGCAACGGCGGCTACTTCGGCACCATCGACCCGGCGCTGCTCACCGCCGCCGACGGCAAGCGGTACCTGTACTACGGCGGTTTCTACGGCGGCATCTCCGTCACCGAGGTCTCGGCGGACGGCCTGCACGCGGTGGGTTCACCGACGCAGGTGACGATCGGCGACCGCTACGAGGGCGCGTACGCCGTCTACCGCGACGGCTGGTACTACCTGATGGGCTCGTCGATGAACTGCTGCGCCGGCCCGACGACCGGCTACTCGGTGTTCGCCGGCCGGTCCCGCTCTCCGCGTGGACCGTTCGTGGACGCCGACGGCGCCACGCTGACGGACTCGCGGGTCGGCGGTACGACGGTCATCACGCAGAACGGCAACAAGTGGATCGGACCCGGCCACCATGCGTTCATGACGGACGCGGCCGGGCAGGACCACATCGTCTACCACGCGATCGACCGCGGTACGCCGTGGCTGACCGACCCGTTCGGGATCAACCGGCGGCCGATGCTGATCGACCGGATCGACTGGATCGACGGCTGGCCGCGGACGCGGGCCGGTCTTGGACCGTCCGAGGGACCGGTGCCCGCGCCGACGACTGGGTCAGGCCTTGGTATCGACGCAGCCGACCCGGCGGGCGGACTCGTCGGTGCGGCGAGGCGGCCCGGTGACGCACTTGGTGGTCCGACCGCCTCGATCTCCGGTGCGGCGTGGACGCGGCAGGCGGCTCCGGCGGGGTCGCCGCGCGTCGAGGCCGATGTGCGGCTGGGGAAGCACTTCACCACGGTGCTCGGCGATGGCGCGGTCGTCGCGTCGGTGTCAGGCGACAAGATCACCATCGTGGCCGGTCGACGTACCGCATCCGCTGTCCTGCCGGCCGGCTTCGACCGGTCCGACTGGAACAAGCTGATCGTGCAGGTGGCCGGATCCACGGTCACCGCCCGGATCAACGACGCCGGCCTGGGTGACGTGTACGCCGAGGCGCGGCTCGTCGTACCCGGTCTGTCGGTGAAGTCGGCGCCGGTGCGGTGGCTCGGGTCGGCCGAGGTGGACAACCTGACCGTGCGGCCGGTGGCACCTCCGGTACGACGACTGGCCGACGTACCGCAGCCGGGGAAGTTGCTGGCTGGTGACGACTTCGACGGCGACTTGGGTTCGGCGTGGTCGTGGGTGCGGCCGGACGCCAAGGCGGTTGTTGCTGATGGCAAGCTCTCGTGGCCGTTGCAGAACGCGGACCTGGTCGGCGGCGGGAACAACGCCGGCCTGCTGTTCCACACCACGCCGTCGACCGACAGGTGGATCGCGGAGACCAAGGTGCACCTCGACCTCGGTGAGGGCGACATCCGCAACTACCAGCAGGCCGGGATGATCGCGTACCTGAACGACAGCGACTTCGCCCGGCTCGGGAACGTCGCGATCTGGCGGACCCGGCAGACCGAGTACGGACGTGAGTTGGTGGCGCGCCCGTCGGACGGGGCGACGTCGTACGGCGGCGCCGCGATCGGGCGGTCGGCGCCGACCCTGTGGATGCGGCTCGCGTACCACCAGAACGCCGCGGGTGAGCATGTGTATCGCGCGGGTACGTCGGTGGACGGGAAGAAGTGGACGTGGGGCGCGTCGTGGGTGCTGCCCGCTGAGGCCCGGCTCGGGTTGTATGCGCACGGTGAGTTCACCGGCGCCGCGGTCCCACCGGTGGCGACGTTCGAGTACCTGCGGTTCTACGAGAGCAAGTAATGAGACACCGTCTGGGGTCGCTGCTGCTGGTCGTGTTGAGTGGCTGCGGCGGCGGTCCCGGCGGTGCCCCATCGGAAGGAGAGACCTCGGTGGGCTTCACCAATCCGGTCTACGACACGAACTTTCCCGATCCGCAGGTGATTGCCGCTGACAACGGCTATTTCGCGTTCGCGACGAACGGACCGCTTGGCAACGTGCAGACGCTGAAGTCGGCCGACCTGGTGTCGTGGGAACAGGTCGGCGACGCGCTGCCGTCGGTGCCTCCGTGGACAACTCCGGGAAAGGTGTGGGCTCCGGAGGTCGCCGTCCATGCGCCTGATCGGTACGTCATGTACTACACGACGTCCGACGACGCGTCCCACCGTCAGTGCATCGGGGTCGCGGTCGCAGCGAGGCCGGCGGGGCCATATGTCGACAAATCGTCTAAACCTCTGATCTGTCAGGAGGCCGAGGGCGGTTCGATCGACGCCTCGCCGTTCCAGGACTCGTCCGGGAAGCGCTGGCTGTACTGGAAGAACGACGGCAACGCGATCGGCGTCGACACCTGGATCTACGTCTCCGAGCTGTCACCCGACGGTCTCGAGCTGACTGGTCCCGTCCACCGCCTGATCAAGCAGGATCTGCCGTGGGAGGGCCAGTTGGTGGAGGCGCCGTACATGGTCGAACGGTCCGGCAAGTTCCACCTCTTCTACTCCGCCAACGCCTACGACAAGGCGTCGTACGCCGTCGGCCACGCGCTGTGTGAATCTCCGACCGGCCCGTGCACGAAGTCCGGCGACCCCATCCTGACCAGCTCGGACGACGCGGCCGGCCCCGGCCACAACATGGTCCTGCTGAAGGACAACCGTTACTGGTTCATCTACCACGCCTGGGACCCGGCCGCCGTCGGCCTCGATCCACCCGGCCGCACCATGTGGCTCTCCGAGCTGACCTGGACAGCCGACACCCCGGTCGTCCAACCACCGATGCGCAACAACCCGAACCGCCCATAACCTCCAGAACCGCAGGCGAGGTGCTGGATCCGCTCAACGGCGGCTGAGCACCTCGGTCAGGATTGCCAGGGCTTTGTGCAGGTTCTCGGTCGACGGGGTTGCGTAGCCGATGACCAGGCCGGGTGGACCGGGAGTTGAGCGGCGGTACTCGGACAGCGGTGCGATGACCACTCCGGCCGTGCGTGCTTCGGCGACGAGTTGCCGGTCGTCGACGTGGTCCGGGAGCAGCAAGGTGATGTGGAGGCCGGCGTCCTGGCCGACGATCTGGCCGTAGGGGGAAAGCACTGTGCAGGTGTGAGTGCGGCGGTCGGCGTAGAGGCGGCGGGCTCGGCGGACGGCCTGGTCCAGGTAGCCGTCGCGCAGCATGGCGAGGAGGGCGGCCTGCATCGGCCACCCGGCCCAGTCGCCTGCCTCGGCGCGGAAGTCGGCGAGACGGTCGACCATCGTGTCGGAGGCGACCAGCCAGCCGAGGCGGAGTGCGGGGCTGAGCGTCTTCGACAGGGTGCCCAGGTGGACGACGCGATCCAGGTCGAGTTGGGCGAGGGCGGGCAACGGGGCGACGTCGTACCGGAACTCGCTGTCGTAGTCATCCTCGATCAGCATCGCCCCGGTCCGGCGCGCCCACCGGATCAGTTCGTTGCGCCGGGCAACGGGTAGCCGGCCGCCGAGCGGGTACTGGTGCGACGGCGTGACGTACGCCGCCGGGACGTCGTCGGTCAGCGCGGACACCCGCAGGCCGTCGGAGTCCACCGGTACGTCGACGATCTCGAGCCGGTGGTCCCGGGCGGCGACGACCGCGTTGAGGTAGCCGGGGTCCTCGATCGCGATCCGGTCGCCGGGCCGGCGGGTGACCGCGAGCAGCAGCCGGAGCCCGTGGACGGTGCCGTTGGTGATCAGCAGGTTCTCCGGTCCGCACGCGATCCCGCGGACCCGGCGGACGTGCTCGGCCAATGCCTCCCGGAGTGCGGGCAGTCCCGCCGCTTCGTCGTACCCGGGTGGCGGGGACTGTGTCGACACCTCGCGCCAGGCGCGACGCCAGCCGGGATCCGGCGTCGGCCCGATGTACGGGATGCCGGGTCGCAGCGTGAGCAGCTCCGGCTCTGCCGCGGGCAGGGCCGCGGCACGTCGCCGTACGGCGGGCTGCAGCGGCGCGACGTCCGTGACGTAGGTCCCGGCACCGGTGCGGCCCTCGATCCAGCCCTCGGCATGGAGTTGGTCGTACGCCGCCTGCGCCACCGACCGCGAGACGGACAGATCCTTGGCCAGGTCCCGGGTGGACGGCAGCCGGTGGCCCGCCTGGAGCCGGCCGTCCCGGATCGCGGCGCGGAACTGCTCGGCCAGCTGCAGGTGCAGCGGCAGCTGGTCGGCGCGATCGAGGATCAGCGGCAGCGAGCTCTGCACGAATGGACTACCTGATTCGGTCGGGAATGGACCGTGCCAGCATGCCACTGATCCCCGAATCTGGTGACATGACAGTGTTGAATGCCGCGCTGCCGCGCGGCGGGTCATGGGGCTTTGACTCCCGCCCTTCCCTCGTCGCTTCGGTCGCTTCGCTCCCTCCGCTCCTCAGTCCAGGCCGGGAGGCCCCATGACCGTGCTGACCACCACGCCGCTGCAGCCGACCGACCGGACCTCCCTGCGGCGCTCGAAGGAGCGTGCCGCGACCGACCGCGAGGCCCTGTACGACGTACTGCTCGACGGAATGTTCTGCCACCTGGGTGTCGTGGTGAACGGAGATCCGCTCGTGCTGCCGACGGCGTACGGCGTGGACTTCGACCGAGGGCCCGACGGCACGCTGTACCTTCATGGCTCGGTCGCCTCGCGCAGTGTGGTCGCGGCACCGCAGCAGACCATCTGCGTCACCGTCACTCACGCCGATGGCCTGGTCCTGGCCCGGTCGGCCTTCCACCACTCGGTCAACTACCGGTCGGCGGTCGTCTTCGGCGTACCGCGGCTGGTGACCGATCCGGACGAGAAGCTGCACGGGCTCAACCGGATCGTCGACCACCTGGTCCCCGGCCGATCGAGCGCCGTCCGGCCACCCAACCGCAAGGAACTCGCGAAGACGTCGGTCCTGGCCCTGTCTCTGAGCGAAGCCTCGGTCAAGACGCGTTCCGGGGCGGCCAACGACGAGGAGCAGGATCTCGACCTGCCCTACTGGACTGGCGTGATCCCGCTCCAGGTCGTGGCCGGCGAACCTGTCACCAACCCTGACTGCGACTTGCGTGTTCCTGAGCACGTCCGCACGCGGGCGAAGCTGCTCGGTTCGTCGTCCTAGGCCACCGTGCCCTTGTTGTAGCTCTTCTGGGCCCAGAAGTAGCCGACCAGCGCGATGGCCGCGCACCAGGCGAGGGCGATCCAGCCGGTGCCGCTGTCCATCGGCGTTCCGAGCAGCAGATGCCGCAGGGTGTCGATGATCGGGGTGAACGGCTGGTACTCGGCGAACAAGCGGATGCCGCTCGGCATCGACTCCAGCGGGATGAAGGTGTTGCTCAGGAAGGGCAGCAGCAAGCTGATCGGCAGGACGACGTTGCTGGCGCCCTCCGGGGTCTTGCTGGTCAGCCCCAGGGCGATCGCGAACCAGGTCAGGGCGACGGTCAACGCGACCATCAACCCGCTCGCCAGCAGCCAGTCCACCAGGGACGCGTTCGGGCGGAACCCGATCAGGACGGCGAAGCCGACCACCAGGGCCAGGCTGACGATCGTCAGGATCACGTTGCCCAGCACGTGCCCGGTCAGCACGGCCGGCCGGAAGATCGCCATTGTCCGGAACCTGGCCACGATGCCCTCGGTCAGGTCGGTGCAGGCGGCGACCGCGGGGGACATCGTCCCGGACGCGATCGACATCAGCAGGATGCCCGGGGTGAGGAAGTCGATGTAGTCAAAGCCCCTCCCCGCGCCGAGACCGGCCGAGAAGGTGTCGCCGAAGACGAGGCCGAACAGCAGCATCATCACGACGGGCATCCCGAGGGCACCGAGCGACAGGCCGGGGTAGCGCAGGGCGTGCCGCAGGTTGCGGCGCAGCATCGTGGCGGTGTCGGCCATCGGGTAGGAAACGGTGCTCATCGGCTCGTCACTTTCTCGTCGTCGCTGGTGGTGGGCTGACCGGTGACGGCGAAGAACACGTCGTCCAGGTCGGGGGTGTGGACGGTCAGCTCGTCCACGTCGAGTGAGGCGTCGTCGATCCGGGCCAGCAGGGCGCGCAGCGAGTGCACGCTGCCGTCGTTCGGCACCTGCAGGACCAGCGCATCCTGGTTCGGCACCGCGGTGGGCAGCACCTGGCCGGCCAGCGCGAACTCCTCCGGCGACGTGAACCGCAGCCGGATGTGCCCGCCGGGAACGAGCCGCTTCAGTTCGTCCGGGGCGCCCTGGGCAACCAGCCGGCCATGGTCCAGTACGGCGATCCGATCGGCGAGCTGATCGGCCTCCTCCAGGTACTGCGTGGTGAGGAAGACGGTGACGCCGGTGGCGACCAGTTCCCGGATCAGCTGCCACATGCTGTGCCGGCTGCGCGGGTCGAGGCCGGTGGTGGGCTCGTCCAGGAAGATGATCCGCGGGCTGCCGACCAGCGTCATGGCGAGGTCGAGCCGGCGCTTCATCCCGCCCGAATACGTCATCGCCAGCTTCTGGCCTGCCTCGACCAGGTCGAACTGCTCGAGCAGCTCGTCCGCCCGGCGCCGGCCCTCCTGGCGGCCGAGGTGGTACAGGTCGGCCATCATGATCAGGTTCTCCCGGCCGGTGAGAAGGCCGTCGACCGCGGAGAACTGGCCGGTGACGCCGATCGAGGCGCGGACCGCCTCCGGGTCCTGGTGCAGGTCGTTTCCGGCCACCCGGATCTCGCCGGCGTCGGCGGTGACCAGGGTGGACAGGATCTGCACCGCGGTGGTCTTGCCGGCGCCGTTCGGGCCGAGCAGGGAGAAGATGGTGCCTTCGGCAACGTTCAGGTCGATGCCGTCGAGCACGCGTTTGTCGCCGTACGACTTGTGCAGACCGCGCACGTCGATTGCTGATGACATGAGAGTTCCTTGGGTGATTTTGGGCAGGGTGAACCCGCCCAGGTGGCCTAAAGGTGTGCGGAGGAGAGATTTTGGGCGCACTGATCCAGCCGAGCCGCCAGGCGCGGTCGGTGGATCAGAGCTGTTCGGTCAGAGGATCAGATGTCGAGGTCCTCCACCGCGGGCTGGTTGGCGGCTTCCTCGACCAGTTCGTAGAGGTCCGCGGGGATCAGTTCACGAAGCTCCTGGACCGTGTCGACCACGTGCAGCGTGGCCTCGCCCTGCGCCATGCTCCAGGACTGGTCGGTGCTCCAGTTGCCGATCCAGGACCGCCAGCCCGACAGGTACTGCTCGTCGTCGGCGCCCTGGGTGAACTGGTGGCGGCGGTCGGCGTGCAGGACGAACTTGCCGGTCCGGCTGCGGTAGACCTTGAAGGCCTCATACCCCGACTTGCTGGACCGGCCGCCTTCGGCGAGCAGGACGCCGGAGAACCGCTGCTTGCGGCCCGCCCCGCGGCCCACCCGCACGGTGATCTCGTCGTACCCCTCGAGTCGGCCTTCCTCCAGCTCGACGTACTTGCGCAGCGCGAGAGAGATCGCCGAGGACAGATTTCCGGCGAGTTCCTGCGCCCGCTTGTAGAGCGGCAGGTCGTCGTCCGACACGTAGATTGTCTTGTTGGGCATGTGTTCTCTCCTCCTACGTAGAACTATACGTAGGAGGTACGTAGATGTCTACATATATCTCTACGTAGATCTCAGCGGGGCGAGTACAGCCAAGGTTGCTTGAGGTCGAAGTACGTCGGCTCGCCGCTGGCCAGCGAGTTCAGCTCCTCCATCTGCGCCTGCAACTCCGGCGGTGGCTCCTTCTTCTCCCCCTCGCGGGCTTGGGCCTCGCTGGTGAAGTAGATCGCCATCGTGTAGTCGCCGTCGTCGTGCAGGGCGGTGACGCTTCCGATGACGTCGGGCCGGAACTCGGCCCACTTGTCGGAGTCCCGCTGCATCAGCTCGCGGGCCCGCTCCGGGTTGCTGCCCTGCCCCTGCATGACCTGGACGAAGCCGGCCGAGTCGGGCTCACCCTGGACGTCGAGGACGACGTCCTCGCTGTCGTGGAAGGTGGCGTCGCCGGTCAGCACCGACGTGAACTCGTGCCACCATTTGTCCTGCGCCGGTGACTCGCTGTTCCGGCGGGCCGCGTCGGCGGACTCGAACCGGGCCAGCGCGACGAATCGTCCGTCCTCGGTGACGCCCGCCGTGGTCCCCAGCCAGCCGGTCGCGTCGGGCGCCAGTTCCTCCATCCACCGGTCGAGCGCCGCGTGCGCCTGCTCGGCGTCTGTCACCTGTCCCTGAATGACCTGAACGAACATCGTGAGACCTCCCCGTCTCTCCAGGCCGCTGGTCGGCAGTTCGACGTTACGCCCGTCGCCCGGCCCCGTCGACGGCTCCGACGCTCAGCGGTCCGGGGTGATCTGTGGAGAGCGGGCGGCCGCGGCCGGCGTGAGAATGCGGGGTGGTGGACGGCTGGCTGTGGCTACGTGAACGGTGTGGAAACCGAGGCCCGCAAACCTGGGTTATCCACAGAATTTGCGGAGTTCGCGCCGGGATTCGTGGAGAAGTCGGGGAGAACCTGGGGACAAGACGCCGAAAAGCTGTGCACAGCTGGGGATACGGGTGTGGATAACTTCACCCCTGTGATTCCCCGCGGCAGCTCAGATCCACTGGGTGGAGACGACGAAGCCGACGGCGATCAGGCCCATACCGATCAGCAGGTTCCAGTTGCCGAGGTCGCTCATCACCGGGATGTCCTGGCCGGCCACGTAGAAGACGACCAGCCAGGCGAGTCCGAGCAGCCAGCAGGCCAGCATCAGCGGAGCAACCCAGACGCGACTGGTGGTGCGCGGCTTCTTCGGCGTCTTCTCCACCTTGACCTTGTCGGTCTTCTTCTTGTTGCGACTGCTCGACTCGGGCACGACTGAACTCCTTGTAAGGACGCATAAGCTGAGCGCTGAAGGTCTCAGACCCGGACCTTCGTCGGGTCCGGTGCGGGTTAGCGTAGTGCAGAGAGCAACATGGAGATCACGGGTGCGTAGGTTGAGGCGAATTTCGCTGTGGCGCGCGGCCGCGCCGCTGGCGCTGCTGTGCGCCGGCCTGCTGTTCGCGACCAGCGCCACCAACGCCAGGGGCACCGACCTGCGCCCTAGTCGCAACACTACGCTCGCCGGGCTGGTGGAGGAACAGAGCCGCCGCAGCGCAAGCCTGGTGCGCCAGCACGCGGCGCTGACGCAGGACATCGAGAAGCTGCAGGCGCAGCAGGGTTCGATCGATCCGAAGCTGGCCGACCAACTCAAGGAGCTCTCCAACCAGGTCGGTACGACGCCTGTCACCGGTCCCGGACTGACCGTCACGCTGAAGGACGCGCCGTCCGAGGTGGTCAAGGAGAACCCGGACGTCGACGCCGACTGGCTGGTGATCCACCAGCAGGACATCCAGGCCGTGGTGAACGCGCTCTGGGCCGGCGGCGCGGACGCGATCTCGATCCAGAACCACCGGGTCATCTCGACCACCGGCATCAAGTGCGTCGGCAACTCTGTCGTCCTGCACGGTGTGCCGTACCTGCCGCCGTACAAGATCACCGCGATCGGGGACCGGCGGAAGCTGCAGAAGGCTCTGGACGACTCGCAGTACATCGACAACCTGCAGGACTACGTGGTGAAGTTCCAGCTCGGCTACGAGGTGAAGAACGAGTCGTCGATCGCGATGCCGGCGTACGAGGGCACCCTCGACCTGCAGAGCGCCACCGTCCCCGGCTTCGAGCGCACCCCTTCGGCCAGCCCCACCGCCAGCGGTCGCTAGCTGTCACAATGGATCGCATGCCGCGGATCCTCGTCGTCGACAACTACGACTCCTTCGTCTACAACCTGGTGCAGTACCTGCAGCAACTGCAGGCCGAGACCACCGTGCTCCGCAACGACGAGGTCACCCCTGACGACGTCACGTCGTACGACGGTGTCCTGCTCTCGCCCGGCCCCGGTACGCCGGAAGAGGCGGGGGCGTGCGTGGACATCGTCAAGGAGAAGGGCGGACAGGTCCCGATCTTCGGCGTCTGCCTGGGCCTGCAAGCCATCGGGGTCGCGTACGGCGGGGTGGTCGGCCGGGCCGACGAGCTGCTGCACGGCAAGACGAGCCAGGTGTTCCACGAGGGCTCCGGTGTGCTCGCCGGGCTGCCGTCACCGTTCACCGCGACGCGGTACCACTCGCTCGCGATCGCCCAGGACACCGTGCCCGCCGAGCTGCAGGTGACGGCCCGGACCGAGGCCGGCGTGATCATGGCGGCCCGGCACCGCGACCTGCCGGTCGAGGGCGTTCAGTTCCACCCGGAGTCCGTGCTCACCGAGGGCGGCCATCGGATGCTCGCCAACTGGCTGGCGATGTGCGGCGACCCGGACGCGGTCGCCCGCTCGGCGGGCATGGCTCCCCTCGTCAGCTGAGACAACAAGAAACCCCCTCGCCGATTGATCCGCGAGGGGGTTTCTTCAGGGTCAGCCGCCGATGGTGATCCCTGGCGTTCCCGGGGTCTCCGACGGGGTCTCCGACGGAGTCTGCGAGGGAGTGGTGGACGGCTCCTCAGGCAGGTTGTTGATCGTGAGCGTGATCAGGCTGCCCTTTGCGGCCTTCGTGCCCGCCTTCGCGCTCTGCTGCAGCACGGTCTGGTCGACCGCGTTCGGGTCCTCCCCCTGCGCGTAACCGACCTTGAAGCCGAGCTCCTTCAGCGCCTTGGTCGCCTCGTCGAACGGCATCGTGACGACGTTCGGAACCTCGACCATCTCCTTGCCGGTGGACACGGTCAGGGTGAACTCGGTGCCGGCCGGGTACTGACCGCTCGGGTCCGGGCTGACCCCCAGCACCGTGCCCTCCTTCTCGCCGCTGTCCTTCTTCTCCGTCTGTTCCTTGACTTTGAAGTTCGCCGCGGTGCCCTCGAGAGCCTTCCGGGCCGAGGACTCGGACTTGCCGATCACATCCGGCACCGGGAATGCGCTGCGGCCGGCCGAGAACACCACGGTGACGGTTGAGTCCTTCTCGGCCTCGGTGCCCGGCTGCGGGGTCTGCGAGATCGCCAGTCCCTTGCCGACCGTGTCACTCGGCTGGGACGGGCCCTGGGCGAACTTCAGGCCCTGCTCGGTCAGCAAGGCGGTCGCCTCGGCCGCCGACTTTCCGCTCACGTCCGGCACCTGGACCTTGGTCGGCGGATTCGCCGTACCGCCGCCGGGGTTGTCCTTGTTCATGTTCGTGAACAGGGCGTAGGCGCCGACCGCGATCGCGACGATGGCCAGGCCGAGCAGGAAGTAGGCGAGGCCACGGTTGCGCCGGGCGCGAGCCGCCTGGGCCTCGTCGATGCCATCGTCCGGCGGCAGCAGGTCGTCACCCGCCGGCTGCTCGTACGCCTGAGTCGCCGCGGTCGGGGCATAGGCCGCCGGAATCGCGCGGGTCTCGGCGACCGCGGCCATCGGCGCGGTCACCTGCTGACCGGCCAGCACCCGGTGGATGTCCTGCCGCATCTCGGCGGCGCTCTGGTACCGCTCCTCGCGGCTCTTGGCCAGCGCCTTGAGGACGACCGCGTCGACCTCCGGCGGGATGTCGGGGTCGAACGACGACGGCGGCAGCGCCTGCTCCCGGACGTGCTGGTAGGCCACCGACACCGGCGACTCACCGACGAACGGCGGCCGCCCGGTGAGCAGCTCGTACAGCAGGCAGCCGGTCGAGTACAGGTCGGAGCGGGCGTCGACGGTCTCACCGCGGGCCTGCTCGGGAGACAGGTACTGCGCCGTACCGATGACGGCCGCCGTCTGGGTCATCGTCGACGAGGTGTCGGCGACCGCCCGGGCGATGCCGAAGTCCATCACCTTGACCTGGCCCTGCGGGGTCAGCATCACGTTCCCGGGCTTGATGTCGCGGTGGACGATGCCGGCCCGGTGGCTGTAGTCGAGCGCCTCGAGCACGCCGGAGGTGATCTCCAGTGCCCGCTCGGGCATGATCTTGCGGCCCTCACGGATCAGGTCCCGCAGCGTCTTGCCGGTCACCAACTCCATCACGATGTACGGAATGGTGACGCCGGATCCGTTCGGGTCCGGCTCCTCGCCGGTGTCGTAGACCGACACGATGGTCGGGTGGTTCAGCGAGGCGGCCGACTGGGCCTCCCGGCGGAATCGGGCCTGGAAGGTGGCGTCACTGGCCAGGTCGACCCGCAGCCGCTTGATCGCGACGGCCCGGCCGAGCCGGTTGTCGACGCCCCTGCGGACATCGGCCATGCCGCCGCGGCCGAGCGGTTCGCCTTCTTCGTATCGGCCGCCGACGAGACGTGCCTGCGATGTCATGACTCAGCCTTCCAACCTGTCCGGAAACACACTCAACTTGCCCACGGTAGCGGCCGCCACACGTGGATCCCCGTTGGAAAGACGCACTGTCACAGCATCATTCCGTATCGCGCTCATTGGCCCAGCACCGCCTCCATCACCCGTTTGGCGATCGGTGCCGCCAGGGTGCCACCGGCGATGTCGTTGCGTGGGATGTTCGCGTCCTCGATCATCACCGCCACCGCGATCTTCGGGTCGTTGGCGGGCGCGAACGCGGTGAACCAGGCGAACGGCGGCCGGTCCGGCGACGTCTGCGCCGTACCGGTCTTGCCGGCCACCTGGACCCCGTCGATCCGGCCCGGCCTGCCGGTGCCGTTCGCGACCACGTCGACCATCATCTGGGTCAGCTGTGCCGCGACCTCCGGGGTGACCGCCTGGTGCAGCTCCTCCGGCTTGGTCTCGGAGACGGTCTTGAGGTCCGCGGTCTTCACGTTCTGCACCAGGTACGGCTTCATCACCGAGCCCTTGTTCGCGATCCCGGCCGCCACCATCGCCATCTGCAGCGGGGTGGCCCGGACGTCGAACTGGCCGATCGCGGACTGCGCGGTCTGCGGCTCGTTCGGGTCGCCCGGGAACTGGCTGGCGACCGCGCCGAGCTCGGGCAGCTGCCGCTCGCCGAAGCCGAACTTGGCCGCCTGCTCGGCCAGCGCGTCCGCCTTCAGCGCCAGGCCGATGCTGCCGAACGCGGTGTTGCAGGAGTAGCGCAGCGCGATCGTCAGCGTCGCGTCGTTGCTGCCGCCGCAGTTCTGGCCGTTCTCGTTCACCAGCGGGACCGTGGTCTGGGGCAGCGGCAGCTCAGCCGGCGAGTGCACCTTGGTCTCCGGCGTGTACTTGCCACTCGACAGCGCCGCGGCGGCGGTGACCAGCTTGAACGTCGAGCCGGGCGGGTAGAGCTCCTTGATCGCCCGGTTCGACATCGGCTTGCTGGATGCCTCGTTCAGCTGCTTCCACGCCGCGCCGACGTCGTCCAGGTCGTGCGAGGCGAGCTTGTTCGGGTCGTACGACGGCCGGGACACCAAAGCGAGCACCCGGCCGGTCTTGGGCTCGAGCGCCACCACCGCGCCGGTCTTGCCGGCCAGTCCGGCGTACGCCGCCTGCTGCGCCGCGGCGTTCAGCGTCAACGTCACGCTGGCGCCCTGCTGGCGGCGGTTGGTGATCACGTCGATCACCCGGCGGAACGCCATCGACGGGTCGCTGCCGTTCAGCTCGGAGTTCTGCGTCAGCTCGATCCCGGCCCGGCCGTACAGATAGGAGTAGTAGCCGGTCACCGGTGCGTAGACCGGTCCGGAGGCGTACGTGCGCTGGAACTGGAACCGGTCGTTCGACGGCTTGCTCTGCGCGATCGGCGTACTGCCGATCAGGATCGGGCCGCGGTCGACCGAGAACTGCGAGTCGCGCACCCGGCGGTTGTCGTTGCGCGCGTTCAGTTCGCCGGCCCGGAAGGCCTGCAGGTACGTCGAGTTCGCCATCAGCGCGAGCATCAGGATGATCGCCGCCAGAGCCAGTCGCCGGATCGCTGAGTTCACTGCTTCTGCACCGCCATCGCGATCGTCTCGTCGGACACTGGAGCGGCCGGCGTCTGCGGCCGGCGGGCCTGGTCGCTGATCCGCAGCAGCAGCGCGATGATCGCCCAGTTCGCGACCAGCGACGTACCGCCCAGCGCCATGAACGGGGTGGCCAGACCGGTCAGCGGGATCAGGCCGGTGACACCGCCGACGATGACGAACACCTGCAGCGCGAACGACATCGCCAGACCGGTCGCGACCAGCTTGCCGAAGATGTCCCGGCAGCCGAGCGCGGTGCGCAGGCCGCGCTCGATGATGAGCGTGTAGATCAGGATGATCGCCATCAGCCCGGTCAGACCGAGCTCCTCGCCGAACGAGGAGATGATGAAGTCGCTCTGGCCGTAGAAGCCGAGCAGCTCCGGGCGGCCCTGGCCCAAGCCGCGGCCGAGCACCCCGCCCCAGGCCTGGCCCATCAGTGCGGTGGCGACCTGGCCGCCGACCTCGTTGAACGGATGCAGCCAGTCGTCGACGCGCTTCTGTACGTGGCCGAAGGTCTGAGACGCGAAGAACGCGCCGCCGGCGAACAGCAGGCCACCGATGATCAGCCAGCCGGCCCGCTCGGTGGAGACGTACAGCAGGATCAGGAACAGGCCGAAGAACAACAGCGACGAGCCGAGGTCCTTCTCGAAGACCAGCACGCCCAGGCTGACCGCCCAGGCGATCAGGATCGGGCCGAGGTCGCGGGCCCGGGGCAGGTCGAGGCCGAGGAAGCGGTGCCCGGCCAGCGTCAGCACGTCGCGTTTGACCACCAGGTAGCCGGCGAAGAAGATCACCAGGCAGAGCTTCGCGAACTCACCGGGCTGGAACGACATCCCGAAGAACCGGATCCAGATCTGCGCGCCGTTGATGTCGACGCCGAGACCGGGGATCAGCGGCAGGATCAGCAGCACCAGACCGGTCAGGCCGGCGGTGTAGGTGAGCGCCTGCAGCCGGCGGTGGTCGCGGACCACCAGAATGACGGCCAGGAACAAGACGATGCCGACCGCGGTCCAGGTGATCTGCTGCGGTGCGGCCGCCGCCCGCGGCTCCCGTCCGGCCGCCTCCGCGGCCGCGGTCAGGCCCAGGTCGACCCGGTGGATCATCGCGACGCCGAGCCCGTTCAGTACGACGGCGCACGGCAGCAGCACGGGGTCGGCGTACGGCGCCCGGTAGCGCAGCGCGAGGTGCGCGATCAGGGCGAGCAGGCCGATACCGGCGGCGTAGTAGCCGGTGCTGGCCGGGATCTCGTCCTGCACGGTGAGGCCGATGTTCACGTACGCGCCGACCGAGACGATGACCGCGATGATGAGCAGCAGCAACTCCACCCCACGCCGGCTGCGCGGGATGATCTGGATGACGGACGTCGACGCGATACTCATCGGCGTCCTCGCTGCGCTCCGGGCGCCGATGAGGCACAAGATACGCCGTGCTCGATCATGAGCTCACTACGTTCGCTCATCTGACGCCGTCACAGTCGTCGGGGTTGACCGGCCCGGTGGTCGGGGTTGTCGTCGGGGTGACCGTCGGCGGCTTGGTCGTGGCCGGCGGCGTGGTCACCGGTGGCTTGGACGCGGGCGGCGTACTCGGCTTGGGACTCGGGGTCGGCTGTGCCTTGGCGCACTCGTCGGCGGTTCGCTGCAGCTCGCTGACGATCGTCCGGGCCCCGGGCAGGTCGTCGGCCTGGATGTTGCTCTCCACCTGCTCGCGGCTGTACGTCGGCAGCTTGTCCACCTGCAGGGTCTGCTTCTCGTACACCTTCGACAGCGTCAGGCCGGGGATGTCCTCGTCCACACCCTTGAAGATCGCCACGTAGTCACCGTCGGTGCCGACGTAGTACTGGTTCTGCGTCCAGGTGTACCCGAGCCAGCCGCCGCCACCGATCAGGCCGAGGATCACGACCAGTACAGCGATCCGCCGCAACCACGGAAAGCGCTTCGGCGGCCGCGGCGCGTAGCGCAGCTCCTCCGGATCGAGGACTGCACCGCCGCCACCATGGCCGTTACCACCGCCGGGTACGGCGATCGTCGGCTCGCCACGACCTGTGCCACCCTGAGCCAGCTCCGCGGCCGCGCCGACGAGCTGGGGCGTGGTGCCGCTCGACGGCTGGGTCTCGACGACGTCGGCGACGACACATGTCACGTTGTCGTTGGATCCGGCCTCCAGGGCGTGCGTGATCAGCTCCACCACCACGGAGTCCGGCGTACCGTCGGCCATCGAGGCCGCGATCACCTCGTCGCTCACGTAGTCGGGCAGGCCGTCACTGCAGAGCAGCAGCCGGTCACCGGCGCGGACGTCGAGGATCTCCAGGTCCGGATCCGAGTCCGGCCGGCCGTCGAGCACCCGCAGAATCAGGTTGCGGTGCGGGTGGGTGAAGGCTTCCTCCCGGGAGATCCGGCCCTCGTCCACCAGCGACTGCACAAAAGTGTGATCGTGGCTCAGCTGGTAGAGCAGCCCGTCCCGCATCCGGTACGCGCGGGAGTCGCCCAGGTGGGCCAGCCCGAGCTGCTGGCCGTCGAACATCAGCGCGGTGACGGTCGAGCCCATCCCCTCGCGCTCCGGGTCCTCCTCGACCAGCTCGGACAGCCGCTCGTTCGCCCGGTGCACCGCACCGGCCAGCGCCTCGATCATGTCCTCGCCGCTGATCCCCGGCTTGTCCAGCTTCCGGATCACCTGGACCGCCGCCGCGCTGGCCACCTCACCGGCCGCGGCGCCGCCCATCCCGTCCGCGAGCAGCAGCAGGTGCGGACCGGCGTACGCCGAGTCCTCGTTGTTGCGGCGCACCCGTCCAACGTCGGACAGTGCGGCGTAGTCGAGCGAGAGGGTCATCGAGGCAGGCCTACTTCGCGATGTTCAGCGTCGTCCGGCCGATCCGGATCGAGCCGCCGATCTCGGCCGGCACCGGGCGGGTCACCCGCTGGCCGTCCAGGTACGTCCCGTTGGTGGAGCCAAGATCCTCGACCCACCACTGGCCGTCGGACAGGAACAGCCGGGCGTGCCGGGTGGAAGAGTAGTCGTCGTCCAGCCGGATCTGGCAGTCCCCGCCGCGGCCGATGATCACCGGCTCCTCCACCAGGGTCGCACCGACCCCGGCCTGCGGCCCGTCCGCGATCGTCACCGACCCGGGCAGGCCCTTGCGCTTCTTCACCGGCTTGGCGGGTCGCGGTGTCCGGGTGTTCTGCGGTACGACGGCGCTCGCCGCCCGGCTGTCCACCTTCGCACCGAACAGGTCGGACCTGATCACGGACAGCACCGCGAGGACGAACATCCACAACAGGGCCAGGAACCCCAGTTTGATCAGGGTCAGGGTCAGTTCCGACATGGAAGGTCAGTCACCACCCGCTGCTCGGCGGCTGGGCGATCGGCTCGTCCGCCAGACGCAGCGTCATCGTCGTGTTCCCGATTCGTACGGTCGAGCCGTCGACCAGCTCGGCCTCGGTGGTCCGCCGGCCGTTGACCAGCGTCCCATTCGTGGAGCCCAGGTCGACCAGGACCACCCGAATACCGCCCGGGCCCTCCGGCATCAGCCGGATCTCCGCGTGCCGCCGGGACACGCCCGGGTCGTTGATCTGGATGTCCGCGTCGGTACCGCGGCCGAGCACCACACCTGGCGGGTTGACCGGCCGGCGGCGGCCGTTCACCTCGAGCATCACCTGCGGGTGGCCGCGGCGCGGGGGCTGTTGCTGGGGCGGTGGGGCGCTCTGCATCACCGTCTGGCCGTCGTTCGGCGGCACGTAGGGCTCCTGCTGGTAGGGCTGGGGCTGCGGACGGGACCGTTGCGGGGTCCCGACCGTGGCACTGACCACACGGAACTTACCCGTCGGCAGGTCGTCCTGCTGAGTCAGCACGATCTCGATCGGGCCGGAGAACGTGTACCGCTGGATGTCGGCGTGGTCGCGCAGCTCGTTCGCCAGCTCGTGGTTCAGGGTCTGGCCGTAGGCGTTCAGTCGCTCGAAGTCGCCGGGGCCGAGCTCGATGGTGAAGTGGTTCGGCACCAGCCGGCGGTCCCGGGACAGGATCCGCGCGGTGTTGTCGATCTCACGCTTGAGCGCCGCCGCCAGCTCGATCGGCTCGACGTCGCCCTTGAACGCGCGCGCGAAGACACCGCTCACAATGCCCTCCAGACGTCGCTCGAAGCGCTGCAGCGGTCGCACGCCTCCTCCTCCACGGTTCGGTCGCCGGTTGTAGCCAACGATCGTGCTTGCCGTCCGGCGCCCTCAGCAGGCACGCCGTACGCCTGGTCCACCGGTCGTGGTGGACACACCGGGTACGACGATCGATCGTATCGGGAGGTTCGACCCAACCCGCAATGTGAACCTTCGCCATGACCCGTGCTACTGTTCCTTCTCGGTTGCAGAATGACACTGTCAGACTCAACCAAGCGCGCGGGTGGCGGAATAGGCAGACGCGCACGGTTCAGGTCCGTGTGCCCGAAAGGGCGTGGGGGTTCAACTCCCCCCTCGCGCACAGCAAGTCCCGGTCAGTGACCGGGACTTTTTGCTTTCCGGATGTGTGCGGCATCACCCAGGCGCCGCGACCGTGGCGGGTTTCGGCGTGATCCGGGGGCCACTTACCCAATCCGGCACAGAAACCCTCCGCGAGCCAAGGGGTGGGGCGGGGTGAGGTCGTGGCGTTGGGGGGATATGTCGGTCCGGGCTGAGACGGTAGGGCGATGACGGGGATTCGGATTGCCATTGCCCAGCCGGGGATCAGTGCGGACGCGCGGAAGAACGGGAAAACGGTTCGGTCGTTGATGCGGAAGGCGGCTGCCGGCCGGGCTCGGCTGGTGCAGTTTCCCGAGGGAATGCTGAGCGGGTACGCCAAGGAGCAGCTCGCGGACTGGTCGCAGGTCGACTGGGACGTCGTCCGGGACGAGCTCGAGCGGATCATGGCGCTGGCCGCGGAGCTGAAGCTGTGGGTCGTGCTCGGTTCGGCGCATCCGCTGACACCGCCGCACCGGCCGCACAACAGCCTGTACGTGATCTCCGACGCCGGCGAGCTCGTCGACCGGTACGACAAGCGGTTCTTGTCGAACACCGAGATCAACCACTTCTACTCGCCCGGTTTCGACCCGGTGGTGTTCGACATCGACGGCTACCGGTTCGGCTGTGCGATCTGTGTCGAGGTCAACTTCCCGCACCTGTTCAGCCAGTACGAGCGGCTCGGCGTCGAGTGCCTGCTGCTGTCGGCGTACCCGGTGGACGAGATCTTCGAGGTGAAGGCCCGCGCGTACGCCGCGATCAACTGCTACTGGGTCGCGATGTCACTGCCCGCGCAGACCGTGGACCTGATGCCGTCCGGCCTGATCGCGCCCGACGGCACGTACGCGTCCCAGCTCGCCGGCCAGTCCGAGCTCGCCATCACCACCATCGACCGCGAGGACCCGGCCCTGAAGGTCCCGCTCACCCACGCCCGCCCCTGGCGCGCCACCGCCCTCAAGGGCGACATCTACCGCACCCGAGCCGTCACCGACCCCCGCTCCCGCGACCGGACCGCCCGCTGAGCTGCTTTCCGTTCGATTTCTGGGCGCTTTCCGGTCCGTCCGTCGGCGTCGGCCGAACACCTACGCTCAGGGTCGTTGATGGAGACGGCCTGGGGAGATCGTTCTGTGCGTACCAGCTTGCGGGCGACTGTTGTCGCTGCCGCGACCGCTTTGATGGTGCTCGCCGGGACGCTGGGTGCCCGAGATGGATCCACCACATCGACCGCCGGGAACCTGTCCGACGCGGAGTTCTTCGGGCTCCTGGACTACGACGGTGTCGCCGGCCTGAACGGCGTCGAGGCCGCCGTACGTGCCGGGGACTATGCCGCGGCCAAGCGCGAGCTCCTCGCCTACTACCGCGCCCGTCCGGCCAATGACGCCGGCAAGTTCACGCACAATGACTGGCCCGGCGTCCTCGAGTTGACGCCCGACCACATCTGGACGTTGGGCTCCGGCGAGGTCTACCGGACCACGGTGCGCTTCGGCGCACAGGAGTCGGCGGTCAGCGCCGATGTCACTGCTGCCGCGACCGCCGCCGCGGGCGGAACCGCAGGTTTCCTGCTGATGGCCCGGATCAAGGAGCCGGTCACGGTCTCCATCAACAGCCGCGAGAAGGCGTCAGGCAAGCCGACGTTGCGACTGACGCTCGATGACGGGTCGGTGCGGACGCTCAACCCCACGGCCGACACGTACATCAAGGCCGGTGCCGACGCGGGTACGGCGTACGGCGGGAAGGACAGCCTGCAGGTACGAGACCAAGGCGCCGGTCCGTTCACGGCTGAGACCCGGAAGGCCTACCTGCAGTTCAACCTGTCCGGTGTTGCCGGTGTGCGCAGCGCGGCACTCTCGCTGACCGGGCGTGCGGGCGCGGCCAAGGACGTCATGGTGTTCAGCAATTCCGAGGCCTTCGTGGAGAGCACCCGTACCTGGAACAACACCGTGCAGAACACGTACTCGTGGCAGGGCGACCCCGGCGGCTTCGACTGGCTGCTCCCGGCCGGCGCAGACAAGGAGTACCGCTACCAGTTGGCGCGCTTCTACTTCGCCGGCCCGCTGGCCAGGGCGTACCAGAAGACCGGCGACGACAAGTACGCCGACGCTTTGATCGGCACGCTGACCGATTTCATCGCCGATGCCGACGGGTACGGCACCGAGTACGGCGCGGGCTCGTATCCACGCAGCCTGGACACCGCGCGGCGGCTGGAGAACTGGACGGCGGCGTACGAGATCCTGCGCACGAGTCCCTCGCTGGACGCGGAGGAGAACGTCCAGATCCTGAAGACGATGTACCGATCGGGCCTCCACCTGCAGGGCAACGTCCACGACAGCCCGAACTGGATGCAGACCCAGAAGCTCGCACTGCTCCGCGCCTCGGTCTACCTGCCGGAGTTCACCGCGGCCGCGGGCTGGCGGGGCAACGCGGCCGACTTCCTGGCGAGTCAGCTGAACGACTCGACCTACGCCGACGGCGGGTACCGGGAGGCGACCAGCGGCTACGCCCGAGGGTACGTCTCGCAGTACGTCGACATCGTCGCGTTCATGAAGAAGCACGGGATCCCCTTCACCGCGACCGAGAAGCTCCGCAAGCTCGGCCACTTCCTGATGGACCAGACCCTCCCGAACGGCTACACCGCGAACTACGGGGACAGTGGCAGCGATGACCAGCGCTCGGTCCTGCGCCGTCTCGGCGAGTTGCTCGGCGACCAGGAGTTGATCTACGTCGGTACGTCGGGGAAGGCCGGAACGCAGCCAGCGCACCTCGCGGCGCGGTATCCGGACACCCGGGTGGCGGTCTCCCGGTCCGGCTGGTCGGCGGCCGACTCCTATCTGCGGTACAACATCGATCGCGGTCCCCACAGTCATCCCGACGAGCTGTCACTCGTCACCTACAAGCACGGCCGCGAGTTGCTGGTCGACCCGGGCACGTATTCCTACAGCTCGGACCCACGATCGGACTGGTTGCGGAAGAGCACGGAGGCCCACAACACCGTTGAGGTCGACAACCTGCCGCAGAACTCCAAGGCCACCGGGGAGATCACCCATTTCGTCAGCAACCCGGCGTTCGATCTGATCAGCGGAAACACCGACGCGTCTGCCAGGGCCTGGCACGCGAGGTCTGTGCTCACGCTGCGCTCGGGTGTGTCGCTGGTGTCCGATCAGCTCAGGCCGCGCGACACCGCTTCGCACCGCTACGAGCAGAACTGGCATTTCCTGCCGGACGCGAATCCCGCGCAGACCGCCACGTCCAAGGCGACAGTCACCAAGTTCGCCTCCGGCGCGAACCTGACGGTCGTCCCGGCGGACCCGGAGAAGCTCACCGCCTCGGTCCCGAAGGGGTACTACTCGCCGGCGTTCTATCACGTCAGTGACGCGAAGTACGCCTCGTACGTCAAGCAGGCCGCGGGAAAGACCACGTTCGACACGCTGCTGTTGCCGTCGCCTGCGGCCGCCGACAGCGCCGTTCGGATCAACCGGTTGCCGGTGGGGACCCTGACCCCGGATCTGGCGACGGCACTGGACATCCGGTTCGGCGACGGCGGCCGTGGCACCTATTACAAGTCGTGGGCATCGAAGGCCACCCGCTCGTTCGGGTCGTACAGCTTCAACGGGAAGATCCTGTACGTCCAGGATGCCCCGAGCGGAGCCGTCCAGTCGTTCGTCATGTACGACGGCTCGACGGTCCGGCGGGGCGGCAAGGTTCTGCTCACCTCGCCGGTCGCGGTGAACGACGTCGCGGTCACCTATGCCGGTTCGACGGTGCGGATCGACGGGCGTGCCCTGACCGCCTCGACCGATCCGACGAAGGCGATCGGCATCGCCGCAGCGAACGCGACCGAGGTGTTCCTCAACGGCGTCCGCGTCGACTTCTCTCGTGACGGCGATCTCGTCTACGCCGCGACGGCGAGCTGAAGCCGTTCTCCAACGCTCGGATGATCCGGCGGATCGGTCCTGGACTCCCCCTGGCACTGGCCAGTCATCACCGCCATGGCAGCCCTAGGCCTATCCATGTACACCTACGGCGGCCTCACCTACCTCAACGCCAAGAAGAGGGCCCGGGTGAGCTGATATTCGCGAACCCGCCCGCTACAGCGTTGGAATGCTTGGTTAGGTTGAGGTTCCGAGGTTGGGAGGGGGAGGCGGATGGACGAGGGCTCGTTGCTGGATGGGCGCGAGGAGCAGGCGTATCGGTTGCTGGTCGGGCTGTCGGCGGCGCGGTCTTCGGAGCTTGCCGAGGTCGCCGAGTTGACGCAGCACGAGGCGGACGAGGTGCTGCAGCGGCTGCAGGCGAAGGGACTCGTCGCGGTGCACCAGGCCGACGGTCAGGTGTTCCGTGCGCTGCCACCGGACGTGGCACTCGGTACGACGCTTCTGCGCCGGCAGGAGTCGTTGGAGGCGGCCCGCAAGACCGTGGCGGCGTTGAGCGAGGAGTTCCGCGCCAGTGCGAGCCGCCGGGACGCACATCACCTGGTCGAGGTGATCGTCGGGGCCAACGCGCTCCGCGAGCGCCTCCGCGACCTGCAGGAGTCGGCCCGCGAGGAGATCCTGTGGTTCTGCCGCGCCAACCCGTTGGCCATGCCGGGCGCGGAGAACACCGAGGAGTACGGCGCTCTCAGCCGCGGCGTCCGGTATCGCGCGATCTACGAGCGCGCCCTGCTGGAGACGCCCGGCGAGCTCGACACGATCGCGGAAGGCATCAGCTGGGGCGAGGAGGCTCGCACGCTCCCGACACTCCCGGTCCGGTTGGCGATCGTGGACAGAGCGACCGCTGTCTGCCCACTCGTCCGCGACGACGAGTTGGGCATCGGAGAGCCGACGGCCGCGGTGATCGGCCGTGGTCAGTTGCTGGACGCGCTGCTGGCCCTCTTCGAGAGCCACTGGGAGCAGGCGACCCCGGTGAAGCTCCAGTCCAATGGCAGCGACCACGCGGAGGGTCTGGACGACTCCGAACGCTTCCTCTTGTCCTTGCTGGTGGCCGGCGTACCCGACAAGTCGATCGCGTCCCAGCTCGGTATCAGCCGCCGTACCGTCCAGCGCCGGCTGGACCGGATGATGACCCTGGCCGGTGTCGACACCCGGACCGGTCTGGCCTTCCAAGCGGCCAAACGCGGCTGGATCTGAGCTGAGGCGGCCTATGCACACCGGCCGCCCCAGCTCAGGGCCCACTACTTCACGCCGTACGCGCGAATCACGGTCTGCGTGACCGCGGCGCCGGTGTTGTCGGTGGCGCGGACCTTCAGCGAGACGGTGTCGTGCGCGGTCGGGACCACGGCCAGGTAGCGGCCGAGGGCACCGACGACGGCGAGCTTCTTCCAGCTCTTGCCCTCGTCGTACGACGCCCAGGCCTGCAGCGTGGTCGACCGCGCTGCACCGACCTGCTGCTGGACGTTGAAGCCGACCACGTGGGTACGAGCGCCGACACGGCCAGTCAGGTCCGTCGGCACCGTGTAGCCCACCTGCAGCAGTGACAGCGGAGTCGCCTTGTCGGTCGGTGCCTGCTTCGACCGGAACTCCCACGAGGTCTGCGTCCGCGTACCCCAGTTCCACTCGCCTTGGGAGTCGATCCGCTCAGTCGAGAGATCCAGCTTGTACGACGCGTCGCCGCTGGACGTGATCACGTCCTCCCACGCGTCCGGCAGCTCGGCGACAACCTCACCGTTGCGCGACAGCACCGCCGAGGACGACGTCGTCTCGCCGACCGTGTAGTGGCCGGCAGCGTCCACGAACGACGGGATCCGCAGCGACAACCGGTCACCCGTGCGGGTCGACAGCACCCCGGGTGCGGCGGCCGGGCGGACCACCGGACCGAACCAGGTCTCGTTCGACGGACCGATGGTGTAGCTCCGCGGCACCGAGGTCATCCCGCCACGGAGCGCACCCATGGTGTCCCAGGTGTAGAGGTGGTGCACCCGGTGCTGCCAGAGTGAGTCACCCGAGGTCACCCACTCCTCGCGCACCTTCGGCGTCTCGACGAACCGCTGGGTGTCGTTCCAGGAGTACTCCTGCCACGGCCGCCACCCGAACCGCTGCTCCTTGGCCCAGTTGAAGCCACCGTTGTCGGCGTACTTGGTGGTGATCCGCGCGCTGTTCGCCGGGGTCACCTTGTAGTGGATCTTCGCCGGGATGTACCCGGTCGAGACCTGCTGTACGTCGTACAGGTACGGGCTCGAGGTGGTCAGCGTCAGGTCGATCGTGGCGCGGCCCCGACGAGCCCGGTCGATCAGCTTCTGACCGTCCGCTGCCGTGGTGACCATCGCCGGGATCGGCTCCCGGTCACCGGTCGGCCGCCAGACCGTCCACGCCGACCAGTCCGCCGGCCGGACCAGGATGACGGCTGCGGCGCCCGCCTGAGCGGCCGCGGCGATCTGGTCCTGCTCACTGCCGTTCCCCCAGCCGTCCTCACTCGAGTCGAGCACGGCCAGCGCGCCCGACACGCCCTGCAGCGAGGAGTCGGCGTACACGAGTGGGAACCGCTTCTTGCCTTCGTACGACGGCGACTGGTGGAGCAGGTTGATGTCCAGCGGCCCGGTGACACCTTGGACCGTGGCCTGGACCATCGGCGCGACCAGTTGCCAGCGGGACGAGAACTCGAAGGTGCCGTCCCGGACCGGCTTGGTCGGCGTCACGTTGACCTGCTTGACCGTGCTGAAGTGCATCACCCCGTGGCTGATGGACCGGCCGTTGCCGTACCCCCGGTGCACGTAGTAGCTCAGGATCGCCTGCTGCTCCGACGGCTTCGGCGTCTCGATCGTGATCGGAACCGCCTGACGGGCGTCGATGACGACCTCGATGTCCTTGCTGACGACGATGTTCGGGTCGGTGAACAGGCTGACCTGCTCGTCCTGCGGGTTGCTGTTCTCGACCAGCCCGTGCAGCAGGTAGGTGCCCTCCTCGACCTCGGCCGTGAAGCTGTCGCCGTCCGGGATCCAGGCGAGCACGTCCGAGCGCGAGTTGTCACCGAACAGCGAGACGACCGGCACGCCCGTGGGCTGGCCGTCCAGGCCGACGCCACGCAGGGTGATCGTGTGCTTCTGACCTTGCCGGAGCGCACCGACCGCGGTCTGGGTGACGACACCATTGGTGCCAGTGGCAACGATCCGGCCGCTGTGCAGGCCGCGGTCCAGCTTGGCCGCATCCAGGTTCACCGGTACGTCGACGCTGCCGTTGGCCGGGACCGTGACACTGGCCGGGACCCCGAACGCGTCGGTCTCCGGCTTCCCGGCGTCAAGGTTGTTCACGGCAACAGACAGGCTGAGCGTGACCGGGGTGGCGCCGATGTTGCGGTAGCTGATGGTCCGGTTGCTTGCTTCCGTCGACGTCTGCAGGCCGAAGTCCGCGACGGCGGTGGCGAAGACCTGCTGCGAGGTCGCCCGGGCCAGGTCGACCCGGCCGGCTCCGTGCGCGTAGACGGACTGGTTCGGCGGTGCCTTCGCGGTGCTGACCAGCGCGTTCTTCAGCTGGTCGGCCGTCCAGTCCGGGTGCTGCTGCGCGAGCAGAGCCGCCGCTCCGGCCACGTGTGGCGCGGCCATCGACGTACCCGAGGCTGCCGTGTAGAGGTGGTCCACAGGCGCGCCCATGACGGTGCCGGCCGCCCGGGCGGCGACGATGTCCACGCCGGGCGCGGAGATCTCCGGCTTGAGGCCGGCGTCGCCGAGGCGCGGTCCACGGCTGGAGAAGTCCGCCAGCGCGTCGGTCCGGTCCACGGCTGCCACGGTCAGCGCGGACGCCGCGGCGCCCGGCGTACCGACGGACTCGTCCCGGCCCTCGTTGCCGGCCGAGACGACGAACAGCGTGCCGGTCCGGGCGGTGATGTCGTTGACGGCCTGGCTGAGCGGGTCGGTACCGTCGGTCGCCTCACCGCCGAGGCTCATGTTGACCACCTTGGCGCCCTCGGCGGCGGCCCACTCCATCCCGGCGATGATCCAGGAGTCGTAGCCCCATCCGTCGTCCGCGAGCACCTTGCCGACGAGCAGGTCCGCCTTCGGGGCGACGCCTTTCCGGGTGCCGCCCGCGCCCGCTCCGGTGCCGGCGATGGTGGCGGCGACGTGCGTACCGTGACCGAAGTGGTCCTCCGGCCCGGTCGCGCTCGCGGAGAAGTCCCTGGCCTCCTTCACCTTGCCCACCAGGTCCGGGTGCTCCGCGTCCACACCGGTGTCCAGTACGGCGACCTCGACGCCGGAGCCCTCGTAGCCGGCCTGCCACGCGGCGGGCGCACCGATCTGCGGGACGCTTTTGTCCAGCACCGCGCGTACCTTGCCGTCGAGCCAGACTTTGCTGATCCCACCGCTCAGGGCCCGGGTGGCCGTCATCGACTTCCACAGCTGCGGCAACTGGTCCTTGGCCGCGTCCACGGCCTCGCCGCCGATCGAGCTCAGCTGCCGCTTGGTCGTCGTACCGGCCAGTTCCTGCGAGGTCCGCAGACCCTGGTTGTACTTGACGATCAGCGGGAGCTGCTTGGCGGCGGCGTCGCCGTACCCGTCGGCGATGAGCTCCTCGACGTCGAACAGGTCGGCGTCGAGGACGCCGGTGGACAGGTACGGTACGGCGTCACTCGGCAGGACCCGGAGTCCGCCGTCGGCCTCGATGGTGTGGAAGGTGACGCGCTCGCGTCCGGCGGCCGGGTGGACGGTGGCCGCCTTCTTCCCGGCGCCCGCGTCGGTCACCGTGACGACGTCGCCGGTGATCAGGGTGACCGTGATGCCGGTGGCGCCGGCGTTCCCGGCCGGTGTCGGTGGCGGACCGGCGGCGGCCGGGGTCGCCGTGACCGCGCCGAGGGTCAGCATCGCCGCGAGGGTGGCGGCGGTGATCCGGTGGGGGGACATTGTTCTCCTTAGAGGCTGGGGGCAGGCGCACCTCTTTCCGGAGAGTTTGCAATCCGGTCACAGCGATCTCCCCTGTCCATCACTGCCGTTCCTGCGACATGGCACAAGAACGCCAGACCGGGCACCATCGCCCCATGACCGCACAGCAGGTGGTACGTAGGTGGGCGTGGGTCGGGACGTTTCTGGTCGGGGCGGCGCTCTACCTCTTGGTCCTGGGGGTCCTCACCGACACCAGGAATCCGAACCTCTTCCCGACCATGATCCTGCTCGGGGCGCTCGTCGTACCGCTGACGTTCGTGACGTTCGCGGCCGGCCGGTCCGGGCGGTGGCTGATCGACGGGCCGACGCTCGGCGGCTGCCTGCTGTTCGGCGGGGTCGTCGGCGTGGTGGTCGCGGGCCTGCTCGAGTACGACGCGATGCGCCGGCTCGGCACGCTGCCGATGGTCGGGGTCGGGCTGATCGAGGAGGCGGCCAAACTGGTCGTACCGGCCGTCCTGGCGATCTTCTTCGGGCACCGGTACCGGACGTCGATCGGCAGCGGGATCGTCATCGGGGTCGCGGTCGGCACCGGCTTCGCCGTGCTGGAGACGATGGGCTACGCGTTCGTGGCGCTGCTGCAGTCGAACGGGAACGTCGGGGCCGCCGAGGAGACACTGTTCATCCGCGGTCTGCTGTCGCCGGCCGGTCACGCCGCCTGGACCGGGCTGACCTGCTGGGGTCTCTGGCGGTTCGTGACCGCGCCGACCGGCAAGCATTTCGCCGGCTTCATCGGCATGTACGCGCTATCCGTCGCGCTGCACACGACCTGGGACGGCATCGGTGGCCGAGTCACGTACGCCGTCGTCGGCGTGATCTCGATCGGCCTGCTGCTGTACGGCCTCAAGCGCGCGCAGCGGGCGGACACCTCAGCCGCCGTGTAGACAAGTAGTCCATTGTGGACTTACTGTCCAAGCATGACTCCTGAGCAGCTGGCACCGATCGGTGCCGCGCTGGCCCGCTTGTTGTCGCCGCACGCGGAAGTGGTGTTGCACGATCCGGCGACCGACGAGATCGTCGCGATCTGGAACCCGCTGTCCGGCCGCGAACCGGGCGATCCCTCGCTGCTCGGCGAGCTGGACGAACTCTCCACGACCGATCCCGACGTGTACGGGCCCTATCCGAAGGTGCTACCGGACGGTCGCCGGCTGTCCAGTGTCAGCGCCGTGATGCGGGACAAGGACGGCAAGGCCGCGTACGTGTTCTGCGTGAACGTGGACCGGACTGCCTTCGAGGGCGCGAGCCGGCTGCTGGCTGCCTTCGCCGCGCCGACGGCCGGGCAGCCGCGGGTGCTGTTCGAGCACGACTGGTCCGAGACGCTCAACGAGATCGTCGCCGGGTACGTCCGCGAGCGCGGCGTGCCGGTCGAGCGGCTGAGCCGGGAGGACCGGGTGGACCTGCTCGGCAAGCTCGACGCGGCGGGCGTACTGAGCCAGCGGCGGTCGGTGCCGGCGGTCGCGCGGGCGCTGCGGATGTCCCGGTCGGCGCTCTATCAGCATCTCGGCCAAGCGCGAAAGGAACCGCATGCCGACCCTGCCTGACTTCCGGCTGGAAACGTACTTCGCGAAGTGGGAGTTCAACGCCCGCTACCACCTGACCGCGTCGGATGCGCAGACTCACACGGTGTCCGACCTGCTGGCCCTGGCGGACGACGACGGGCGTGCCCGGTGGGAGTCGCTGGCACTCGGCTACACCGAGACCCGTGGTCTGCCGGCGCTGCGGGAGGAGATCGCGGCGACGTACACGAGTGCCTCTGCTGACGACGTGCTGTGCTTCGCCGGCGCCGAAGAGGCGATCTACCTGGCCATGCGGAGCCTCCTCGAGTCCACCGACCACCTCGTCGTACTGACCCCGAACTACCAGGCGGCCGAGACGGTCCCGCTGGCCGTGTGCGAGGTGACCGGGGTCGCGCTGCGGGCCGAGGACAACTGGGCCCTCGACGTGGACGCGGTGGAACGCGCGCTCCGGCCGAACACCCGGATGGTGTCGGTCAACTTCCCGAACAACCCGACCGGCGCGGTGCCTTCGCTCGAATCCTGGCTGGACCTGGTCCGGCTGTGTGACGAGCGCGGGATCACGCTGTTCAGCGACGAGGTGTACCGCGGCCTCGAACTCAACCGAGAGCCGTTGCCCCAAGCAACAGATCTGTCGGGTACGGCGCTCTCGCTCAACGTGATGTCGAAGGCGTACGGCCTGCCCGGCCTGCGGATCGGCTGGATCGCCTGCCGGGATCGCGTGGTCCTGGACAAGCTGGAACGCGCCAAGCACTACACCACGATCTGCAACTCCGCACCGAGCGAGGTGCTCGCACTGATCGCCCTGCGCGCCCGCGATCACCTCCTGACCCGCAACCGCCGGATCGTCGCCGACAACCTGCCGGTCTTCACCGACTTCTTCGCGCGCTATCCGGATCTGTTCGAGTTCACCCCACCCGACGGCGGCTGCGTCTGCTTTCCCCGCTACCTCGGTCCCGACGGCGTCGAGCGCATGTGCGCCGACCTCGTCGAACAGGCCGGCGTACTCCTGCTGCCGTCAAGTATCTACGCCTCCGCCCTGACCGAGACTCCCACCGACCGCTTCCGCATCGGCCTCGGCCGCCACAACTCCACGGAAGCCCTCGCCG
Organism: Kribbella sp. NPDC023972; assembly: GCF_040639075.1. NCBI lineage: Bacteria > Bacillati > Actinomycetota > Actinomycetes > Propionibacteriales > Kribbellaceae > Kribbella > Kribbella sp. NPDC023972. Next base: position 395,686 of record NZ_JBEZZH010000004.1, on the reverse strand, counting down.
CCTGGTCCAACTGGCTGCAGAAGCGCCGATGACGCTGCCTGTCCTTGGCCTGCCGGAGATCAGCCGGATCGCCACACCAGAGCTCGTGTTCACCGCGGTCCGCGATGCTCTGATCGCTCACGCCGAGGGCCGTACGTCGGTCCCACCGCCGATGGTGCTCGACTTCCCGGCCCATGCCGGTGACTGCCACGTGAAGGCCGGGTACGTCGAGGGATCGCCGTACTTCGTGGTGAAGATCGCGAGCACGTTCGGGTCGGTCAACAACGGGCTGATGCTCGTCGTGGACGCGACCAGCGGCACGCCCGCCGCCGTACTCGCTGACGAAGGCAAGCTCACGGCATGGCGTACGGCGGCCGCCGGTGCGCTGATCACCGACGCCATGACCCCGGTCGGCGTGGACGAGGTAGCCGTACTCGGGACTGGTGAGCAGGCGCTGCTGCAGGTGCGGTGGCTGCGGAAGCTGCGACCGCTGCGGCGGGTGAAGGTGTGGGGCCGGCGACCGGAAGCCGTGTCCCGGCTTTGTGCCGCGTTTGCCAAGGACGGCCTGGATGCCCGGCCCGACGGTCTCGACGGCGCCGTCTGTGTGATCGCGACGACGGCTGCTCGCGAACCCTTGCCGGGCGAGGCCTTCCGGTCCGCGATCCAGATCACCGGGATCGGGACCGACATGCCGGGGAAGGGCGAGTTGCCGGTCGAGGTGTTCGCCGGGGCGGTGATCGCCACTGACGACCACGAGCAGTGCCTCGATCACGGGGACTTCGGCAACGCCGTACGGGCGGGGGTGGTGGCCGATGACGCGGATCTGGCGGTTGGCGCCGTACTGCGAGACGGAGTGGAGCGGGCGCATCGATCGGTCGCCGACCTGACCGGGATCGGGGCTGTCGACGCTGCCGTGGCGGCGGCAGTCGTTGCCCGTGGCGTCGCGTCCGGGGTTGTCAAGTGGGGACCGCTGCCTGATCAGTGACCTGTCAGTAGAGTGAGACAGCTGCTCGGACCTGTGGACAAGGCGTGCCGGACTGAGTACGGTCCGTAAACAGCGTCCGCACCACGCCACCCCCTCGGAGGGGATGACCCTCCCCTTTGTCGGTGAGGTGCTGCCCGCCAGTAGCGCCTCACTGGTGGATGGGCAGAGCAGCCCGCGGCAGCTTGTCGCGGCCTGATGGGGGCCCATACACCTAGGTGGGGCGGGGAGCGTCACTCACACGCTCCCCGCTCCACCGACTCAATTCTGCCCAACCCGATGCCGCCGTCGTTGGCGACACTTCACCGGGGGTTCGCCAACTCTTTGGTCGAGGTGACGTTCGAATCCGGGCCGGGACGGGCAGACTGCTTGGCGACACAGTGGTCCCCACCCGCCCCTGGGAGATGCCGTGCTTCGTTCCTGCGCTTCTCGGCCCGTGCTGATCGTCAGCGTCGTACTCGCGCTGCTCGGTTTCGGTGTGACACCGTCATCGGCCGCCACCCCGATCAGTGTGAGTACGGCGATGGGCCGCCAGGACGGGTCGACCGCGACCGTCTCCGGTTTCGTCGTCGGTCAGCCGACCGCGACCAACACCGTTGTCCGGAGCAACTTCCCGAGCGATTACGCGCTGGCGCTGGCCGACTCGGCGTCGCAGACCAGCACGTCGGCGATGCTGTACGTCCAGATCACGTCGGCGTTCAGGTCGTCGTACGGGCTGCGGAGCAATCCGGGGCTGCTCGGGCAGAAGATCACCGTGACCGGCACGCTGAGCGCGTACTTCTCCCACGCCGGGCTGACGGCCACGACGGCGTTCAGCAGCGGTTCGACGGACCCGGGGCCGGATCCGGGTGGCTACTACGCCGGGGCTGAGGGGAAGACCGGGGCGGCGCTCAAGGCCGCACTGCACACGATCATCGCGAACCAGACCAAGCTCAGCTACGACCAGGTGTGGAATGCACTCAAGGACACCGACCAGGATCCGGCGAACACGAACAACGTGATCCTGCTGTACTCCGGCCGGTCCCAGAGCAAGACCACCAACGGCGGCGACCCGAACGACTGGAACCGCGAGCACGTCTGGGCCAAGTCCCACGGCGACTTCGGTACGGCGACCGGCCCGGGCACCGACATCCACCACCTCCGCCCCGAGGACGTGTCGGTGAACGCGGCCCGCGGCAACCTCGACTTCGACAACGGCGGCTCCGCGGTGGCCGAGTGCTCAGGCTGCGCGGCGGACTCCGACTCGTTCTCCCCGCGCGCCGCGGTCCGCGGTGACGTCGCCCGGATGATCTTCTACATGGCGGTCCGCTACGAAGGCGGCGACGGCTTCGCCAACCTCGAGCTGAACAACTCGGTCGGCAACGGCACTGCCCCCTACATGGGCAAACTCTCCGTCCTCAAGGCCTGGGCAGCCGCCGACCCGCCCGACGCCTTCGAGAAGCGCCGCAACGAGGTCATCTACACCTCCTACCAGCACAACCGCAACCCGTTCATCGACCACCCCGAGTGGATCAGCTCGATCTGGCCGTGACAGTCAATTCTTGAGGTGGAACGTCACCTTCCTGACGTCGCGGTTCGTGGCTTGGTGGCCGGTCGTGGGCCGGGCGGACTCGACGGTGACCGCCGGAGCCGGAGCGGTGAGTGGTGCGATGCCGAGGTGGGCGGCGGAGTGACCGACGCGGGTGCCGACCCAGGCCTGCAGTCCCGGATCACCGATCGCGAGCCGGCCGCCACTCTCGCGAAGCATGCCCGCGGCAACTAGTTTCCGGCGGTCCGCGTCCAGCTCCTGCCAGCGGCCGAGAGAAGCCAGCCCGGCGCCGTCCGGCAGGGCCAGTCCGTGCGCGCCGTGAGCGGCGACCTTCGCGAGCAGTTCCTGCTCGGTCTTGGAGCAGTTGTCCCAGGCTGCCTCGTACAAAACCCTCGACTGGTCGTTCACCTGCGCCGTCGCAGCCTTCGCCACGTCGACGGACACCCCGCCGGCCTGCACAGCCAGGGGAAGCGCGGTCTCGGCCAACCGGCGCAGCCGGGTCGGATCACCATTGGCAGCTCTCACCAGCTGGTCGATCGCCTCGGGCTGGTACGCGATCTTCGCGGTCTCCAGCGGCTGGGTGAGCGCCGGCCGGAGCTCGCTGTCGGTCAGCGGGCCGACCTCGCGAATGTCCATCCGGCTGGTCACACCGGTCGCGATCCGGCCGACTCCGCCGGAGGCCGCCATCAACCGGCTTGCCGCCAGCTCGCCGCCGGCGGTGATCAGGAACACCGGTTGTCGCAGCTGTTCCAGGTGCACGGACAGCTGGGTCAGGGTCGCCAGGTCAGCCTCCGACGCGACGTCGATGTTGTCGACGATCAGCATCACGGGCTCAGGCGGCTTGCGCTTCGCCGCGAGCTCGGAGAGCTGGGTGGCCAGGTCGTTCAGCGTCTTGCCTGCGTTGTCCCCGCCCGCCTCCCACTGGGTCTTTCCCACGCCCTGCACGAACGGGACCGGCATGACCCTGATCTCCGCGCCGTTCTGCCGGCTGCGAGGTCGCTGGCCGAGGTCCCGCGCCGTCTTCTTCAGCCGCCACGCGGCCAGGACGCCGAAGTGCCTGCGGTACGTGCGGAAGTTGTCGGTGATACTGCGGGCGATCCGGTTCTCCAGCGGCTCGGTCGGCGAGGCGTCCACCCGGATCCCGATCCAGCCCTGCCGCTTGGTCAGCGCCTCGGCGCGGTCCAGTTCCACGCTCTTGCCCAGCCCGGGCGGCCCGGTGAACAGGACCGTGTGGGCTTCCGCCGTTCGCAGGTCGACCGAGATCGGCCGGCCGTAGCGGTCTTTGCGGACAACGGTGTGAGCCGGGTTCCGCGGCGTACCGAAGACCTGGCTCATTCCACCAGCGTGGGGACCGTAACGGTCCGCGACGCGGGCTGTGTATGTCCGGCCGGTGAACACTGCCATGCCGCGGGTTGAACCGGTCTTCCACGCCACCCGATCGCGCCGGCGTCAGCAAAGCCTTCACCATCCGCGGGACCTAACCGGTCTACCCGATCCGCCCGATCGCGCACTGATCACCGGGAGTCCTTGGCAGCGCGCCAGGCCACTGTCACGCTGCCAAGCATGTGGACAAGACGAGTGATGGCGGCGCTCCTCACAGCGCCTGTGGTGGTGGGGCTGTTGCTGACCGCGATGCCGGCCGCGCAGGCGGCACCGGATCCGGCGCTGACGGTCACGGATGTCGACCTGGGCCGTACGACGGTCGCGGTGTCCGGGCTCAATCTCGCGCCGGTCACGCTGACGGTCAAGGCGAAGTACACCGGAGAATCGAGTGGGAGCACGCTTTTCGTGGTCCTCGAGCGCCAGACCGGCTCCGGGTGGCCGTCGACCCTGCTCTCGAGTCTTCTCCCGCTCAAGTCCGGCACAGTGCAGGACGGTGTGTGGGAGGGTCCGGTGTACGTGCCGTCGACCGCGAACGGCACGTTCAAGGTCACCGGGGTGCAGTTCGGTCAGTACCCGTTCCCGGGTGACTTCTCCGAACCGACGCCGTACGCCGGGCCGACCCTGGCGGTGAGCGGGTACCACCTGCCGAAGATCACTGCCTCGGTGTCGCCGCGGGTGGTGCCGGTCGGCTCGCCGTACTCGATCCGCTGGGCGGTCACGGACGCCGCGACGGGTAGGCCGTACGGGAGCCGGATCACCGTTCTCCTCGCCGTCGACAACGGGTGCGCGGAGGACGCCGGCGGGGATGTGGTCCGGACCGACACGAACGGGGTCGTGACCAAGTCGTACACGGCCGCGGATGCCGACTGGGTCAACTGCCTGCGGATCACAGGCAAGCCGATCGACATCACCGGGATGGGATTCGGCGTGGCCCGATCGACCTACGTGACCGCGGCGCCGTCGAAGGCCAGCGCCCCGGTCGGGACCGTCGTACCGGTCAACGGTGCGGTCGGCGGAGCGCCGTCCAACTGCAAGGTCTGGTTGCAGCGGCTCTACGGTGCGACGCAGTGGCGTTCGGTGAGTTCGAACGCCGTCCGGCTGAGCGGCCGGTTCACCGTCAACGCACAGCCGGCGTACCGAGGTCTGATCCCCTACCGGGTGTACTTCCCGGCCTGCCGGAACATGCAGGCGGTGGCGAGCAAGGTGTTCTACATCCGCGGGCTCTGAGACGAACGTTGCGGCGGCCTGGAACGGGTGAGCTAGCCTGAGTTAGGTAGTCCTAACTTGCTGGCCTGACCGGGCCGCCCGACGTACCCGAGAGGACCGTGGTCCCGTGACCAGCCCCGCACCCCGCCGCAACCGTGTCTGCAAGCGCGCGGTCGTCCGCCGTACCGAGCGGATCACCCCGCACATGATCCGGGTCGTGTTCACCTCCGACGACTTCGTCGACAACGGCACCACCGACCACTACGTGAAGCTGCTGTTCGGCAAGCCCGGTGTCGCGTACCCGGAACCGCTGGACATGGGCGTGGTCCGGGAGACGTACCCGTCGGAGCAGTGGCCGACGATGCGGACGTACACAGTGCGGAACTGGGACCACGACAGCCGCGAGCTGACCATCGACTTCGTCTACCACGGCGACGAGGGCGTGGCCGGGCCGTGGGCCGCGGCGGCGCAGCCGGGTGACGTGCTGTGGTTCAACGGCCCGGGTGGTGCGTACGCGCCGGACAAGGCGGCCGACTGGCATCTGCTGGTCGGCGACGAGAGCGCGCTGCCGGCGATCGGTGCCGCGGTCGAGCAATTGCCGCCGGGCGCGCGGGCGACCGTACTGGTCGAGGTGGAGGACGAGTCCGAGGAGCAGAAGTTCGGCGGCTCGGGCGAGCTGGACGTGACCTGGTTCCACCGCGCGACGAGCGGCTCAGGCCGCGGTGACGGCCTGGTCGCCGCTGTCGAGGCCGTCGACTTCCCGGCGGGCGACCCTCAGGTCTTCGTCCACGGCGAGGCCGGCTTCGTCTTCCGCATCCGCAAGAACCTGTTCACCGATCGCGGCCTCCCCCGCGACCGCGTCTCCCTGTCCGGCTACTGGCGCCTCGGCAAGAACGAAGACGGCTGGCAGGCCGAAAAGGCCGAAACCGCCGCCAAGGAACGCGCAGCTTCCTGAGCCGGTACGACGTAACGCGGCCATCGACGCCGGGTGGCGTCGATGGCGGCTGGTGTGATGGTCAGAGACCGCGGATGTAGAAGACCTTGCTGATACCCAACTGGTAGCGGCCGCAGGCCGGGAAGTAGACCCGGTACGGGATCAGGCCCTGGTACGCGGGCTGCGCGGACACGGTGAACCGCCCACTCTGCCGGACCACGCCGACGTTGACACCACGCCACTGGGACGCGCCGTACAGGCGCTGCAGCAACACCTTGCAGCCCGACGGTGGGCCGAGCACGTTGCCGTTGACCGGCACGATCGTCCCGACCTTCGCGCTGGTCGCCAACGGCACGGCCGAGACGATGCCCGGCCGGGCGACGACGAACCCCAGACCGGCGATGTCCCACGGGCGGCCGGGAATCCCCAGGCAGATGAGGGCGTCCGCGGCCGACGCCGGATACACCTTGGTGACGGTTCCGCTCGCACTGGTGAGCGGGAAGTCTCCGCTGAGGTCCTCGGCGCACTGGTTGTCGATACCGAGCATCACCCGGAACCGGGTCGCGTACGGCTGTCCGGTCGCCGAATCGGTCACCGCCCAGGTGACCGAGAAACCGGATCCGAACGGCACGATCCGCGGAGTCACCGAAGCGGTGATCTTCGGCAGGTGATAGCCGGCCACCGACAGTGCCGGTCCGTCGAACGGCGTCGGGTCGGCCGGCATCGGCTGATGCGGGCGATCGGAGAACGGTCCGGCCGTCACCCCGAAGATCTTGAAGGTGCCGTTGGCGGTCGAGGGAACATTCACCACTCCGGCCCACTCGCCGTTCTGCGTGGTACCCGACACCCGCGGCAGATCGGCCGAGACGAAGTACGCGAGGCTTCCGGTTCCGGCCGTCCGCTGCAGGTGAACCACCAGCGGAATGTTGACGTCCCCCGGGGCGGTCGAGGCGTAGCCGCCCGTCACCCGGACCGGCACGGCCACCAGATTGAGACCGGACACGGCGACCGAGGTACGGCCCACCGTTATGTCCGTGACTTGGAGTTTGGGATCCGGAGCTGCCTGCGCCGCTGGTGCGCTGACGAGTTGGACCCCCATCACAGACGCTGCCATCAGCGCCACCAAAACCCGTCTAGTCCACATCTGCGCAGCGTGACACGCCGATTACGTGCTGGATAGGCCTCGCAGTCAGCCGGTTTCCAACCCGCAGAGGTCGACGGGCGTCGTACGCAGCATGGCCGACCCTGCATCATTCGATCGATTCGCCGCGGACTATGACAGGTTCGTGAGTCTGCAACCCGGGCAGCACACGGAGTGGGTGCTGGGGCTCGGATTGCGGGGGCAGCGGGCGCTCGATGTGGGGTGTGGGTCGGGGCATGCGGCCGAGCGGTTGGCCGGGCAGTTCGAGCAGGTGGTCGGCGTGGATCTGAGTGAGCCGATGATCTCGCTGGCCCGGCGGAAGCGATCGCGACCGAACATCGAGTACCGGGTGGCGGATGTCTTCGCGGTGGACGATCGGGAGTTCGATCTCGTGTACAGCCACACGATGATGCATCACCTGCCGGACTACCGGGCTGGGCTCGAGCATCTGAAGTCGTTGGTGCGGGTGGGTGGGACGGTGGCGGTGGTGGACAACGTGTGTGATCGCTATCCGACTCCGCCACGGTCGCTCTATCTTCTCGGGGCGTGGCTCGGGTTTCCGCGGCAGATCTCGCGGCTCGGGTTGCGGGATGCGTGGTTCGAGTTCCGGTTCTGGCACAGCAGGCCGTGGCTCGACCATCTGGCGAGTGATCGGTATCTGTCGCGCACGCAGTTTCGTGCGTTGTACGACGAGGTGTTCCCCGGCGCGCAGTACACCGATCTCGGGTTTGCGTTGGCTATGCGGTGGACCTGCGACGGTTGAGTAGGTCAATCAGGGTGGAGGCCTGGTTGGTCGGGAGAACCCAGTCGTCGCCTGAGGCCTGCAGGATCACGGCCGGGCCGGCGGTCACCACCGGCGGGTGCGGCAACGGGATCGGGAACTTGAGCCGCTCGACGCCACTCAACGCGACCTCGAACACGCCGGTGATGCTGCTGAGCGGATAGGTCTTGCCCAGGTTGTCCGTGCTTTGTGAGCGCAGCACCGGCCGGCTTTGGATCGTGACGCTGTCCGCGCCCAGCAGGACCGCGGTCAGTTGCAGTCCGCGCAGCCGGAAGATCAGCTCGTACGGCGTGTCCGCCAGCTCTGGTACGACGGGCACCAGCAAGGCGCGATCGGCGTACCGGGCCGGCAAAGCACCGACGACGGCCCCGACCAGCAACGCGGGCAGCACCAGGAACACGGGCCACCAAACGCCCACCGCCAGCGGAAAGAGCGTCACCATCAGACCGCTGAGCCCGCCGAACAACGCACCAATGCCCGCCCACCACCGCGGCTGATACCGGTGGCGGCGCCGCAGCACCCACCCGAGAACAAGCATCCCGGCCGGCACCAGGCAGCCCACCCAGACCACCGGCGACCCGGCCGTGCTGATCAACGCGACGATCACCAGCAGCACCACCGGAATCCCCAGGTAGATGCCCGCGACAACCCGCTGCACCCGCCGATGCCTGCTCTCCATCTCGCCCACGGGGAAAACCCAAGCACATCGCGCGGCAACCACCTACTCTGCCGAAGGTGATTGAGATTCCCGCGAAGCTGCTGCAGAACCACGGCGAGACCTCGGCCGAGTGGCTGGCCGGGTTGCCGGGAGCCGCGGCGGAGTACGTCGATCGGTGGGAGCTGACGGTCACCGGGCAGCCCTTGAACGGCGAGGCCTCCCTGATCCTGCCCGTCGTACGGCGGGACGGCACCGAAGCCATGCTCAAGCTCCAGCCGGTCAACGACGAGAGCGAGGGCGAGGCGCTCGCTCTGCGGACCTGGAACCATGACGACGTCGTCGAGGTGCTCGAGGACGACCCGGCGACGTCGACCCTCCTGCTGGAGCGGCTCGAGCCTCGGACCCTCGACGACCTGCCCGACCACGTCGAGGCGACCCGGATCCTGGCCGAGCTGCTGACCCGGCTGTGCGCCGTACCCGCGCCGCCCGGGATCCGCCGGCTCGCGGACGTCGCCGGCGCGATGGTCGACGACGCTCCCGGCCTGATCCCGCGGCTGAGCGATCCGGCCGAGCGGCAGTTGGTACGACGATTCGTCGCGCAGGTCGAGGAGTTGCTGCCGGAGTCCGGTGACCGGTTGCTGCACTGGGACCTGCACTACTACAACGTGATGGCGGGGCAACGGCAGCCGTGGCTGGTCATCGACCCGAAGCCGCTGGCCGGAGACCCTGGGTTCGAGGTCGCGCCGGGTCTGTGGAACCGGTGGGACGACCTGGTCGCCACCGGCGATCTGCGGCGTGCGATCCGGGACCGGTTCGACCTGATGCTCGACGTGACCGGCATCGATCGGGGCCGGGCGCTCGGGTGGACGGCCGGCCGCATCCTGCAGAACGTGCTCTGGTTCACCGAGGATGGTGCGACCCGGCTCGAGCTGGAACTGGCAGCAGTCGCCGATGCCCTGCAGCTGTGATTACATCATTACATGACGACTCCGACGCTGTACGAGTGGGCCGGTGGGCATGAGGCGCTGCTGCGCCTGACCGAGGTGTTCTACGACAAGGTGCTGGCTGACCCGCTGCTCGCGTCGGTGTTCGCGCACATGAGTGACAAGCATCGGGAGCACGTCGCGATCTGGCTCGGCGAGGTCTTCCGCGGCCACAGCCGGTACACCGACGAGCTCGGCGGCTACCCCGCGATGCTGAAGCACCACTTGAACCTCGGGCTGACCGAGGAGCAACGATCCCGCTGGGCCGCGCTGATCGCGGCCAGTGCGGACCCGGCCGGGCTGCCGGACGACCCGGAGTTCCGCTCGGCCTTCGTCGCGTACGTCGAGTGGGGCACCCGGATCGCCCTCGCCAACTCGCAGCCGGGCGCCACACCCCCGCCGCAGGCGCCCGTCCCCCACTGGGGCTGGGGCGAGGCACCGCCGTACCAGCCCTGACCCGTAAGCCCTCCCCCGCGCACGCGGCGAGTGAAGCCATCGCGCAAGCGGCGAGTGAAGCCACCGTGTCGAGTGGAGGCGTTGTGCTATCGGCGAGCGCTTGCCGGCGACAAGGTCCTCACACTCGATGGCACACGCCGACGGAGCACCCTCCAGTGAAGCCACCGTGTCGGTCCGTTTGCGACCGACGACGCCGCTTCACAACCTGTCAGCGCGCCGAAGAGGTAGGTGGTTGTTGACCGGACAGACACCCGCGAGGGCGCCGGGGGACTGTGGGTTGGATACAGTCGCGGTTCACGATGATGCCGCTGGGATGCGAGGGTGAACCTGTGACCGCTCAGCTCGAGTATCCCGAGGTACAGGACAGCGACGCGCTGTTGTCGATCCAGGGCCTGTGGAAGGTGTTCGGCCCGAAGGCCCAGCGAGTGCCCCGCCGCCCCGACCTCGCCGCGCTCGACCGCGCCGCCCTCTACGCCCGGACCGGTTGTACGGCGGCCGTCCGCGACCTCAGCTTCGACGTCGCACCTGGCGAGGTCTTCGTCGTGATGGGTTTGTCCGGCTCCGGCAAGTCCACACTGGTCCGCTGCCTCACGCGTTTGATCGAACCGACCGCCGGCAGTTTGATCTTCGAGGGCGAGGACCTGCGGGCCGCCGACGAGAAGCGGCTGCGGGCGCTGCGCCGGAGCAAGTTCTCGATGGTGTTCCAGCACTTCGGCCTGCTGCCGCACCGCAAGGTGGTCGACAACGTCTCGTACGGCCTGGAGATCCGCGGCGAGAGCAAGCCCGATCGCCGGCGTCGCGCCCAAGAGGTGATCGACCTGGTCGGCCTGGCCGGTAACGAGCACCTCTACCCGGAGCAACTGTCCGGCGGCATGCAGCAGCGGGTCGGGCTGGCGCGTGCGCTCGCCAACGACCCGGACGTGCTGCTCTTCGACGAACCGTTCTCCGCGCTCGACCCGCTGATCCGGCGCGAGATGCAGACCGAGGTCGTCCGGCTGCACCGCGAGGTCGGCAAGACGATGGTCTTCATCACCCACGACCTGTCCGAGGCGCTCAAGCTGGGCGACCGGATCCTGCTGATGCGCGACGGCGCCGCGGTCCAGCTCGGCACCGGCGACGAGCTCGTCGGCGCACCGGCCGACGACTACGTCCGCGACTTCGTTCGCGACGTACCGCGGGCTGACGTGCTGACCCTGCGCTGGATCGTCCGGGCGCCGCGGCCGGACGAACCGCTCGACGGGCCCGAGCTCGGCCCGGACGTGCTGGTCCGGGAGGCGACCCGGCTGGTGCTGGAGGCGGACCGGCCGGTCAAGGTCGTGTCGAACGGCACGCTGCTCGGCGTGATCGGCGACGAGGAGATCCTCGCCGTCGTCGCGGACACCTGATGGCTGCCATCACCAGCGACGTGGAGGTCGAGGTACGGCGACCTCGGCGCAGCGTCGTCGTCGGCGTACTGCTCGTCGTCTGGGTGGCGGCGTACTTCCTGCTCCGCGGCATCGACACCCTCGCGCTCGGCGGTCAGGAGACGACCGGGTTCCACCGGTGGCTGACCGATCACCGCGACGACGTCGGCCAGGGCAGCGTCGTCTTCGATGCGATCCGGGTGGCCGTCGACCAGATCGTCGTACTGCTCCAGAACGTCTTGTCGCAGCCGTCGTACGGCCGGCCCGTGCCGGTGATCGGCTGGCTCGGCGTGGTCGCGGTGTCGGCGTACCTGGCGTGGGCGTTCGGGAACTGGAAGGTCGCACTGCTGACCGCCGGCGGGCTCGGGTTCGTCGGGCTGCAGGGGTTGTGGCAGGAGAGCATGGACACGCTCGCGCTGACGATCGCGGCCGTGCTGCTGTCATTGCTGGTCGCGATCCCGTTGGGCATCTGGGCCGGACTGTCGAATCGCGCCTACAAAGTCGCGACGCTGGTCCTCGACCTGATGCAGACCTTGCCGACGTTCGTGTATCTCGCGCCGCTGACACTGTTCTTCGCGATCGGTCCGGCCGCGGCCACGATCGCGACCCTGATCTACGCGGCGCCGCCGGCGGTACGGCTCACCGCCCACGCGATCCGTTCGGTCCCGGCCGAGAGTGTCGAGGCGGCCCGGTCGCTCGGGTCCACCCGGGGCCAGACGCTGACGAAGGTGCTGCTGCCGATGTCTCGCAGTACGGTCGTCGTCGGCATCAACCAGACCATCATGGCGGCGTTGTCGATGGTGACGGTGGCCGCGCTGATCGACGCGCCCGGTCTCGGCCAGACGGTGCTGAAGGCGCTGCAGACGCTGGACGTCGGGGTCGCGTTCAACGCCGGCCTGGCGATCGTGGTGATCGCGATCGTGCTCGACCGCGTCACCACCGCGGCCGGCGACCGCCCCTGGCGTACGGCGAGCGTCCGCCGGAAGGTCCTGCTCGGCGCGGGTGCGGTCGGCGTCCTGATCGCGGTCTGGTTCTCCCGGACCTATGTGTGGGCGGCCGAGTTCCCCACGTCGTTCAGTATCGGCTCCCGGATCGCGGTGATCTCGTCGGACGCGACCGCCTGGGTGCAGGACACCTTCGGTGGTTTCACGTATGGCGTCCGGGACGCGGTGACCAACGGCTTGCTGAACCCGCTCGAAGCGCTGCTGACCGGGTCACCGTGGTGGCTCGTCACCGCGGTCGTCGTCGCGCTGGCCGCCGTACTCGGGGGCTGGCGTGGAGCCCTTCCGGCGGCGGTGTGCTTGCTGCTGCTGGTCGCGACCGGGCTCTGGCACGACAGCATGGTCACGCTGGCGTCGACGCTGCTGGCGACGGTCGTGGTGGTCGCGGTCGGTCTCGCGCTCGGGGTGTGGGCCGGACGCAACCGTCGGGTCGACACCTGGATCCGGCCGGTACTGGACGCGGGGCAGACGATGCCACCGTTCGTGTACCTGGTGCCGTTCCTGGCGTTGTTCGGGACCAGCCGGTTCACCGCGATCGCGGCCGCGGTCGTGTTCGCCGTACCGGTGACCACCAAGATCGTTGCCGATGGCATCAAGGCGGTCCCGCTGGCGACGGTGGAGGCGGCGAACTCGGTCGGCTCGAGCAGCTGGCAGGTGATCAGCAAGGTTCAGCTGCCGGTGGCCCGGCGAGCCATCACACTGGCGGTGAACCAGGGCCTGATCTATGTGCTCTCGATGGTCGTCGTCGGCGGCCTGGTCGGCGCGGGCGCACTCGGGTACGACGTGGCCGCGGGCTTCGCGCAGAGCGAGCTGTACGGCAAGGGATTGGCCGCTGGACTGGCTATCGTCCTGCTGGGCGTCCTGCTGGACCGCGTGACGCAGGCGGCGGCCCGGCGTACCCAGAATTTCCAAGGCAGTACCACATTTAAGAGCAGGGGAGACAAGCGGTGAAGAAGCTCCGGTACGCCGGTGTGCTGACAGCGGTGGCGCTCGCGCTGGCCGGGTGCGGTGGCGAGAAGGTCGGCGCAGAGCAGCCGGCCGCTACCGGCGGGAAGGAGTGCGGCACGTTCAACCTGACCGTCAGCCCGTGGGTCGGGTACGAGGCGAACGCGGCCGTGGTCGCATATGTGGCGACCAAGGACCTCGGCTGCAAGGTGGTGAAGAAGAACCTCAAGGAGGAGATCGCCTGGCAGGGCTTCAAGACCGGTGAGGTCGACGTGAACCTGGAGAACTGGGGCCACGCGGACCTGAAGAAGACGTACATCACCGACCAGAAGGTCGCGGTCGAGGCCGGCTCCACCGGGGTGAAAGGCGTGATCGGCTGGTACGTCCCGCCGTGGATGGCGCAGCAGTACCCGGACATCACCGACTGGAAGAACCTGAACAAGTACGCCGCCCTGTTCAAGACGTCGGAGTCCGGCGGCAAGGGCCAGCTGCTCGACGGCGACCCGTCGTACGTGACGAACGACGAGGCGCTGGTGAAGAACCTGAACCTGAACTACAAGGTGGTGCAGAGCGGCAGCGAGACCGCCCTGATCCAGGCGTTCCGGGACGCGGAGAAGAACAAGAAGCCGCTGCTCGCCTACTTCTACGAGCCGCAATGGTTCTTCAACGAGATGAAGCTGGTCAAGATCAACCTGCCGGCGTACAAGGACGGCTGCGACGCGGTCCCGGCCAAGATCGCCTGCGACTACCCGCCGTACGAACTGGACAAGATCGTCTCGAAGAAGTTCGCCGACTCGGGCAGCCCGGCGTACGACCTGGTCAAGAAGTTCCAGTGGACCAACGAGGACCAGAACGCGGTCGCGCGGATGATCGCGGTCGACAAGCTGACCCCGGACGCGGCCGCCGAGAAGTGGGTCAAGGAGAACCAGTCGAAGGTGGACGCCTGGCTCGGGAAGTGACTATCTGGCCAGCCTGCACTGGCCGTCCTCGCACGACCGCCGCAGCCGGCCTCTCGAGATGGTCTGAATCAGTCCGATCGTCCAGCACATCGGACAGCCGCGCAGAGCGAGTACGCCGACCGGCAGGAGCAGGAGGCTGACCGGTCCGAACACCGGAAGCAGTGCGAAGGATCCGGCCAGCCCGCCGAATCCGACCGCGCCGCGGAGCAGATGACGGGGCAGCGACGCGCTCGCGAAGCTGGGGCTTTCAGTCATCGTGTCCTCCCTGGGATTCATGAAGCGTGTTTCGGACCGCGGAGCGGGCGCGGTGCAGCCGGGATTTCATCGCGGCCGTACTGAGGCCGAGCGCGTCGGCAACCATCCGCCCGCTGTAGCCCTGGATGTCCCGCATGATCAGCACGCTGCGCTGGTCGGCGGGCAGGGTGGCGATCGCCGCCGCCACCCTGCCCGCCTCCAGGCGTCGTAGCACCTCGTCCTCGGCCGAGGGCACCGCGACGTCCGGCACCGGGGCACCGGACCGCATCATCGTCCGCGCACGCCGTAGGCACTCGTTGCGGACGATGCGGAACATCCAGGACGCCAAGGCGCCGGAGGCCCGCAGCATCCCGATCTTGCGGTACAGGACGATCAACGCCTCCTGTGCGGCGTCCTCGGCGTCCTCGGGGGTCGCGCAGAGGAACCGGGCGAACCGCTGCACGTTCGGGTGTGAGCCCGACACCAACGCGGCGAGCGAGTCGACGTCACCGCGCTGCGCGGCGGCGATCAGCTGTTCACCGGGCCAGGCCGAGTCAGCCATGCCCACGGCCTCTCCGGCGCAGCACGACGAAGCTGCACGTACAGACCAGCACCACTCCGACGGCGGCGGCGATGGCGACACCAACGGTCATGACATCCTCCAGTTCCTGCCCCGGCGTTCGCGGGGACGGGTATAAGAGGCTGGTATCCAGCAAAGGATTCAGACCTGGAGCCGGGCGCGGATGCGGTCGACGTCGAAGCGTTCGGCGGGTGGGAGTGGAGCGCCTACCTTCGCGCGGAGGGCTTCGGCCTCGGCGAGTAGCGCGAGGGCACGGTCGGGATCCTCAGCCGCGCCGGCCAGTCCTTCCAGGGCGAGGGCGATGGAGCGTTCGTCGCCGACTCGCAGCGCTGTCTCGTAGCCCTGCCGGTGGAGGGATCGTGCTTCGGCGAGGTCGCCGCGTTGTTCGGCGATGTAGCCGAGTTGGGTGAGGATGAACGCGATGCCCGGGGTGCCGCCGACCTGGGTGAGCCAGCCGAGCCACTTGGTGAAGTGCGCCTCGGCGTCGTCGAGGCGGCCCTGGCGGCGGGCGGACAGACCGAGGCCGACTTCGGCGTACTCCTCGGCCGACTTGTTGGACTGCTCGACGGCCAGCCGCCGCGCCCGCTCGTGCAACGCGTCGGCGCGGTCGTAGTCGCCGGTGAGGTAGGCGATCCGGCCGAGTCCGGAGGTACGGAACGACACCTCGGTCCACAGCCCGAGCTCTTCCGCCAGCCGCAGTGAGTCCTCGAGGTGGCGGGCGGCCGTCCGGTACTCCCCGCTGACCTCGGCGACGACGATGAGCGAGTACGTCGCCTGCAGCCGGCCCCAGTCGTCGCCGATCTCGTCGAAGAGCGCCAAGCTCCGCTGACCGTCCCGCCGCATCGCATCGAGATCCGCATGCACGATGTTGAGCTGTGCCCGGGTGCTGAGCGCCGCCGCCAGCCCCCAGCGGTCGCCCTGCTCGGTGAAGGCCTCGATCGCCCGGTCGACGCGCTGCATCAGTACGGCGGGGTCGCCGTACGCCCACTGAGTGGTGGTCAGGAACCAGAGCGCCCGTGCGTCGTCGCCGGCAAGCGCCAACGCCTCGTCGGTCGCTGCCGAGAGGTTGGAGCCCTTGGCATCGGTCGCGGTCATCCCGACCTGCCAAACGGTCGCGGCCGCGCGGTCCGCCGGGTCCTGACCCGGTACGGCGAGTGCCGCCGCAATCGACCGTCGTGCCTCACCCAGGCGGCCTCGGAGGTACCAGTACCAAGCCAGTGCGTTGACCAGCTTCAGTGAGAGCTGTGGAGCGGCGTCGAGGGCCGCGCGGAAGTTGGCCGCCTCCAGATCGAGGCGATGCAGCCAGGTGCGCTGCTCCGGCCCGCGCAACTCGGCTTGCTGCGCAAGCGACAGGTAGTACTCCGCATGGCGCTGCCGGGTTGCCACCTCCTCGCCGGCTTCAGCAAGCCGCTGCTGGCTGTACGCCGCCACTGACTCCAGCAGGCGGTAGCGACCTGCACTGGCGACGACTAGCGATTTGTCGACAAGTGCCAGGAGTACGGCGTCCGGCAGTTGACCGACCGCGGTGGCGGCCTCCAGTGAGAAGGTGCCCGCGTGCACAGCCAGCCTGCGCAGCATCGCCCGCTCCTGCGCGTCCAGCAGGTCCCAGCTCCAGTCGATGGTCGCTCGAAGCGTCCGCTGCCGCTCCGGTACGCCGCGACCGCCGGACAGCAGCCGGAACCGGTCGTCCAGCCGCTCCGCCAACCCCTGCACGCCAAGCGCCCGCACTCGGGTGGCCGCGAGCTCCAGAGCGAGGGGTATGCCGTCCAGCCGCCGACAGATGGCCGTGACCGCCTCGGACTCGGGGACACCGGCCCGCGCAGTGAAGAGGTCGGCCGCCGCCTCCAGCTCGAGCGGTTGTATGTCGAGCACCCGCTCACCAGGTAGTCCCAACGGCTCCCGGCTGGTCGCCAGTACTCGCAGCCCGGGTGCTGCGCCGAGCAAGCGCCGTACCAGGTCTGCGACGTCGAGGTGTTCGCAGTTGTCGAGGAGGAGCAGGAGTTGCCTGGTGCTCAGTGACTCGACCAGTCGCGGGAGGAGGTTGGCCGACTCGTCCCGGAGATCCACTGCGGCGGCCAGAGCTTCCAGTACGTCGTCCTGCCGCAGCGGAGCCAGCTCGACCAGACGTACGTCGCCGGCGTGGTGACGACCGAGTTCCAGGGCCAGACGGGTCTTGCCGACGCCACCTGGACCGACGAGGGTGACCAGGCGGTTGTCAGTCAGCAGTCGCTGCGCTTCGGCCAGTGTCTCGGTGCGGCCGATCAGATCGTTGAGCGGAGCGGGAAGTCTGGACGGCTGCAGCGACCGGTCGTGCCGCAGGATGGCCTGGTGGAGTTCAGTGAGCTCCGGTCCGGGATCGGCCCCGAGCTCCTCGGCCAGCCGTTCGCGCAGCTCGTCGTACGAGCGCAAGGCTTCGTCCTGGCGGCCTGATCGGTAGAGAGCGCGCAGGTGGAGCGCCCGCAGTCGTTCGCGCAACGGGTGCTGCCGAACCAGCTCGGTCAGTTGCGGCAGCGCGTCGTCGGTCTGCTCCAGCAAGTCCTCGAGAGCCGTGAGCCGGGCTTCCTCCAAGCGGTCGCGGGCGGCGCGGGCGAACTCGTGGTCGGGTACGTCGGCGTACGCCGGGCCGCGCCACAGGTCGAGCGCCTCCCGCAGCCGGCCGGCGCCGACGAGCTGCTCGAAGATGTTGCTGTCGACAACTTCCGCGGTCAGCGTGTAGCCGGCCGGACCGTGGGTGACGAGGGCGCGACTGCCCGGTTCGGCCCGGTCGAGCGCCGTACGGAGCTGGGAGATCCGGGCCTGCAGCGTCCCGGTGGCGTTCCGCGGCGGGCGGTCACCCCAGAGGTCCTCGATCAGCCGATCCGCGCTGACCGGACGGCCGCGGTGCACCAGCAGATCGAGCAGCAGCGTGCGGACCTTGGTGTCCGGTACGGCGACCGGCATGCCGGCGTCCGTCCGGACCACCAGCGGACCCAGCACCCCGAAGTACATAGCCGTAGTAAACCCGTAGCGGGGTTTCGCACGATCGGCGCATGAGTTCTCGAGAAGCAGTCACAGTGATCGGCCTCGGCGCGATGGGATCCACCATGGCCGAGGTCTTCCTTGCCGCCGGCCACCCGACCACCGTCTGGAACCGGACCCCTGGCAAGGCTTCCAAGCTCGTTGCCGCCGGCGCGGTCGAGGCGGCGACCGCCGCGGACGCGGTGGCCGCGAGCAACCTGGTGGTGATCAGCCAGGTCGACTACGCCGCCATGGACGACTCCCTGGCCGGTGTGGATCTCAGCGGGCGGGTGCTGGTCAACCTCAGCTCGGACAGCCCGGACCGCCTCCGCGGCGCGAGCAAGTCGGTCGACGACCGCGGCGGCACGCTTGTCACCGGCGGCATCATGGTCCCGCCGCCGGGCATCGGCCAACCGGGCGCCTACGTCTTCTACAGCGGTCCAGCCGACGCCGTCGAGGCTCACCGCGAGACGCTGGAGGTGCTCGGCCGCGCCGACTACATGGGCGCCGACCCCGGCCTGGCGATGCTCTACTACCAGGCCATGCTGAACATGTTCTGGACCACACTGGCCAGCTACATGTACTCGGCCGCCCTGATCGGCACCGCCGGCGTCGGCCCCGAGCAGCTCCGCCCGTACGCCGCGGCCCTGCTCTCCGACATGACCGACGAGGGGCCGATGGGCTTCCTCAAGATCCTGGCCGCGGAGATCGAGAAGGGTGAGTACCCCGGCGACGAGAACAACCTGCACATGCAGGCGGTCGGCAGCGAACACGTGGTCGATGCCTTCGAACAGGTCGGCCTGGACACCGGGATGCCGCGCGCACTGGCCACGCTCTTCGCCCGCGCCGACGCCGCCGGCCATGGCCTGGACGGCCTCGGCGCCCTGATCGAGGTGATCCGCAAACCAGCGCTCTGAAGCGGGCTTGAACTTGGTCGACGCCGAGGGCAACTATCACGGGATCGGCGGAGCAACGCCGACGACACGCCGGATTCCGGACGAAACCAGGTAGCGTCGGTCCCATGATCATCGTGACAGCTGCACTGAAGGGCGGGGTCGGTAAGACAACCACGTCGGTGTACTTGGCCGCGCTGGCATCTTCCAACCGTCGCACATCCACTCTGGTCGACGCGGATCCGCAGGGCAGCGCTGCTGACTGGGTCGCGGATTCCGAGGACGGCCACCTGGCTCGGGTCGAGGTCACGGAGGCGCCGACCGAGCGCCTGCTGAACAAGGCGCTGGACAAGGTGCCGCCGGAGGGCATCGGCATCGTGGACATGCCGCCGTCGCACGAGCGACTGCTGAACAAGGCGCTCGAGCGGGCCCGGATCGTCGTACTGCCGACCCGCGTCGGCGGCGTCGAGACACCCCGGGTCAAGGCGGTGCTCGACCTGGTGCCCGACCACATCCCGGTCGGCCTGGTGATCTGCTCGGCCCGGACGTACACCCGCAGCTACCAGGACGCGATGCAGCAGTACGCCGAGGAAGGCATCCCGGTCTGGGGCACGATCCCGGAGCGCGTGTCCATCACCGCGGGTCCGACCGGCCCACTCGCGGCCGACGGCCTGGAGTCGTACAAGAAGGTCTGGCGCAAGATCCTGGCCGCCGCCCGCACCTGACCGACCGCGCCGGAGGTTGGGTCCGCGCACTCCTCGCAGACCCAATCCCCTCAGCGCTGCAAAGGCGGTTCGCCGCGGACGTAGGAGCGGATGACGGTGGCGGCGGCGCCGCGGGCCCAGTCGTCGAAGGTGTGCGAGCGCAGCATCAGCCGGCAGTCCCCGGCGGCGCCGAACGCGTGGTCCGCGAAGGCCTGCCGCATCCGCTCCTCGTACAGGTCGTACTCCGCCACGCCCTCGCCCGCGATCACCACCAGCTCCGGGCCGACCAGGTTGACCATCGCGGCCAGCGCCGATCCGATCACCTCACCGGCCCGGTCGAACGCCTCGCGGGCGTGCCGGTCGCCCTCATGTGCCAGCTTGACCGCGCCGGCCAGGTCGAGGTCCCGCCGCCCGGTGGTCTCCCGGGTCCGGGTCAGGATCGCGTCCGACGAGGCGACCGTCTCGACGCAACCCCGCCGCCCGCAGGTGCAGATCAGCTTCCCGGGCGCCAGCGGCAGATGGCCCAGCTCGCCGGAGACGCCGTACGCCCCGGACACGACCTCGCCGTTGATGTAGAGCCCGCACCCGATCCCGGACCCGATCGTGACGACCGCGAACGAGTCAGAATCCACGCCGACCCCGAACCAGTGCTCGGCGACGGTCAGCGCGCGGACGTCGTTCGTCACCACGACCGGCACCTTGACCCGCTTGGCCATCAGGTCGGCTACCGCGATGTCCCGCCAGCCCATCAACGGCGAGTGCCGGACCACGCCGTGCCGCGCGTCGACGTCACCCGACACCGCCACACCGATCCCGATCGGCGGGCCGGCCGGGCCTGACCTCAGCTCCTTGGCCAGCTCCGCGAGCCGCTCGACCACGCTTTCCGGCGCGGTGTCGTCGAGCTGCTGATGCTTCACGGACAGGATGCCCGCGGTGAAATCCGTGATCACACCGATCAGAGCAGTCGGCGTGACCTTGAGCCCGATCACCGAGACGCTGTTCCGGACCACGGTCAGCGGGCTGACCGGCCGGCCGATGCCGAGCTGGTTGTCCGCCTCGGCCGGTGTGGCCGGCTGGTCGGTGACGAAGCCGGCCTCGATCAGCGGCGCGACCGCCTTCGTGACCGCTGCCTGGGACAGCCCGGTCCGGCGCGCGATCTCGACCCGCGGGATCGGTCCCTGGGTGAGAATCCTGGTCAGCACCTCGACTCCCGCCGGCGTGGCCAGTGGGAGTGATCGATGCGGACGCAGCGGCACGAGAACAACTTAGCGGCGAGTCCGCCGTCAAGCCTCGCTATCTCCCAGGATCGGCGACGTCAGTGCCCAGCGAATCGTCCAGGTCAGGCCTTCACCGGCGGCCCGGACGACGGTCGCCTCGGCCAGCGGGAGGTACGGCAGCCGCAGCGGCCACCGGGTCCACCAGGGCAGCAGGCCGACCGCAGCAGCCGTGAGTACGGCGTACGCCGGTCGAGCGGCCCACGGGACAGGCGGGTGCACGAGCATGAAGCGGGCGGCCTGACGTGCCTCCGTGATCCCGCGCAGCTCCGGCCGGTACTCGTCCAGCGCGGCACGCAACTCCGCCACGCTGGTCGGCGGGTCGATCACACCGAGCTTGCGGGCCACCAGAGCCGCGTCCTCGACGTACAGGTCCTGCTCCTCGTCGTTGAGCGGCTGCACGCCGTACCGCTGGTGTGCGGCGAGGAAGCTGTCCACCTCGGCAACGTGGACCCACTTGAGCAGGTGTGGGTCGGAGGCCCGGTACTTCACACCGTCCGGACTGGTCCCGCGCACGCGCTCGTGGACGGCCTTGACGCGTGCGATCGCCTCCTCGGCGTCGGGGATCGCGCCGTACGTCGTGATGGCCAGGAAGTAGCTCGTACGGCGCAGTCGGCCCCACGGGTCGCCCTGGTAACCGGAGTGGGCCGACACCGCCGCCATCGCAAGTGGGTGCAGTGACTGCAGCAGCAGCGCCCGGAGCCCGCCCGCGAACATCGCGGCGTCACCGTGCACCCGACGAATCGGGCGGTCCGGTTCGAACCACCGCGGCCCGGGGGTGTTGTGCACCCGGTTGCGTTCAGCGGCCGGGTTCGGTCCAGCCACCTTGGTCATGATCATCCGCGCCAGCCCGTCCCTCAACGGGTCGAGCGGTCCAGCGATGGTGCCGGTCATGAGCCAAGGCCCCATGACCCGCCGCGCCGGAGGCCTGGCATCAACACAGCCATATCCCCAGTGTGCCCCCGGCGTTGAAATCAAGGCTTCAGGCCGCCGGGTGAACGGTCGGAGTACTCGTGCTCCAGCAGGGAGTAGAGCAGCGAGTCGCGCCAGTCGCCGTTGGTGAAGACGTGGTGCCGGATGCGGCCCTCGTAGCTGAACCCGAGCCGCTTGACCACCGCGATCGAGGCCTCGTTGTCGGGGCCGATCGCCGCACTCACCCGGTGCTTGCCGAGCGGACCGAAGGCGAACCGGAGCAGCACGCGGGACGCGTCGGTGGCATAGCCGCGACCCCAGTGGTCCGCGTGGATCGCGTAGCCGAGGTGAGCGGCCCTGACTCCGGTCGGCCCGAGCCGGGCGAAGCCGACCACCTTGTCGTCGTCGCGGCGGGTGACGGCGAGCAGGTAGTCCGGCCGGTCCTCCTGCGCCGCCCGCTCGATGATCGCGGTCAGCGTCTTCTCGGCCTCGGCCCGGTCCCGGCTGTCGAATGACAGCCACGATGTCACCCGGTCGTCGCCGACGATGGCCAGATAGTCCTCGAGGTCGGATGTCCGGAACTCGCGCAGGACGGTCAACTCGCCGGTCAGAGGGTCCATCTGGACGAAACTACCGGGGGAACGCCTGCATCGGGGTGCGGGTGAACATCTCGATTTCTTCCTGCAACTCCCGGGCGTCGTCCGCACGCCCGGACTGCCGCAGCGCCTGGTGGACCCGGCGGGCCGAGTGCACCACGCCGTTGATGCGGCGCTCGGCCGGCAGGCCCAGCACCGGCGCGATCGCGTCCGCGGCGCCGTCCAGCTCACCGCTCGCGATCCGGGTGATGGCCATCGCGGCCTGGCTGCCGGCGGCGTCGCCGAAGGCCCACTCCGGGTGGTTCTGGTCGGTGTAGGCGTCGACGGCCTGGCGGGAGTACCGCTCGGCCTGCTCGACCTCGCCGGGCAGCCACGCGAGCGCGTCGGCGGCGTAGTACAGCTGACGGTTGCGGCCGAAGGTGCACAGGCCGCCCATCTCGTCGAGGTCGTCGTTGCGCACCGAGTTCCAGGCGTTCTCGGCTCGCTCGAGAGCGGCGCGGGTGGCCTCCGGGTTGCCCAGCGCCGCCCAGGCGCGGGCCTCACTCACCGGGAGCCAGACGTTGGTGGTGCTGCTCGCCTGCTCGGCGTACCCGGCGCCGAGCTGCGCGTACCGGACCGAGTCGTGCGGGTTGCCGGCCCAGTAGGAGACCAGCGACTGCAGGCCGCGCACCCAGGCGCGCAGGCCGTGGTGGTCGGCGTTGTCGGCGCAGAGGAACGCGGTCCGCGCCTGGGTCAGGGCGGCGTGCGGGTTGCCGAGGTCGTGGGAGGCCTTGGCCAGCAGACCGCCGGTCACACCGCCGAGGAAGTACAGCTGCCGCAGGTGCTCCGGACGTTGCCGGCTCTCCAGCAGGGCGAAGATCAGGTCCTGGGTCTCGACCAGCTGACCGAGGATCTCCGGCAGCGGGCGCTGCGGGTAGGCCTTCGCGACGTGGCGGACGTCGTCGTACACCTGTTCCATGGCCTCACTTCCGAGACCGGACTGGGCCGCGAGGGCAAACGCCCTCGCTCGGCTGGCAGCCATGTCGAGAACCTCCATCTCATTACCTGTCGTGATCCGTCCACTCGCGGCAGGTGCCGGCACCACCTGGGCTGCCTGCTCGGGGACGTACGGGGCGAGGAGCTCCTCGACCGGCTTGCCGAACATGCGCTGCAGGGTGCGCCGGGTCTGAGGAGTGGTGCCTGCGCGCTCGCCTGATGCGAGGCGCCGCAGGTGCCGCTCGGTGATGGTTCCACCCAGCTCGACGAACTCGGCGACGATCTCGGAGTAGGTCTGGTTCCGGCGCTGGATCAGGTGCGCCAGGACCGTCTTTGGCGTGTACCTACCCGCCATCGTTCCTCCCGTTCACGTCAGATCAGACGTTGTCTCGACTGATGCGCCACGACAAGGTGCGGTCCCCCAGATGTCCGCGAGAGGACCGGAAGAGGTCCGGCAAAGGTCCGGTCCAGGTCCTAGAGCGGTCACGTTGGGCTAGTGCACCATTACTGCCATGACAACCAGTAAGTCCAACTGGTTGCAAGGCCCGAGAGTTACGGGGTGAGAGGCAGTGACCATCGCGGAAATGACGTCGAGGCAGCACCGCCGCAGGGTGCGGGTCTGGTTCGGCGAGCATGTGATCGCGCAGTACGTCGCGGAGGCGCCGCTGGCGGCCCGCTACGAGCAGGCGATGCGGAGGCGTTTCGCCGGCCTCCGGGTCACCAACGACGTACTCGGTCCGCTCGACACCACCGACTGAAACACCTGATCTTCCGGGTCCTCCTCAGACCCGGTCCGCTGCGCCTGGAGTCTCCTCACGTCCAGGAGCAGCACCTGAGAAGGTCCGGGGCACTCCTCAGTCCCGGACAAACCCCAGGTGCGGTCCGGAGTCCTCCTCAACTCCGGACCGCACCGCCCACCGACCCGGCTGGGCCTGGCGGTTGAGTCCCTGCATCACCGCCGCCCAGCCGTTCCAACCACCTCCTGGCCGACACCTCGGGCCAGGCGGGGAGTGTCCTGGGCGGTAGGACACCGCGTGGCTCGTGACACCTCACCATGAGCCACCTCCCCGAGGTGGCCGGCTCCGCTGTGTGACCGCCGCGCCTGGGCGGTCACACAGCGGAGTCTCTTAGGTTGCCGGCCATCTTCCTCAGTACGGCGATCGTCGCGACGTACTCGTCATCAGTGACCCCAGTCATCATCTGCTCGCGCTGGGCCTGGACCTTCGTCATCAGCGTCCGCAGCGCGACCTGACCGGCCTGTGTGAGCTCATCGCCGCTCAACCAGCCGTGCTCGGCCAGCGGGTCCGTGACCGCGGCCAGTTCGGCCGGGTCCCCGCTGAGGAACGGCGCCAGCGCCACCGCGATCGGCTCCGGTCCGGCGGCCGCGTTCAATGCCTGCCACTGTCGGCGGGTCAGCCCCTCCGCGGCGAGCAGGCGCTCGAACGACGCCTCCAGCAGCCGGTCCAGCTCCTTCAGCCACCACCCGATAGGCTTGTTGTCATCCGACATATACATGTCAATGAACATATATCTCGGCCGGGTTGTGGACAAGAGCGGGTTGTGGGCAAGGCCGGGTTGTGGACAAGGGAGGGCTTGTGGACACGTCTGATCCGGTGGCCGTGGTGGAGTCAGCGATGATCGCGGTCCGCCGGCGACAGACCCGTCGTACCTTCGCCGTGGAAGCAGGTGGACCGGATCCGGTCCAGGAGGTCCTCGAC
This sequence comes from Kribbella sp. NPDC023972, assembly GCF_040639075.1. Lineage (NCBI taxonomy): Bacteria > Bacillati > Actinomycetota > Actinomycetes > Propionibacteriales > Kribbellaceae > Kribbella > Kribbella sp. NPDC023972. The sequence goes on along the minus strand of NZ_JBEZZH010000004.1, from coordinate 370,464 downwards.
GCGCTCGAGGCGGCCGGACCGGACCCGATCGGCGTCAACGGGGTCGCGGCCGCGCTCGGCGTCGACCAGCCGCGGGCCAGCAAGCTGGTCGCGGCGGCGGTCTCGGCAGGCCTGGTACGACGTGAGGCCGACCAGGCGGACGGGCGTCGTACGAACCTCGTGCTCACCGCGGACGGCCGACGGCAGCTCGACTGGGTTCATGACTACCGCCGGGAGCGCTTCGCCGCCGCGATGGAGGGCTGGACGGCCGCCGAACGCCAGACCTTCGCCGACCTCCTGAGCCGCTTCGTGACCGCCCTGGACCGCTAGATGTCCGCTTCAGGTCCGGTGACGTAGACGGCGAAGGGTGCGTCCGGCTGGACCGCTGTGGAGCCTTCGACCAGGCCGTCCGCGGTGATCTCACCCGCGTAGGTCATACCGAGGCGCTCCATCACCGCGCGGGACGCCGCGTTGTGCCGCTCGGTGAACGCGATCACCGCCTGGGCCGCCAGCGTGCCGAAGGCGAACTCCAGCCCGGCGCGCCCGATCTCGGTCGCCAACCCGCGTCCACGCGCCGACGCGGCAAGCGCCCACCCGAGCTCCAGCCGGTCGACTGTCCAATCCGGTCCGACCAGCTCGGTGATGGCCGCTGCCACCGGGCTGTCCGCCGGCATCCGGGACAGGCCACCCCGTCCGGCCAGTGCTCCGCTGTCGCGCTCGTACGCCATCCACTTGTGGACGCCTTCGGCTTCCCAACTGGCCTGCGCTTCGGTCGCCCGGCGTACGGCATCCTGCTCGGACAGGGTTTCGGCGTACCAGTGGGCGACCCACGGGTCGGCGTACAGCTTCACCAGGTCCGCCGCATGTCCGGACAGGACCTCGCTTGGGCCTGTCAGCGGTTCGAGGCGGAGGCGCTCGGTGAAGCGGGTACGGACGACGTACGCCACGATGTCGCGCAGCCGCCGGTCGCCGTCGGTCCGGTTCACCATCAGCAGTTCGAGGTCGTCCGGTCCGACCCAGGCGCCCGCGTCATGCTTGCCCTCTTCGAGCCGCGGCCGGGTGAGGTCTCCGTCGACAGTGATGAGGTAGTCGAGCTCACGCCGTACCCGGCCTTCCCACTCCCACTCCCAGTCGGCGACGGCCCAGACGAGGTCCCGGACCTTCCAACCGGTCTCCTCCTCGACTTCACGCACCAGGGCCTGCTCCGGCGTCTCGCCCGGCTCCAGATGCCCGCCCACGACATCCCAGATCCCCGGCAACAACCGCCGCCCCGCCGTACGGCGCTGCACATACACCCGATGCCGCTCGTCCCGGATCAGAGCAGCCACACAGTCGACCGGACGCATGCTCCCAACCTAGACCGGCTCCGATGTCTGGTGGGTACGGCGCCTGGCAGACTCAGCGCATGGGTGTGGACCGGGCAGTGCTGTTCAAGCTGGCGACGAACGAGCGATTCGAGCAACTGGTGAAAGGCCTGCCCAGTGGTGAGGCCGGCGCCTGGCGGGCTGCCTCGCGGTACGTCGCCGGCCGGACCCGCGACGAGGCACTGGTCAAGGCGCGCGAGGTGCTCGGTCAGGGGCACGCGATCAGCGTGGACCTGTTCGGAGAGCTGTCCGCAGATCCGGCCGACGCGCGACGCGTCGCGAACGAGTATCTGGCGCTGATCGACCTGTTGCCCGACGAGCGGGCTTGGCTCGCGGTTGACCTGTCCCACCTCGCACTGGACGTCGACGCGGCCGGTGCCGCCGACCTGCTCGCGGAGATCGCCACCGCGTTGCCGCCTGGTCGCGTGATCCAGGTCGGCGCCGAGGACGCCGCGCGCACCGACAGAGTGCTGCAGTGCGTTTTGGAGGTCGCCGGTCGCGGTCTGGCCGATCGCCTCGGCGCTACCGTGCAGGCCAACCTCAAGCGGTCGCCCGACGACTTGAACGCCCTCACAGAGGCCGGCGTACACGTCAGACTGGTCAAGGGCGCGTACGTCGAGTCGAACGGCGTGCACGCGTACGGCGAACCGACCGACATCGCGTACCTCCGCCTGGCCCACCAGCTGGCCGCCACCGGCGCCAGGTGGTCGCTGGCCACCCACGACGGCCGCCTCCGCGAGGCGGTCCAGCTCGCGGCCGGGCCTGTCCCCGTCGAACAGCTCCTAGGCGTCCGCCCCGACGTACTGTCCGAGCTGAAGTCCCGCGACATCCCCACTCGCGTCTACATCCCGTACGGCCCGGACTGGTTCCGCTACTGGCTTCGCCGCGTCGCTGAATCGCGTGGTGCTTAGCGCAGCGGTTGCTCCTCAATGCGGCTGGGCATGAACAGTACGGCGGCCACGAGGAGGACGGCCGCTGCGGCGGCGCCGTAGTAGACGTCGTGGATCGCCGGTGCGAGTACGTCGCCTGGGAGATGCTCCAGGTCGGCGTGAGAGTCCCCGAGCCGGGAAGCGACCACACCGTTGGCTACAGCACCGAAGACGGCGACGCCTACCGCGCTGCCGACGGAGCGGGCGAACATGTTGGCGCCGGTGACCACACCGCGGGTCTGCCAGGCGACCGACGACTGTGCGGCGACCACTGAAGGTGACGCGGAGAAGCCGAGTCCGAGCCCGATCACGAAGCAGGCTGCGGCCAGGTGCAGTACGGCGCTGCCGGAATCAACCGTGAGCAGCAAGGCCGCGCCGAGGAGCACGATCACCGAGCCGAACAGCATCGTCGTACGGAAGCCCACGCGCAGGTAGATCCGGCCGGCCAGCGAGGCCGCGATCGGCCAGCCCAGGGTCATCGCCGCCAACGCGAAGCCGGCGACGAGAGCCGACGTACCCAGGACTCCCTGGGCGAACAGCGGCACGTACGTCGACAGGCCGATCATCAGTACGCCGATCAGCAGTGCGGCCGAGTTCGCGGAGTTCAGTACGCGCTGGCCGAGAACCCACAGCGGCAGGATCGGCTCCGCGGCGCGGCGCTCGACCAGCACGAACGCGGCCAGCAGTACGACGGCCGCGGCCAGGATCGTGATGCTGGCCGGCGAGTCCCAGTCCCAGACCACGCCACCCTCGAGCAGACCGAGCAGCAGCAGCGAACCGCCGACCGCGAGCAGGATCGCGCCGGCGTAGTCGATCTGATGACTGGTCTGCTGGGCGACCCGCTCCTGGAAGCGGCGGGTCAGCACCCAGGCGGCCGCGAGCCCGAGCGGGATGTTCACGAAGAAGATCCAGCGCCAGGAGATGTAGTCGGAGAACACCCCGCCCAGCGTCGGGCCGACGAACGACGCGATCCCCCACACGCTGGCGATGTAGCCCTGCACCTTGGCCCGCTCGGCCACCGTGTAGATGTCGCCGACGATCGTCATGCCGATCGGCTGGATCGCCCCCGCGCCGAGGCCCTGGATCAGCCGGAACGCGATCAGCACGGGCATGCTCCAGGCGAACCCGCACAGCACCGAACCGAGCACGAACAGGCCGACGCCGAGCAGCATGATCGGCTTGCGACCCCGCAGGTCGGCGAGCTTGCCGTAGATCGGTACCGAGACGGCCTGGGCCAGCAGGTAGATCGAGAACAGCCACGGGAACTGGGTGAAGCCGCCGAGGTCGTCGACCACCGAAGGTACGGCGGTGGCCAGGATCGTCGCGTCGATCGCCACCAGGCCGATGCTCAGCATCACCGCGAGCAGGATCGGCCCGCGTTCCGACCGGAGACCCACTCCCGCCGCCCGGTCGATCCCCTCAGAAGTCATGACAATCGCCAACTTACGTCATGAGCAAAAGTTTCCCGAGCCCCTGACCACGACCCGGACGGCCCCGGATGCCGGCGGCGGCGCGCGGGGATGGGCACGGTGGGCTAGCGCACCGCTACGCTCCGGGGAGTGAGGATCCGGGACGGTGTGGTGCGGGCTGTCGTGCTCGTGGTGACCGTGTCGCTGACGCTGGTCCTGCTGCCGATCGCGATCAACGTCGGCACCGGCGGGACGGCCCCCGGCTTCCTGGCCCCGTACGCCGACTGGACCTGGCCGCTCATCGGCGTGCTCTGGCTGATCGCGATCCTCACTGCGCTCTTCGAGTTCCGCAGTCGCCGCCTGCCCACCGTCTCCGGCCGCTCCGCCGACCAGCCCCGCAACCGCCCGAACGCGCTGGCCCGCGTCGACCGCTACCTGTCCCAGCGAGTGGCCGGCTCACTCGCCTCCCGCACCCGCATCGCGCTCGCCGTCGACGAACGCCCCGAGGCCGTGGTCCGCCCGTACGACCTGCTGGTCCAGCCTCTCGACAGCACACCGCAGCAGGTCCCCGACGACCAGGACATCGCGACGGTCTTCGACCAACTCCAGGACTCCATGCTCATCCTGGGTGCACCGGGCGCCGGCAAGACGACCCTGCTCCTGGAGCTGGCCCGTACGCTCGCCGAGCAGGCTCACGCGGACGAGAACAAGCCGATCCCGGTCCTGATCGACCTGGCCGGTTGGCCGGCCCACCAGTCCCGCGGCAACAACGACGACCCGCTCGACAGCCCGTACCTGGCCGGCTTCGTCCGCTGGCTGCTGTCCGAGCTCAACGCCCGGTACGGCATTCCGCCCGCGGTCGGCCGGACCTGGTTGCGCCGTGGTCGCCTGGCTCTCCTTCTCGACGGCCTGGACGAGATCGCCAAGCCACACCGCGACAAGCTCGCGCCCGTGCTGGAAGAGCTCCGCCGCCGCTATCTGGTCGGCAAGCTCGCAGTGACCTGCCGGACGCAGGACTACGAGCTGCTGCCCAACCAGCTCAGCCTGTACGGCGCTGTGCACATCAGGCCACTCACCAGGCAACAGGTCCTGGACTACTTCGCCGACGTAGGTCCAGAGCTGGACGGCGCCCGTGCCGCCATCGAGCAGGACGACGAGCTCTGGGACCTGGTCAACTCGCCCCTGATGCTGAACGTGATGATCCTCGCCTACCAGGGCCGTGCTCCGCAGGAGGTCGTCGCCGGCGGTGTCGCCGACCTGCGCCGCGAAGTGTTCGACACCTACATCGCCGAGGTGCTCGCCCGCGACCGCTCGTCCAGTCGCCAGTACGACTCCCGCACTGCCGTTCGGTCCCTGTGGTGTCTGGCCTGGTGGACCCGCAAGCGTGCCGGCGACCGGACCGCCGTTCCCAGGTGGCTCACACCCAACGGCTGGTACGGCCTCTCGCTGCACGAGGTGGACTACCTCGCGCTCGCGGTCTGCCTGCCTGCACTGTTCGCCGGGCTCGCTGCCGGCGCGACACTCGCTACGGTCGCGCAGTACGGCGTACTGGCCGGGCTGGCCGTGGCCGGGGCCGCACTGCTGCTGGTGCACCTGCGTCCGCACCCGTGGCAGGCGCTCACCGCAGATGGTCCCAAGCCGCAGTGGGCACCGTTGCTGGCTCTCACCTTCGTCATAGGCACGGCGACCACCGTCATCCTGGTCGTGGCCGGGATGGGCCTGGTAGAGCTCCTGCCGGTGTGGCTGGCGTTGACCATCGAGGCGTTGGCGATCGGAGCGTCGTACACGGTCGAGTTGATCGTGTTCCACGACAACCGGCGCCGGATGCTGCTCGCGATCCGGCTGGCCGTGGTCGCGGTGGGTGGCTGGCTCGCGCTCAGTCTCGGCAACGACGACGGCAGCTTCGCGACCGGTCTCGCCGTCGGCCTAATAGTTGCCCAGGGCATCAGAATGGTGAAGTCGCTGCCGACCGACCATCTGGTCCACCCCGGCATCGGGCATGCCTGGCGGATGGATCCCTGGGTCATCGCCGGTGGACTGGCCGGCATCCTCCTGGCGGCCGCACTCGGCGCCGACCTGGCGTCTCCCGAGTTGGAAGCAGTCGCCGGTGTACTGACCGGCGTGGTCGCGGCCAAGGCCTGGCGCCGCCGCCCACCGGTCTTCGCCGGTCCGCTGTCGCGACTGCTGCACGACTTCCTCCTCCGCTGGACCGGCTACCTCCCCTGGCGCCGCCGCGCCTTCCTTCGCTACGCCGCGGACCGCTACGTCCTGGCCCGCACCGGCCGAGGCGAGTACTCCTTCATCCACCTCCTGGTCCGCGACCACCTGGCCGAGTGCTCCCCCAACGACCTGGCGACCAGAGTCGACCAACGCATCACCGAACGCGCCGCCCGCCACTAGACCCCGAGCAGTTCTTGCATGGGGATCACTCCGCAGCGGGTTCGTCGAGGGCGTAGCCGATCAGGGAGCCGGCCAGGGCCAGTGCGATGAGCGTGGAGAGGGCGAGGCGGAGCGAGGAGTGCTCCGCGATCGTGGCGAGGATCGGGGTGGCGACACCGCCGATGCTCACCGCCAGACCGAGAGTCATCCCGCCCGCGGTGCCGACCCGGCCGGGCAGGAAGTCTTGCCCGAGGGTGACGTGCAGCGAGAACGGGATCGACATCGCGATCGCGGTGACAGTCAGGAAAGCGAAGAACGCCGGCCCGGGGACGAACACCAGGCCTGCGATCGCCGGGACCGCGACCGCGTACGACGTCCGCATCGTCCGAACCCGCCCGTACCGGGTGGCGAACCGCCCACCGAGCAACGTGCCGAAAGCACCAGCCGCGAAAAGCACGAACAGCGCGGCCCCACCGGTCGTGGTCCCACCGCCGACCCGCTCACCGGCGTACAGGGCGATGAAGGTACCGAGCCCGACGAAGACGATCGACCGGCAGACCATGATCGCCGACAACCGCAGGAACGACGGCCAGTCGTCCCGGCCGACCCGCTCGCGCTCAAGCACAGCGCTCGTCGGACGAGTCCGCACCGCCAGCGAGGTGACCAGAGCACCGACCAGTGCCGGTACGACGAGCACCGGCGTCAGCCCAAGCCCGCCGGCTGCGATGATCGGCGTGACCAGGACCGGCGCGAGCGCGAAACCGACGTTCCCGCCGACGGAGAACCAGCTCATCCCGACATGACTGCCGCCACTCACCGCCCGTGCCATCCGCGCCGCCTCCGGGTGGTACGCCGCGACCCCGAGCCCGGACAGCGCTGCCGCCAACCAGCTGAGCAGATACGCGTCGCCCACACCGACCAGCGCGATCCCGAGACCTGCGGTCGTCATGCTGATCGGAATCAGCCAGGCCAGCGGCCGCCGATCGGTCAGTACGCCGAACACCGGCTGCACCACCGACGACAGCAGGGTCGCGGCCAACGTGATCCCGGACACCGCCACGTACCCGAGGCCGCGCTCGGTGACGAGGAAAGGAACCAGCGCGGGTACTGCGCCCTGGTACACGTCCACGCAGGCGTGCCCGATCGCCATCAGCCCAATCGGTCGAAGTCTCAGCACGCGACCGATCCTCGCCGCCCGGCCGCGTGTCCGGCTTCCGATAAAATGCCAACCTATGCCGGAAACCAGCCAACGTCGTCCGGCCAACACCGGATCACACCAGCTCCCGGCGGGCGGCGGCATCGACCCGCACTGGCACGAGGAGCACCAGATCGTGTACGCCGGCCGCGGCGTCCTCTCGGTGACGACCGACGCCGGCAGCTGGATCGCCCCGGCGAACAGAGCGATCTGGGTCCCGGCCGGCACCCTCCACGAACACCGCGCGTACGGCGAAACCGCGCTCCACACCGTCGGACTCCACGACAACCCACTGAACCTGCACGCACCATCAGCCCTGGTGGTCAGTCCACTGCTCAGAGAACTGATCCTCGCCTACACGACGCTTGCGGGCGACGCCGACGAGCGCGACCGGATGCGCGCCGTACTGCTGGATCAGCTCCGGCGGTCCCCGCAGCGGCCAACGTATCTACCAACTCCCCGCGACTCACGGCTGACCGCGGTCTGCAGGCTGTTGCAGGAGGATCCGGCTGACAACAGGACACTCGCCGAGCTTGGCCGGGAGATCGGTGCGAGTGAGCGCACGCTGAGCCGACTGTGCAAGACAGACCTGGGTATGACGTTTCCCCAATGGCGCACGCAGTTGCGGCTACACCAAGCGCTGCGGTTGCTGGCCGGCGGCGACTCGGTGACGCGGGTTGCCCATCAGTGCGGCTGGGGCTCGACCAGCGCGTTCATCGACACCTTCCGCCGCGCCTTCGGCCACACTCCTGGATCACGCAGCGCCTGATCGAGTCAGCACTTGATCGAGAACGTGGCTCCACTGCCGCACGATGCCGCGTCGACGAGCACTGTCATCCGTCAACAGGTCAGCCAGGCCCAGCCCACGTGCCATGTCCAGTACGCCCTGCACGGTCTCGCGCACCCCCGGAGTCCGTTCACTCACGTCGAGCACTTCCAGCAGCGCCCTGTGCGCCTGGCGACCGACATGCGCCTCCAGGCCGACGATCTGCTTCCGCAGTGCCTCCTCTGTCGACGCTGCCACCCAAAGATGCAGTGCCGCCCGGAAGAGCGGTCCGGTGTAGACATCCGCGAGCATCCCCACGATCGCCTCGGTTCGCCCCGGCCCACTGGGCAGGGCGGCGGCCTGCGCCCTGATCTCCGCCAGCCGCACCTCGGTCATGTACTCGACCGCCGCCGCGAACAGGTCCGCCCGCGTCGGGAAGTGGTGCTGCGCAGCACCCCGCGACACCCCAGCCCGCGCCGCGACGACAGCTACCGTCGTCGCGGCGTATCCGACCTCGGCCAGCGACTCCACGGCCGCCTCGAGCAGCCGCTGCCGGGTGACCCGGCTACGGTCCTGCCGGGGTTCCTTGAGCGCCTCACTCACGGGCGGCCTCGCGGGCTCGAAGCTCACGGCGCAGGATCTTGCCCGAGGCCGCCTTCGGCACCGCCTCGATGAACTCCACCTGCCGGATCTTCTTGTACGGCGCCACCCGCGCGGACACGTAGTCGATCACGTCGTCCTCGGTCAGCTCCACCCCGGGCATCGGCACCACGAACGCCTTCGGCACCTCGTTGCCGTCGGCCTGGACCCCGATCACCGCCGCGTCCGCGATCCGCTCGTCGGTCAGCAACACGGCCTCCAACTCGGCCGGCGGCACCTGGTAGCCGTGGTACTTGATCAGTTCCTTCACCCGGTCGATGACGTACAGGTATCCACGCTCGTCCAACCGCCCGATGTCGCCGGTGTGCAACCAGCCGTCCGGGTCGATGGTCGCCTCGGTCTCCGCCGGACGGCCCAGGTACCCCTTCATCACCTGCGGTCCGCGGATCCAGATCTCGCCCTCGTCCGCATCGTTGCCATCGGCACCGACCAACCGCATCTCGGTGGACGGGAAGAGCTTGCCGACGGCACCAGGCGGCGGCTCCGGGTCGTCCTGCGGCACCGAGTGCGTGCCCGGCGACAACTCGGTCATCCCGTAGGCCTGCAGTACGGCGTGCAACCCGAGCCGCTTCGCACAGGCCTCCGCCAGCTCACCGTCCAGCGGTGCCGCGGCGGACATCACATACTTCAGCGCGGACAGGTCGACCCCGGCCACGGCCGGGTGCTTCGCCAGCGCCAGCACCACCGGCGGCGCGACGAACGCCCGGGTGATCCGCTGCTGGTCGAGCGTGGTCAGGAACTGCTCGAGGTCGAACTTCGGCAGTACGACGACGGTCAGCCCGCGCCGCAGCGGCAGATTCATCAGCACGGTCAGCCCGTAGATGTGGAAGAACGGCAGGATGGCGATGATCCGCTCGTCGGCATCGAGGTTGATCATCACCTCGGCCTGCGCGATGTTCGTCGCGATGTTCCGGTGGGTCAGCATCACACCCTTGGCGGCGCCCGTCGTACCACTCGAGTACGGGAGTACGGCGACGTCCTCGGCCGGATCGATGGTCACCTCCGGCTCCGGTCCGGTCGAGGCGACCAGCTCCATCACGGAGCGATACCCCTCGGCGCTGTCGCAGACGAGGATCTCGGTGACGTCGGTGTCTTCGATCGCCGCGGTCGCCACCGGGAGGAACAGCGAGATCGTCACCAGCAGCTTCGCCTTGGAGTCGACCAGTTGCTTGTGCAGTTCGTCGGCGGTGTAGAGCGCGTTGACCGTCGTCACGGTCGCTCCGGCGCGGGTGGCGCCGTAGAAGACGACCGGGTAGAGGATCGTGTTCGGGCTGTAGAGCGCGATCGTGTCCCCATGCCTGATCCCGAGCTCGGCGAACCCGGCCGCGACCCGCCGGCTCATCCCGTCCAGCTGGGCGTAGGTGATTTCCCGGCCGCTCACTCCGTCCACCAGAGCGACCCGGTCGCCGTACTCCGGGGCTCTGCCGAGGACGGCGTCGTGGATCGGGACGTCGAGGACCTCGACGGGCGGGAACTCGCTGGTGATGATCATCTGACGCCAATCCTTTCGGCACTGTCTCGCTGCGATCGCTGTGGTGCACGAACTCATTGCGGAAGACCTCAGTAGGACTTCGGCAGGCCGAGGCTGTGCTGGGCGACGAAGTTCAGGATCATCTCCCGGCTCACCGGCGCGATCCGGGTGGCCCGCGCCGCCGCGACCAGCGAGGCGACGCCGTACTCCGTGGTCATACCGTTGCCGCCGAGCGACTGGACCGCCTGGTCGGTGGCCCGGACCGCGACCTCGCCGGCCGCGTACTTCGCCATGTTCGCCGCCTCGCCCGCGGCCAGGTCGTCGCCGGCGTCGTACAGGGCGGCCGCCTTCTGCATCATCAGCCGGGCCAGTTCGAGCTCGATCTTGACCTGGGCGAGCGGGTGCGCGAGACCCTGGTGCGCACCGATCGGGGTCTTCCACACCTGCCGGTCCTTGACGTACGCCGTCGCCTTGCCGAGCGCGTGCCGCGCGATCCCGACCGCGAACGCGGACGCCATGATCCGCTCCGGGTTGAGCCCGGCGAACAGTTGCAGCAGTGCCGCGTCCTCGGACCCGACCAGCGCCTCCCGCGGCAGCCGTACGTCGTCCAGGAACAGCGCGAACTGCTTGTCCGGGCTGATCAGGTCCATCTCGATCTGGTGGAACTCCACCCCGGGCGCGTCCACCGGCACGATGAACAGGGCCGGCTTGAGCCTCCCGGTCCGGGCGTCCTCGGTCCGGCCGACGACCAGCACCGCCTTCGCGACGTCGAGGCCGGAGATGAACACCTTGCGCCCGGTCAGCGACCAGCCGTCCTCGGTACGGCGTGCGGTCGTGGTGATCTCGTGGGAGTTCGAACCGGCGTCCGGCTCGGTGATCGCGAACGCCATGATCGTCGTACCGTCGGCCAGCCCGGGCAGCCAGTGCTGTTTCTGCTCGTCGGTGCCGAACCGGGCGATCACCGCGCCGCAGATCGACGGCGAGACGACCAGCATCAGCAGCGGGCATCCCGCGGCGCCGAGCTCCTCGAGCACGATCGACAGGTCGGCCATGCCACCGCCGCCTCCGCCGTACTCCTCCGGCAGGTTGACGCCGAGGTACCCGAGTTTGCCCGCCTCCAGCCACAGCTCAGTGGTGTGCCCGCCGGTCCTCGCCTGGTGGTTGAACCAGGTGTAGCCATACTTCTTCCCCAGCTCACCCACAGCCTTCCTCAGCGCCTGCCGCTCCTCGGACTCGATGAAGCTCATCGACGTCCTCGCTTCGCTCCGGGCGCCGATGAGGCACAAGACGCGCTGTGTTTTCTGATGAACTCGCTCCGCTCGTTCATGCGTCCTCCCCCACGACCGCCAGTACGGCGCCGACGTCGACCTGTTGACCTGCCTCGACCCTCAATTCGCTGACCACGCCGTCGCCCGGGGCGGAGATGGTGTGCTCCATCTTCATCGCCTCCAGCCACAGCAGCGGCTGTCCCTGCTTGACCTCCGCACCTACCTGTACGCCGACCCGGGTCACCACGCCAGGCATCGGCGCCAGCAAAGACCCGGCCGACACCTGCTGCGACGGGTCCGTGAACCGCTCCACCGGCGTCAACGCCACCGACCCGAGCGACGAGTCCACACACACCAACCCGCCGTACGCCGCCACCTCGAACGACCGCCGTACGCCGTCAACCTCGAGCACCACGTGTTTCGGGGTGTGCGAGACCAGCTGAATGTTGCCCTCGACAACAAGCCCGTCCCGGGTCAGCCGATAGACGGCCTCGTGGGTGTCGTCCCCAACCCGATAGGCCTTCCGCTGTGGCTGCGACGGCAAGTTCCGCCACCCACTGGGCACCCGGACCGGCGGCACTCGCCCGGCCGCGTCCGCCAGTGCGGCCGCCAAGGCCGAAACCCTGACAACCTCGCCGTCGACTGCCGGCGACAGCCCGTGCCGCTCGAAGAAGCCGGTGTCGGTGTCCCCGGCCAGAAACGCCGGATGGCGCAGGATCCACACCAGCAATGCGCGGTTGGTTCCGACACCGTGGATCGCGGCGCGGTCCAACTCGGCGGCCAGCCGCCTCGCGGCCGCTGTCCGGTCAGGCGCCCACACGATCACCTTGGCGAGCATCGCGTCGTAGTACGGCGACACGTCGGACCCGTCCACCACCCCGGAATCGACCCGCAGCCGAGGCGCGGCCCGGCCGCTTTCCGGAACATTTTGGTCGCTGGGTGCAAGTTTTCTTCCGGAAACCCGCTCCGCGCCGACTCCGAAGCGGTGGAGGCGGCCGGTTTGGGGTTGCCAGTCGCGGGCGGGGTCCTCGGCGTACAACCGGACCTCGATCGCGTGGCCCACCGTGGGCGGGGGTTCAGCCGGAAGCCGGTCTCCAGCCGCGACTGCGAACTGCAGCTCCACCAAGTCCAGCCCCGTGGTCTCCTCGGTGACCGGGTGTTCCACCTGGAGGCGGGTGTTCATCTCGAGGAAGTAAAAGTTGCCCTGCTCGTCGGCCAGGAACTCGACCGTGCCGGCGCCGACGTAGTTGATCGCGGCGGCCGCCTTCCGTGCCGCGTCGAAGAGCTCGGCGCGCATCGACGGGATGCGGTCGACGAGGGGTGATGGAGCTTCCTCGACGACTTTCTGGTGGCGGCGCTGGATCGAGCACTCACGTTCGCCGACGGCCCAGATCGTGCCGTGCTGGTCAGCGATGATCTGCACCTCGACGTGCCGGCCGGAGGCGAGATACCGCTCGCAGAACACCGTCCCGTCCCCGAACGCCGACAAGGCCTCCGCCGACGCGGCCTCGATCTCACCCGGCAGCTCCGCCAACCGCGAGACCACCCGCATCCCGCGCCCACCGCCGCCGGCCGACGCCTTGACGAGCACGGGCAGGTCAGCCGAGGAAACCTCAGCCGGTGTGAGTTCGGCCAGCACCGGCACCCCGGCGGCCGCCATCAGCTTCTTGGCCTCGATCTTCGAACCCATCGACGAGATCGCGTCCACCGGCGGCCCGATCCAGGTCAGCCCGGCGTCGATCACCGCCTGCGCGAAGGCGGCGTTCTCCGACAGGAACCCGTAGCCCGGGTGGATCGCGTCGGCGCCGGCTCGCAGCGCGGCCTCGATCACCAGCTCGCCGCGCAGATAGGTGTCGCCGGGTGTGTTTCCCGGCAGGTGCACCGCCGCGTCGGCCTCCTCGACGTACGGCATTGGGGCGTCAGCGGTCGAGTGCACGGCGACGGTCGACAGGCCGAGTGAGCGGGCGGTGCGGAAGATGCGCCGGGCGATCTCGCCCCGGTTGGCCACCAGCACTGACGTGATCATCCGTGCCTCACATCCTGAAGACGCCGAAGGACGACGTACCTTCGACCGGGGCGGAGTGGATGGCGGACAGGCAGATGCCGAGGACGGTGCGGGTGTCGCGGGGGTCGATGACGCCGTCGTCGTAGAGGCGGCCGGACAGGAACATCGGCAGTGACTCCGCTTCGATCTGGCCCTCGACGTACGCGCGCATCGCGGCGTCGCCGGCCTCGTCGTACGGCTGCCCCTTCGCGTCCGCGGCGGCGCGCGCGACGATCGACAGCACCCCGGCGAGCTGCTGCGGACCCATCACCGCCGACTTCGCCGACGGCCAGGCGAACAGGAATCGCGGGTCGAAGGCGCGACCACACATCCCGTAGTGCCCGGCGCCGTACGACGCTCCCATCAGGATCGAGATGTGCGGCACCTTCGAGTTGGCGACCGCGTTGATCATCTGGGCGCCGTGCTTGATGATCCCGCCCTGCTCGTACTCCTGCCCGACCATGTAGCCGGTGGTGTTGTGTAGGAAGATCAGCGGAGTGTTCGCCCGGTTCGCGAGCTGGATGAACTGGGCCGCCTTCTGCGACTCCTCGCTGAACAGCACCCCGCGCGCGTTCGCCAGGATGCCGACCGGATGCCCGTGCAGCGACGCCCATCCGGTGACCAGCGAGGACCCGTACAGCGGCTTGAACTCGTCGAAGACCGACCCGTCCACCACCCGGGCGATCACGTCCCGCGGATCGAACGGGATCTTCAGGTCACCCGGCACGATCCCGAGCAACTCGTCCGCGTCGAAGAGAGGTTCGTCGTACGACGGCGCCGGCGGCGGACCGAGTTTGCGCCAGTTGAGCCGGGACACGATCTGCCGGCCGAGCCGGATCGCGTCCGGCTCGTCGACGGCGAAGTAGTCGGCCAGTCCGGAGACCCGGGCGTGCATCGACGCGCCGCCGAGTGACTCGTCGTCGGCGTCCTCACCGGTCGCCATCTTCACCAGCGGCGGCCCGGCCAGGAACACCTTCGCACCGCCGTCGACCATCACGACGTAGTCGCTCATCCCGGGGATGTACGCGCCACCCGCGGTCGAGTTGCCGAACACCAGCGCGATCGTCGGGATCCCCTCGGCCGACAACCGGGTCAGGTCGCGGAACATCGCGCCGCCGGGGATGAAGATCTCCTTCTGCGTCGGCAGGTCCGCGCCGCCGGACTCGACCAGGCTGATCACCGGCAGCCGGTTGGCCCGGGCGATCTCGTCGGCACGTAACGCCTTGCGCAGCGTCCACGGGTTGCTCGCGCCACCCTTGACGGTCGGGTCGTTCGCGGTGATCAGGCACTCGACACCCTCGACCACGCCGATCCCGGTCACCAGGCTGGCGCCCACGGTGAAGTCGGAGCCCCACCCGGCCAGCGGCGACAGCTCGAGGAACGGCGAGTCCGGATCAAGCAGCAACTCGATCCGCTCCCGCGCGAGCAACTTGCCCCGCCGGTGGTGCCGCTCGACGTACTTCGCCCCACCCCCCGCCAGCGCCTTGGCATGCTCCGCCTCCAACGCCGCGACCTTCTCCAGCATCGCGTCCCGATTGCTTGCGTCCGAGGAAGTGGAGGGACGTCCCGCCAGTTCTTCGGACGTAACGGTGTCGTTCATGGGCTGAATCCCAGTTGCTTGGAGGCTAGGGTGGTGAGGATCTCGGTGGTGCCGCCGCCGATGGCGAGGATCTTCTGGTCGCGGTACTGGCGTTCGACCTCGGCCTCACGCAGGTAGCCGAGACCGCCGTGCAACTGGAGCGCCTGGTCGCACGCCCACTGCCCGGCCTCGACGGCTGTGTTCTTCGCGAAACACACCTCAGCGATCACGTCCTCGCCTGCCTCAGCTCGTCGCGCTACCTCACGCACGTAGACGCGGGCGACGTCGATCCGCCGGGCCATCTCGGTGAGCGTGTGCTGCACGGTCTGCCGCGAGATCAACGGCCGGCCGAACGTCTCCCGTGCCCGGCACCACTCCACCGTCAGGTCGAGTGCTCGCTGTGCCCCGGCGTACGCCTGCGCCGCCAGCGTCAACCGCTCGGCGACGAAGTTCACCGCCAGCTGGATGAACCCGGAACCAGCCGCCCCGACCAGGTTGGCAGCAGGCACGCGTACGTCGGTGAACGACAGCTCGGCCGTGTCCGAACACAGCCAGCCCATCTTCTCCAGCTTCCGCGACACCACGAACCCAGGCGTGTCCCGCTCGATCACCAGCAGGCTGATCCCGTGCGCACCCGGCCCGCCGGTCCGGACCGCGGTGGTGACGAAGTCCGCCCGGCATCCCGAGGTGATGTAGGTCTTCGCGCCGTTGACGACAAACCAGTCACCGTCGCGTCGGGCCGTCGTACGCAGTGCGGCGACGTCCGACCCACCATCGGGTTCGGTGATCGCCAGCGCACCGATCAGCTCGCCGTCGAGGGTCGGCCGGACCCACCGGTCGATCTGCTCTTGGTTGCCCGCAGCAACAATATGGGGAAGGGCGATCCCGCAGGTCAGCAGCGAGGCGACCAGACCGCCGGAACCTCCCGCGTAGTGCATCTCCTCGACCACCGCTATCGCGTCGAGCAGTGACCCACCGCCACCGCCGACCGCCTCCGGGAAGCCGACTCCGAGCAGCCCGATCTGGGCCGCCTTCTTGTGCAGCTCGCGCGGAAGCTCGCCGTCGCGCTCCCACTGGTCCAGGTGCGGCAGCACCTCAACCGCCATGAACCGCCGGACTGACTGCCTGAAGTCGTTCACAGCAGGACCTCCGGTACGTCGACGTACCGGGACCGCAGCCACTCACCGACAGCCTTCGCCTGCGGATCGAACCGCGCCTGCGCGGCGACGCCCTCGCCCAGCAGGCCCTCGACGACGAAGTTCAGAGCCCACAGGTTGGGGAGGAGGTACCGCCTCACGGTCAGCGGTTGAGTCTCCGGCAGCAACTCCTGGAACAGCTCGACCGTCAAGGTGTGCGCGAGCCACCGCCAAGCCTTCTCCTGCCGCACCCACACGCCGACGTTCACATCGCCGCCCTTGTCGCCGGACCGCGCACCGGCGATCCGGCCGAGCGGGACCTCGCGCGTCCGCGGCCGCCCGCTGCTCGCGAGCTGCGGCAACGGCATCGGCAGGCCGATGTCCTCGACCTCCGTCAACGGCTGCGTCTCCGCCGCGGGCTCGACGACCTGGCGGGTCCCGTCCGGCAGTACGACGACATGCTCGACCTCGCGGATGTCGACGTACCCGGCCTGGAAGATCCCGTACGGCGAACCGTCGCCGGGCGGTGCGGTGACGTGGAATCCGGGGTAGCTCGACAACGCCAGCTCGACCGCGGCGCTGGAGAACGCGCGACCGACCACCTTCGGATCCGGGTCCTTCACGGCGCAGCGGAGAAAGACGCTGGCCTCTTCCTCGGAGTCCGCGTTCGGCTTCTCGGTCCAGGCGAGCGACCACCGCAGCTCGGCGGGTCGCGACGGCAGCGCCTGCTCGAGCTGCCGCTGAACGAGCTCCGCCTTCGCCTCCAGCTCGAGCCCGGTCAGGACGAAGATCACCTCGTTGCGGAACCCGCCGACGCTGTTCAGCGAGACCTTGTACGTCGGGGGCGGCGGCTCACCGCGGACGCCGCTGATCCGGACCCGATCCGGTCCGTCGACGCTGAGCTCGATCGTGTCGAGGCGGGTGGTGACGTCCGGGCCGGCGTACCGGGCGCCGGTGATCTCGTACAGCAGTTGGGCCTTGACCGTGTCGACCGTGACCACGCCGCCGGTGGTGTCGTGCTTGGTGATGACGCTGCTGCCGTCGGCGTGGATCTCGGCGATCGGAAAGCCGGGTTTGCCGAAGTCGCGAATCTCGCCGAAGAACGCGTAGTTCCCACCGGTCGCCTGACAACCGCACTCGATCACGTGCCCGGCCACGACCGCGCCGGCCAGCTCGTCGTACTGGGTCCGCTTCCAGCCGTGATGGGCGGCGGCGGGCCCGACGATGACCGACGCGTCGGTGACCCGGCCGGTGACGACGACGTCCGCGCCGGCCTGCAGCGCCTCGGCGATACCCCACGCGCCGAGGTAGGCGTTGGCGGTCAGGGGTGTGCCGAGGTCGAGCTCTTCGGCCCGTGCGAGGAGGTCGTCGCCTTCGACGTACGCGATCTCGGGCTGGAGTCCGAGCTTGTCGGCCAGGGCCTGAATGGCGGCGGCGAGTCCGGCCGGGTTGAGACCGCCGGCGTTGCTGACGATCTTGACGCCGCGGTCGAGCGCTTCGCCGAGACCGGTCTCGAGCTGCTTGAGGAACGTCCGTGCGTACCCCAGGGACGGATCCTTCAGCCGGTCCCGGCCGAGGATCAGCATGGTCAGCTCGGCCAGGTAGTCGCCGGTCAGTACGTCGAGCGGACCGCCGGTGAGCATCTCCTCGACCGCGCTGAACCGGTCGCCGTAGAACCCGGACGCGTTGCCGATCCTGATCGGCGGGCTCATCCGAACTGCCCTGCCTCGCGTCCCTTGCCCGGCAGACCCGCGAACGCCTGGATGATGCCGAGCCACTCCTCCGCGTCCGCCCCGACGGCTCGTACGGCGAGGTCGTCGCGATGCCGGCGTTGGGTCGCCAGCAGACAGAAGTCGAGCGCAGGGCCGGTCACGCGCTGCGCGGCGTCGTCAGGACCCCAAGTCCAGGTCTGACCGTCCGGACCGGTGAGTTCCACGTGGAACGGCTCGGCCGGCGGGGTGCGGTTGTTCAGGAGGTAGGCGAAGTCCCGGGCGCGGATCGCCAGGTGCGCGACGTGACGCAGCCGGTTCGACGGCGGTCGTGTGACCTGCAGCGCGTCGGCCACGTCCTGGCCGTGCGCCCACGTCTCCATCAACCGGGCGGTCGCCATCGAGGTCGGACTCATCGGTGGGCCGTACCAGAGCAGCTTCTCGCCCGGCGGGACTTGCTTGAGTGCCTCGGCAAGCTCGGCCCGGGTCTCGCGCCAGTACGTCAGCAGTTGGTCCGGCGGGAGTGCTGCCGTCTCGTTGGCGGCGTCGTCGACGTACGTCGCCGGACTCTCGGCGGCCTTCTCCAGCGAGGCCTTGAAGGCGTCGGGATCGGTGACGGCCAGGTGCGCGGCCTCGTCGGTCCAGGCCAGGTGGGCGATCTGGTGCGCGATCGTCCAGCCCTCGGCCGGTGTCGGCGTGGCCCAGTCCTCGGCCGGCAGTCCGCCGACCAGCCGGTCCAGCTCCGCGCTCTCGGCCCACAGGTCGGCCAGCACTTCGTCCAGTTGCACGCTGCACTCCCCGCGATAGGGATCGTGCAGCCGAGCGTCGCACGGGCAGCAAAAAGAATCAAGCGTGCTTGTTTTTCGCCGTCAGGGTGGGGAGCGGAAGTGGTCTACCAGGTTCGGTGCCGGGTTCAAGGGTTTCGATCGGAATGGAAGAGCTTTCAGACGGCCCGGCCGGGGTGCTAACCAAGACCAATGCATGGTTCGCTGCCCGGAAAGGCCGCCGAGATCCGGGCGTTGCTGCTCAGCTTGATCGACACCCTGCCCGAGGGTGCGGCGCTGCCGCCGGAGCGGGAGCTGGCCGTTCGCTGGAACGTCGCCCGGATGACGCTGCGCCGAGCCGTCGACGAGCTGGTGATCGAGGAGCTGCTGGTCCGCCGGCACGGCAGCGGTACGTACACGACTCGTCCGAAGGTGGCGAAGTGGCTCGGAATGATCGGGTTCTCCGAGGACGTCCGGCGGCGCGGGATGCGGCCGGGCAGCACGATGATCGAGTTCCGCCGGCACAAGTCCGAGCGGTCCGCGGCCCGGCGGCTCCGGATCCCGGTCGGCGACCCGATCATCACGTTCACCCGGCTCCGCCTCGCCGACGACGTACCGATGGTGGTCGAACGCACCACGCTGCCGGCGGGGTACGTGCCCGGTCTGCAGGCCGATGACCTGGGCGGTTCGCTTTACGAGTTGCTCGACTCGAGGTACGGCATCGACCACGTCAGCGGCACCTCCCGGATCGAGCCCGTGCTGCCCGACGCCAAGACGGCCGGCTGGCTCGACATCCCCACCACCCAGCCCTGCCTGGCCGTCCACGGCATCAGCCTCGACCGCCGCGACCGTGTCTTCGAATACACCTCAGCCCTCTACCGAGGCGACCGCTACGCGTTCACCACCGACCTCCGCACCCTGCCCCGCCGCCCCGGCTTGTGAACCCCTGCCTCCGCTTGGCTAGGGAATAGCTAACATCCGGCACCATGAACGCTTCCCGGATCGAGCAACCGGCCGATCTTGACGTGGTTCGGACCTCCTACGACCGCGTCGCAGACAAGTACGTCGAGATGAACCTCGGCGACATCACGACGTATCCCTGGTTGCGGACGGCGATCGACGGCTTCGCAGCCGCCGTGCACGGTCTTGGCCCGGTTCTCGACGTCGGCTGCGGGCCTGGAGCCGTGACCGCCTACTTGGCTGAGCGCGGCCTCGATGTCTCCGGGGTTGATCTGTCGGCCCGGATGATCGACCACGCCCGGCGGCTGCACCCCAACCAGCGGTTTGCCGTTGCCTCGGCAACCGAGCTGGATCTGGCGGACTCGTCGCTGGGAGGGATTCTCGGCTGGTGGTCACTGTTCAACCTGCCCCGGCACATCCTTCCCCTGGTCCTGAAGTCCTTCGCCCGAGCGTTGGTTCCAGGCGGGCATCTCATCATCGGGACCCACCGAGGCGACGGCGAGATCGAACGTACCGAGGCGTATGGCGGGGTGCCGGTCAGGTGGACCACTCATCTGTGGCAGCCCGACCAGCTCTGGGCCCTGCTGGCTGCGGCGGGCCTCCATCCGGTGGCTGAACTGCGGCTTCCCGAGAGTGTGGCCGGGGTCCCCTCCTTGGTGCTCGTCGCACAGCGCCCGACCACGGAACAGGCGCCAGCCTGACCCTCGAGCGCATCGAACTCTCCGAGACCTTCGACGCAGCCTCCTCCAACTCCTTGCCGAAGGCAAGGAGTTGTTGTTTCGTCACAATGATTACTCTCGGTGGACCACAGGTAACTATCGTGGACCGCCATGGATCTCAGGAGCCCGATCAGCACCGTCATCCCGTCCCTGGACGGTCCTGTGTTGCAGGTGCTCGCGCGCAGTGAACGCGGCCTGTCCGGCCGGCAGATCCACAAACTGGCCGGCACCGGCAGCGTGGCCGGCGTACGCCTGGTTCTGCAGCGGCTCGCGACCACCGGCCTCGTCCACGTCGACGACGTCGGCAACTCGTTGCTCTATCGCCTCAACCGCAAACACCTCGTCGCCCCGGCCGTCGAGTTCCTCGCCGACCTCCGCGGGACCTTGACCAGCAGCCTCGCCGACGAGATCAGCGGCTGGCGGATCCCGCCGGTGCACGCCAGCCTGTACGGCGCGATCGCCCGCGGTGACGGTGACCTCGAGAGCGACGTCGACGTACTACTCATCCGCCCGGACCAGGTCGACCCCGGCGACGTCCGCTGGGAGGACCAGGCCGGCTGCCTGATGCAGTCCGTCGTCGACCTGACCGGCAACCCGGCGCACGTCTTCGAGCTCAGCCGCACCGAGCTCACCGACCACCTCACGAACGAGGACCCGATCCTCAACGACTGGCTCCAGCCGACCATCCCGCTGTACGGCGTCCCGATCCCGGCTCTCCTGGACCGGACACCTGCCGCGCACCGCTCCCGCCTCGCCGTGCGCTGAGCACATTGGTCTACTCGGTCCTTTACCCAGGGGGCCGGGACGACCAGACTTGGCGGCGCCGGGTAGTCGACTCACACGGGATGCGCTGCATGACGAGCATTGCCATCGATGGCGGCCAGTCCGCCCTCAGACTCCGAGTGGTCCCGAGTGGTCGGGTCGGACAGGGGCCTGGATACGTTCACGGGCCTGACAGCCTGAAGTACCTACTCGCGGCTGTCAGGGCGGCCGCCGCGGCGGCTGAGGTGGCTGGGCCGGTGGACGTGGCCGCGCTCGGTCTGACCGGGTTCCCGCCCATGCGTGAGGTCGCCCAGCGGCTTGCCGCGCAGGTCGCCGAGCTGCTCGACGCCGACGAGGTCCGGCTGACGCAGGACGTGGTGACTGCGCACGCCGGCGCTCTGGCCGACGGGTACGGCGTAGTGGTGGCGGCTGGCACCGGACTGGTCTGTCTCGCCGTGGACCGCGACGGCTCCTGGCACAAGGTCGACGGGCACGGGTACCTGTTCGGGGACGCCGGTAGCGCGTTCGCGATCGGTCGCGCCGGGCTGGTCGCCGTACAGCGGGCTCGGGACGGTCGTGGGCCGGCGACCAAGCTCGCGGAAACCACATTGGAGCCAGTCACGCTCTACAGGTCGGCCACGCTGGTGGACGACGTCGCCCGATTCGCTCCCGAGGTACTGCGCTGTGCCGCCGAAGGGGACCCGGTCGCGGCGAGCCTCGTCGTACAGGCCGGACAGGACATTGCTGAGACGATCGGTGCGGCGGTCGCAACGCTTGCCGGTCAGAGTGCCGTCCCAGTGGCCTGTGTAGGTGGCCTGTTCGCCGGTGCGGGCGAGCAGCTACTCGGTCCGGTCCGCGCAGCCCTCCCACCCAGAGCGGAGCTCGTCCCGCCCGCCGGGACCTCGCTCGACGGTGCCGAGCGCTTGGCAACCAGTCCACTTGGTCCCTACGCCGACCTGATCGTCACCCACCGCCCGTGACGTCACTGTCGCCGGACAGCTTGGTGGTCTCGTGCCAGTCGATACCGGGTGACCCGTTCGACTCCGCTGAGCTGATGGCCTTGATGGCGCGAGCCGCCGAGTTGGGTGGAGCGGGGGGGATCCGCGCCAACGGACCCGAGCACCTCACCGCCATCCGGGCAGTGACGGCACTGCCGATCATCGGCATCCACAAGGTCGGCGATCCGTCGGGGGTGTTCATCACCCCGACCTTCGAGTCCGCGGCCGCCGTCGCCGCGGCCGGCGCCGACCTGATCGCGCTGGACGGCACGCTCCGGCCACGCCCTGATGGTCGGCCACTTCGGTACCAGATAGACCGGATCCACGCGGAGCTCGGTGTACCCGTCGTGGCCGACGTGGACACCTTGGCGGCGGGCGTCGCCGCCCGCGAGGCCGGTGCCGACTTCGTCGCGACCACACTGTCCGGCTACACCGACGGCAGTACTCCGACGGGACCCGATGTGGACCTGGTTCGCCGACTCGCCACCGCGGTGGATTGCCCGGTTGTCGCCGAGGGCAGGATCAGGACACCCCACGACGTTCGCGCGGTCTGCGACGCCGGTGCCTACGCCGTCGTCGTCGGCTCCGCAATCACCAACCCGACGGACATCACCACCCACCTGGCGAGCGCGCTGCCACCGAAGTGGTCTACTCGATCTCGCCCGTGACCGCTCGACCCTGGAGACGTCCCTCGATTCCGCCGGCGCCGGCGGGATATCTTGACTGGACCGGAAAGTTTTCACCGGCACGACCGTTGGAGCGTGTAAGTAAGTGAGCAGACTCCTCCTGGCCGCGACCTCGCTCGACGTGACGCCACCACCCGGCCACCGGCTGGACGGCTACGCCGCCCGAACCGCCCCCGCGACCGGAACCGCCGACCCACTCCGCGCCACCCTGATCTGGCTCAGTACCGCGGACGACCCCGGCGTGCTCTGGCTGACCCTCGACGCGATTGCCGTCGGCAAGGACCTCGTCGCCGGACTGGCCTCGGCGGCCGGGTCCGCGGCCGGCATCGAGCCCTCGCGGGTGGTGGTGTCGGCATCGCACACCCACTCCGGGCCGGCGGGGTGGACCGGTGAGATCCACCCGGTGATCCCAGCCGAGCGCGAACCTGCTCTGTACGAGCCATTGATCGCCACGGTCGCCAACGCCTCGCTGCCGCGCCGGCCGGTGACGGCGTCGTGGCGTTCGATCGAGGTGATCGGCGTCGGTGCCAACCGGCACCGCAAGAACGGGCCGCACGACAACACGGCCGGGATCCTCGCGCTGCACTCACTGGATGGATCGCTGGAGGCGCTGTTGCTCGACTTCGCCTGCCACCCGACGACGTACGGCCCAGAGAACCTGCAGTGGTCCGCCGACTGGCCGGGAGCCGCCCGGGCCGCATTGGCGCCCGCAGTGGTGGGTTACCTCCAGGGCGCGGCTGGTGATGTCAGCCCCCGGTTCACCCGCCAGGGTCGCGGTGCCGCGGAGGTCGCCCGGTTGGGCGGTCTGTTCGCCGGTCGAGTCCGTGAGGCGCTGGCCGGTCCTGGACTGGAGCTACCGCAGTCAGCACCGGCCATCCGCCGTACGACGATCAACCTCCCGGTCCGGCACCTGCCAGCGGCCGAGGAGGCGGCGGTCACCGTCGCGGCCGCGGAGAGCGCGGTCCACAGCGGCGCCGACCATCCGGCGATGCGGATCGCGCAGACCCGGCTGGACGGGGCACGGGGTCAAATGCTGATGGCGGCGGCCTCGTTGCCTGAGACGCTGGAGCTGCCGATCAGTGTGGTGACCCTGGGCGACGTGTGCTGGGTCAACCTGCCGGTCGAGCTGTTCGCCCTGCACGGCTCCTGCCTGCAAGCGGACAGCACCCACCCGATCACCCGGGTGATCGGCTACACGGACGGGTACTACGGCTACATCGTCGACCCCTCCGCCGCCGAGTCCGGCGCCTACGAAGCCCTCATCACCTATTTCGACCAACCCACGACCAACCACCTCCTCACGGAGACCGCGGCCTTCATGAACGCCTAGGCGGTGTCTGACGGTTCCCCGCCTACTGCGCGGCACTCGGCACGGCATCTCGCCGCACTGGAGCAAAGGTCACGATGGAACCACATCGAGACCTTCGCTCCAGCACGCCGAGCTACCGCGCCGAGCACCTGCTCGCTACGGCGCTGAACCGTCAGACACCGCCTAGAGCGCCAATTCCGGCTGGAGCTTCTTGGCCGGCCAGACCCGCTGGCTGCGGGCGGCCAGGGTGGAGGCAGCCAGGGCGGCGAGGAACCAGATGGCGAGGACCAGGAGGTCGCGGCCAAGTGATGCGCCCGGTCCGCCGTACATGAGGTGGCGCACGCCGTCGATCGCGTAGCTCATCGGGAGTGCGTGGTGGAAGATGTACAGCGGCTCGGGGATCGTCTGCCACGGGAAGGTGCCGCCCGCGCTGACCAGCTGGATCACCATCAGCACCAGTCCGAGGAACTTGCCGACGGCACCGAGCCACGCGGACAGCGCGTGCAGGATCGCGACGAACGTGAACGACGTCAGGATCAGGAAGCCGACGGTCAGCCACGGGTGCGCGGTGTCGATGCCGAGCCCGAGCGTCACCGCGGTGAACACCAGCGTCGCCTGGATCGCACCGAAGAGGGCCGGTGGCAACCAACCGCCGAGCGCGACCCGGAACGGGGACTGCAACGCGGCCAGCGCGCGTGGTGACAGCGGACGGACCAGCAGGAACAGGACGTACGCCCCGATCCAGCAGGCCAGGCAGAGGAAGAACGGCGCCAGACCGGCACCATAGCTGTCGGCCGTGGCCTGCGAGACGTTCTGCAGGGTGACAGGTGCGCCAAGGGTCTCGGCGACCGCCTTGCGCTGCTCGGCGGACGGATTGGGGATCTGCTTGACGCCCTTGGCCAGTCCGGTGTTCAACTGGGTCGCACCGGTCTTCAGCTGGGTGACTCCGGTGAACAGGCTGTTCACACCGGTGAGCAGCTGTCCCTGCCCCGCGACTGCCTGCTTCTCACCAGCCGCGAGTTGCTGAGCGCCGGTCTGCAGGCTGGTGAGACCGGTCTCGAGTTGCGCGGCACCAGTGTCCAGCTGGTGCGCGCCGCTGGCCGCCGTACTGATGCCACTCGTCAGCGCAGGGGTCGCCTTGGCCAGTGCGGCCGCGCCGTTGGAGACCTTGCGGGCACCGGTGGCGAGCTGGTTGAGCTGCTTGGACGTCGACTGAACCTTCGTGTTCGCGCGTACGACGGGCGCCCGCAGCTCGGCCGTCTCGGTGAGCACCTGGTTGATCTGCGACTGGGTGAACCCCCGTGCCTTGAGTCGCGCGGCCAGACCGGCATCGAGCGTGCTCAGGTCCTTGACCAGCGTGCTGGACGCGGTCGCGACCTGCCGACCGGCGGCGGCGACCTTCTCGTTGCCGTCAGCCACTTGATCGGCACCGGTGGCCAGGGACTTGGTCTGCTTGGGAAGCGTTGCTGTCTTCCGCTGGAGGGTGCTCAGGCCGTTGTCGAGCTTGTTGGCGCCGTCCGCGAGTTCCGTCGCGCCTTGGGAGGCCTCAGTCGCACCGGTCGCCAGTTTGGTCGCACCGGCGGAAAGCTGCTTCTGGGCGGTGTTGAGCTGAGTCGCGCCGGTCTGGAGCTTGGCGGCGCCCGTAGCCGCGCTGGTGAGTCCGGTCTGCAACTGCGCCGCACCGGTCGCCGCCTGGCTGACCTGTGTGTGGATCGTGCTGTAGCCGGCCAGTAGTTTGCTCGCCGCGGTCTCACTCACCTGCGACGCGACAGTCTTGGTCACCTGGGCAACGGCCTGGTTGGCGATGGTGTGCGCGATGTAGTTGTTGGCGTCGTTGGTGAGCAGTTCGAGATTCGCCTGCCTCGGCGTGAACTCGGCGCTCGACGCGAGGTCAGCGGAGAACGACTTCGGCAGCACGAGGGCGAACTCGTACTTGCCGTCCGACACTCCAGCGGTCGCGGCCGCCCGGTCGACCTGATGCCAGTCGAAGCTCTTCGACTTCACCAGTTCGTCGGCCACCTGCGGCCCGACGTCCAGCTTCTCGCCGGTGGAGAGCGTCGTACCCTCGTCTTCCACCACGACCGCGGTGGGCACCTTGTCGAGGCGGTCGTAGGGGTCGTGGTTCGCGTAGAGGTACAGACCGCCGTACAGCAACGGCACCAGCAGCAAGGCGATCACCGCGAGCTTCGGCAACCGCCCAGCGGTCAACCGTCGCAGCTCACTCAACGCCATCCGTACCGCGGTCACGCCTGGGTCTCCTTTACAAGGTCAAGTGTCTCGATCGGGGTGATTGGCTCGACTGGTGCGACCTGCACCGGGTTCGGCTGGTCACTTGAGCCCAGGTGGGCCGCCGGCACGCCGAGCAGCCTTGCCGACGCGTCCGCGCAGGTGATGATCGCGCCGTACCCACGGGACGCCAGGTCGCGGCCGACGGCGTACCACTCGTGTGGATCGCCGCCGTGCCGATCCGGCATCGTCAGGATGACCACCTTGACGTCAGGCCTCGCCACCGTAAGCTCAGCGAGCAGTCTGGTCCGTGCTGCGACCGGCAGGTGCTCGAACCGCTTGTCGGCATGCTCAGCGGCCTCATGCTCGTCCAGCCACTCCAGCACCGCCTTGCGACCAGCCTTACGCCCGGCAATGGCCAACTCCTCGCCGACGACCGTCTGAACCAGCAGTGCATCTTCCGGCTCGGTGATGCCGGGTGTGTCGACCACGGCGACCTGTCGGCGGAGCAGAGCGGCATCCGCCTTCCCGTCCAGCCGCACCTGACCTGTGTCGGGGCGGAGACGACCGGACAGACCGAGCGAAGCCGCTACGTGGCCCGGCCCTGGATAGCCCGCCAGCAGCACCAGTTGGTGATCAGCGACCTTCACCGACGTGGTGTCCAGCATCTGCGCGTGTGGTCCGCGCACGCTGATCCCGGTGGCCTCGAGCTCCATCCCAATCCCCGTTCGATACGGTTGTGTATTCAATACGGAACTGTATCCTACTGCCATGGAACCACCCAAACGCCGCCGCACCAACACCCGGGCCCGACTGCTCGACGGCGCCCTCGAGGTCTTCGCCGAGCGAGGTTTCCACGGGGCCTCGGTGGAGGACATCTGCGACCGCGCCGGGTTCACCCGCGGCGCGTTCTACTCCAACTTCGCCTCCAAGGACGAGTTGGTGATCGCGCTGTTCCAGGCGACCACCGATCGCCTGATCGAGCAGATCAGCGCGCTCCTGCCCGAGTTGGCGGACCAGCCGGTCACGCTGCTCGACGCCGTACTCGGGTTGCTCGACGAGGCCGCGCCGGACCAGCGGCGGTGGCATCTGATCTCCACCGAGTTCACCCTGCACGCGCTCCGCAATCCGGAGGCCGCGCGGGCGCTGAACAAGCAACGGGAGATGTTCCGGTCCCGGCTGACGCAGTTGGTCGAGGAGATCTCCCGGACCAGCGGGCTGGAGTTCAGCGTGCCGCCCGAGCAGTTCGTCCGGTTGGTGATCGCCCTGCACGAAGGCGCCCGCTCACAGAGTCTGCTGGAGCCCCGAAAGGTCCCGGCCGGCTCGCTCGAGCACACCTTCCTGCCGATGGTCCTCCAGGCCGTGACCCGTTAGCCGACCTTCACGTCCACCGTGTGCAGTCCGGTCGAGCCGTTCGGGGCCGGCGGTGCGGACGCTTCGATCTGCGGGTTGCCCTTTGCGTCGAACGCCCGTACCTGCAAGACGTGGTTGCCCTGCGGCGCGTCCCAGGTCCAGTGCCACTGCCGCCAGGTGTCGATCGACGCGTCCGCCGCCAGCGTGGCCTGTTGCCAAGGGCCACCATCGACACGCACCTCGACCTTCGAGACCCCGACATGCTGGTCCCACGCGACCCCGGCCACGGTCACCTGACCCGGTGCCGCCTTCGACCGCGGTACGTCGATCCGCGACGACAACTTGATCGGCCCCCGCTCCGACCACCCGCGCGGCGTCCAGTACGCCTCGAACTGGTCGAACCGGGTCACCTCGATCTCCGTCAGCCACTTGGTCGCCGACACATACCCGTACAGCCCGGGTACGACGATCCGCACCGGGAAGCCGTGCTCGACCGGCAACGGCTGGCCGTTCATCGCGAACGCGAGCAACGCCTGACGGTCGTCGAGCAGCGTGCTGAGCGGCGTACCGGCGGTGAAACCGTCCTGCGACGTCGACTTGATCGCGTCGGCGTCCTTGGCCGGCCCGGCCTCCTGGAGCAGGTCCTTGAGCAGTACGCCGGACCACAACGCGTTGCCGATCAGGTCGCCGCCGACCTCGTTGCTGACGCAGGTGAGCGTGACCCACTTGTGCAGGACTTGGCGCTTGAGGAGATCGTCGAAGGTCAGTTCGAGCTCGCGGTCGACCATGCCGTGGACGCGCAGCTTCCAGTCCGACGGCAGGATCTGCGGCACCGAGAGAGCGGTGTCGATGCGGTAGAAGTCCGCGTTCGACGTCACCCAGGACGTCGCGCCGTCGGCCTGCACCCCAGCCGGTGGATCGAGCGTCGGCGGTTTCGGCAGGCTGATGGCCTCCCGGGCTTCGGCGACGGCGGCGCGGTTGCCGCCGACGACTCGTCCGAGTGCGCCGATCGCGGCGGAGCCGATCGCGACTCCGGCCGACAACTGGAGGAAGCCTCGGCGGCTGACACCGTCGTCGGGGGAGTCGAGGAGCGGCTCCAGTCGGCGGGAGAACAGCCGGAGGATGAACAACGCTGTGATCCCGGCGACGGCCGACGGTACGAAACCGGTCTGCCCGCTGTCCGGTCTGGTCGCGGCGGCGACGACTGCCAGCCCGGCCAGTACGACGGTGACGAGTGCTCCGGCCCGGTAGCGCCGTACGGCGAGAACGCCACCGAACGCGGCGAGGACCAGCAGGACGACCAGGATCCCGACCCGGAGCGCGGTCTTGTCATTCGTCCCGAACCAGGCGATCGCCAGATCCTTCAGCCACGGCGGCACCCGATCGATGAACGCCGACCCGATCGCCACCACCGGCGTCTGCCGAGTCCCCAGCAATCCCGCGGCCACACCCCCGACCGCCAACCCGGCCACGGCGGACAGCACCCCACCCACGGCCCCGCGCCACAACGTCGCGTCCCGCCGCCCGCGGTCACCCCCACTTGCGCCCGTGCCACCCCCGCCTCGGCCTGCGTCAGACCGAGCGCGGCCGGCTTCGTCGTCTTCTCGGCCGCGCGCGGCTGGTGGCGCCTGATCGGGTTGGTTCACGTCTCAACGATTACGCGGCGGGGCGCTCGACACCAGCCGGGCGCCCCATCCGTTAGTCGCGGGTAATGCGGTGTGTTCAGTTCTCGGGAAGGTTTCAGATCCGTTCGGGTGTGATCGGGCCCAGGTTCGGCCGGCCGTTCGGCCACCGGCGGGCGTTGTCGCGGACCCGGCGAAGCTTGCCGAGCACGACGTCCCGCTCGTCGGCCAGTTGCGACATCCACAGGCTGTCGATCTCCAGGAGGTGGTCCGGCAGTGCTTCACGCAGCCGCCGCTTCCCCTCCTCGGTGAGTACCGCGAACGAACCGCGGGCATCGTCGGGACAGGGCTCCCGGCGTACCAGACCGAGGTTCTCGGCGCGGTCGACCAGTCGGGTGATGCCGCCGGTGGTGACGGTCAACTCCCGGGCGAGGGACGTAAGACGCTGTTTCTCACCGTGGCTACGGGCCAGCCGCAGCAGCAGTTCGAACATTGCCATTTGCAGACCACTGCGCTTGAGGGAATGGCGCATCAGGTGATCGAGCTCGGCTGCTGCTTCGCGCAGCAGGCCGTACGCGGTGATCACGTCGCTTTCCCAGGGTTCGGCGGCACGAGTGGGTTCTGCATCGGCGAGCGCTAGGGGCGAGCAAAGCGATGGCGCGATGGTCATGCGGGGACTCTATTAGCTGACTAGGTCACTTCGCTACACGGGGTGACCTTTCGGCTACAGATCGATCCGCAATCGCAAACACCCCGAGCGTAACCGGACCTTCCTGAGGCGGCCCGGGTGGGGCCTGTGGATAACTTCCGCGGCCGCCGGGCGATCTTTGCCAGCCTTGTTCCGTGAGGTTTTCAGCCGGCGAATCGGGGAGCGCGATGAATGAGAACGACGACCAGTCACCCTACGGCCGCGGTTTCATCGCCGCGTCCATCATCATCGCCGCGGTCCTCCTGTGCGGCGCCGTCCTCCTGATCGCCGGCCTGACCTCCGGTACGCCGCAAGCCGCCGGCGAACCGGTCCAGTCCACCTCTGGTGATGGTGTCGGCAACTCCCCAGCGGTCCAGTCAGCGGACGGCTCGACCGGCCAGCCTGCGACGCCGGCCGGCGAGGCCCGTCCTGGCTCGACCGGCGACCCGGGCGCCGGTTCCGGCTCGGCCCGTAGCAACAGTGCCAGTTGCTCCCTCCCCGCCGGCGACCAGACCATCCCCATCAAGCCGCCGTCCGTCGACGGCTGGGATGTCAGCCGCAGAGTCGTCGTACCGCGCTCGGCTTCGATCGGCCCGGCGAAGACCGACCCCGACGGCTTCCGGCGGTGCTTCGCACAGTCCCCCACCGGTGCCGTCTTCGCCGCCTACAACGTCGTCGCCGCCCTGGCCGACCAGCGCCAGGCCATCCCCACCGTCCAGAAGCTCATGCTCCCGGGCCCCGACACCCAGGCGCTGATCCGCGAACTGCGCGCGGAAGAGCCGTCCACCGACTCGGACGCCACGCAGTTGGCCGGCTACCGAGTTCTCGACGCCAACCAGGACCGCGCCACGATCATGCTCGCGCTCCCCGTCGAGTCGGCGTACATGAGCATCACTCTCACCCTCGTCTGGCACGACAACGACTGGCGCCTCCAACCACCTCCACCCGGTGAACCGGTCGGCAGCCCGTTCGCCCAGCACCGTGACCTGACCGACTTCGTGACCTGGAGCGGTGTCTGATGTGCAACAAGGTGGACATCAAATGCCACGTCAGGGAGAGCTTCCTGTCGCTCGCGTCCTCCGGTCTCGACCAGGTGCGCACGGACGCGAACGCTGCGGCCCTGGACAGCCTGCACTCGCTGGCGACGTTCTGGCTCAAGGTCGACAGTCCGACCATCGCCACCGAGAACGGTGAGGACTGGACGAACACCGCGCCGGTCGGATTCATGCAGGACAAGGTGCTCGCGGTCTCCGCCGCGATCTTCACTGTCGCCATCCTGATCGCCGCGATCCGGATGGCCTGGGAGCAGCGCGCCAAGCCGCTCCAGGAGTTGCTCAAGGCAACCATACTGTTCGTCGTGGTCTGCGGCGCGGGTACGGCGGTGCTGCAGGTGCTGACCTCCTGGTCGGACATGTTCGCCGTCGACGTGGTGACCAAGGCGTCCGGCGGATCGGTCCAGACGGCGCTCACCGAGCTGGTGCAACAGGGCGGCGGGATCGGTGATTCACTCGCTCGGGACGTGCCGATCCTCCTCGCCCTCAGCATCAGCCTGACGGTGGTCTGCGCGTCGCTCATCCAGGTCGTCCTGATGCTCATCCGCTCGGCGATGCTGGTCCTGCTCGCCGGTACGTTCCCGCTCGCCGCCGCGGCCACCAACACCGAGGCCGGCAGAGCCTGGTTCAAGAAGTACTGCGCCTGGACGCTCGCATTCATCGCCTACAAGCCTGCCGCGGCGCTCGTCTACGCGGCGGCGATCACGATGAACCGCGAGAGCATGCTCGGGTCCGACAACAACCTCGTCCAGGCCATGACGGGGATCATGATGCTGATGCTCGCCATCTTCGCGCTGCCGGCCTTGCTGCGCCTCGCCGTACCGGTGACCGCGGCCGTCGCCGGTGGAAGCGCCGGAATGGGAAGCTCGGTCGCCGACCCCGGCGGCCTCGCGACGGGCGCCATCAACGTCGGCCGCTCAACGTTCGGCGGCCGCTCGTCAGCCGGCGGTGGATCGTCGGGCGGCGGATCGTCCGGCGGCGGTGGATCGTCCGGCGGTGCGGGAGCGACCGGAGCCCGGGCAGTCGGCGCCGCGGCCAGCGTGGGCCTGGGCGCCGCCGGCCTAGCTGTCAACGGAGCCCGCAAGGCGGCAGGTGGCCTGGCCGGCGCCGCCGCCCACTCGGCCGGCGAATCAGCCGGCGGCTCCATCACCCCAACGTCGTCCTTCGGCCCAATGTCCCGCGGTGCCTCGCGCACCCATCCACCCCGACCAAGCCCCCCGTCGACCACTACCTCCGCCGGCCAGGAACGCCTCCCAGAACCAGCCGGCCCAAGTGGCAACTGGTAGGCCGCCGAGTGAACGCGGGCTGTGCGGGTCTCTGTTGTCGGCGGGGTGGGACAGGATGACAGCATGACGGGCATGGGGTTGGAGCGGATCGCGTTGATTTCGGATGTGCACGGGAATCTGACCGCACTGGAGGCGGTGCTGGCGGATATCGAAGGGCGGGGGATCGAGCGAATCTTCAACCTGGGTGACTACGTCGGGAAAGGGCCGCGCGGTCAGGAGGTCGTCGATCGGTGCCGGGAGTTGTGTGAGGTGAACATCCTCGGCAACTGGGACGACTTTCTGCCGAATCCGGACCGCGAGTACGACAGCGAGGCCCTGCGCTGGTGTAAGAAGGAACTGCGCGAGGACCAGTGGACCTGGCTCCGCGAGCTGCCGTTCTGCCACGACTTCCTGTTCAGCGGGCGTCAGATCCGGTTGTTCCACGCGTCGTCGACGAGCGTGCACCGCCGCGTCCGGTTCGACCACGACGAGGCGGAGTACCTCCAGATGTTCGAGAACACCGAAGCCACCGGCGACGGCCCGATTCCGACCGTCGTCGGGTACGCCGACACCCACGACCCGTTCTACGAGGCCGACCTCGGCCGCACTCTGTTCAACATCGGCTCGGTCGGCAACAGCCTGGACGATCCGACCCCGGTCTACGTGATCCTCGAAGGCGTCCCGGACTCACCCGACCCGGCGCCGTTCTCGATCCAGTTCGTCCGCGTCCCGTACGACGCCCACGCCGAGCTCGACATCGCCCGCGAACTCGGCATGCCCGAACTCGACGGCTACGAAGCCGAAATCATCCACGGCCTCTACCGAGGCAACCACTACGCGAACGAGCCCCACACCTACCACCGCCGCCCCCGCCCGACCTGAACCACCGTCGAGCCCACCCCGCAGCTTCGGGGCCACAGGCAACTATCCCCAAGTTATCCACACCTGTGGAGTTCGGGCTACGCCCGTCACACCGGACATCGAGACAGACCCTAGGTACGTGGTGCCGAGGCGTGATTGATGAGCATCAGAGTGGGTTGAGGCGGGCCTTGAGCAGGCAGAACTCATTGCCTTCGGGGTCGGCCAGGACATGCCACTGCTCCTCCCCCGTCTGGCCGATGTCGGCCGGGCGCGCACCAAGCTGCAGAAGGCGTTCGAGCTCGGCGTCCTGATCGCGGTCGGTGGCGTTGACGTCGATGTGCAGCCGGGCAAGGCCGTCGGCCATGCAGTAGAGCAGCTGACGTTGAGACACACCTAGTCCACGAGGAGGGCCTCGGAGCCGACGATGGTGTAGCTGGCGGCGAGGAAGGTGCGGAAGGATGCTGCGTTGCCGGGGGTGACCTGGGCCCAGATGTGTGTATTTGGCGGGATCAGCGCACGGGCCGCGCGGGCGAGGCGGCGGCCGTGGCCATTGCCTCGGGAGTCTTCGGGTACTTCGATCGCGCACTCGACCCGATCCGCCAAACCCCGGCCCGTGAGCACCAGGCCGCCGTACTCATCGATGTACACGCGAACGTCATCGCGATACCGCCACGCACGCTCGACCCGCGGGTGGGCGTGGTCGGTGACCTCGGTCAGTCCGGCGGTCGCCGCGTCGCGGTCAGCGGCGTCGGTCAGGGCCGGTGCCTGCAACATCGCGTCGATCCCGTTGACCCGGCGGCCCGTTGCTTCCTCGAGAGCAGAGAGGAACGGCGGATTCGTCGGGGCCGAGAGGTCACCTGGCGGGACCCGCTCGGCGACCCAGGCCGGGTCGACGTCCGCGGCGACCACGACGTGCCCGGTGACGGCGACCACGCAGGCCTCGCGCGGGGAGGGTGCCGGTACGACGGTGATGCCGAGGTCCGGGGTGGGGAAGACGCCGCGCTCGATGCCGCGCAGAATGTCAGCCAGAGTTGTCATCACGAGCCATTGTGGAGGAGACCCCGACCACGCCCGCGATGACGAAACCATGGACGCGACGGAGGCGACACACATGCGGAAGCCGCAACTGGTGAGAACCGACGGGCTGCCCGACCGGGTCACGATCTACGAGGTCGGCCCGCGGGACGGGCTGCAGAACGAGTCGGCGATCGTCGACGTCGCGGTCAAGGCCGAGTTCATCCACAGGCTGGCCGACGCCGGGTTGACGACGATCGAGACGACGAGTTTCGTCCACCCGAAGTGGGTGCCGCAGCTCGCCGACGCGGCTGAACTGCTCACCGCGCTGGACCTTCCGGACGCCGTCCGGGCGCCGGTCCTGGTGCCGAACGAACGCGGTCTGGACCGCGCTCTGGCCGCGAACGTCCGGGAGATCGCGATCTTCGCCAGCGCGACCGAGACGTTCGCCACGAAGAATCTGAACTCCACGCTGGACGAACAGTTCACCATGTTCACCCCGACGATCCAGCGTGCGCTCGCCGAAGGGCTCGCGGTGCGTGGGTACGTCTCGATGTGTTACGGCGACCCGTGGGAGGGCGACGTACCGATCGACCAGGTGGTCAAGGTCGGCGCCCGCCTGATCGACCTCGGCTGCCACGAGCTCTCCCTCGGCGACACAATCGGCGTCGCCACCCCGGGCCAGGTGACCGCGCTCATCGCCGCCTTCGCCGCGGCCGGCGTCGGCGTGGACAAGCTGGCCGTCCACTTCCACGACACCTACGGTCAGGCGCTCGCCAACACCCTCACCGCCCTCCGCGAGGGCGTCACCACCGTCGACAGCTCGGCCGGCGGCCTGGGCGGCTGCCCGTACGCCGAAAGCGCCACCGGCAACCTCGCCACCGAGGACCTCCTCTGGCAGCTGGGTGGCCTGGGCATCGAGACCGGCGTGGACCTGGAGAAGCTGGTCGCCGCCAGCGTCTGGATGGCGCAGCAACTCGGCAAACCGTCTCCGAGCCGGGTGGTCCAAGCCCTGGCCGGCTGACCCATCTCGGACCGCTGCGTCGAGGCGACCGACAGGAGGCCCGCGGACGCCGGACTGCCGGGCCGCGTCGTCGATTCGGCTGACACCGTTCGGCTGGGCCACGTCGCCGGCGCCTCGGTGGGCCGGCCGTACCGCGTTGCCGGCTCGACTGACTGTCGTACCTGGGTCGAACTGTCGGCAGCCGCGGCTGTCTGGGCTACCGTCGGAGGACTGGCCGGGGGTGGCATGAGCGTTGAAGTGGTGTTTTGGGGCGTGGTCCTGGCGCGATTCGCCCTGCCCCTGCTCATCCCGCGGTACCCGCTGCCCGCGATCATCGGGTGCCTGGTGCTCGACGGTGTCGACCAGACGATCTTCCAGTCGTTCGGCTTCGATCCGCCGTTCTACCAGAGCTACGACAAGGCGATGGACGTGTTCTACCTGGCCGTGGCCTACCTGGCGAGCCTGCGCAACTGGACCAGCCAGGCGGCGGTCGGTATCAGCCGGTTCCTGTTCTTCTTCCGGCAGGTCGGCGCGGTGGCGTTCGAGCTGACCGGGCTGCGGTTCCTGCTGCTGCTGTTCCCCAACACGTTCGAGTACTTCTTCATCGCCTACGAGGCGATCCGCTCCCGGTGGAACCCGGCGCGGTTCGGATTCAAGTTCTGGGCGGTCGTCGCGGCCGGCATCTGGGTCGTCATCAAGCTGCCGCAGGAGTACTGGATCCACATCGCCCAACTGGACGTCACCGACCTGATCGCGGACACGACCTGGTTCGGCCCGTTGCTCGTGGTCGTCGTACTCGGCCTGCTGGCGGTGCTGCTGTTCGTCGTACGCCCGCGGCTGCCGCGGCAGGACTGGGCCTGGAAGATGGCGGCCGACCCGCTGCCGGCCGCGATGGACGAAGCGCATGAGCGCATCGCGTTCCAGGCCGCGCACCGGAAGGTCTTCGACTCCGCCGCAGTCGAGAAGATCTTCCTGATCGGGCTGATCAGCGTGATCTTCGGCAACGTGCTGCCGGGAGTCCGGGCGAGCAGTCTGCAGATCTTCGTCAGCATCGCCATCTACGCGGTGATCAACTCCGCGATCGGTCTCTGGTCGGCGAGGCGCGGACAGTCGTGGGAGTCGGCGGCCGTGTCGTTCGCCGTCGTCTTCGCGACCAATGTCGTGCTCGTCACCATCGCCGACCTGCTCCTGCGGCGCGGCGACCTGTCGCTGGTCGACACGCTGTTCTTCATCTTCCTGTTCAGCATCCTGACGACGCTCTACGACCGCTACCGCCCCATCAACGACTACCGCGTCACTCGTTCGCCGAAGGGAGTCGAATCGTGACCGACCTGATCGCCCTCGGATTCCCGAACCGCGACCGGGCCGAAGAGGCCCGCCGCCGTATCACCGAACTGGAAGCCCAGGGCGCTCTCGAACTCAGCGGCGCCGCGGTCGCCGTCCGGCGGGACGACGGCGAGATCGAGCTGATCCAGCCCCTCCGACTGACGGCCGCCGGAGCCGTCGCGGGTGCGGCCAGCGGCGGCCTGATCGGCCTGATGCTTCTCGTCCCGCTGCTCTCCGCGGCGGTCGGCGCCGCTGCGGGCGCCGTCGGCGGAACGATCTCGGCCGGCATCCTCAACGCCAAGTTCGTCCGCGACCTCAGACAAACCCTGACCCCCGGCCACGCGGCACTCCTGCTGGTCATCAGAACCGTCATCGACGGCGACAAAGCCATCGAAGAACTCAGGTCCTTGACTCCAGAGATCCTCCGCACCAGCTGGACGGACGAAGACGAACGCCGCCTGATAGCCGCCCTCGCCGAACGCCCCGACAACCGGCCAATCCCCTGACCTGACCCCGCGGGTCGCGCGCCCGTCTCACCCGCGTCCAGTCCGGATGGGCCCGGCTCGGGTGTGGTTGGTCTGCGGGTCAGGCTCTGGCTGGGTTGAGGGTGCGGCGGGTGAGGGGGAGGCGCTCGCGGGTCTGCTGGTCGGCTGGGGTTTCTATGAAGAGGCGGAGGTCGGGGTGGGCGGGGACGGCCAGTTCGGTGACGGTGAAGTGGAGGTCGCCGGCGGCTGGGTGGCGGATGTGGCGCGGACGTGGGGTGCAGGCGGCGACTTCGTGGCGGGACCAGAGCCGGGTGAACTCGGGGCTCAGCTTGCGCAGGCGTTCGAGGTCGGTTTCCCAGTCGGGGTCGCCGACGTGTTCGCCGTACGCCGATCGCAGCCTGGCGACCAGATACGGCACCTCGTCGTCATAGTTGAGTAGCTGCTGCCGGGCGCGCGGCTCGGTGATCAAGCACCAGAGCAGGTTCTTGTGGATGCAGGGCAGCGTGTGCCAGTCGTGGAACAGGTCCCGGAAAGCATCGTTCGGCTGAATGATGTCGAACCTGGTGTTCGTGATCACCGCCGGCAGCGGGTCGAGCGCAGTGAGGATCTCGCTGAAGACAGCCTCGTTCGCGCAGACGCTCGCGCGGGGCGGTCGCGCCGGTGTCGCCTCGGCCAGCCGGTACAGATGTTCGCGCTCGATCGAGCTGAGGCGCAGAGTGGTCGCGACGGCGTCGAGCACCTGGCCGCTCACGTTGATCGGCCGGCCCTGCTCGAGCCAGGTGTACCAGGTGACGCCGACGCCGGCGAGTTGGGCGAGCTCCTCGCGGCGCAGCCCCGGCGTACGGCGTCGTCCACCAGCGGGCAGGCCGACGTCCTCGGGGGCCACCCGGGCGCGACGCGCCTTCAGGAACTCCCCGAGCTCAGCCCGGCGATCACTCACCGCCCCATCCTGACAGGGTCCGCCGACAGTTCAAGCGCGATCAGGTGGGCCGGACGGGGTACGCCAGGTGGTGAGGCAGAAGGGGTGGCCGGCCGGGTCGAGGAAGACGCGGAACACGGAGGGCTCTGGCTGCACGGCGGTGGGCGTGGCGCCTGCTGCGATGACGCGAGCCTGCTCCGCCTCGAGATCGGCGGCGCTGAAGTCGAGGTGGCACTGCTGGGGGACACGCGGATCCGGCCAGGTCGGCGCCCGGTAGTTGAGGTCGCGCTGGAAACCGAGGCTGAAGCTGTCGAACCGCAGCTCCACGAAGTTGTCGTGTACGACGGCCAGCTCCCCGCCCGCGACACGTTGGTAGAACTCGGCCAACCCCAGCGGATCGGGACAGTCCAAAGTCGGCCCCCAGAACGCCGCTACCACCTCAACACCCTTGCTGTGCGGGACGCTCGTACGTCGGCTCCGGACGGCGCGCGTCGTACCGCGGTCACGGCTCGATGGGGCGGCGGATGCGGCGGACCAGACTCTCGTCGGCGTACTGACCGATCCGGTACGTCGACCAGCCGTCGACACCGGCGCCGACCGCACCGCCGAGCAGCGGAACGCGGCGGGTGACGGTGAGGGCCATCCGCTTGCCGCTGATCCGGGCGATCAGTTCGGCGATCACTTCGCCGGCGACCTGGCGGTCCAGCTCCGGGTCGAACACCGGCGCGGTCGCGATCGCCAGTGGTGACGTCGGCAGGCTCAACTTCTTCAGCCGGTCGGTGACGCCGTCCTCGCCGAGCAGGCAGGTGATCACCGCGGTACGGACCCGCGGATCGTCCAGGTCGTACCCCCGCAGGTGCGCGATCGCGGCGACCATCCGGGCCTGAACGATCGCGATGCCGGTCAGGTTCGCGGGCATGGCGACCGGGAGCGTGATGAGACCGCCGATGCTGGTGACGAAGCCCTGAACGCCGGCCAGCCGGATGTGCTGGTCGATGACCGCGTCGATCGCCAGCTGCGCGTCGCCGGCCGAGCTCGCCAGCTTCGCGTCGGCGATCTGCTCGGCGCTGGGGAACCGCTGGTACCCGTCGATCGCGATCTCGAGAACCTGACGCAGCAGACCCGCCGCGGCCTGCGGGGCGAACCGCTGCGCGGCGGGCGCAAGACTGCTGGCGACGAACCTGACTACTCCGGCCACGGTGCTCCTTCCCGCCCTCCCCGCGTCGGAGTGCTGGGCGTACTTCAACTCTACGTGCCCTCGGCTAACCCGGCACTCGGGACAAACCCCTGCCGTCCCCCGGAAAACGCCCCACGCCCTTGCCCTCGACCAACCACTCGCGCTAGACGATCAAGCTCGCGACCAGGTCAGCGCTACCCCAGCATCCCGCGGGTTCGCACACCTCCCGGCGTCCGGCTCCTGGCAGATCGGCGAGGTACTCCGGGTTTTGCGGCCGAAGCGGCGCCCTCAGACCTCCCACGCCAAGCCGCGCACCTTGCGCCTACGTCCCGCGCCCTCGGTGGCGGTGCATCGGCGAAGGGGTGCTCTGCGATCGGGAGGGGCAATTGGTGGTGATGGAGTGGCGGAGGTGGGAGCCACAGCGATGAGGACGGGCGAGGGGTTGGCGGCGAGAGGGCGAAGGGTGCCCGCGATGAGGATGCGGCAACGGGGGGTGGTGGAACGGCGAGGCGGGTGGGGCGCTGCGATCGGGAGGAGCGGGGGTGGTGGAACGGCGAGGGGGGTCTGCGATCGGGAGGGGCGGGAGGTGGTGGAACGGCGAGGGGGGTAGGGGTGGCGGAGGGGTTGGGTGGGCGTGGTCCAGGATGGGAGGGTGCCTGTTGAGCCAGCTGCTTCTGTGTGGGACTTTCCGCCGGTGGCGGTTGCCGGGGCGAGTGACATCGTCGCGGGTGGCGCGGATCTGCAGCCGGGGACCGTGCTGGCGGCGTACCGGCGCGGGCTCTTCCCGATGCCGGACCACCGCGGTTCGCTGCTCTGGTGGTCGCCGGTGGACCGCGGCGTGATCGAGGTCGCCGGGTACCGTCCGTCGCGGTCGGTGCGGCGGGCGCGGAACAAGTTCGAGATCCGCGTGAACACCGCCTTCGACCAGGTCATCCGCGCCTGCGCCGACCCGCGTCGCCCGGGCTCGTGGATCGACCGGGACATCATCGCGTCGTACACCGAGCTGCACCGCCTCGGCTGGGTGCACTCGGTCGAGGCGTGGGACGGCGACGAGCTCGCCGGCGGCCTGTACGGCGTCGCGATCGGTGGACTGTTCGCCGGGGAGTCGATGTTCCACCACAAGACGGACGGCTCGAAGGCGGCTGTTGCCGGCCTGATCGAGCTGCTCGACGACGAGTACGCAGCCGAGCGTGTCTTCGACATCCAGTGGGTCACCGACCACCTCGCGACCCTCGGCGCGATCTCCATCCCCCGCGAGACCTACGTCCGCCGGGTCCAGCACGCCGTCACCCTCCCGCTGCCGAAAGCCTTCAGTTGATGGGCTTCCGGCTCGGCCGCCTCCGGTTCACTTGATCCCGACGAAGGCGGCCATCTGCCGGGTGGTCGACGCGAAGAACTCGTCCGCCGGGTCCATCGTGCCGACCAGTTGACCGAACAGCTCGAAGCTGATCATCCCGAACAGCTGCGTCCAGACGATCGCGACCCGCAGAAGCACCTTCCGCGGTACGCCCGGCGCCAGTTCGGCCAGGACGTCCACCTGCTCGGCGAGCTGGCCGCTCGGCTCGGGGGCATCGGACGGCGGCGTGAGCCAGCCCTCCGTCCAGGCCCGGCTGACGATCCCCAGCATGAGAATTGGCACCCGGCTCGCCGGTTGGACCGTCGTCTGCGGTGCTTGGTAGCCGACGATCGGCGAACCGTAGATCAGCGCGTACTCGTGCGGATGCGCTCGGGCCCAGTCACGTACGGCGGAGCACACGGCGAGCCAGGCCTGGGACGGGTGTTCGAAGTCCTTCGCCGCCGCTGCCTCGGCCGCCGCGCCGAGAGCGTCGTACGCGTCGATGATCAATGCGGTCAGCAGGTCGTCGCGGCTCGGGAAGTACCGGTAGAGGGCCGATGACACCATGCCGAGCTCGCGCGAGACAGCGCGCAGCGACAACCCTGCGGCTCCCTCGGTGGCGAGCTGCCGCCGGGCCGTCGCCTTGATCTCGTCGGTCAGCTCGGCCCGGGCTCTCTGACGTGCGGTGCGTCCGGCGTTCATGCGGGTCAGTCTGCCATGAGCACCGAACTAAATCGAGAGCACTGCTCTTGACAGTGAGCAATGCTTTCGTGTTCACTGATCACAACAGAGAGCACCGCTCTCGCAAACAGGAGGGGTACGACGATGCCGGAGTACAACCAGACCTACGACAGCAAGCGCGTAATCACCGCCGGCGAGGGCAGTATGCGGGTCTTCAACCGGATCGTCGCCCGCCTGACCAAGCTCGGCATCAGCCTGATGGGCAGCCGAGTCCTCTCGGTCCGCGGCCGCAAAACCGGCGACTGGCGGAGCACGCCGGTAAACCTCCTCGTCCTCGACGGCCAGCGCTACCTGGTCGCCCCGCGCGGCCACACCCAGTGGGTCCGCAACCTGCGGGCGAACCCCGAGGGCCGCCTCCAGCTCGGCCGCTCGATCGAAACCTTCCGCGCCGAAGAGCTCGCCGACTCCGACAAGGCCGCCATCCTCCGCCTCTACCTGAAGAAGTGGTCCTGGGAGGTAGGCGCCTTCTTCAGCGGCGACGTCACCAAGAACTCCCCCGACGAGACCCTCCACCACATCGCCCCCGGCGTCCCCGTCTTCAAGATCCACACCGCCTGACCCACGCTCGACCCCCCTCGCCCGATGCCGGTCGATCCTCCGGTCACCACGACCCTGACTGACGGTCATCTTCCCCACCTCGACTGGGGCGCGAGATCCACGTCCACCTGGTCGCGCTCGGCGCCGTACCCAGCCAAGGTGTCCGACCGCTCCCGGATGGACGGAACCGCCTCAACGCCCAGCCGCCTGATCGACCGAACCCACCGGACCACCTCGACCAGGTCAAGTCGGCCGCACCAGGTCGGCTCGACCACGTTGGCTCGACTGCCTCGGCGCGTCAGCCGCCTGACCGACCGGACCCAGCGGACCGTCTCTGCAAGGCCACGTCGGCCCGGAGTAGGCGGGCCGGATCGCCTCAGCCGGACGGCTCGGCGTCTCATCCGCCTTGCCCGGCCGGATTGCGTCGGGCCGGCCACGTCGGCCCGAGCGTCTCAGCGCCCCAGCCACCGGACCCACCGGATCGCGTCGGCCGGGCCGCTCGGCTGGACCGCCTCGACCGGACCATCTCCGCCGGGCCACGTCGGCCGCGCACGTCGGCTGTGCCGGCTCAGCGCCCAGCGCCCTCAGCGCCTAAGGCGCCTGACGCGCCGGATCGCCTAGGCCGGGTCGTCTCAGTGCCTCAGCCGCCCCAACCCGGCCGATCGCGTCGGCGGGAGAAGCTCGGCCGCGAGACCTCGGCCGGATCGTCTCAGGGCGTCAGCCGCGCGACGTCAGTTGGCGGGCTGAGCCCGACGGTGGCGTCGGTTAGTCGTCGGCTGTTGCGGAGGACAGTTCGGCCTCCAGTTCGGCGACGCTCGGGAGGGCGGACTGGAACTCCTCGGGGAGTGAGTTGTTGATTGCTGTGGTCCACTCGGCCACGCCGATCGGTGCTTTGAAGCCGCGCAGGGCGTACTCCGCGACGACCTCCTTCTTGTTCCGGCAGAGGAGTAGGCCGATGGTGGGTTTGTCGCCGTCCTTGGCGAGTACGTCGTCGACCACCGCCATGTAGAGACCGAGTTGCCCCAGGAACGAGGCGTCGAACTTCACCGCCTTCAGTTCGATGACGACGTAGCACCGCAGCTCCAGGTGGTAGAAGAGTAGGTCGCAGAAGAACTCGTCGCCGTCCAACTCGAGGCGGACCTGCCGCCCGATGAACGCGAACCCTTGACCGAGTTCGAGCAGGAACTTCCCGACGTGGTCGACCAGCTTCTCCTCGACCTCCCGCTCCCGCCAGCCGTCCGTCGTACCGATGAAGTCGAAGAGGTAGGGGTCGCGGGTCGCCTGCTGGGCCAGGTCGGACTCTTCCGCCGGTAGCGCCGTGGCGAAGTTGGTCACCGCCTTGCCGGAGCGTTCGTGGAACCGGCTCTCGATGTGGAGCGCGAGGACGTCCCGGCTCCATCCACGGTCGACCGCGGCGGCGGCGTACCAGAGCCGCAACTCGGCGTCGTCGAGCTTCGCCAGCAACGCAAGATGGTGGTACCACGGCAATTGTGCAAGCGGCGCTTGCACAATTGCCTCGATGGCCCAGGCGGCCGCGAAGGCGCGCATGTACTTGAGGTTGCGCGGGGAGTAGCCGGTCGCCCCGGGGAAGCGGGATTTGAGGTCGGTGGAGAGCCGGTCGATGACCTTGCTCCCCCAGCCGTCATCGTGCTGCCGGCTGAGAATCTCCTGGCCGATCGACCAGTAGCTCATCAGCATCTCCTGGTTTGCCGCAGTGACGGCGCGGCGGTGGCCGGAGGTGATGTGTGCGGAGACGGTGTCCAGGAACTTCGGGTACCAGGCGGGCAGGGATGATCGGGCGGGTGCGCTCTCGAAGCGCGGCGTCTTGTCGTTCATGCCGTCAGGTTTTCGTGGCGACACCCCGACCAACGAAGGCCTTCGCGGGGCATCGCGGGGCAGTTCGGGGCAGATTGTCGGAGTGGCTGACAAGATGGCGGGATGATCAGTCCGGAACAGCTTCAGGCGGCGCCGAAGGTTTTGTTGCATGACCACCTGGACGGGGGTCTGCGGCCGGGGACGGTGGTGGAGTTGGCCCGGGAGATCGGGCATCGGTTGCCGCGGACCGATGCCGGCGAGTTGGGCGCGTGGTTCGTGGAGTCGGCTGATTCCGGGTCGCTCGAGCGGTATCTGGAGACGTTCGACCACACGGTCGCGGTGATGCAGAACGCTGAGGCGATCAAGCGGGTGGCCAGTGAGTGTGTGCAGGATCTGGCCGCGGACGGAGTTGTGTACGCC
This sequence comes from Kribbella sp. NPDC023972, assembly GCF_040639075.1. Lineage (NCBI taxonomy): Bacteria > Bacillati > Actinomycetota > Actinomycetes > Propionibacteriales > Kribbellaceae > Kribbella > Kribbella sp. NPDC023972. The sequence goes on along the minus strand of NZ_JBEZZH010000004.1, from coordinate 326,538 downwards.
GAGGTGCGGTACGCGCCCGAGCAGCACCTGACCGCTGGGTTGACGTTGGAGCAGGTGGTGGACGCCGTCGGGGAAGGGTTCGAGCACGGGATGGCGACCGCCGAGCGGCCGATCGTCGCCCGGCAGTTGCTGACCGCGATGCGGCACAAGGCGCGGTCGATGGAGATCGCGGAGCTCGCGGTGGCTTACCGCGATGCTGGGGTGGTCGGGTTCGACATCGCCGGTGCGGAGGCGGGGTATCCGCCCACCCGGCACCTGGACGCGTTCGAGTACCTGCAGCGGGAGAACGCGCACTTCACCATCCACGCCGGCGAGGCGTTCGGGCTGCCGTCGATCTGGCAGGCGCTCCAGTGGTGCGGTGCGGATCGGCTCGGGCACGGTGTCCGGATCATCGACGACATCACGTACGACGAAGCCGGCGACCGGGTCGAGCTCGGTCGGCTGGCGGCGTACGTGCGGGATCGGCGCATTCCGCTGGAGATGTGCCCGAGCTCCAACCTGCAGACCGGTGCGGCCACGTCGATCGCCGAGCACCCGATCGGGTTGCTCGCCAAGCTGCGCTTCCGGGTCACGGTGAACACCGACAACCGCCTGATGAGCGGTACGTCGATGAGCCGCGAGCTCACCCTCCTCGCCGAGGCCTTCGACTACACCCTGGCCGACTTCCGCTGGTTCGCGATCAACGCGATGAAGTCCGCGTTCCTGCCGTTCGACGAGCGGCTCGCGATCATCGACAACACCATCAAGCCCTGGTACGCGGCAGCCCTGTCCAACTGACCGACTGGACCTGCCTCACCGTTCGGGAGGCAGGCCCACGACGTCAGACCGAGCGTTGATACGTGCGGAAGGCTCGGGTGGAGAGCCAGGCGACTGCCAGGGTGAAGGCCACCAGGTAAGCGAGGTGGCGGCCGACCGAGGACCAGTCCGGATCGGCTGACAGGGCTTGGCGGGCGGCGACGGCGGCCCAGTCGACGGGGTTGAAGCGGGCCGCGACGTTGACCCAGTGCGGAGCCACCTTGGGGTCGATCATGATCGAGGACATGAAGGTCAGCGGCAGGGAGACGAACTGGAAGATGCCGATCAGCGCCTCGTCCTGGCGGGTCAGCAAGGCGACCGCGTTGGACAGCGAGCCGAATGCGGTGCCGACGAGCATCGACGCGGCGACCGTGATCGCGTAGCCCGCGACGCCGCCGTCGTACCGGGCGCCCGCGGCCATGCCGATCGCGAACACCAGGACGGTCTGGATCAGCGTGGTGGTCGCGTTGCTGACGAGTTGTCCGGCCATCAGTCCGCCGCGGCTGACCGGTGACGCGAGCAGCCGGTCCATCACCCCGCGTTCCATGTCCGCGATGAACGTCGTACCGCTCCAGCCGCTGTTCATCAAGGCGGTCATCATCACGATGCCCGGCGTCAGGAAGGCGATGTACGACGAGTCGCCGAAGCCCGGGATGTTCACCACGCCCTTGAACAACTGGCCGAACAGCAGCAGCCAGATCGCCGGCTGGATCAACGTGAACGCGATCAGCGCCGGTTGTCGGTACTGCGCGCGCAGCCACCGACCCGTGATGAACAGCGTGTGCCCAAGAAACCCGGTCCGGGACGCGGTCCGTGGGCTCGCGGCCATGGTCGCCATCACGCCGCCTCCCCTTCGACCGAGGCCGACGCCTCGCGGAACGAGCGGCCCGTGTAGCGCAGATACACGTCATCCAGCGACGGCCGCGACACCGTCACCGCGGTGACCGGAATCGCCTTGTCCTCAAGGATCCCCAGTACGGCGGGTACCGCGGTCGCACCGTGATCAACGCGCGCTCGCAACGTGTTGCCCTCGACAATGATCTCGCCGACCCCGGCCAGTCCCCCCAGCAGCGTGGACACGCTCCGGTCGTTGTCCGGGGCGACCAGTTCGACGTGGACCGAGTCGCCACGCAGTTCGGCCTTCAGTGCTTCCGGGGTGCCCTCGGCAACGATCTTGCCGTGGTCGACGATGGCCAGCTGATCGGCCAGCCGGTCCGCCTCTTCGAGGTAGTGGGTGGTGAGCAGCACGGTCATACCTTCCTGGCCCGCCAGCCGGCCGACCTCGGTCCACAGATCGGCACGGGCCTCCGGATCCAGACCTGTGGTGGGCTCGTCAAGGAACAGGACCTGCGGTCGGTGGACCAGGCCGAGTGCGACGTCGAGCTTGCGCTGCATGCCGCCGGAATACGTCTTGACCTGGCGACCACCGGCGTCGGTCAGGCCGAACCGCTCGAGCAGTTCGGCAGCACGCCGTACTGCGTCTTGCCGGGTAAGACCGTAGATGCGGCCGCTCAGGACGAGGTTCTCGACTCCGGTGGCCTGCGGGTCGGAGCTGGACTTCTGCGGTACGTAACCGATGGATCGGCGGACCTGATCCTGTGCATGGTTCACGTCGTACCCGGCGACCCGTGCCGTGCCGGAGTCGGCGCGGGAGAGGGTGGTGAGGATCTTGACGGTGGTCGACTTGCCGGCGCCGTTCGGGCCGAGCAGGCCCAGTACGACGCCCTCCGCGACGCTGAAGGTGAGACCGTCGAGTGCGCGCAGCGGTGGTTTCTTGCGGCCGGCCGGGTACGTCTTGACCAGGTCGAGCGCTTCGAGGGCATGCGTAGCCATGAGGTGGTGACTCCCTTGTGGTGACGGGAGCCGGTCCGCCGCTGGCTATCCTGATGGTTGCGCCTTGGGTGCCAGGTCTTCGGACCGACTCGAGGAACTGCGGCCCTCGACCTCTGGTGTTGCCGCACCTCGGTCGGGGGCCGTCTCTTACTAGGTCGCCTCCGGGGGGATCGCCCGCATCCAGGCGAAGTCCGTCCCGAAGTACTTGACCGGGTCCTTCAGCTGGTCGGCCGGCGCGATGCCCTCCTCTTCGTAGAGCTTCCAGGCTTTGCGCCAGAACGCGGAGCCGTCGAGCGTGTCGGTCCGGATCTGCTCGGCGAGCTGGTGGATGTACGCCGACTCGGCCTCGAGCAGGGCCAGCCGGAACTCCGACTCGACCCAGAAGATGCGCGGCAACTCCGTCGACGCCATGTGCTCGTGCGTGGCGGTGAGCTGCTCGATCTCCGCGTCGATCGCCTTGAGCCGCTGCTCCAGCAGCTCGACCACCCGGTCGGGCGGGAGGCCGGGGAGGTAGGCGAGGCCGGCCTCGAGCGGATGGAACTCGCGGGTCGGCGTGCCGATCAGCTCGGACAGCCAGTCACCGAACTCCTGCCGGCCGGCCTCGGTGATCTGGTAGACCGTGCGCTCCGGCCGGTTGCCGTCGCGGATGGTCTCGCGGGCCTCGATGAAGCCGTTCTTCTCCAGGGCCGCGACGACGGAGTAGAGCGAGCCGTAGTTGAGCTTGATGCTCTGGTCCTTGCCGCGGGCTCTGAGCATGGTCGAGATCTCGTACGGGTGCATGGGTCGCTCGCCCAGGCTGCCCAGGATGGCGAAAGCGAGTGGGTTGCCGACCTTCCGTCGTGCCATGACACCCTCCTCGATCTCAAGTACTCGAAATCGAGTATTAGGGTGTGAGTATCCGATGTCAACTATTTGAGATCGGCCACAGCGGCTTGACCCAGCGGGACCATTCCGGTTGGCGTGCGTAGCCGGAGGTGGTCCAGATGCGGTGGGCCTGCTCATTGTCGTCGAGCACCATGGCGTCGGCACGGGTGCCGCCGTACGAGATGAAGCGTTCCTCGGCCAGGGCGACCAGCTGGCGGGCGATACCTTGGCGGCGGTGCGTGGGGGCGACGGCCAGACGATAGAGGTGGCAGCGCCAGCCGTCCCAGCCGGCAATGATCGAGCCGACGACCACATCGTTGTCGACGGCAAGGATCAGCGCGGACGGGTCGCGCTCGATCAAGCGCAGTACGGCGTCCGCCGAGTCCGGCGGGCGATGGGAATCCTCAGCGGCGACAGCCCAGAACTTCATCACGTCGTCGGCATCGGCCGCGACGGCGTTGCGGTAACTGACCATCAGCTGGCCGTCTGGAAGGTACGGCGGTAGTCCTGTGGCGGCACGCCCACCACCCTACGGAAGTGGTGCCGCAGCAACGCCGCCGTCCCGAATCCTGCCTCGGCGGCGATCTGCTCGATGCCCATCCGGGTCTGCTCGAGCAGGGTGCGCGCCCGCAGTACACGTTGGGTGGTGACCCACTTCAGCGGTGTCGTCCCGGTCTCCGCGACGAACCGCCGCGCGAACGTCCGCTCCGACATCTGCGCCCGCCGGGCCAGTGCCGGCACGGTGTGTTCGATGGTCAGATTGTCGACCATCCAGTCGAGCACCGGTTGCAGGCTCTCGCCCGACGACTCCGGCACCGGAACCTCGACGTACTGCCGCTGGCCGCCGTCGCGCTGGGGTGGGACGACCATCCGGCGCGCGATCCGGGTGGCGACCGCGCTGCCCAGCTCACGCCGGACCAGATGCAGGCAGGCGTCGATGCCGGCCGCGGTGCCGGCGCTGGTGATGATGTTGCCGTCGTCGACGAACAGGACGTCGGCATCCAGCTTCGCGGTCGGGAACTGCTCGTTGAACAGCTTCACGTAGCGCCAGTGGGTGGTGCACGACCGGCCGTCGAGCAGTCCGGCGGCGCCGAGCACGAACGCACCCGAGCAGACCGTCAGCAGGATCGCCCCGCGCGCCTCGGCCCGGCGCAGTGCGTCGAGGACGCGCTCGTCGTACGCATCCCGCCAGGTGGTCGCCGGGACGCCGATCAGGTCGGCGTCCTCGAGCTCTTCCAGTCCGTACGGCGCGACCACCTGGGAGTGACTGGTGGTCTGCAGCGCCTCGCCCGGCCGGGTCGAGCACACCTTGAAGTCGAAGGCGGGCACACCGTCGTCGGTCCGGTCGATGCCGAACACCTCGGCCAGCACCCCGAACTCGAACAGGGCGACGTCCTCCATCAGGACGACAGCGATCTTTTGGAGCATGCGGCCAGTATGGCAGGAATTTGTGGAAGTATGTCAATAGTGCCAATGGTGGCGGGATCTAGCTGGTAGCACAATTAATGCCATGACCGGACTTATTCTACTCGCAGTACTCGCGCTGGCCGTGATCGCGGCTCTGGAGATCAGCAACAGGCGTCACTCGACCGGTCTCAGCACCGGTCCGAACGGCGCCTGGACGACCGACAACCGTGACCTGGCCCGGACCAAGCTCGACCTGCTCGCCCTCGGCGGCGCGGCCGAGCCCCTCAACCACAAGCCCGCGGCGACCACCGGCACCGTGCACTCCATCCGCCGGGCCCGCATCCTGACCCACCACGGCCGGCACGCGGCCTGAGCAGGTTGTCTCCGGCGCCACCGGGACACGGCGCCCGGGGACGACCGAAATACAGAAGACCGCCGGCCTCCGGCGGTCTTCTGCTGTCTCGCGCAGCTCCTGGGCCACCTCAACCTCGAGGACGTGAACATCCCAGTCGCACCGACTTGACTGGTGAAGAGAACGCGGTCGGCCGACGGACACACATCCCTCGCCTGGCCTGGGCTGTACGAGGTGTGGACGGACAAGTCGAAACCGGAGGGCGACCCCGATCGCCTCGTGTCGAGGTACTCGATCATCACCGCGACCGCGACCGACCCAGTTGGGCGGATCTACGACAATCGATGGCAATCAGCCGGGACCACTGGGGAAGCCGAAGGGCCCGGCCGCCCCACCCACGGCCGGGTCCTTCGCTCCGCGCAGTCTCTAGAGTGGCAAGGTGACGTAGCCCTTGCCGTTGACCCAGATCTGGATAGTCGGTGCCTCTGGGCCGATGGCCGCCGCATTGCGGATCGTGGTGCCGGCGTCGACGGAGTCGGCTCGGGTGACGATGGCCACGGCGCGGGTGCTGTTTGCTCGTTCGAGCACGATTGTTTCGAGGCCGGCGGACTCAGTCTGTTCGGTCAGTGTCCGGCCGGTCACGATGATCAGGTCGTCCGAGTTCAGCTCTTCCGGGTGGAAGGGTTCTGTCGTTACCTCCCAAGGCGGCTCGAACGCTCCGGTGTTGGTCAGCGTCCAGTCCGCGAAGAGTGCGTCCGCGTCGACGGTGCCGTCTGGTCCGGGTTGCGCGGTCACGATCTCCTGCAGGGCCGCATATGGCCCGAAATCACCGAGGCTGCCATCGTTCCGGCGGCGCGGACCGTGGATCTCCGTCGGGTCGAAATAGCCTTCGTCGGGCTGGCACATGACCACGGTGAGCGGATTGACGGGAAGCGGTTCGCCCGTCATGGGGTCGAAGCCACCGCCGGCGTCGTCCCAGCACTTGTTCTCACCGCCACCCTTAGGACGTGCCTCCGTCATGATGGATTTCGTGTGGTAGCTCTCCCGGGTCACCGTCTCGGTGGTGCCGTCCGGGAGCGTCTTGGTGACCGTGGTCCGCTCGTAGTGGGTTTCGACCGCTCGAACGCCCGGGGAATGCTCGGTTCCAGCGGGGATGTCCGATCCAGGTCGGCCTTGGCTCAGGCCGTCCACGGCCCGCCTGGCCCCGTCGGCGACCAGTGCTCCGCCCACGACAGGGAGTTCGGCGGCGACAAGTGCCCCGATCCCCGCCTCGAGAGCGCCGAGAATGACCTTGCCGATATTGGGGCCGCCGCCCGAGCTGCCGCCGTCCCCGTGGCCGGCCGTGCTGCCGCCGCTGGCCTCCCCGGCGAGCACACTGTCGATCTCACCCCGCAGCAAGGTGCCCAGATCGCCGACGGCCGACTCAGCCGCCTTCTCCAGTGCCTGCTTGCCGAGGCCGGCGACGCGCTCGCCCGCCGCGTCGAGGACCGCGGTCACATCCCGGCCGCCGCCCAGATGTTCGCTCACGCCGAACTCCTTCAGGATCTGGCCGGCGAGTTGCAGCGCGTCAGCTCCAGCACCGTCCCGGTCAGCGCTCAGGCCGGCCGACACCAGTACTCCTTCGAGGCCAGCCAGGTCACCGCCGGACTTCAGGAACTCGTCGATCGAGTTGACGATCTGGTGACCCCGCTCCGGGCCGTCGACCCACAGCTGAGCCAGGATCGTGCCGAAAGCCCGCTCATAGGCATCGACGGCGTCCAGCGGAACCATGTCCGCCACATCGGGAAGCCGGTAGTCGCCGCCTTCCCCGAGTCCCCGCCGGTGCAATTCGTTCAGCCCTTGCCAGGCGACCTCGGGCACGACGAAGACGGCTTCGCCGATGACATCGTCCCAGGCGGTGCCGGTGATCTGCCGGCCGAGATTGACGTCGTACCCGCGCAGGGTGAGTTTGTTTGCCATGATCTTCCCCCTTCGTTGACTTTCCGGTCGTCAGGCCGGAACCACATAGCCGAGAGCGGCCCAGGTCATCCGGCCGACAACGCCGTCGGCGCTGAACCCGCCCTGCGCCGCGGCAAGCTGGTTCTCATTGCTCTGGAAATCGCGGACGGCGGCGTCCGTCTCGTCGTCGAACGTGCCGGTCTCGCTGCACGGATATCCCAGGTAGGTCAGGAACCGCTGCACCGCGCTGACCGAGTCGTCCGTGTCGTAACCCGCGCCGGCGTGATCCGCGTCGGTGGCCCCAAGGGACAGAGTGGGCCGGTTCCCGGGGATCGCCAGTTGGAGTTCGGTGATGTCGGCCCGATGATCCTTCGCCCACTGCGCATTGCGGAAAAGACCACGGTTGACGGCGTTTCGCTTACCTAGCCAGTGGTTGGACAGATTGCAGTCCTGGACCGCCGCCGACCAGTCCCGCGCAGCACACGCGGCCCGGAACCGAGGCCAGCCACCGAAGTCCGCGCCCTGTGCCCAGGCCATGCTGAACAAGGCGAGCTGAGCGTCAGCCGGCCACGTGTCGAAGTCCTCGAACTCCGTGGTCCGTCGCAGGACCTGCTCCATCGCGGCCAGCTTTCCGGCTGCCAGGTTAGCGATACCGCTGTCTGTCAGGCGAAGCTTGGTAAGCGGCCCAGCCGCCTGCCAGTCCCCTTTCAAGGCCGAATCGTTCTTGACCGCGGTCCAGTCGTCGGTGACCTCGGCCTCGCTCGCCTCGGTCACCATGTCGGTCTTGTGGACAAACGGCGCGCCGTAGCTCCGGGTTTCCCAAGCGGCTGCCGGTGAGTCAATGAGATTCCCCAATCCGACGGTCACCAGCCCCAGCGAGTCCTGGTACATCCAGGCGACACTGCCTTCCATCGGCAGACTGAACGCGGCGAACTGCTCTCGCACGATCTCGTGCATGCCGATCCCCTCCGAATAAGTCGTGGAACAGTCCCGACCCACCTTCGGAGCAGACCTTCAGCCAGTCTTAAGAACGCACCGCGACCCTGTGGCAACAGGGAGCGACAGTCATGCAGTAAGGTACAAAGAGCGATGTTGAGGCTGACATAAGGTGGAGATCGGCACGCCGCTCAGCCGGTGATCTCCTCGGCGTCGATGCTCTGCGCGGGCCGGCGAGCACATCAAGTGCCTCCCCTCAGACTTTGCGTTGCCAAGTAGGAGCGGTCGCATTGGTGATGGCTCGCAGTACGCCTTCCGCCGGTCCGTAGCCGTACCGGCTCATCCAGAGATGACTGAGCACGACCTGTACGGCGAAGATCGCGACAGCGATCCCCATCGTCTCCAGCGGCGACACCTGACCGACCAGACCGAACCCGATCCCGGTGAAGACCAGCATCGTCGCCACCGACTGCCCGAGATAGTTGGACAGCGCCATCTGCCCGGCCGGCGCGAGCACCCGGCGCAGGTCCTGCCCCCTGTCCGAGTGCATCATTCGCAGCAGCGTCGCGACGTACGCCGCGGTCAGGAACGGCGCGGTCAGCACGCTCGCCAGTACGGCGCCGGTGTCGCCGTTGCCGCCCGACGCGTAGATCATCCCGCCCGTGATGCCGACGACGAACCCGACCAGCTGGATCCGTCGAAGGACAGCTTCCTTGCCGGTCACGTTCGCGAGCAGCCGTCGCCGGCCGGCCACCAGGCCGAGCAGGAAGGCGGCGAGCGTGGTCGGGCCCTGCACGGTGAGCAGGGACAGTCCGTAGACCGGCAGAGCCTTGACGTGCTCGCCGATGATGTCGCCGAACGAGCCGCCAAGGTTCGCGCTGGTCTCCTGGGCCGCGGCGACGGCGCCGGCCGGGTCGAGGAACGCCGAGGTGTCCAGGAAGAGCGCGGTCGCTCCCAACGAGACGAACAGGTAGGCGTAGATCGCGCCGGCCACGATCAGTGCCGTCCGGTCCTTCACCCGCCGCATCGCCAGCAGGATCAGGCCGATCAACGCGTAGACGCTGAGGATGTCGCCGGTGATCAGGAAAATCGCGTGCAGTACGCCGATCACGAAGAGACCGCCGAGCCGTCGCAACATCCGCGGCTTGAACCCCGCGCCCGCTCGCTGCGCCGCCTCCAGTTGCAACTGGAAGCTGTAGCCGAACAGGAACGAGAACAGCAGATAGAACTTCATGTCGACGAACGTCGCCGAGACCCAGTGCACCGCCTGGTCGAGTGACGACTGGTACGCCGGATCGTCCGCCACGTGGATCGGGAACCCCGAGGCGGCGAAGGTGATGTTCACGACCAAGATGCCCAGCAGGGCGAATCCACGCAACGCATCGATGTCCTGGATGCGAGTCCGGCTCAATATCTGGCTCATGACGTCCAGCACACCAGCGGGCTGGACGGTGCACAGTCGGCCTGACCCTCCCGCCCAGGTGGACTTTTGCCCACCATGGCCGGACTCGGAGGCACCGAATCGCCGGCCTTCGAGTAATTCCTGCGGCGCAGGCGTGAGCGGTGTGACATGGTCGGGCCGTGAGCAACTACCGGGAAGTGAATCGGGCCAACTGGGACGAGCGGGTGCCGGCGCATGTGGCGTCACCGAGCTACCACGTGGCGCAGTTCGAGGCGGATCCGCAGTACCTGAGTGAGGTGGTCCGATTCGACCGGCCGCGCCTGGGCGATGTCTCCGGGCTGCGCGGTCTGCACCTGCAGTGCCACATCGGCACCGACACGGTCTCCCTCGCGCGGCTCGGCGCCAACATGAGCGGTCTCGACTTCTCCGCGCCGGCTATCGAGCAGGCGCAGGCGCTGGCGGACCGGCTCGGGTTGTCGGTCGACTTCCATGTGGCCGACGCGTACGACGCGGTCGACGTACTGGGAGCGGCGTCGTACGACCTGGTCTACACCGGCATCGGCGCGCTCTGCTGGCTGCCGGACATCGAGCGCTGGGCGCAGACCGTCGCGGGGTTGCTCAAGCCCGGCGGACGGCTCTTCGTCCGCGAAGGCCACCCGATGCTGTGGGCGCTGGCCGGCGGCCCGGAGGAGCCGGTGCTGAAGCACCCGTACTTCGAGACGCCCGAGCCGATCATCTGGGAAGAGGGTGGCACGTACGTCGAGACCGACGTGGAGTTCACCACCACCGTCACGCACGAGTGGAACCACGGCCTGGCCGAGATCATCACCGCAGTTCAACGAGCCGGGCTGGTCTTCGACTCACTGGCCGAGCACGACAGCGCGCCCTGGGACGCACTGCCCGGGTTGATGACCGCGGACGAGACCGGCGAGTGGCGGCTGACTCACAACCCGAAGCGCCTGGCCGCGACGTACACCCTGCAGGCGCACAGGCCCGCCTGAGCGCATACTTCACGCCCGGCTGTCACCAGCCGGGCCGAAGTCCAGGATGGTGCCTAGTGCGCGCCGCCGCGGCGCTGTTGCACCTTCTGGAACGCTTCCTTGAGCTTGCGCTGGTTCTCAGGCTTGCTGAGCTCACGCTGCGCGACCTGCGCCAGCTTGGCGACGACCGCACCCTTGACCAACGTCTTCACAAACCCCATCAGGGCCTCCCTACTCTCTTGCCCTAGACGCTACCGTCCCCAGCCAACCGAACACCTGCGGGTTCTCCCCGCCAATCCCCTGTTCCCACCCTTACTCCGGGAAAGTGTCGGTGGTGTAGGGCACACTGGGACGGTGCCTGAGTTGCCGGAGGTCGAGTCGCTGGCGGGGTTCTTGCGGGAGCGTGCCGTCGGGCGGGCATTCGTGCGCGCGGACGTCACGGCGATCAGTGCGTTGAAGACCTACGATCCGCCGATCTCGAGTCTGGTCGGCCTGCTGATCGACGATGTGCGGCGGCACGGGAAGTTCCTGGACATCGAGGCGCAGGGCGTGCACCTGGTGATCCACCTGGCGCGGGCGGGCTGGCTGCGGTGGCGAGAGGAGCAGTCGACCGCGCTGGTGCGGCCGGGCAAGGGCCCGATCGCGGTGCGCACGGTGCTGGACGACGGCTCCGGGTTCGACCTGACCGAGGCCGGCACGCAGAAGAAGCTCGCCGTGTACGTCGTTCGCGACCCGGCCGAGGTGCCCGGGATCGCGCGGCTCGGGCCGGATCCATTCACGCTGTCGCTGGAGCAGTTCACCGACATCCTGAAGAGCGAAGGCCGGGTCCAGCTCAAGGGCGTGCTGCGAAACCAGTCGGTCATCGCCGGCATCGGCAACGCGTACTCCGACGAGATCCTGCACGTGGCGAAGATGAGCCCGTTCAAGCCCGCCTCGAATCTGACCGACGACGAGCTGACGCTGCTGTACGACGCGATGCGCGAAACTCTCCAGGACGCGGTCGACCGATCCGCCGGCCTCGCCGTACAGGACCTGAAGTCGGAGAAGAAGTCCGGCCTGCGGGTGCACGGCCGCAAGGGTCAGAAGTGCCCGGTGTGCGGTGACGTCGTCCGCGAGGTCAGCTTCCACGACTCGTCCCTGCAGTACTGCGCCACCTGCCAAACCGGCGGCAAACCACTCGCCGACCGGCGGCTCTCGAAGCTGCTGAAGTAGTTTCCCCGTGGGTACTGCGGGACCATGGCAGATCCCACCGAACGGTACGCGGGCGCGGAGGCGCAAGGTCCCGAGCAGCTGGAGCATCCTGGCCGCAGCGCGGACATGGAGCGCACGCCCGACTACGGCGAGAAGACGTACAAGGGCAGCGGGAAGCTCAACGGCAAGCGGGCGCTGATCACCGGCGGCGACTCCGGGATCGGGCGGGCCGTCGCATTGGCGTTCGCCCGCGAGGGAGCCGACGTACTGGTGTCCTATCTCGAGAGCGAGGAGAAGGACGCCCAGGAGACCTGCCGCCTGGTCGAGGAAGCGGGCTGCAAAGCCGTCGCGGTCGCGGGTGACATCCAGGAGGAGAACCACTGCCGCAAGCTGGTCAGCCAGTGTGTCTCCGACCTCGGCGGCCTGGACATCCTGGTGAACAACGCGGCGTACCAGATGTCGCAGGAGGGCATCGCCTCGATCAGCACCGAGCAGTTCGACCAGGTGATGAAGACCAACGTGTACGCGATGTTCTGGCTGTGCAAGGCCGCCGTACCGGTGATGAAGCCGGGGTCGACGATCATCAACTCGACCTCGATCCAGGCGTACCAGCCGTCGCCGCAGTTGCTCGACTACGCGACCAGCAAGGCCGCGATCCTCAACTTCACCAAGGGGCTCGCGCAGGAACTGGCGCCGAAGGGCATCCGGGTCAACGCGGTCGCGCCCGGGCCGGTGTGGACGCCGCTGATCCCGGCGACGCTGCCGCCGGAGAAGGTGGACCAGTTCGGCGCGGACACCCCGCTCGGCCGGCCGGGACAACCTGCCGAGCTGGCCCCCGCGTACGTCTTCCTCGCCTCGGACGACTCGACGTACATCACCGGCGAACGGATCGGCGCCACCGGGGGCCGGCCGCTGCCCTGAGCCTGAGATGATCGAGGGCATGTTCCAGAACCAGGAGATTCCCTCGGTCGTGGTGGCCGAGTTGGACGACACCTTGCTCGCCGAGGCGTTCGTGTTGGATGTGCGGGAGCCGGACGAGTGGGACCGCGGGCACATCGAGGGGGCGAAGCACATCCCGCTCGGTGAGTTGCAGGAGCGGGTCGGCGAAGTACCGATGGACCAGAAGGTGCTGTGCGTGTGCGCGGTCGGCGGCCGCTCCGGGATGGCGACCCAGTTCCTGAACCAGCTGGGCCGCGAGGCGATCAACCTCGACGGTGGCATGCACGCGTGGCAGATCTCGGGCCGTCCGGTCAGCACGAACTAGAGGAGAAAACCTTCCGGTCAGCCTCCGGAGACGTTACTTTGTCACCGGTTGGTTGACCGGCGTACATCTGTGCCTCAGGTGACGGTAGAGCGCACGGCGTCGGATGGCCGCGTCCGTCCACGTTGGGGAGGCTCCTGTGTCGCTCTTCCGTCCTTTGACCACAGTGATCGGCGTGGGCGGCCTGCTCGCCGGCGCCGTCGTCAGCCCGGCCGTTGCGCAGTCCGCGGCCGAAGCCGAGGCCATTCCCGACGCCGCGATCGCCGGCGACGGTGTGCTGACGACCCGCGATGACAGCCCGGTAGCGCCGGGCGTGAACTACACCTCGTTCGAGCGCCTCGATCCGAAGGGCTGGCTGCGCGGCGACATCCTCGCGGCCGACCTGGACAAGCACGGCGTCACAGTCGACTACGTCAACACCGGCAAGGTCTCCGGCGGTACGCCGCTCAGCCAGCAGCTCGCCCGGAAGGGCGCGATCGCCGGGGTCAACGGCGACTTCTTCGACATCAACGACACCACCGCGCCGCTGGGGGTCGGGGTCGAGAGCAGTGGCCGCCTGATCAACGCGCCGGCGGCCGGGCACAACGACACCGCGGTGATCGGCAAGGACGGCCTCGGCCGCATCGCTCAGCTCTTCCTCCAGGGCAGTGCGACCGATGACGACGCGACGAAGCTCGAGCTGACCAACCTCAACTCGCCGACCGTGAACTCCGCCGGTATCGGCCTCTACACGCCGGAGTGGGGCGACGCGGCCCGCACCAGGACCGTCGACGGCCTGCCGACCGTTCGCGAGGTGATCCTTCGCGACGGCGTGGTCGTCTCCTCGGCTGCCACTCCGGGCACCACTCCGCTCGCCGCGAACGAGCAGGCGCTGATCGGGCGCGAGTCCGGTGCGGCCGCGCTCGGCGCCTTCGAAGTCGGCGACAAGGTCGACGTGCAGTACGGCCTGCGCCCCGACGCGGCCGACGTCGCCGTCGGTATCAGCGGCAACTACCAGCTCGCCAAGGACGGCAAGGTCCCGGACAACGTCCCGGACGCCGACCTGGCCCCCCGGACGGCCATCGGCTTCGACGCCGACGGCAGCCGGATGCTGCTGCTCACCGTCGACGGCCGCGCGACCGGTTCCCGCGGTATGTCGCTGAAGGAGCTGGGCCAGCTGATGATCGGCCTCGGCGCCGACGACGCGCTCAACCTCGACGGCGGCGGCTCGTCCACGATGCTGGCCCGCTCGCCCGGCGAGGCGGCGCCGCAGGTGGTGAACGATCCGTCCGACGGCGGCGAGCGGGTGATCCCGAACGGCCTCGGCCTGCTGCCGGTCAAGGGCTCCGGCAAGCTCACCGGCTTCCAGGTCGGAGCTTCGGGCACCGCGGCCGAGGACCCGGACACGGATGTCTCCCGCAGCTCCCGCGTCCTCACAGGTCTCACTCGCGTCCTCAAAGCCACGGGTCACGACGAGACCTACGCTTCGGCAGCGGGTACGCCGTACTGGTTCGCCGGGGCCAACGCCCGCGTCGACCAGGAGGGCGTGGTGACCGGGCGGAAGGCCGGCGACGCGATCGTCACCGCGGCCCGCGGCAAGGCGCACGGCAGGTTCCCGCTGACCGTTCTCGGTACGCCGGCCCGGCTGGCGCCGTCGACGCGCCAGGTCTCGTTGTCCGACTCCACGTCCAAGGGCTTCTTCGAGATCAACGGGTACGACGCCGACGGCTTCTCGACCTGGATCGAGCCGCGCGACATCACCCTCGCGTACGACGCCGAGCTCGTGCACGTGGTTGCTCGGGGCAATGGTTTTGAAGTGAATGCCCTCAGCAACGATGCGGTGTCGACGGTGATCACCGCGACAGTGGGCAAGCTGACCACGCAGCTGAGTGTCACCTCCGGCCTGAGCAGCACGGTGATCGACGAGGTCGACGACCTCAGCCGCTGGGCGGCGAACGCCGTACCGGCCGGAGCGGCGAGGGCGTCGCGATCCGCCGCCGAAGGGCACGACGGCGGGCAGGCGATCGCGCTCGACTACTCCCTCACCGGCACCACGGCGACGCGGGCGGCGTACCTCTCGGTGACGCCGCAGCTGCAACTGCCCGGCCAGCCGCAGAAGCTCGGAGCGTGGGTCTACGGCGACGGCAAGGGCGCGTGGTTGCGGGCGAACGCCTACACCGCGGCCGGTGGATCCCCGCAGACGCTGAACATCGCGGCGTCGGTGGACTGGGTCGGGTGGAAGTACGTCGAGGCGAACATCCCGCCGGGGCTGGCGATGCCGCTGCGGTTCTGGCGGATCTACGTCGTCGAGACCGTGCCGACCCGGCAGTACTCGGGCCGCATCATCGTCGACGACCTGACCCTGCGCGGTGCTCCGCCGGTCGACATGGCGCCGCCGGCCAAGGTGGTCGATCCGCTGGTGGTCACCGACGGGACCGTGGCGACCGACGGCCGGTGGCGGTTCGCGGTGATGTCCGACGCCCAGTTCACCGCGGACGACCCGAACTCCGATTTCGTCAAGCAGGCCCGGCGGACGATTCAGGAGGCACTTGCGCAGCATCCGGACTTCCTGGTGATCAACGGCGACTTCGTCGACCGTGGTTTCGCCAGGGACATCGCGCTGGCCAAGCAGATCATCGACGACGAGGTCGCGGGCGAGGTCCCGGTGCACTACGTGCCGGGCAACCACGAGAGCTACGGACCGGGTGACCTGTCCGAGTGGAGCAAGGTGTTCGGGCCGCCGACCAGCACGTTCGACCACAAGGGGACGCGGTTCATCCTGCGCGACTCGTCACTCGGGTCGTTGCGGGCCGGCGGGTTCGCACAGATCCTCGACCTCCGCGCGCAGCTCGACGACGCCGCCGCGGACACGTCGATCCGCAACGTCGTGGTGATGGCCCACCACCCGATCGACGACCCCTCGCCGACCGCGAACTCGCAGCTGGGTGACCGCAAGGAGGCCCGCATGATCGTCGACTGGCTGGCCGGCTTCCGGGCCTCGACCGGTAAGGGTGCCGCGTACATGGCCGCCCACGCCGGGACGTTCGCCGCCTCCCGGACGGACGGCGTACTGCTGCCGCTGACCGGCAATTCCGGCAAGGGTCCCTCCTCCGCGCCGGACGACGGTGGGTTCACCGGCTGGGCCCTGGTCGGCGTCGACCCCGATGCGCGTACGGCGGCCGCCGCCGAGCGGAACCGGTCGGCGCCCGAGCGGTCGTGGCTCAAGGTGGAGTTCCGGCCGCACGTGGACTCGCTGGAGCTCACCGCTCCGGCGTCGCTGCGTCGGGGTGAGACGGGTACGGCGGGTGCGACCGTCGTACAGGAGAGCCGGCGGGTGCCGGTGACGTTCCCGGTCTCGGCCGACTGGTGGGGCTCGCGCCAGTTGCACATCGGCCGGGCCCGGACCGCGCCGTTCTGGGCGGTCGCGTCGTACGATCCGTCGACCGGCCAGGTGACCGGGCTGCGACCTGGTACGGCTCAGCTGGGCGTCACGGTCAACGGCAGCTCGAAGAGCGCGACGATCACCGTCGGTTGGTAGCGTCTGGAGCGTGACTGATGTGACGGTGCCGAAGCGGTTGTCGGCCGGAGATCGGGTGGCTGTGGTCGCGCCCTCGGGGCCGGTGCGGGCCGAGCGGCTCGAGGTGGGGACGGCGTACCTGGAGCAGTGGGGGCTCGAGGTCGAGGTGATGCCGTCGGTGCTCGTGGGGCACGAGCGGTTGAACTACCTGGCCGCGGCCGACAAGGCCCGGGCTGTGGACCTGCGGAACGCTTGGCTGGACCCGAGCTTCGCAGCAGTCTTCTGCGCACGGGGTGGGTACGGCGTACAGCGGATGCTCGAGTACGTCGACTTCGACGAGCTGGTCGCGGTGCCGAAGTGGTTCGTCGGGTTCAGCGACATCACCGCTCTGCACGAGCCACTGAACGCACGCGGGCTGGTCACCATTCACGGCCCGATGGCGGCCGCGGTCGAGCAGTTAGGTGACGAGACAGGCCGGCAGCGCCTCCATGACCTGCTGTTCGAACCGGAACGTGTCACGGACCTGCTCGCACCCTCTGGTGCTCGGAGGTTGGTCGGCGGAGTCGCGGAAGGTCCGCTGCGTGGCGGCAACCTGGCGTTGCTCGCGGCAAGCGTCGGTACGCCGACCTACGCACCGCCGACCGGGATCGTGGTGGTCGAGGACGTGAGCGAGGACGCGTACCGAGTGGACCGGCTGCTGACCCAGTTGCTCAGGTCCGGCTGGTTCGCCGGAGTCACCGGTCTGGTGATCGGCGACTTCAGCGAAGCCGACGACTCCGGACTGGTGAGCGCGGTGGTGCGCGATCGGTTGGAACCGCTCGGTCTGCCGATGGTGGAGGGTTCTGCGATCGGGCATGAGGACCTGAACCTCGCCGTACCGCTGGGACTGCCAGTGCGGCTGGATGCGACCGAAGGAACGCTCACGCCGCTCTTCAGCTGAGGTGCTCGCGGAGGAACGTCAGCGCCTGCGCATAGCCGTCGAGCTTGTTCGGCAGCTTGGCCAGGCCGTGACCCTCGTCGGGGTAGACCAGGAGCTGGCACGGTACGCCGCGCGCGGTAAGCGCGTCCGTGATCTGCTCGGCCTCTGACAGCGGCACCCTTGGGTCGTTGGCGCCGTGGATGACCAGCAGTGGTGCTCGGATGTCGTCGACGCGGCTCAGCGGGCTCGCCGACTCCAGGAACTCCCGGTCGGTCGCGAGGTAGCCGTACTCCCGCTCCCGCGTGGCCCGCCGGTACTCCGAGGTGTTCTCCAGGAAGGTGACCAGCGACGCGATCCCCACGATGTCCACACCGGCCGCCCACAACGACGGCTGGAACGCCAATCCGGCCAGCACCATGTAGCCGCCGTACGAGCCACCCCACAGCGCCGCCCGCGCGGGATCGCACCCGATCGACGGCAGCCACGCGTGGATCGCGGCCAGGTCCTTCACCGAGTCCAGCCGCAGCTCGCGGTCGTCGAGCGAGTACCAGCGCTTCCCGTACGCCGCTGATCCCCGGACATTCGGTACGACGACCGTGTGGCCGTCAGCGGCGAGCGCGGAGACCACTGGGTACCAGCTGCGCATGGCCGCACCTTCAGGACCGCCGTGGACGTGGACAACAGTGGACCCGCGGTCAGGCCCGGTCGGCCGGTACACGAAGACGGGCACCTGCTCACCGTCGAACGACGGCACGCGGTGACTCTCAGGGTGTGTCAGCTCGGCAGGTACGTCGGGCATCCCCGGCGGGCGCATCGCGACGATCTCACCGGTCGCCAGCGTGTAGCGGTAAACGGTGGGAGGCTCGACCGGCGACTGGTACGTAAGCAGTGCGAACGCGCCGTCGGGTGACCAGATCGGGTCCGGCATCAACACGGACCGTGCGGCACAGCCGAGCGGCGGCAGGTCGAGTGGTGCGACGAAGGAGCCGTCCTCCAGTGTGTGCAAGGCCAGTGGCACCAGCCCGTCATCGATCACCGCGACGAGCAGGTGCTCCCCATCAGGGCAGACCCAGCCGGCCAGGTCGTGCTCATCGTCGACCAGCAGGTCCGTCCAGGTCCCCTCGGCCACGTCGTACCGCCGCAGCGCCATCCAGTCCCGACCCACGTTGCTCGCCACGATGAACCCGGACGAGCCCGGGAGCCACGACACCACCTTCTGGTCGTTGTGAGCGTCGTACGGCGTGAGCTCGGTGACGGACCGGGTCGTCGTGTCGACGAGGACGAGCTGCACCGAGTTGGCCGGTGCGCTGGCCAGGGACAGGACGACCCACTTGCCGTCCGGGGACGGGGCGACCGCCATGGCCCAGCCGCCGCCGTCGTACAGGACGGACTCCGTGCCGGTGGAGAGGTCATGGCTCACCAGGTCGAAGTCGACGCCGTTGCGGCGGTTGGTGGTGAACAGCACGCGGTCGGCGTTCGCCTCGACCAGGTTGTGCTTGAACAGCGGGTCGTGGACGAGTGGTATGAGCTTCCCGTCATCCAGGTCCAGGATGGACAGCTGGCCGCGTTCGTCGCCGCCGCTGTCGTGTTCGACGACCACTCGGTTGCTGCCGGGAACGAAGCGTGCGTTGCGGCACGTCTCGTCCAGATCGGTGAGTGCTCGCCAGGTGCCGTCGGGTGCCACCTCGTTGACCTGCCGGGTTCCGGTCCCGTCGTACAGGACGAGCAGGCGGCCCTCGTCGTTCACGTCGAGGGCCAGGGTGGTGGGCAGCGAGAGCAACGTCGTCAGCAGCACGCCTTCCATCCTCACACGCATCCGCAGAGTGGGGCAGCCCAACAGCAATGGGCTGCCCCACCGGTCAGCGGTCGCCGTGCCAGGAGCGCCAGAGGGCCGCGTAGGCGCCCTGGGCATCGACCAACTCGTCGTGGGCACCCAGCTCGACGATCTTGCCGTCCTCGACCACCGCGATCACGTCCGCGTCGTGCGCGGTGTGCAGGCGGTGGGCGATCGCCACCACGGTCCGGCCTTCCAGTACGCCGGCCAGCGACCTCTCCAGGTGCCGGGCGGCGCGCGGGTCCATCAGCGAGGTCGCCTCGTCCAGGACCAGCGTGTGCGGATCCGCCAGCACCAGCCGGGCCAGTGCGACCTGCTGAGCCTGTGCGGGCGTCAGCGAGGTCCCACCTGAGCCCACCTCGGTGTCCAGACCGTTGTCGAACCCGGCGACCCAACCGTCGGCGTCGACCGAGCGCAAGGCTGCCCACAGGTCGGCGTCGGACGCGTCCGGCCTGGCCAGGCGCAGGTTGTCCCGCACGCTGCCCACGAACACGTGGTGCTCCTGGTTGACCAGGGCAACATGGCTCCGGACCTGCTCGGCCGACATCTTGTCGAGCGCGGCGCCACCCAAGGTGATGTCACCGACCCGCGGCGAGTAGATGCCGGCCAGCAACCGGCCCAGCGTCGATTTCCCTGCTCCAGAAGGGCCTACGAGCGCGACCCGCGCCCCCGGCTGCACAGTCAACGTGACACCGTGCAGCACGTCCCGGCCTTCCAGATAACCGAACCGGACGTCGTCGGCCAGCACAGTCCGGCCCTCCGGCTCGGCCTGCTCATCGGTCGCGGCCGCTTCTACCTCACGGACCCCGACCAGCCGTGCGAGTGACACCTGCGCCACCTGGAGCTCGTCGTACCAGCGGATCATCATGTTCACCGGCTCGACCAGCATCTGGATGTAGAGCGCACCCGTGGTCAGTGCGCCGACGGTGAGCCAGCCCTGGATGGCGAAGCCGCCACCGATCACCAGCACCGCGGCCAGCGCGACCGTGTGGGTCATGTTGATCACCGGGAACAGCACCATCCGCAGGTAGAGCGTGTACCGCTCCCATGCGACCCACTGGCCGATCCGGGTGTCACCCAGCTTGATCCGGCGACCGCCGAGCCGGTGCGACTCCACCGTCCGGCCGGCGTCGACGGTCTCGGCCAGCGCCGAGGCCACCGCGGCGTACCCGGCCGCTTCCGACCGGTACGCCGAAGGCGCGCGGCGGAAGTACCAGCGGCCGCCGATGATCAGGATCGGTGCCGCGATCACCACCGCCACCGCCAGCTCCGGCGCGGTGACGATCAACGCGCCGATCAGCAGCGACGCCCAGATGATCGCGATGGTCAGCTGCGGTACGGCGTCCCGCATCGCGTGCGAGAGGCGGTCGACGTCGGTGGTGATCCGGGACAACAGGTCACCGGTGCCGGCCCGCTCCAGCACACCTGGCGGCAGCCCGACCGCGCGGACCAGGAAGTCCTCCCGCAGGTCGGCCAGCATCTCCTCGCCCAGCACGGCGCCACGCAGGCGAGTGAGCCGCACGAACACGGTCTGGACGAGCAGTGCGCAGACGAACCCGAGCACGACGTACGGCAGGTCGACGTCGCGCTCTCCCTGCGAGAGCTTCTGCACGACGTTGCCGAGCAGCCAGGGCCCGACCATGCCGCTCAGCGCCGCCACCGCGTTCACCAGAGTCAGCCAGGCGAACGCGCGGCGGTGCCGTCGGAACAATGTCTTCAGGTAGGCACGCACGGTCGCGCTACCTGCTACCGGCAGCCGGGCCGCTTCCTGCGGGGCTGCTGGGTCGTACTGAGGGCGCCTCACGCCGACTCCTCGAAGGTTGGCTCGTCTTCACGGGTGACGACCGCCCGGTAGCGCGGGTTGGTGTGCACCAACTCGTGGTGGGTGCCGACGGCATCGACCCTGCCGTCCGGCA
Source organism: Kribbella sp. NPDC023972 (assembly GCF_040639075.1). NCBI lineage: Bacteria > Bacillati > Actinomycetota > Actinomycetes > Propionibacteriales > Kribbellaceae > Kribbella > Kribbella sp. NPDC023972. The sequence continues at coordinate 305,414 of NZ_JBEZZH010000004.1, read as the reverse complement.
CGAACACCACCCGCTCCGCGCGGTCCAGCATCAGCGGGCTGGAAGTGAACACCACAGTGGTCCGCCCGGACCGCAGCAGCCGCAGGCCGTCCGCGATCCGCGCTTCGGTGTGCGCGTCGACCGCACTGGTGGGCTCGTCCAGCACCAGCACCGGCGGATCGACGTACAGCGAACGGGCCAGTGCCACCCGCTGCCGCTGCCCACCGGACAGCGACCGTCCGCGCTCGGTCAGCACCGCCTGCGTAGCGTCCGTCTCATCGGCCGGCAGCGACTGGCGCAGTACGTCGAGAATGTCCGCACACTGCGCCGCCTCAAGTGCTGTCTCCGGGGAGATCGCACCCGTCGCCGGTACGTCGAACAATTCCCGCACGGTCCCGGACAGCAGCACCGGGTCCTTGTCCTGCACCAGTACGACGGTCCGCGCGGACTCCAAGGGGATGTCGTCCAGTGGGACACCGTCGAGAAGCACAGACGCCACGTCCTCCTCGGCGGCCGGACTATGACCGCCCAGACGGTCGGCGAGCCGGCCAGCTGCGTCCGGGTCACCGCAGACGACCGCTGTGAAGGTTCCGGCCGGCACATGCAGCCCGGACACCGGGTCGAGCAGGTCACCGTCCGGCAGTTGGGCCTCGGCGGTGCCCTTGGTCGCGTCGGTCCGCTTGAGTGACAACACCCGGGCGGCCCGGCGCGCCGACACCTTGGAGAAGATGAACGCGCTCGCCGTCTCCTCGAACGTGTGCAGCGGCACCAGCATGAAGGTGATGAACCCATACGTCGTGACCAGCTCGCCGACCGTGATCCGGTTCGACATCACCAGCCGGACACCCAGCCAGACGACGATCACCAGGAACAACCCGAACATCAGCACCTGGAGAGCCGCGATCAGCGACCACATCCGGGCACTGCGGACCGCACTGGCGCGATACTCCTGCGAGGCCGAGCGGTAGCGGTCCAGGAACAGCTGCTCACCGCCGATACCCCGCAGCACCCGCAGACCGGCGACGGTGTCGGCGGCCAGCTCGGTGGCCCGGCCGCCCTTGGCCCGCTGCACGTCCGCACGACGCTCCGCGGGACCCATCAACGGGACGATCGAGAAGGCCAGCACCGGTACGGCGACGGCCACCACCAGACCGAGTTGCGGCTCGTAGAGGAGCAGCCCGATCACCACGGCGAAGCAGGTCAGCAGGGCGGCCGCGAACCTGCCGAGCACCTCGACGAACCAGCCGATCTTCTCCACGTCGCCGCTGCTCACGGCGACCACCTCACCGGCGGCGATCCGGCGGGTCAGCAGCGAACCCAGCTCCGCGGCCTTGCGGAACAGCAGTTGCTGCAGGCGCGACGTCGTACAGATCCAGTTGGTCACCACGGCGCGGTGGAAGTACGAGTCGGCGCCGGCCTTGGTGGCGCCGAAGGCGAGCAGCAGGCCGCCGGCCAGGAAGAGCTTGGGCCAGGACAGATCGATCACGGCCTGCACGGCCAGACCGACGGCGACCGGAGCGGCGGCGATACCGCCGAAGTAGAGCAGACCCCAGAAGAGCGCGATCGCTTGACCGCGCAACTGTTGATGCTCCAGCCAGATGATGAGTCGGAGACCGGACCGGGTATCCGGCACACCCGGGTCGGCAAACGGAATGAGGCGCAGCGACATGACGTCTCACAAAAGGGCATAGGAGGGAGTGAAGAAGGCACCTGACCAGGCGAATAGATCCAGCCTAGGCGGGGTCGCCGACAGTTCGCGAAGGGTTTTCAGGCTGGTAGTAAAGTCTTCAAGTACGACGAGGGGAGCCGGGTGGAGGAGCTGACGCGCAGGCGACGGTTGCTGATCCTCGGCATCTGCTGCTTCAGCCTGTTCATCGTCGGGCTCGACTCCACCATCGTGAACCTCGCGCTGCCGGCCATCCGGGCCGAGCTCGACGCGGACGTCTCCAAGCTGCAGTGGACCATCGACGCGTACACCCTCGTGCTGGCGAGTCTGCTGATGGTGTCCGGCTCGACCGCGGACCGGGTCGGGCGGCGGCGGACCTTCCAGGCCGGGCTGGTGCTGTTCGGAATCGGCTCGCTGCTGTGCGGGTTCGCACCGACCATCGAGTTGCTGATCCCGTTCCGGATGCTGCAGGCCGTCGGCGGGTCGATGCTCAACCCGGTCGCGATGTCGATCATCACCAATACCTTCACCGATCCGCGCGAACGCGCGCAGGCGATCGGTGTCTGGGGTGGTGTGGTCGGGCTCAGCATGGCTGTCGGCCCGGTGGTCGGTGGGGCCCTGGTCGACGCGGCGGGCTGGCCGTTCATCTTCTGGATCAACGTGCCGGTCGCGCTGGCCGCCGTACTGCTGACGGCCCTGTTCGTGCCCGAGTCGCGGGCCGCGGTGCCGCGGCGGATCGACCCGGTCGGGCAGGTGCTGGTCGTGCTGCTGCTCGGCGGGGTGACGTACGGGATCATCGAAGGTCAGCGGGCCGGGTGGACGTCGCCGCTGATCATCGGGTGCTTCATGCTGGCTGTCGTGTCCCTGATCAGCTTGGTGACTTACGAGCGGCGGCGGGAGGAGCCGTTGCTGGAGCCGCGCTTCTTCCGGAGCGCGCCGTTCTCGGGTGCGACGTTGATCGCGGTGGCGGGGTTCGCAGCACTGTCCGGATTCCTGTTCCTCAACTCGTTGTACCTGCAGTCGGTGCGCGGGTTCTCGGCGTTGCATGCCGGGCTGCTGACGTTGCCGATGGCAGCGATGACTGTGGTGTTCGCGCCGCTGTCCGGGTGGCTCGTCGGGCATCGCGGTCCGCGGTTGCCGCTGGTGGTTGCCGGGAGCATGCTCACCGCGTCCGGGCTGGTGCTGTCGCAGCTCTCGCTGGATACGAAGACGCTGGCGCTGCTCGTCGGCTACCTGATCTTCGGGCTTGGGTTCGGCATGCTGAATGCACCGATCACCAACGCGGCGGTGTCCGGGATGCCGCGGTCCCAGGCCGGCGTCGCGGCCGCAATCGCGTCGACCAGCCGTCAGGTCGGCGCCTCGCTCGGTGTCGCGATCGCCGGGACCGTGCTGACCGCGCGCCTGGTCGGTCCGCTGGAGAGCGGGTTCGTCGATGCGGCGCGACTGTGCTGGTACATCATCGCCGGCTGCGGATTGCTTGTGCTGATCCTCGGCCTGATCACGACCGGCTCATGGGCACGCCGTACCGCCGCCACCGTCGCCGAGGACCTCGTCAGGGCTCGATGATCCCGGCCCGCGTGAGGGCTTTGAGGCGGCCGCGGAGGATCTTCTGGCGGCGCTCCTCGTCGGGGAACAGGTCGACGTACGCCGTACCTTTCGCGGCGAGGAGGTCGTCGTCGAGGCGTCGCACGGTGCCGGCCGGGAAGCGGTGGGTCATCGCGGCCTGGACGGCGGAGCTGTCGATCCCGGCGAGCAGGTCGGTGAGTTGCTCCTCGGTGGTCACGCCGAGCCGCGCCAGAACGCTGAGGATCCAGGCGTAGTGGTTCGTCTTCGCGTGCGGGGCGTCCGGGTAGCGCCGGGTCAGGTACGACGTGAGCGTCGCGGTGGTCAGGTCACGCGGGGTCTTGTCCGGCTCGGCCGCCGCGAGCTCGCGGTACAGCCGGTCGATCTCGGTGAACTCGTTGTCCGCCAGCTCCATCAACGCCGCCGCGAGCAGGAACCGCCGGTCGAACTCGGCTTTGCGGTCCGGCGGGATGTCCAGCTTGTACCGGATGTCGTGCTCGAACTCGGCCCACGCGTGCTGGACCGCGGTCCGGACCTGGATCTCCATCGTCAGGTTCTTCAGTACGGCGTACTCGGGCAGCTCGCGGCGATGTGCGTTCAGCCGGACCAGGTAGTGCTTGCTCGCGTACCCGAACACACCCCGCGCCCGGGTGTGCGCGCCCATGTCGGTGTGCTCGACGATGTCGAACTCGGCCTCGATCACCTCGCACACCCGGTCCACCGCCTCGACCAGGAAGGTGATCACCCGGGCCGCGACCAGGTCGGTGATCTGGTTCAGCGGATCGTCGTACTTCGGCCGGCCGGGGTCGTCCGGATGCGGTTTCGCCGCCTTGGCCAGGAACGACTCCGGATCCTTCGCCCGGGCCGTCGCGCTCAGGTAGTTGATGCCCTCTTCCTCGCCGATCAGCTCGTTGATCAGCGCCTCCAGCTTGCGGGCACCGCCGACGTACTGCTGATGCACCCGCTCGTACAGGCTCCCCGCCTGCTGAGCCCACTCCCCGACCATGGCCGCACGATAGTGCTCTTGGCGGTGCTAAGCGCGTCTATCGAAATCTAGGTCTGACACTAGAAAGCTGTAGAGAGTGCTCGCGCCGTGGTTGTAGTTGAATCGGCAGCGACCTTTCCGGAGTGCCGTGTCATACTCCCTCGACTGCCACTCTGAGATCCGTGGGGGGATCTGTGTCGTTCCGTCCTGCCTCATTCGTGCGCCTCGGCGTACCTGCTGCCTTGATCGCCGCGACGCTGGTCGCGGTCACCGGCTCGGCCGGCCAGGCGGCCGCGCCGAAGCCGAAGCCGAAGCAACTTCCGTTCTCCACCGGGCAGACCACCGCCTATGACCCGCACTCCGTCCTGGTGAAGTTCCGGCCGAACGCGAGTGCGTCGGCCCGGAAACAGGCCCTCAGCAAGACCGCGGCCAAGGCCAGGACGTCCGTCGGGGCGGACGTCGTCGCGGTCACCGCAACGGTGCCCGCGTCCGAGCTGCTGAAGAAGCTCAAGGCGGACCCCAGCGTCGAGCTCGCGTCGCTGAACTACATCCGCAAGGCCACCGCGACGCCGAACGACGAGGCCTACGCGGCCGGCTTCCAGGGCTACCTGCCGACCGTCCGGATGCCGCAGGCGTGGGATCTCAGCAAGAGCGCCGGCGCCCAGACGGTCGCCGTACTCGACACCGGCATCGATGCCGGTCACCCGGATCTGGCCGGCCGGACCGTGGCCGGCTACAACGCCGTCAACCCGGCGACGCCACCCGTCGACGACAACTTCCACGGCACTTTCGTGTCCGGCATCATCGCGGCCAACACGAACAACACCGAAGGCATCGCCGGGGTCGCCTGGAGCGCGAAGATCATGCCGGTCAAGGTTCTCGACGAGTTCGGCGGCGGGACCGACGAGGACATCATCGAGGGCCTCAACTGGGCGGTCTCGCACGGTGCCCGGGTCGTCAACATGTCGTTCGGCGGGACGATGGAGAGCCTGGTACTGCGGGACGCGGTGGCGAATGCCGTGGCCAAGGGCGTCGTGGTGGTGGCCGCCGCCGGCAACACCGGGGACGACGCGCCGCAGTACCCGGCCGCGTACCCGGACGTGCTGTCCGTCGGCGCGACCAATGACAACGCCGTGGTCACCGGCTTCAGCTCGCGCGGCGACTGGCTCGACCTCGCAGCGCCCGGCTACGACATCGCCAGCACGGTGCCGAGCGATTTCGATCCAGAATTCCCGTACGGGATCGCCAGCGGGACCTCGTTCTCGGCCCCGATCGTCGCCGGTGTGGCCGCCTTGGTGCGCAACAGGTACCCGGCGTTCACTCCGGACCAGGTCGTCGCCCGGCTCAAGGCGACCGCCCGGGATGCGGGTCCGCGCGGCGCCGACCCGTACTACGGCGCCGGCATCGTGGACGCCTACGCCGCGCTGGGCGGCAAGTGGGCGGCCGACTTCACTCCCGCGACGCCGGACGGCAACGACTTCCCGGCCCGGGCTCAGGCCCTGGGCAGTTCGGCCTCAGCCACGATCGGTGCCGAGGGCGACACCGACTGGTTCAAGATCAGCTCCGCCGCCGCGCGCAACGTCACGATCAAGGTCACCGGTCCGGTGTTCGACTCCGCCGAGTTCGCGCAGAACTTCGGCCCGGTCGTGTTCGTCTACGACCAGGACTTCCGGCTGCTCGGCCACGCCCAGACCCCGCGCCCGGACGAGGACGAGGACGGGTTCGAGATCCCCGCCGCCCTGACCGCCGGGACAAACGCGAGCCTCAGTGCCGGCGTCACCTACATCCAGGTCCGGAACTCCAACGGCTCGCGTGACAGCCGTCCGTACACGGTGACGGTCACCGACTCGGACACCGGAGGCCCCGGGCCCACTGACCCGTCCTTCATCGTCCAGGACGCTTCGGTGCCCGACTTCACCGCGCACGTCCCGGTGAGCGTTCAGCCCACGGTCACCCTCAGCCGCGACGCGGCGCCGGCCAGCATCAACACCAACACGGTCCGGCTGCTGAACGGGAAGACCGGCGCACAGGTTTCCATCGCGCCGGGGTACGACGCCGCGGCGCGGAAGATCGTCATCACGCCGTCCAGCTCACTGCTCGACAACACGCCGTACCGGATCGTGATCGGCGCCGTGCAGGACACCGGCCCGGCGAGCCTCGGCGGCTACACGTCGACGTTCCAGACCGCCGATCTGGCACCGCAGGCGGTGACCTCGTTCGACGCGAGCGGTGCCTACCTGGCCGCGAACCTGTCCTGGAAGATTCCCGCCACGACGGACCTGGACTACGTCGTCGTCCGCCGCAATGCCGGCAGCACGGCGCCGACCTTCACCACCGGCGCCCTGGTTCACGCCGGTACGGCGTCCGCCGTCAAGGCGACCGGGCTGGCGCAGGGAACGACGTACACGTTCGCCGCCTGGGTTGTCGACCGCGGAGGCAAGGTCAGCCCGGTCGCGGTGACGCGGCTGCTCGGGATGAAGTCGGGAATCAGCACCACGGCGACGCTGATCAACTACGGCGGCTCGATCACGATCAAGGGCAGCACGCTGCGGATCGACAACGTGGCCTACGCGGGCCTGCCGGTCAACGTGTACGTGCGGTCGAAGAACGTCTCCACGTTCACCCTGCTCGCCGCGTTGAAGACGTCGTCGACGGGGACGGTCTCGATCGCCCACAAGCCGGCCGTGTCCTCGGTCTACATGCTGACCTTCCCCGGCAACGCCGACCTGATGGGGACCCGGACCGCGGACATCACCGTGCAGGTCGCGCCGACGATCTCGTCGGTGTTGTCGCCCACCGCGATCCGGCTGGGTGGCATCACGAAGCTGTCCGGATACGTCGCGCCGGCGCACTACGGCAAGCCGGTCTACCTGCAGCTGTACGCGAACAAGACGTGGACGTCGATCGCCTCGGTCAAGCTGAGTGCCTCGGGCGCGTACGCCTTCGGCATCAAGCCGGCGACGCGGGGCAGCTTCGCCTACCGGGTGCTGTTCACCGCGGACGCGGACCACGCGCAGGCGGTCTCGCCGTACCGCATCGTGACGGTCAGCTGATCCCCGCTGAGAACGTGTCGCGCCTCGACCGGGGCGCGACACGTTCTGGGGCTCGCTAGCGAAATCTAAGGAAAACGCTAGATGCGGCCATACAGTGAAATGCATGGATCCGATCCGGAATCCCTATGCGCCCGGCGCCGGTCAGCGGCCGCCTGAGCTGGCCGGACGCGACACCGAGGTGCGGCAGTTCGAGGTGGTGCTCGAGCGGGTCGCGGCAGGCAGGCCGGAGCGGAGCCTGGTGCTCAGCGGGCTCCGGGGCGTGGGTAAGACGGTGTTGCTGAACACCCTGCGGAGCCAGGCGATCAAGCGGGCCTGGGGCACCGGGAAGATCGAGGCCCGGCCGGACCAGAGCATCCGGCTCCCGATCGCGCAGGCGATGCACACCGCGATGCGCGAGCTCGGGCACCGGCACCGCGACGACGATCGGGTCGACCAGTTCAGCGCCGTACTGAAGGCATTCGCGCTGCGGACCGCGGCGAACGACCGCAAGGGGATCCGCTGGCACCCGCCGGTCGACGTGGCGGCGGCGAAGGGCCGGGCCGACTCCGGTGACCTGGAGATGGACCTGATCGAGCTGTTCACCGACGCGGCCGATCTGGCCGGCGACCTGTCCGTCGGGGTCGGGTTGTTCATCGACGAGATGCAGGACATCAGCGCGGACGACCTGTCCGCTCTGTGTGCGGCGTGCCACGAGATCTCCCAGCAGAGCGCACCGCTGGTCGTCGTCGGCGCCGGCCTGCCGCATCTGCCCGCCGTACTGTCGGCCAGCAAGTCGTACTCCGAGCGACTCTTCCGCTACATCCGCGTCGACCGCCTGGCCCGCGACGCCTGTGACCGCGCGCTGATGATCCCGGCCGAGAGCGAGGGCGTCCGGTACGACGACGAGGCGCTGGACGAGCTGTACGCCCAGACCGACGGCTACCCGTACTTCGTCCAAGCCTTCGCCCACGCCACCTGGGACCACGCCCCGACCTCGCCGATCACCGTCAAGGACGTCGCCGTCGCCGCCCCGGAAGCCTCCGCCGAACTCACCGTCGGCTTCTTCGGATCCCGGTACGAGCGCGCCACCCCGGCCGAACGCGAATACATGCGCGCCATGGCCGAGCTCGGCATCGGCGTCGACGACGGTTCGGTCCCCACCGCCGAGGTCGCCAGCACCCTCAACCGCAAACCCCAGTCACTCTCCCCCGCCCGCGACGGCCTGATCAAGAAGGGCCTGGTCTTTTCCGCCGAACGCGGCACCGTAGCCTTCACCGTCCCCCACTTCGGCAAGTTCCTCCGCACCCGCACAGCCTGATCCACGCAGACCGCCCGCTCAGACGCCGCCGACCCCGGTGCGCTGACGAGAGATGCCGAGCACCTGGATGTCCCCCGAGCCCTTGGGGGGCATGGCGAGGACCACCTGCAGTTGCTCGAAGTCCATCAAGGACTTGGTGTACCAACGACCCTTGACGGCGAGCGCCTGCTGCGGCCCGGGCGGCCACTTCGCCTGGGTCCCAGGCTCGACCGGGTGGATCCAGCTCATCGAGATTGTCGCGAATACCAGCACCTTGCCGAACGACTGCAGCGCCACCGCCGGACCGTACTCGACCGCGAGGGTGGCAGGTCGCTCGTCCGGCGTTGTCATCGACGCCTGCAGGATCAGGTCGCCTCGGTACTCGTCGGCGCTCCCGGTCAGCGCGAATCCGTCGAACAACAGACTTTGCGTCCTGGTGCTCATGTCCTGCGCCAGTCGTTGCACGGCCGCGGCCGGCGTCATCGACAGTCTGCCGAGCTCGGCTCTGGTCGGCGTTCGTACGCTCCCGCCACCCGGCAGGGGTGGAGACGTCACGTACTGAGCGAGCGTTTCCGAGCCGAGATTCACCAGATGGGTCCAGGCCCAGGGTGCGTCGGGAGCGCTGCGCTGTGCGAGGCCCGCGATCCGCTCGTCGGCTTTGCCTTTCACCTCGGCCGCCACGACCAGCCGCTGCGGCCACGTCCCCGGTGGCGTGACCGAACCTACCGGGTTCACGACGGCGAGCGGCGGGATTTTCCGTTTCAGGATGCGGTTGATCTTGTGGTCGGCGAGTTCTCGCTCCAGCAACGGGCCACTGGCGACGGTCCGGATCAGGGCGTCGTCGTACCGGGCCGAGGCACGGTTCCGAACCGCCAGGAACCCGCTCACGGCCTTCTGCACCTCCACCGCGGAGATCGCCGGCATCGGGCTCGGCGTCGGCGTGGTCGTTGTCGGGCTGGCGGCCGGCGAAGACGGCTGGGCCCCGCCCTCGGCTCCGTCCGAGCAGGCGGAAAGCGCAGCAAGAGCAACCAGTGTGCCGAGCAGACGTCGTCCGTTCATGTCCCGAGAAACTAGACCGGCCAAGTCCAGAACCGGTCCAGCGAGCATCCAGATGTGGTTCACCGGCCACCACACGTCAGGGGCCTGCAATACGTCGCGGAACTCACCACGTTCCTCGACCGGTACCGCTGAGCGTCGGCGCACCGGGCGAGTTGTCGGCGGGCACCGGGCGAGCTCCTGCTGACCGCAATGACTGGTTGCCTCGGGTTCGTTAGTGAGGGACGCGTGACACTCCCCTTTCGGGAGGCATGAGTGGGTCGGTAGGGTGAATCGTCATGACCACCCGGCGGACTGGCCAGCGCGCGGATGCGCCTGCCCGGAAAAGGAAGGGTGGGCGGCACAGCCGGAAGACGTCGTACCGGGCGCAGTGGTTGTCGGTGACCGCGCTGGCGGTGCTGGGGACTGTGGTGGTGGCGCATCCGGACGCGACGAACCGGCGGAGTCTGGCGGCTGAGGTGGCGGCCGGGGTTGCCGCGTCGGCGGTCGAGGTGCCGGTCAGTACGCCGACGCCGACGCCGGTGGCCACGCCGACGCAGAAGTTCACCACGCCGCAGCGTCCGGCGCCGACACTGACCCGGCCGCCGAAGGGCTCGAAGCCGAACTACTCGGTGTCCAGCGGCAAGCTCGCCGTCGTACCGGGGTCGGACAAGGCGACCGGCGTCCGGGACAAGCTGACCTACCGGGTCGAGATCGAGCAGGGTCTGTCGGTCAACGGGGCCGCGGTCGCGGCGGTCATCCACCAGACGCTGACCGACCCGCGCGGCTGGCAGGCCATCCACCCGGTCAACTTCGAGCGGACCGACAAGGTCGACGCCGATCTGCGCATCATCCTGGCCACGCCGACCCTGACCGACAAGCTGTGCCTGCCGCTCGACACCGGCGGTGAAGTCTCCTGCCGGGTCGAGGACCGGGTCGTGCTGAACGCGAAACGCTGGATGTACGCGATCCCGGCGTACGCGGGGAACGTCGCGCTCTACCGCAACTACCTGGTCAACCACGAGGTCGGGCACGCGCTCGGCCACGGCCACTCCACCTGCACCAAGGCGAAGACTCCCGCGCCGGTGATGATGCAGCAGACCAAGGGCCTGGCCGGCTGTCTGCCGAACGCCTGGCCGACGATCAAGGCGACCTGAGCGTTAGGCGACCTGAGCGAAGGCCTCGTTCGTGAGAAGCTGAGTCCGAGGGGAGGAAGCAGCGATGTCGTCACAGGATTTCCCGACGTACGGCCGCGGTGAGCAGCCGGAGCAGCCGCCCGAGGAGCACCACTACGCCCCGCCCACGCCGTACGGCGGCAGCACCTACGGCTCCCCGCCCTCCGGGCAACCCCAGCCTGGCGCCTACGCCCAACCACAGTCGTACGGCTCCCCACCCGGCCAGTACGGCGTACCGCCGCAACCACCACCACCCGGCGGACCGGCCTACACCCAGCCACCCAACTACCGGCCAGGCTCCCCGTATGGCCCGCCCGCGCACCCACAGCAGCACGAGCTCCCTCAGTACGGGCGGGAGTTGCCCGTCGCACCTCGCGATCCCCGCGCGGCCCGCGTCGTGCTGCTTGCCGCGATCCTCGCCGGCGTCTACGGCCTGCTGGTGCTCTCGGTTCAGCGGGTGGCCCTGCGCGAGATCTCCCAGGCCCCGGGTTCCGCACTCAACCACCCGCTCCGTACGGACGTCATCGACACGATCGGCCAGTTGCTGATGCTCCTGGTCGGTGTGGCCGCGATCGCGATGTGGGCGCGCGACGTACTGGCCCGCCGCCGGGTCGGACGCGAGATCGACCCGATCGAGCTCGGCGGCCTGCTGCTGGTCGGGGTGTCAGTGGTACCGATCCTGATCTGGCTGGTGATGGTCCTGTCCACCGGTATGGGTGCCATCGACGACACGCTCGATCGGCTGCCGACGGCGTACGGCTGGGGTGGTATCGGCCTGCTGATCCTCGCCGCGGGCTTCCTGCTCGGCTACCGGGAGCTGAAGCCGCCGGTCGCCAACCCGGTCGTCCAGGCGCCGCCGGCCCGCCCGCCCTGGGAGTGAGCATCCCGATCGTCCTGGTCCCGGGCCTCGGCCTCGGGCCCAAGTCGTACGCACCCACGGTCGAGCACCTCATCACGCCGTACCAGATCGTCACCCTGCCCGGGTACGGCGAACCCGCCGGGCCAGGTGACGACCTGCGACCACAAGCTCTTGGTACGGCGGTCGCCGAAAAGATGCGGGAGCGGTCGGTCCTGGTCGGGCACTCGGCCGGCTGCCAGATCGTCGTCGAGACCGCGGTCGCCTACCCCGAGCTGGTCCATGCGCTGGTCCTGGTCGCTCCGACCGGAGACGTCCGTGCGGCGAGCTGGCGCGACCTGGTGGCCCGCTGGCTGGGCTCGGCCGCCCCGGAGTCGCCTCGGCTGATCCCGGCGCTCGCCCCGCAATACGCCCGTACGACGCTCTCCACCATCGCCCGGGCAGTGGAAGCAGCCCGGCACCACGATCTGGCTGGGGTGATCACCCGGGTGAAGGCGCCGATCCTGATCGTGCGCTGCCGCCATGACCACCTGTCGCCGGCCGAGTGGACGGACCGGCTGGCCGAGCTCACCCACGCTGAGGCCCGGACCCTGGCCACCGGCTCGCACATGCCGGTGCTGACCAACGGTCCCGAGCTGGCCGCTCTCATCCAGCGGGCAGCCGCTGCACCGGGCCGAACCTGAAGCGCTATCGTTGACGCGGTAACAACCTCTGCGGGAGCTCGCACCATGCGCGGGCTGAGAGGGCGACGCTGGGTCGCCGACCGCCTGAACCTGACCGGGTAATGCCGGCGTAGGGAGCAGGTCACCATGACCAGTACTGCTGTTCGTCCTGTCAACCAGACCGAGGCGCCGCTCGTCCTCACCACGGACACACCGCGCACTCTCGGCTTTCTCGACCAGTTCACCCTCTGGGGGAACCTCGGCATCTCGCTGTTCGGCCCGGTGACCGGTGCGCTCGTCGCGGCGTACACAGGCTCGCTGGCCCAGGGGCTGCTCGCGGTCGTGGTTGGTTGCGGGATCGGAGCGCTGGTGCTCGGCGGTGCGGCCGTGTTCGGTTCGCACACCGGAGCGCCGGCGATGGCGAGTCTGCGCGGCCTGTTCGGCCGACGCGGTTCGATGGCGCCGACGGTGCTGAACATCGCGCAGAACGTCGGCTGGGCGACGATGGAGATCATCGTCATCTCCCAGGCCGCGGTGGCGGTGACGAGTGAGCGCTGGCGCTGGCTGTTCGTCGTACTGGCCGGCGTGATCGCCACGGCGATGGCGGTCCGGCCACTGGGCAGCGTGAGGTTGCTGCGCAAGTTCATGGTCTGGCTGGTGCTGATCGCGTCGGTCTACTTGTTCGTGCAGGTGCTCAGCAAGCCGGTGCAGGATTTGCCGCAGGACGGTGTCTTCGGCTTCTGGCCGGCCGTCGACCTCGCTGCCGCCGGTGTGGTGTCGTTCGCACCGCTCGCCGCCGACTACACCCGCCACTCGCGCACGAACAAGGCTGCCTTCGCCGGATCGTCGCTCGGCTACGGGATCGCGGCGATCGTCTACTACGCGCTCGGCGTGTTCGCGGTGGCGACGTTGGGTACCAACAGCGCGGACGTGATCACCGCACTCGTCACGCTGCCGGCCGGTGCGATCGCGCTGTTCGTGCTGCTGGTGGACGAGGTCGACGAGGCCTACGCGAACGTCTACTCCACCACGATGGCCGCGCACAACCTGGTCGGTCACATCGACCGGCGGTGGATCTCGATCGCCATCGGCGTACTCGCCACCGGTCTCGCCCTGTTGGTTGACCTGGGCAACTACACGCAGTTCCTCTATCTGATCGGCTCGGTCTTCATCCCGCTGTTCGCGGTCGCGATCGCCGACTTCTTCGTGGTCAGCAAGATGAACTGGGACGTCTCCGGTACGGCGCGCTTCCGCTGGCAGCCGGCCGTCGCCTGGCTGATCGGCTTCATCGCGTACCAGTTGGTCAACCCCGGCACGGTGTCCGGCTGGTCGCCGTTCTGGCTCGATCTTCAGCAGCGCCTCTTCGCCGGCCAGCCCGTGCCCGGCTGGCTCGGCGCGACGTACACGTCGATCGTGATCTCGATGCTGGCCGCGATCGGGCTCGGCCGGATCGGGCGCCGACCGCTGGACAACTGACCCGGAGTAACCGGGATACTTGCGCAATGCTGAACTCCGCACTGCGCAGCCGGGCCGAGTACGCGGAACTGGGGGCCGACGGGCTGGCCGCGCGCACCACGCCCGAGCGGGACGCGGCGACCGTGAAGGCTGTCGAGGAGCTGCTGGACGGCCGCGAGTCGGTGCTCGACCTGTGTTGCGGGTACGGCCGGATCGCGCTGCCGCTCCGCCGGGCCGGCAAGGTCGTGCGTGCTCTCGACATCTCGCCGAACCTGATCGAGGCCGGCAAGGCGAAGGCGGACGAGGAGGAGTTGTCGATCGACTGGGCGATTGGCTCGATGACCGACCTGCCCTACAAGTGGGACTCGTTCGACGCGGTGATCTGCCTGTGGACGGCGTTCCACGAACTGTTCGCCGAGGACGAGCAGATCTCCACGATCTGCGAGATCTCCCGGGTCCTCAAGCCTGGCGGGCTGGCGATCATCGAGGGCCCGGTCTGGGGTCCGGCGACGGCGGCCGAGATCGCCAACGGGATGCGCCAGGGGCCGGAGCACCGGATCGTCACCACCGAGCACTTCGGCACCAGCAGCGTGCACTTCATCCACGACGAGATCAGCTACGGCCGGCTCTGCGCGGCCGCCGGAATCGAGGACTACAAGGTCTACAAACGGGACTGGGGCGGCCGCCGCCGGCTCATCCTGGAGATCAGGCACCCCGGAGCTGACTGACGCGTCAGATTCTTGAGCTGACCGCATTTCCGGAACCTTTCACCGGCCCCGGATCTCCTTGCAGGCAAGGGAAAACAAGAAGCAGATCCCCACTCCACACTGGGGATCTGCTCCTTGTTCCTTCAGTCTAAATCCCTTCTCGAGTCGGCGGGAAACTCAGCTTTTCGATTCCAGATTCAGCAGGAATCGCTTCGCTTCCAGCCCGCCGGCGTACCCGGTGAGTGCTCCGCTCGAGCCGATCACCCGGTGGCAGGGCAGCACGACGCACACCGGGTTCGCGCCCAGCGCCGTACCGACTGCCCGGGCCGCCTTGGGCTTGTGGATCTCCCCGGCCAGCTGCCCGTACGTCGTCGTACGTCCGTAGCTGGTGTGTGCCGGCAGGTCGGTCAGCACGAGTCGCTGGAACGGCGTCGCGAGCGCGAGATCCACCTCCAGCTCGAACTCGTGCCGGCGGCCGGCCAGGTACTCGTCGAGTTGCCGCCGTACGTCGTCCAGCGCCCGGGGCTGCCGGAGTACGCGCGGGGACACGGCCTTGGCGAGGCGGTTGGTCATGGTCTCCTCGTCACCGAAGGAGCTGGCCACGACCCGGCCGTTCGCGGTCGCGAGCAGCAGGGTGCCGATCGGGGTGTCGTGCAGGGTGTAGGCGACGTCGGCGGTAGGGAAGACCGGTGGTCTGAGGTCGGGTGCGGTGAGCCGGCCCAGCCGGCTCTCGAGGTCAGTCATCGTTCACTCCGAGTTTGGTGCGCAAGGTCGCGAGCGCGTCGCTGACGAGCCGTCGCGACGCGGCAGGCGTGGTGTCCAGGGCGGCGGCCACGCCGTGGTGGTCCAGGTCGCCGACGTACTTGAGCGTGACGGCGAAGCGTTGGCGTTCGGGCAGGTTGTTCACGGCCTGCCAGAGGTCGGGATCCGGCCAGTCCGCGGCGTCCGGGCCGTCGACGGCCACCGGCGGAGCTTCGTCGAGCGGGCTTTGTGGTCTGCGCGCCCGGTGCAGGTCGGTGGCGCAGCGGGCCGTGATGGTCAGGAGCCAGCTGCGGAGGTTCTTCGCCGAGGTGAGCTCGGGGTAGGCGGCGAAGGCTTTCTCCCAGGCCCGCTGGGCCACGTCGTCACCGTCCACCGGCCCGGCGAGCGCCCGCGCCAGCCGCGCCACGTCCCGCCAGTGCGCGTCGACCAGCGCCTGGAAGGGTGGCAGCGCAACCTTCTTCTCCGTAGCCATCACGTCAGTAGAACGCATGCCGGCCAACGGATGTGAGGGTGCCTGGTCCGGATCCCGAGATTGTGCAGTTACTCAGTAGACTTTGATGCGAAGATTGCTGACATGACGACGACCCTGCTCACCCGCCGTCGCGTCATCGATCTCCTGCGGACGGCGAGCGCCACCTGTCGGTGACCTCTTGACCCGTTGTCCCGGCGGAAGTCCCGCCGTACGAGGCCTCTGAACCGCCTCCCACTCCTCGCCCGGTCGTGGTGCTTCCTGCTGCCCACCGCCGGTCGTCCCTGCCCCGATTCCGAGGGAGAGACATGTCTGTTCCCGCATTGTCCGTCGTACCCGACCGTCTGGAGGAGCGGACCGTCGACGCCGACGTCTACCGGTCCGTCTTCCGTCGCCACGCCGCCGGTGTCGTGGTGATCACCGCGGAGGCCGGCCACGGTCCGGCCGGGTTCACCGCCACCTCACTGGTCTCGGTCAGCCTGCTGCCGCCACTGGTCTCGTTCGCGATCGCCACCAGTGCGTCCAGTTGGCCCACCGTCAGCAAGACCGGCAGCGTGGTGATCAACTTCCTGTCGGCCGACCAGCAGGCCATCGCCGGCCGGTTCGCCACCAGTGGCATCGACCGGTTCGCCGAGCCGACCCGCTGGTCCAGGCTCCGCACCGGTGAGCCGGTCCTCGACGACGCGCCGAGCTTCCTGCGCGCCCAGGTCGAGCACCGCTTCGCCGTCGGCGACCACTACCTGGTCGTCGCCCGCCTCACCACCCATTCCGAACGACGTGAGCACGAGCCGTTGCTGTACCACGACGGCCGCTACGCCACCGCCACTCCGCACCCGAAGGCCCATCATGTCTAGGACCCGCACGTACGCCGTACTGACCGCAGCACTCGCCATCGTTGCCCTGGTGACCGGCTGCGGCGGTGACGCCCAGGCCGGAGGCAGCGCCGCCGCCAAGCTCGCACTCGACGCTCCACTGCCCACCACCGTCCCGGACGGCGTGAAGATCGTCGTCGGCGATCCCACCACCCAGAAGGCGCTGGAGCTGTCCGGCCAGCTCGACAAGGTGTCGAAGTTCGTCCAGTTCGCCAACCTCAGCGGCGGTCCGCAGACCACCGAGGCGTTCCGGGCGAAGGCTCTCGACGTCGGTTCGGTCGCGGAGATCCCGCCGATCCACGCGACCTGGACCGGTCTGCACGTCAGGATCGTCGCCTCCAAGTTCCGCCAGGACCCGCTGAACCACCCGATCTACGAGCTCGGCATCGCTCCGGGTACGACGGTCAAGACGCTGGCGGACCTGCGCGGCAAGAAGATCGCCTACAGCCCGGGCCAGGCGCAGGGCGCGCTCATCCTCAAGGTGCTGAAGAAGGCCGGGCTGACCAAGGAGGACGTGCAGCTGGTCGAGCTGCCCAGCACCGGCGACGTGTACTCGCAGGCGCTGGCCGGCAAGCAGGTCGAGGTCGCTCCGATCGGCGGCGTACAGATCAAGCGGTACCTGGGCAAGTACGGCAAGGACGGCGCCACCACGATCGACCACGGGCTGCGCGACGACGCCGGCCACCTCTACGTAGCCACCGAGTCACTCGAGGACTCCGGCAAGGCCGCCGCGATCCGCGCGTACGTCGCCGCCTGGGGCGTCGCCCAGGAGTGGATCGACAAGCACCCTCGCGAGTGGATCGAGGGGTACTACGTGAAGGACCAAGGGCTGACCGAAGCCGACGGGCAATGGCTGGTCGAGAACGCCGGTCATCCGGACATCAGCGCCGACTGGAGCGACGCGATCCAGCGTCAGCAGGAGACGATCGAGCTACTCGCCAAGGAGACCGGCAACCCGGTGATCCAGGCCAAGGATCTCTACGACCTGCGGTTCCAGACCGTCGCCGCCGACGCGATCAAGGGAGCCGTGAAATGAGCGCCACCACTCTGCCCGGCCTGCGCACCCAGCAGGTGGCCGGGACGCCCGTCGTACGACGTCGAAGGCTCGGGCCAGGCCAGCCGATCAAGTTCGGCGCCGTCCTGGGACCGGTTCTGCTGCTGGTGATCTGGAGCATCGGATCCGCCACCGGCTGGCTCGACGAGCGGGTCCTGTCGGCTCCGTGGACGGTCGTCACCACGGCCGGCGACCTGATCGCCGACGGCCGGTTGCAGTCGAACCTGTGGACCTCCACCCAGCGGGCCTTCATCGGACTCGGTTTGGGCATCGTGCTGGGCGTCGTACTCGCGCTGATCTCCGGTCTGTCCCGGCTCGGTGAGGCGATCCTGGACGGGCCGATCCAGATCAAGCGGGCGATCCCGTCGCTGGCGCTGCTGCCGCTGCTGATCCTGTGGCTCGGCATCGGCGAGTCGATGAAGATCGTCACCATCCTGCTCGGCGTGTTCGTGCCGATCTACATCCACACCCACAACGGGCTGCGCACCATCGACGCCCGGTACGTCGAGCTCGCCCAGACCGTCGGGTTGTCGCACTGGGACTTCATCCGCCGGGTGGTCCTGCCGGGTGCGCTGCCCGGATTCCTGCTCGGCCTGCGGTTCGCCGTCACCGGCGCCTGGTTGTCGCTGGTCGTCGTCGAGCAGATCAACTCCACCAGTGGTATCGGCTACATGATGGAGCTGGCCCGGACCTACGGACAGACCGACATCATCATCGTCGGCCTCGTCCTGTACGGCGTACTAGGCCTGCTGTCCGACGGCGCCGTCCGCCTGATTCAAAGGAAGGCCCTGTCATGGCGCCGCACACTGGACTCCTGACGGTGCACATGGCCGCGCCTTCGGCACGGCGGGTCATGGGGCCTTGGCTCCCGGCCTTCCCTCGTCGTTCCAGTCGCTTCGCTCCCTCCACTCCTCAGTCCAGGCCGGGAGGCCCCATGACCGTCCAGGTGCGTGAGTTGGTGCGGCGGTACGACGAGCGAGCTGTCCTGGATGGTGTCGACCTGGACATCGCGCCGGGGGAGTTCGTGGCGTTGCTCGGGAAGAGCGGGTCGGGCAAGAGCACCTTGCTGCGGGCGCTGGCCGGGCTCGACTCCGGTGTCGACGGATCCGGCGAACTGGTTGTGCCGGGCAACGTGTCCGTTGTCTTCCAGGATTCACGGTTGTTGCCGTGGGCAAGGGTGTTGGACAACGTCCTCCTTGGGTTGGCCGGTGCTTCGGAGCGCGGGCGGACCAGCTTGGCCGAGGTCGGTCTGGCGGGTCGGGAGAACGCGTGGCCGAACGAGTTGTCGGGTGGCGAGCAGCAGCGGGTCGCGTTGGCGCGGTCGCTGGTGCGAGAGCCGGAGTTGCTGCTCGCGGACGAGCCGTTCGGGGCGCTCGACGCGCTCACCCGGCTGAAGATGCATGTATTGCTGCGAAAACTCTGCGCGGCACATCAGCCCGCCGTACTGCTGGTGACCCATGACGTGGACGAAGCGATCGTCCTGGCCGACCGGGTGATAGTGCTCGACGAAGGGAAGATCGTCGCTTCCGAGTCGATCTCGTTGAGCACACCGCGCAGTCCGGCCGATCCAGGTTTTGCCGCCGTACGCGAGCGGCTTCTCGATGCATTGGGGGTTTCATTGTGAGCAGGCAATTGCACCTGAACGCATTTCTGATGAGCACCGGGCACCACGAGGCATCGTGGCGACTGCCGGAGAGCAATCCGTTCGCCAACGTTGACGTCGAGCACTACCGGGAGCTCGCGCGGATCGCCGAGCGCGGGAAGCTCGACTCGGTCTTCTTCGCGGACTCACCGGTGCTGTTCGGAGACGTCGGCCGTCGGCCGGCCGGCTCGCTGGAACCGACGGTGCTGCTCACCGCGATCGCCGCGGTCACCTCGCGGATCGGGCTGATCGCGACCGCGTCGACGACGTACAACGAGCCGTTCAACCTGGCCAGGCGGTTCGCCAGCGTCGATCATGTCAGTGGCGGGCGCGCGGGCTGGAACGTGGTGACCACGGCCGGCCCGGAGGCGGCGAGGAACTTCAACCTGGCCGACCAGCCGGCCCACGCCGAGCGGTACGAGCGGGCCGCGGAGTTCCTCGAGGTCGCGTACAAGTTGTGGGACTCGTGGCAGGACGACGCTCCGATCGCCGACAAGTCGTCCGGCGTCTGGGCCTTGAACGACCGGGTGGTGCCGATCGACCACGTCGGCCGGCATTTCCAGGTCCGCGGGCCGCTCAACCTGCCGCGGTCGCCGCAGGGGCATCCGCTGATCGTGCAGGCCGGCTCGTCGGAGGACGGCAAGGGCCTTGCCGCCCGGTACGCCGAGGCTGTGTTCACCGCGCAGCAGACACTGGAGGACGCGCAAGCGTTCTATCGCGACCTGAAAGCGCGGACCGCGGCTCTCGGTCGCGATCCGTCGACTCTGCTGATCCTGCCGGGGATCGTGCCGGTGATCGGCGGGACGGTCGAGGAGGCGCGGGCGTTGGAGCAGGAGCTGGACTCGTTGATCCGGCCCGAGTACGCGCGGCTGCAGCTGGCGCGCACGTTGCGGGTGAAGCCGGAGGATCTGCCGTTCGACCAGCAGTTGCCGGCCGGCCTGCCGGACGAGGACGAGATCGAAGGTGCGAAGAGCCGCTACACCCTGATCGTCACGCTGGCGCGGCGGGAGAAGCTGACCGTCCGCGAGCTGATCGGCCGGCTGGGTGGTGGCCGTGGGCACCGAACCTTCAGCGGTACGCCGGAACAGGTGGCGGACGCGATCCAGGACTGGTTCGAGACCGGCGCGGCCGACGGGTTCAACATCATGCCCGCCGTGCTGCCTTCCGGGCTGACCGCGTTCGTGGACCAGGTGGTGCCGATCCTGCAGCAGCGTGGAATGTTCCGGACCGAGTACGCCGGGACAACCCTGCGGGACCACTACGGTCTGGCTCGCCCGGCCGGGCGCCGTACGTCCACCTCGTCGGAGGCGGCCACGGCCTGAGGCACTGGCGTCGGCCCCGTCAGGTGGTGGGGCCGACGCCAGTTCTGACCACCAGCTTCCCGACCGCGGCACCGTCCTGCATGATGCGGTGCGCCTCGCCGATCTGCTCCATCGTGAACACGCGATCGATCCGGATCGGAAGCTTGCCGTCGGCCACCAAGTCGACGTACCGCTGGAACGCTGCCGCGGGCAGGTCGGTGCTCTCCCCGCCGTACGCCGTCAGGCGGACACCGTTGGGCAAGTAGCCGATCGGGTAGAAGTCCGGGATCGTCCAGTTGTCGCTGAGCATGCCGGTGAAGCACACGGTGCCGTGGATCGCGGTCGCCTGAAGCGTGTCCGGCAGGACATTCGTCCCGATCAGCTCGAGGGCCGCGTTCACGCCGGCTGGGACGATCTCCCGGACCCTGGCGGCGATGTTGCCATCGTCAACGATCGGGTAGTCGACGCCGAGGTCGCTGAGAACCTTTGTCCGCTGAGGATTCCGGGTCGTCGAGAACACGGTCAGGCCGTGTTCTTTCGCGATCGCCGCAGCGGCCACTCCGACGGACGACGTACCGCCGCGGATGAGCAGCGTCTGCCCGGGTTCGATCGCCAGGCCGGTGTGCAGCGACCCGTGCGCGGTCTGCAGCATCTCCGGCAGCGCGCCGAGCGTGGCCCAGTCCAGGTCGGTCTCGACCGGGATCACCGACGACACGGGTACGACGGTGTACTCGGCGTACCCGCCGTCGTACTCCCGGCCCATCCCGCCCATCATCGCGACCACCTGCTGTCCGGGTTCGAACTCGCCACCAGGTGCGAGGTCGATCGTGCCGGCCGCCTCGATCCCGGGGATGACCGGGAAGCGCGCGTTGGTCGCCAGGCCGGCGCGGAGGTGGTACTCCGAACGGTTCAACCCGAACGCCTCCACCTTGATCCGCACCCAGCCGGGTCCAGGATCCGGCACCGGCACCGGCACCCGTCGTACCCGCAGGTCCTCCGGCTCGCCCGGCCCGTCCAGCACCACCGCCCGCATCTCCATGCGCCCATCCTCGCGTCCTGGTCCGACGGTCTGCCGGGCTGGTCCGGAGCGCAGGTGTCAGCAATCGTTTTCCACGCCTGGCGTGGCCGCGTGACGCGCTCACTTGGGCCCGTGACAGAGTTGTCCTCATGGGGCAGACCTTGTCCGGAAAGGGCCCACGCGTGGTGGCCCATCGCGGCTCTAGCGACATCAGTCCCGAGCACACGCTGGCGGCGTACCGTCAAGCAGTCGACGCGGGGGCGGACGGCCTCGAATGCGATGTCCGGCTCACCGCCGACGGACACCTGGTCTGCGTGCACGACCGGCGGATCGAGCGCACCTCCAACGGCCGTGGCGTGCTGTCCACGATGAGTCTGGAGGAGCTCGAGGCCTTCGACTGGGGGTCCTGGAAGAACCCGTGGGCCGATCTCGACGAGGACGCCGAGCTGCCGAGTCCCGACGTACGCAAGGTGCTGACGCTGGAGGAGTTGCTGTCCACAGTCCGCGACGCCGGCCGCCCGCTCGAGCTGGCGATCGAGACCAAGCACCCCACCCGGTACGCCGGCCTGGTCGAGCGCCGCCTGATCGAAGCCCTCGACCGCTACGGGTGGGCGCATCCCAAGGTCGGCACCGAGTCCCCTGCCCGGGTGATGAGCTTCTCCTGGCTGTCCCTGCGCCGGATGCGGACGATGGCGCCCGGCCTACGGACCGTTCTGCTGATGGACCGCGTCCCGCTCCGGTTCCGCGACGGCTCCCTGCCCACCGGGGTCTCGTACACCGGCCCGAGCCTGGAGATCGTCACCGCCCACCCGGAGTACGTCGACCGCGCGCACAAGCACGGCCACCAGGTCCACGTCTGGACCGCCAACGCCGACGCCGACATCCGCCACTGCCGCGACCTCGGCGTCGACGCCATCATCACCGACCGCCCCGAAGCCGCCCTGAAAGTCCTCGCCGAACCCCCGGCTCCACCCCTCCCCTCCTTCACTTTCCCGCCAAAACGCCGCCCCGCCTCCTGAACGCTGCGTCGTTCGCTGAACCGAACTCGCTCTGTGACATCTTCGCTGCGCTCTGGCGTTCAGGTGTCATGAGTTTGGAGGCGTGTGCGACGGGTCACCGGGGGTGAGTGAGGGCATGGTGCGGATGCGTAGTGGTGCGAATGCGTGCGGTTATTGCAACGTTCAATTCCGTCGATTTCGTCTCGGTTTCTTGGCTAAACGTGTGAACTTCGGCGGCAGTATGTAACGGAATACGCGCGGGTGTTTTCCCGGGCTGGAAGTGGGCAGAAGTGGTTATGGCTGTTCCGATGATGAGGAGACCTTGCTTGTCCTCCGCGACCCTGCCTGCTGACGTGAGCGTTGTGGACGTCGTACTGCCGCACGAAGTGTCTGCGGTAGCGGATGCCCGTCGCCGTCTGGCCGCCTACCTCAAGCGCTTCCGGGTCGCCCAAACCGCCCGTGACGACGCCCAGCTCGTCCTGTCCGAACTGCTCTCGAACGCGATCCGGTACGCGCCGCCGCTGCCCGCCGGCGAGGTCCGCGCCGCCTGGTGGATCGACAAGGCCGGTATCCACGTCGAGGTGACCGACGGCTGCGGCGACACCGAACCGCAGCGCATCAGCGACGCCCACCCCGAGTCCATCGGTGGTCGCGGCCTGGCCATCGTCGACGTCCTCACCTCTGCCTGGGGCGTCCGCACCGCCTCCAACCACCGCACTGTCCACGCGATCATCCCGAGCTGACCCCACCCGCCCGGTTTCCGGTTGGATGTTCGGGGTGGAGGGCTGCAAGACTGCGGGGTATGGGAAAGAAGTCGCGGCAGCGCGCGAAGAACACGACGACCGTCACGCTGGACCCGGCCGACCTGGTGGATGTCGGGCCGCGCGAGCCGTGCCCGTGCGGGTCGGGGAAGCGCTTCAAGCAGTGCCACGGGCGGGAGCGGGCGCAGACGGCGGACTCGTTCGTGGTGCGGCCGTTCGAGGGTCTGCCGGCCGAGTGTGACCTGATCGCGTTCCGTGAGATCGTCCCGGCGGGTACGGCGCAGGTCGAGCTGGCCGGCGAGAACGCGGGCAAGGTGGTCAACCTCGTCACCCTGCTGCCGATGGCGATGCCGGGACTGGTACGCGACGACGAGTCGATCTGGATCGGCCTGCAGACGCACGCGTCGTCCGGTGACCCGAGCCGCGACCTCGGGCACGCGATCACCGCGGCGCTGACGACCGAGCCGGGCAACCCGATCCAGCTGGGCGACCTGCTGAAGGACGGTCCGCGGCTGCAGGACCTGATCGACACCTCGAAGCCGATCGAGGTCAAGGTGCACGAGGGGTTCGACTTCTGGGTCGGCGAGAACGTCGATGACCCGACGGGCGAGGTCGCCGCCGGCCTGGAGCGGGCGAACGCGGCAGCCGCCCCGACCGTGCGTCTCGAGTCGGTGGAGGCGGCCTACTGGACGCAGATCGGCGACCGGCGGTATCTGCGCTGGGTGATGCCGCACAGTGAGGACACGCTGCTGGATGCGCTGGCCCGTCTGCATGCGGCCGGCTCGTCCGCTCTGACCGAAGGCAGCCGGCTGATCGGTTCCTTCCGTGCCCTCGGCGTACTCGCGCCGGTCTGGGAGCTCCCTGCCGACGCCGAAGCCGCCGACGTGGAAAAGCCGGCCGCCGACTTCGCCGTGGCCCTCGAGAAGGCGCTTGCCACCGGAGCGCCACTCAGCACCCAAGAACGCGCCGCCCGGGCGGGTCTGGCCAGCCGCCAGCTCACCATCCGCTGACCCAGCTCCACCCGGCACCCGGTCGTGCGGCAGCACGGCCGGGTGTTTCGTGTGCCCGATTAGATGCGATGGGCAACCGATGTGGTCTAGGCCGATCGGGGCCTTGGGCAAGGGATGGGTTCGGGAGGCTGGAAATGCCTGCTACCGGGGAGAAAGTGGACGGCCCAAGTCCTGCTGACGGGGGAGCAACAGGGCCTGGGCCTAGGCATGAAGAGTACTCAGGTTGGTCTTCCGCCACAAGCCCCGATTTCACTCCGCGTGTCGTTGGGCTCACGTGGCCGGCGGAGTAGACCAATTGGCGCTCTCAGACCCCGGCCAGCGGGGCGCGGAGGACCGGACAGGACATGCAGCGAGGACCACCCCGACCGGAGCCGAGCTCGGAACCGGAGATGCGGATGACCTCGATCCCGGACTCCTCCAGGCGCGCGTTCGTCTCCACTGTGCGCTCGTAGGCGATGCACACCCGCGGCGCGACCGCGAGCGTGTTGTTCCCGTCGTCCCACTGCTCGCGCTCGGCGGTGACTGGGTCCAGACCGGTGTCGATGCGCCGGAGTGTGTCGATGCCGAGGGCCTTCGCCGCCGCTACCAGGAAGGGCTCGGGCTCGGCAACGTACAACTTCTCGCCGTCGGTGGTGACCGCGTGCGCGCGCATCTCCTCGGCCATGTTCGGATACATCAGCACGGCGTCGACGTCGACCATCGTGCAGACGGTGTCGAGGTGCATCGTCGCGCGCTGCTGGGCGATCGGCACCGCGAGCACGGTGTGCGCCAGATCCTTCGCGAACACGCGCCGCGCCAGCCGCTCGACCCCCGCCGGTGTCGTTCGCTCACCGACACCGACAGCGAGTACGCCGGGACCGAGCGCGAGGACGTCACCGCCTTCGACGTGTTCGAGCTGGTGGCCGTACACCGTGTCCGCCCCGGCGAACCGCGGATGGAAGGTGTAGATCAGCTCGGTCAGCTGCGTCTCGCGCACCCGGGCCGGCATCGCGAGCGAGGTGACCGCGACCGAGTCCCGGATCCACACACTCGAGTCGCGGGTGAACAGCAGGTTCGGCAACGGGTCGATCAGGAAGTCCTCATGGGCCAGCAGTGACGTGACCAGACCGCCGGCCCGGACCTCGTCGTTCCGGACGCCGGCCATCAGCGCTTCGGCCAGTCCCGCCGGATCGAGGTCGCTCAGTGCCAGGTGGAGGTAGTCGCGCAGCGTGTCGCCGAGCCGGAGATCCGCGGTGGCCCCGGTGACCGCGAGCGACCGAGCCTCGGGGTCGCTCAGCGCCTCCGCCAGCAGCTCGCCGAGGTACAGCACCTCGACATCGCGGTCGCGCAGCACCTGCGCGAACGCGTCGTGCTCGTCCTGCGCCCGGCCGACCCACGGGATGCCGTCGAACAGCAGTTTGTCGTTGTTCCGCGGAGTCAGCCGGCGGAGCTCGTTGCCCGGCCGGTGCAGCATCACGGTCCGCAGCGGCCCGACCTCGCTGTCGACGCCGTACGCCTGGTCGACTCCCTGAGCCTCGGTCATCCGCCTGTCCCTTCTCCGGTCGTCCCAACCACGCTACGGCAGCCGCGTCCTACGCGCGGAGTGCCGCTCCAATGTGTCTGATTGTCCGACAATATCCCTCAACCTCCAAACTCGGGGCCGGACAGCGGCCGGCTCTCGGCAGAGAAGATGCCGTGATCGGCGTCCCGGGCTCCGAGGTTTTCCACAGGTCGTTCGAAAGGACGAGATATCCACAGCCGCCGGAACTGACGAGGTCGATCGGCTGCGAAGGAACTAGGCTGCGGTGCTGTGTCCGGTCATGACCTGCCTTCCGAGCCGTTCGAGCGAGCCGTCGCCTGTGTGATCCCGGCGAAGGACGAAGCGGACCGGATCGCGGCCACGGTGGACGCGGTGCACAAGATCATCGGGGTGGACCTGGTCGTGGTCGTGGACGACGGCTCGGCGGACGGTACGGCGGAGGCCGCCGAGCGCGCCGGGGCGGTCGTCGTCCGGCACGAGCGGAACCGGGGGAAGGCGGCGGCGATGGAGACCGGAGCGGCGGCGGTCGCGGAGCGGGACGGTGCGCGAGCGCGGCACCTGCTCTTCCTCGACGCCGACCTGACCGACTCCGCGACCGCGGCGGCGCCGCTGATCGAGCCGGTGCAGACCGGCAGGGCGGACATGACCATCGGGACGCTGCCGGTCCAGGTGCGCGCGGACGGCGCCAAGGCCGGCGGGCACGGGTTCGTCGTCCGGCTGGCGCGGGCGGGGATCGAGGAGGCGACCGGCTGGGCGCCGGAGCAACCGCTGTCCGGTCAGCGCTGCCTGAGCCGGGTCGCGTTCGACGCCGCGGTGCCGCTCGCGGCCGGCTTCGGCGTCGAGACCGCGCTGAGCATCGACCTCGGCCGGAAGGGCTTCCGCATCCTCGAGGTGCCGATCGACGTCAAGCACCGGGCCACCGGCACGGATCTGCGCGGTCAACTGCACCGCGGCCGTCAGTACCTGCACGTACGCCGCGCCCTCGCCGCGCGCAGCGCCCTGCCCGCGACGGGCGGTCTGTCGCTGCGCAGTCTGTTCCCGCGGAAGTCGTCCCAATGAGTGCCAGCGATTCCGGCGACACCAGCATCGAGACGACCGACCAGCGGCTGGCGCAGCGTTACGGCCGCCGTGCGGTCGCGCTGTATCTAGCCTGTACGACGCTCATCGTCGCGGCCGGCCTGCTCGGCCCGTCCGTGGTCGTGCTGACATTGACGAACCGGCACGCCTGGCTTCCGTCGTACTGGTTCGACACGAAGCCGAACGACTGGCTCGTGACGACGATGATCTACGTCGCCATCCTGCTCGGTGGGTACGGCGTCTTCCTGGCGACCAGGGCACTGAAACACGGCTGGGCGCCGCGGATCGACCGTTTGATTGCCCTGGGCATAGGTACGACGGCGGCCATCACGCTGGTCCCGCCGATGGCATCCGGTGACGTCCTGATCTACGCGGCGTACGGCCGGATCATGTCGCTCGGCGGCGACCCGTACACGACCGCGCCGGCGGACACGATCCGGCTCGGGTACGACCCGGTGATCGCGGCGACCGAGCGGCCGTGGCAGGGCGCGCGCAGCGTCTACGGGCCGATCGCGACCTGGATCCAGTGGATCTCGTCGCTGGTCGGCGGCGACTCGATGCAGCTGACGGTCTGGATGCTGCAGCTGTCGGTCGCGATCAGCCTGGTCGTCACCGGGTTGCTGCTGCTCAAGCTGGTCGGGCCCAACCTGCCGAACCGCCGGCGCGTGGTCATGCTCGGCCTGGCGAACCCGTTGATCCTGTGGACGGTCCTGGCCGGCGCGCACAACGACGCGATCGCGGTGATGTTCGCGGTGATGGCGCTGGTGCTGTTCCGCAGGCACGTGTTCTGGGCGGGCATCCTGATCGGCGTCGCGGGCTGCACCAAGCTGTCGATCGGCCTGGTCGGCGTCGCGATGTTGTGGGCGCTGCACACGGACCGGCGGAAGGCTGCGATCTTCTGCGGTGGTGGCGCGCTGGCGATGGGTGGTCTGTACGCGTTCGTCGGCCTGCAGGCGTTCCAGCAGGCGCGCTCGCAGACGTCGTTCATCTCCACCGGTACGCCGCACAAGGTGCTGCTGAGCTTCTTCGACCTGTTCCTGCCGGGCGCGCTGGTCCGGACGTTCCTGGCGATCATCGCGTGGCTCGGGCTTGTGGTCGTCGCGATCCTGCTCTCCCAGGTGTTCCCGAAGTCACTGGTGCCGCAGACGCACCCGGACGACCCGACGCCGGCCGCCATCCGGTACACCGCGATCTATGCGATCGCCTGGATCTTGACCGCCATGTACTCGCTGCCCTGGTACGACCTGATCGCCTGGGTCGCGCTGGCGGCGGTCGCGGCGTCGAAGGTGGACGGGCTCATGGTGGTCCGTACGACGATGCTCGCGATCGCGTACGTCCCCGGGCGAGATCCGAACGCACGCCAGGTTGCCGCGAGCCTGTCCGACTCGCTGGAGTGGTTCAGTGCCCGCTTGCGCGACACGATCTGCCCGGCCATCGAGCTGGCGGTCCTGATCGGCCTGATCGTCTGGGCGCGCCGCGGTGGTGCTCAGTGGTGGCCGTACGACTGGCCGCGCCGTCGGCAGAAAACCATGCCGGAAGAAGCCCAAGCACATTAGTCTCGCCGGGTAAAGAAACTGGTGGGGGCGGGGCGTCATGCTGTCAGTGGCCGTGTCAGGGCGCTGGCGGTTCGATGTCAGGCCGGGCCGCGATCGTTTGGCTCATGAACGGATCACACACTGCGGCCTCAGAGCCGCGAATGGCATATGACAAGTTCAAGGGCATCAGCCGCACCCACCGGCGGGTCATCCGGCGAGTGGGGCTCACGGCGCTCGCGGCCACGCTGGTGGCCGGTGCCGCGACACCAGGGATCGCCGCCGCGGACGCCCCAGTGGGCGGGGCGACGGTTGTTGCTGGGCAGGATCGGCCGGAGTTGGGGCAGGCCGCGCAGGAGTTTGTCGATGCTGGTTTCGCCGGTCTGCAACTGCGGGTGCGTGATGAGAGAGGTGAGTGGGTTGGCAGCGCGGGGGTGCGGAAGCTGGGGCAGAGCGCGAAGCCTCCGACGAACGGGCGGTTCTGGATCGCGAGCACCACGAAGACCTTCACCGCGACTCTGGTGCTGCAGCTCGTCGCCGAGGGAAAGATCGGGCTGGACGCCCCCGTAGCCGGCTACCTGCCCGACCTCGGGCTGGACAAGCGGATCACCGTGCGGATGCTGCTGCAGCACACCAGCGGGTTGTTCAACTACACCGGCGACGTCGACGCCGATGGGAAGTGGGAGTCGGGGATCGACGCTGGGGGCAAGGAGTGGGTGGGCAACCGGTTCCGCTCCTACCAGCCGGAGGAACTGGTCCGGCTGGCGTTGTCGAGGGCGCCGCGGTTCGAGCCGGGGACGAGCCAGCGGTACGCCAACACCAACTACACGCTGGCGTTGCTGCTGATCGGGAAAGTCACCGGGCATTCGTACGCCGACGAGATGCAGCGGCGGATCCTGCGGCCGCTCGGGCTGCGGGGCACTTCGGTGCCGGGAAACCGGTCGCAGCTTCCGGGGCCGTACGCCCACGGCTATTACCGGTACCAGGACGCGGACGAGTGGAAGGTGGCCGATGTCAGCCGCCAGAACCTGTCTCTTCTGGCCGGCGCCGGTGACATGATCTCGACCACCAAGGATCTCCAGACGTTTGTCTCCGCGCTGATGGGCGGGAAGCTCCTGCCGGCCTCGCTGCTGGCCGAGATGCGGAAGCCGGCCGGGCCGTACAACCTCGGCCTCGGACTGTGGGTGCAGGACCTGGGACCGGACTGCGGCGGCATCGTCTACCAGCACAACGGTGGTGCGCCCGGGGGCTACGGGTCGCTGATGTACAGCTCGGCCGACGGCAGCAGGACCTTGACCGCCGGGGTGACCACCGGCGACGCGCCGATTGATCCGGCGAACGCCTTCCCGACGGCGGTCGACAAGCTCGTCAAGCAGGTGTTCTGCAACAAGCAGCCCAACCAGGCCAAGCCCGCGCAGTAGACAGGTCCGAACCGCACCGGGCGAACCCGGCCACGCCGACCCACCGGGCGTGGCCGGGCGGTTGCTCATGGGGTGGGGTGAGTGATGCTCAGTGGTGGCCGTACGACTGGCCGCGCCGCCGGCTTTCCCCAGGTTTGGGGAGGGTTTGCTCCCGATTCGGGCTGAAACCCTCCCCGAACCGGCGGCGCGGAAGCGCCGACGGTCAGTGCCAGAGGGGTTCGGCGGCGGCTACCGCTCGGGCGAGGACGGTCTTGATGGGTTGTTTGAGTTCGGCCGCGGCCGCGGCGACGTCGTCGTACTCGGGTTGGACGTTGACGACCTGTCCGTCGTAGCGGGCGATCTTGATGCTGATGGGCTGGCCGTCGACCTCGACGGTGGTGAACTCGCGGTCGGCGGCGTGCTTGCTGATCGGGAACTCGCGCAGGCCGATCGCGGTGGACTCGGTGAGGATGACGCGACGGACGGCGTCGGCGTTCGTGCTGCTGACCAGGACCGACAGGGTGTGGGCGGGACGGCCCTTCTTCATCAGGATCGGGGTCAGCCAGGCGTCGGCCGCGCCGGCTTCGAGCAGGCGGGCGAGGATCTGCGGCCACAGGCGCGGATCGAGGTCGTCGACGTTGGTCTCGTAGACGAGCTCGGTTGTCGGCCGGTCGGTGGTCTCGCCGACGACCACGCGGACGACGTTCGGCACCTCGATCGGATCGCGGCCGCCGGCGCCGACGCCGGTCCGGGTGATCCGCATCGGCGGGATCATGCCGAACTCGTCGGCCAGCGTGGCGAGCAAGGCAGCGCCGGTCGGCGTGGTCATCTCGTACGGCGCGGTGCCGCCGACGACCGGTGCGCCGGCCTCGGCGAGCAGATGGAGTACGGCGGGACCGGGCACGGGGATGCCGCCGTGCTGTCCGCGGACCTGCCGACCGCCGCCGAGCGCGATCGTCGACACCACGATCCGGTCCAGGCCGAGCGACACCGACGCCGCCGCGACGCCGACGATGTCCGCGATCGCATCCAGCGCCCCGACCTCGTGAAAGTGCACCGCATCCGGCTCGACCCCATGCGCCGAAGCCTCCGCCCGAGCCAGCCGCGCGAAGGTGTCCAGAGCCCGGCTCCGCACTGCCTCCGGTAGCTCGGCCCCCTCGAGAAGCTCCCGCACATCAGCCCAGGCACGGGTAGGCCCGTGCCCAGCAGCCTGCTCACCGTGCCCATGCCCGTGCCCATGTCCGTGCCCGTGCCCGTTCCCATGTCCGTGGCCGGAGTCGGCCGGGCTTGTGCCCGGGACGTCGGAGGGCGCGGAGCCGTCGTCGCCGTCCGGAGTGTTTTCCGGGTGGGGTGTGCCTTCGACCCGGACGGTGGCTTTGGTGGCGGCTATTTGGTGGCGGTGGGTGCGGTCGACGGTGACCGACAGCGAGGGGTCTACGGCGGCTACTGCGGTGTTCACCGAGGTCAGGTCGGCGCCGGCGTCCAGGAAGGCGCCTAGGAGCATGTCGCCGGAGGCGCCAGCGGAGCAGTCGATCCAGGCGATCCTCACGGGTTCTCCTTGGTTACGCGGGGCGCCGAGCGCCGCGCCACCCGGGCCGCGAACACCCCGGCCCCGAATCCGTTGTCGATGTTCACCACGGTCACACCGGGCGCGCACGAGTTGAGCATCCCGAGCAATGCCGCGACACCACCGAACGAAGCGCCGTACCCGACAGACGTCGGTACGGCGACCAGCGGTACGCCGACCAGTCCGCCGATGACACTCGGGAGTGCGCCCTCCATTCCCGCGACGACGATCAGGCAGTCCGCGGCATCCAGGCGCTCGCGGACACCCATCACCCGGTGCAGCCCCGCGACACCCACGTCGTTGATCACATCCACCTCGGCGCCGAAGACGCGGGCGGTGGTCGCCGCCTCGGCCGCGACCGGGGCGTCCGACGTACCGGCGGCCACGACGCCGACAGTGCCACGCAGTACGGGCGGCTCACCGAGGACCGCCGTACGCCCGACTGGATCGACCACTGCGGTCGGCAGAGCGGCGGCAACGGCCTCCTGCGCCTCCACCGACAGGCGCGTGGCCAGGACGGCGTGGGACGGGTGGGTGGCGTGCAGAGTGCGCAGCAGCTCGACCACCTGGGCGGGTGTCTTGCCGGCGCCGTAGACCACCTCGGCATCGCCGGTACGCTCCAGCCGGTCGGTGTCGAGCCGGGCGTATCCGAGGTTGTGTACGCCCGGCTGGGGACCTGGGTCAGGCAAATGTGTCACGTCGTGAATCTACGTGGCGCCGGCCACCACCCGTGCTGCTGGGCCACCCAAACGCACGATGCGAATACTCTCTGCAATCATCTGAATACTCAAGTATGCCGAGAGATGCTTTAGGCTTCCGTGCGTGTCTTCGACATTAGCCGGTGCTTTCGGAATCGCCGCTCTGTTCGTGGCGGTTCTCGCCCTGGTGTTCGCCATCCAGGCGCTGCGCGGCCAGGCCGCCGCCGCCAAGACGGCCAAGCTGTCCGCGACGCGGTCACCCGAACCCGAGCCGCAGCAGCAGCAGCAACCAGAGGCCAAGCCGGGCACGGTCCGGTCCGAACTGCGGAAGCTCGGCAAGGAGATCGAGGTGA
Source organism: Kribbella sp. NPDC023972 (assembly GCF_040639075.1). Lineage (NCBI taxonomy): Bacteria > Bacillati > Actinomycetota > Actinomycetes > Propionibacteriales > Kribbellaceae > Kribbella > Kribbella sp. NPDC023972. The sequence continues at coordinate 272,969 of NZ_JBEZZH010000004.1, read as the reverse complement.
CCCGCGGGGAGCTGCGCGAGACGCTGCAGCACCTGGCGGTGGTCCGGTACGACGCCTTCGGCGACACCGGCGGGAAGCTGTCCTGGTCGATGGCCCTGCTGGACGACAACGGCGACGGGGTCGTGCTGACGTCGATCAACAGCCGGACGGACGCCCGTACGTACGCCAAGGAGATCCGGGCGTTCGCGAGCGAGGCGAAGCTGTCACCGGAAGAGGACGAGGCGATCGAGACCCTCCGCAAAGAGGCCGGCCCGATCGTCGAGAGCTAACGGCGCTTCGGCACCCGCGCCACCAGCGCTCCGGCCTCGATCTCGGCGGTCAGCGAGCGCCCCGGCCCGATCGGGTCCCCGTCGAGTTGCCGCTGTACGTCGACTGCCGCGGTGATCTCCACCTTCCGCCCGGTGAACCGCTCGAGGTACATGTCCGTGCGGTTCGTCCGGGTGAGCAGCCGCCAGACGACGATCGGCCACTGGGTCACCCGCCGCGGCGCGATCACGACCACGTCGAGCAGGCCGTCGTCCGGCCGGGCGTTCGGGAGCAGCGGGATGTTCGCCTGCAGCATGCCCACGTTGCCGACCACGACGGTCCGCACCCGGCGTTCCATCACCAGGTCCTGGTCGAGCGTGATCCGGACCCGCACCGACGGGTGGTTGATGTTCTTCGCCGCCGACACCAGGTACGCCGTCCAGCCGATCTGCCGCTTCAGGTGCGGCGGCGCGTCCGAGATGATCGCCGCGTCCAGCCCGAGCCCGGCCATCACCGCGAACCGGTCGGTGTCCAGCTCGTCACCGTGCACCTTGACCAGGTCGATCCGCCGGTCCCGGCCCTCCAGCACCCGCTCCAGCGCGTCGTCCAGGTCGAGCGGGATGTGCAGATTCCGGGCCAGCAGGTTGCCGGTGCCGGCCGGGATGACCCCGACCGGGATGCCGGTGTACGCCAGCGCGGCGCAGACCACCCGGACGGTACCGTCGCCGCCCGCCACCAGTACCAGGTCCGACTCGTTCTCGATCGCCCGCTTGGCCATCGCGTTCCCGGCGTCGTCCTCGCGCGTCTCCAGCCACAGCGGTTCGTCGAACCCACGAACCGCCAGCGCCCGGGTCACCTTCCGCCGGAACGCCACCCCGTCGCCGACCTTGATCGGGTTCACGATCACGGCGGCCTTGGGCGGGATCGTCGTACCGTCGTCATCCGATGGGGTACGGCGACGCCGCCGACGCAGCCCGGGTCGTAGGCCGAACCCGATCGAGGTGGCGGTGAGGATGCACAGGCCGAGCGCCCAGCCGCCCAGTACGTCGGAGACGTAGTGCACGTTCAACGCGACCCGGTCGGCCGACGCGATCCACACCACCGCGATCGTCGGCAGCATCACCAGCAGGCGAAACCGGCGCCGCCACCCGCGCACCGACGGCAGCACGACGCCCAGCGCGCCGGCCATCACGAACGCGGCGGTCGCGTGGCCGGAGACGTAGGACCAGCCGTCGTTCTCCACCAGCATCTCGGCCGGCCGGGGCCGGTCGAAGATGTGCTTGACCGCGTGGACGAGACCGAGCTCCGCCCCGGCCGAGACCACCAGCCAGACCGTCAGCAGCCGGGCGCGCCGGTGCCAGAGGTAGACGGCGACGACCACGATGACCCCACGCATGGCCCAGGGCAGGAACACGTCGCCGATCACGTGCCAGAAGTCCACCGCGTTCGGGCGGGTGGCGCCGTACGACGCGGCCCGGGCGGCGACGGACTGGTCCCAGCGCTCCAGCGGCGCCCAGCCGGTGGCGACGAGCAGGGTGATCACGGTGAACGGCAGCGCACCCAGCACGACCGTGAGCCCACGGCCGAAATGACTGGGTGGATGGTGGTTCATGTCCCGCTCGGTGCCCCCTCGAGTGACCAGTGCGTCAACCACATCATCCCGAATACACTTCGCCCCTCCTGACACGCCCCGTTTAATGCCCCTCGACGAACCTTGGGCACCCATCTCCGGCGCCCAGCCAGGCACCTCGCTGCGTTGTCGTCGGGTCACGGTGCTCCGCACCGCTCCCCTCCTCCGCCTTGCGATGCACCTACCTGGACACCGGAGCTGGGCACCCACGATTCGACGAGGGGCATTACCCTCATCGTGTGATCGACGCGAAACTGCTCCGTGAGAACCCCGATGTCGTGCGTGCGGCCCTGACCAAGCGCGGCGAGAGTACGGACCTGGTCGACCAGATCCTGGTGGCCGACAGTGAGCGTCGATCGTCCATCTCCGCCTTCGAGGCGCTGCGGGCCGAGCAGAAGGGTCTCGGCAAGCAGGTGGCCCAGGCCAAGGGTGACGAGCGGGCCGCGCTGCTGGAGCGGACCAAGGCGCTCGCCGCCGAGGTGAAGGCCAACGAGGCCGCCGCGAACGAGGCCGAGCGCCGCTTCGACGAGCTGGCCCGCGCGCTGCCGAACCTGGTGTCCGACGAGGCCCCGGTCGGCGGCGAGGACGACTTCGTCGTGATCGAGGAGGTCGGCAAGCCCCGCGACTTCGCCGCCGAGGGCTTCGAGCCGCGCGACCACCTCGAGCTGGGCGAGTTGCTCGGCGCGATCGACATGGAACGCGGCGCGAAGATCTCCGGCTCCCGGTTCTACTTCCTCAAGGGCGTCGGCATGCTGCTGCAGCTCGGCATGCTCCAGCTGGCCGTCCAGCAGGCGGTCGAGGCCGGTTTCACCCCGATGATCACGCCGACGCTGGTCAAGCCCGAGGTGATGGGCGGCACCGGATACCTGTCCGCGCACGACGACGTCTACCGGCTGGCCGACCCGGACCTCTACCTGGTCGGTACGTCGGAGGTGTCGCTGGCCGGCTACCACATGGACGAGATCCTCGACCTGTCCGGCGGCCCGATCCGCTACGCCGGCTGGTCGTCGTGCTACCGCAAGGAAGCCGGCTCACACGGGAAGGACACCCGCGGGATCATCCGCGTCCACCAGTTCGACAAGGTCGAGATGTTCTCCTACTGCACCCTCGAGGACGCGGCCGCGGAGCATCTGCGGCTGCTCAACTGGGAGAAGGAGATGCTCGACAAGATGGAGTTGAGCTACCGGGTGATCGACACCGCGACCGGTGACCTCGGCATCTCGGCGTACCGGAAGTTCGACTGTGAGGCGTGGGTGCCGACGCAGGGCCGGTACCGCGAGCTGACCTCGACGTCGAACTGCACCGACTTCCAGGCCCGCCGGCTGAACATCCGGTACCGCGACGCCGACGGCAAGACGCAGCCGGTCGCGACGCTGAACGGGACGCTGGCCACCACCCGCTGGATCGTCGCCATCCTGGAGACGCACCAGCTGGCCGACGGTTCGGTCCGGGTCCCGACCGCGCTCCGCCCGTACGTCGGCGGTCGTGAGGTCCTCGAACCGGTTGGCAAATGACGGACGCCGCGCGGCCGACGGCCGTTGCCCTGGACATCGATGGCACGCTGCTCGACCATGACGAGCAGCTGTCGCCTGCGGTGGTCGACGCGGTACGCCGTGCCGCGACCGAGGTACCGGTGATTCTGGCCACCGGCCGGGGCTGGCAGACCACGCGACCGGTGGTGGAGCTGCTCGGATTGCCCGCCGGCGCCTTGGTTGTCTGTAGCAACGGTGCGCGGACGATGCGGTTCCCGTCCGGTGACGTGGTCGACGAGCGGACCTTCGACCCGACGACGGTGATCGCCTCGGTGCGCGAGCACGCGCCGAACGCCCGGATGGCGGTCGAGGAGTACGACGGCAGCTACCTGGTCACCGCGCCGTTCCCGGACGGCGACCTCGGGTACGACGCACGGATCAGGGTGGTCAGTGCCGAGGAACTGGCGCCGGAACCCGTGACCCGGTTGATCATCCGGGACCCGGAGCAGTCGGAGGCGGACTTCGTCCAGCTGGCGGAACGCCTTGGCCTGCACGGGGTCAGCTACTTCGTCGGCTGGACCGCCTGGCTCGACATCGCGCCGGAGGGTGTGGACAAGTCGACCGGGCTGAAGGTCGCGCTCGCGCAGTACGGGCTGGACCCGTCCGGCCTGCTCGCGATCGGTGACGGACGCAACGACATCGAGATGCTGACGTACGCCGGTCTCGGGATCGCGATGGAGTCCGCGCCGGACGAGGTGAAGGTGGCCGCCGACGAGGTGACCAAGTCGGTCCAGGACGACGGTGTCGCCGCCGTCCTCAACCGCTGGTTCTGATCCATCCCGCCCCATTTCGCTGGTGGACCCACCAATGTGTGGGTTCGCCACCCGTGTTCCGAGTGCAGAACCCACAAGCTGGTGGGTCAACCAGGCAGATCTCGCCGAGGTTGCTGCAGGCAAGCGGAAGCCCGGAAACCCTGTCTTTCCAGGGTTTCCGGGCTTCGGTGACGTAGTCCGCTGGCGGGCCGAGTATGGAATCAGGCGACCCGGCTGCTGCCGGTCCGGCGCTGCTGCTCGACGACCGTGTCGAAGGCGTCCAGGACGGCGCTGACCTCGGGCCGCGGCCGCGGGGTCTTGGCCGCTGGGCTCTGACCGCGGCGTGCACGGCGCAGGTGGCGCTTCACCGTCGACAGCGAGCAGCCGAGCCGCATGGCCAGCGACTCCAGGCTGTCGTTGGGGTACTGCGTCCGCAGCCGCAGCACCTCTTCGTGGCTGACCGGCCGGCGGGTCCCCCGGGCTCCGGCGAGCTGGTCGAAGTCGTCGGCCTGCACCTCGACGTCGAGCAGGTTACGCATCGAACGCCGTTGTGCCGCAGTGGTCCCGGCGACGAAACCGCTGACGTCGTGCTCGGCGACCGCGCTGTAGAGGCAGTCGGTGAACAGCGGACACGAAGCACACAAGGCCTTCGCCTCCCGCACGAGCTGTTCGTACCGCTCACGGGTCCGCCGGGTGGCGGACGCGGGCGGCGGTTCCTCCATCAGGCGGTGCTGGAAAATGTCCGACCGGGCGATGCAGCCGGTCATTGCCCCCTCCGTGATGGAAGATGTGTCGACAGCGGCTCGGGAACTGCTGCCCCCTGATCCCGCTAGATTGGCGCTGTTGACGGTCATGTGGCTCCCCAAGTAATAGGACCCGAGTGAACGAACGGTGAACGACGTTCGACCACACGGATCCACTAGCTGATGGACCGACGAACTGTTGCCGACCCACCGTGTCGTCCCGCACGGGACACACCGATCCATAACTGTTGACGCCGTTGCTGTGGTTTTGGTTGCAGCCAGCTCCACAACAGTTCTTCGACGTTTTGTATGTGCTTCCAGGGTGGGGCTGCATCAGTCGCGCTGATCCAGAACAGGCTTACGACGCGGCCGAATCGCCCCCGGTTCCCCGCCAGACCACCGCATGAAATCATGCGTAAACCCTGCTGCGCAGGGGAACTTGTTGCCTTTGCAGCATCCTGCCGTAACGGTCTGGTGACGTTGTTGCAGACTCAACCAGATAGGTCAGAATCGTCTGAAACCGGTGTCCGATCGCTTGCGCCGGACGTGGTGAGAAGGGTAATGAACAATCCTCAGCAGGCCGGATACGGTGGTCGGGTGACGGCCTCTGACGAACCCCGCCCACCCCGTCTGATCGCCACCGATCTTGACGGAACCTTAGTGCGCGGCGACGGAACCATTTCGGACCGCACCCGATCCGCGGTGCTCGCGGCGCAGCAGGCCGGAAGTGTTTTCGTGATGGTCACCGCCCGGCCACCTCGCTGGCTGCACGACCTGGCCGACCTGGTCGGCGAGCACGGTGTCGCGATTGTTGCCAACGGCGCCATTCTGTACGACGTCGTACGGCGCCGCCCGATCCGGACCCGGATGATCGACCCGGCGGTCGCGCTGGAGGTGGCGCAGGCGATCCGGGCCGAGATTCCCGAAGTGGAGTTCGCGATCGAGCGATCCGATCGCTACGGGCAGGAACCGACCTACCGCAACTACTGGCCGACACCGGAGAACACCCTGGTCGCGGCGGTCGAGGAGCTGCTGTCCGAGCCCGCCGCGAAGCTGCTGGTCCGGCATCCGAGCTGGCATCCCGACGACCTGCTGGCCCGGATCGCGCCCGTCGTCGGCGAGCGGGTGACCGCGAGCCACAGTGGCGGTCACAGCCTGGTGGAGATCTCCGCGAGCGGTGTGTCGAAGGCCGCGATGCTGGCCGATTTCGCTGCTACCCAAGGGATTTCGGCCGCGGAGTCGATCGCCTTCGGTGACTCGATCAACGATCTGCCGATGCTCGCCTGGGCCGGTACGTCGTACGGCGTCGCGAACGCGCATGCCGAGGTCCTGGCCATCGTCGACGAGGTGTGCGCGTCAAACGACGAGGACGGCGTCGCCGCCGTCCTCGAAGAGTTGTTTCAGCCTTTGAATTAAGGGGTGACGCGAACTACAGGTACATCCCGCCGCTGCCGGGCCCGTCGGTGTTGCGCGCCTGCGGCCCGCCCGGGAAGGCGGCGCCGTCCTCGCCATGGAGCTGCTGGCCGCCGGGCAGCGCGCGGCGCATCTGCTCCAGCTGCTGGCGAGCCGCCATCTGCTGGGCGAACAACGCCGTCTGGATGCCATGGAACAAGCCTTCCAGCCAGCCCACCAGCTGCGCCTGCGCGATCCGCAGCTCGGCCTCGGTCGGCAAACTGTCGTCGGTGAAGTCGAGGCTGAGCCGCTCCAGCTCCTCGACGAGCTCCGGCGCGAGGCCGCTCTCGAGCTCCTTGATGGAGACCTCGTGGATCGACTTCAGTCGCTGCCGGGAGGCTTCGTCGAGCGGTGCCGACTTCACCTCCTCGAGGAGCTGCCGGATCATGTTCGCGACCCGCATCACCTTGGCCGGCTGCTCGACGAGCTCGGTCACCGACCGCGGCTCGTCCTGCCCGTCGTCGTCGCTGTCGGAGCGCGGCGGCCCCTCGACGGCCATGCCGTCCGGCCCGACGATCAGCACTTTGCCGTCCTCGGTCCGCGCCCCGGCCATCGGAACTTCCTGGCCCTCGCTGCTGCTCTCGGTCATCTGCCCATCCTAGGCGGCGTTCAAGGTCCGACGGCTCGCGGGCTGTGGACGACTACGAGGAGCGAGCACGATGACGCCGTACGGCGTCCCGGTTGGCGCAGGCGGGACTGCAGTAGCGCTGCCGGCCGGTCCGGGACAGGTCGGCGTACACGTTGTCGCAGCCGTCCGCCGCGCAGCGGCCGAGCCGGGTGATACCACGGCCCGCCAGGTGCAGCGCCGTACCCGTGCTGATCAGGGTCGCGACGAGTCGTCCGACCGGGACCTTGTCCGGCCGGTAGTGCACGTGCCAGCCGTCGCCTGCGTGGTTCGTCAGCCGGGGATGCTCGGTGTACTTGGCCAGCATCGCGTTGATCAGGTCGACGCGGGTCTGCTCGTCCTTCGCGTCGACCACTTCGAGCCACTCGTCCAGCGCGACCCGGACGGCGGCCAGATCCGCGGCGGTGACCCGCCGCTCGCGCACCAACCGGCTTTCGACACCGCTCTCCTCACACCGCACGGCCAGCTCCTCCGGGGTGTTGGCAGGCCGCGTGACCAGGTTGACGGCCAGCAGGACCGCATCGGCGCCGTAAGGGTTGAGATGCATAATGGCATTACATCACGATGGACCCATGACAGCCAGAGTCGAAGCCCATCGCCACCGTTGGAGCGTGGCGTCCTCCCATCAGGTCAGCGAAGGCCTGGTCGTCTACCAGCGGTGTGCCTGCGGCCAATGGAGAGTCACAAGCACACCGCCGTACCCGGTCGCCTATCCCGAGGTCGCCCGCGCTAGTCGATGCGACTGACCATCGGCAGCCGCGACCGCGTCATCAGCCAGGCAAGCAGCCCGGCGAAGAGCGGTACGACGATCACGATGCCGCCGATCTCCGCCCACGGCACGACGAAATGCGGTGATCCGAACGCCGCGTGCGCGGTATAGCCGTAGAGCGCACCGACACCCACGCCCAGCACACAGCCGAGTTGTCCCAGCACCCACGCCTGCGCCGCCGCCAAGCTCCGCCTCCGACGTGGTTGCGCACCGATCGCCGCGAGCGTCGCCAAGTCGGCGCGGCCTTCCGCCGCGGACAACGACACCGAGATCGCCACGCCCAGGAGCGTGACCACGGTCGCTGCTGTGAGGATCCCGATCAGGAAAAGGCGGGCCGGACTCCGGTACCCCTGCTCGATGGTCAGCAGGTCATCGCGTCCGAGCAGCCGATGTGCGGCGGCCAGCGCGTCCTTGGTCGGCGTACCGCTCAACTCGTACTCGACCTGAATGGTGTTCACGGTGCCGAGCTTGGCCGCAGCTGCCGGACTGATGAGTGCGTTGTCGCCCAGCATCCGGATCGCGGGTACGCCGCCCGCGTAGACCGCCGGGTGCCGGTCAATCCGCCTGCTGCTGGTCGGGGTTTCACTGATCAGCTCGACGGTGTCCTTGGTGGTCAGGTCCGCCTTGGGCAGCAGGATCCGGCCGGCCCGGAGCTCCGCGGCCGCGCGCTCGAGGCCGGCGAACTTCCCGACGTACGCCGGATCGACCACGATCAGGCTGAATCCGCTTTCGCCGATGGTCGTTTCGGGTGCGCGAGCGAAGATCGTCGGCAGGTAGTCGCCGATCGGCTTGACTCCCGGCGCCGTGACGGTGCCGAAGCGGAAGGTGTCCCGGGCCGGCAGCTGGGACGCGACCCGCTGCTCGGTGGCGGCCGAGTACGGCACCGAGCCGGATCCGCCGGTGTCGAACTGGACGGTCGCATTCCCCGACCGTCCGACCGGGACGTACTCCTTCGCGTCCGCGGCGATCGCGTTCGACGCGGCGAAGGCGACAGCGGCCGTACTGGCGACGGCCATCATGATCGCCGCCGCGGCCGGACCAGTGCGGTGCCGGTGCCGAGCAGCGTCGCGCAACGCCAGCCGGCCGCTCAGCGGCAGACGCCCGGCAAGGCCGGAGAGCTTGCCGACCAGGCTCGGCAGCAACCAGACGAGCCCGGCGATCACCGCCGTAATGCCCAGCAAAACAAGGGCAATCGGACCGGTCGGTGTCACCGTCGCCTGATAGCCGACGTCCTCCGGCACTGTCCGCTTGGCTTCGGCGAGGGCGGACGCAAGCATCGTGCTGCCGGCCAGCACCAGGGCGACGCCAGCGATCACGAGCACGACAGCGGGTTTCCGCACCTTCGCCTTGCCGGTGGTCGCCGCGAAGCGTCCGGCCAAGGCGGCCAGCGGAGCTTGCCGGCTGGCGCTCACGGCGGGAACGACCGCTGCCGCCAGGCCGGCGAGCACACCGAGCAGCGCGATGACAACGACGCTGACCCAGGGGATCTGCCAGGACAGGAACAACATCGAATTCATCCGCTCCCACCAGGGCTTTCCGCCGATCAGTACGACGGCCGCCAGCAGCAGGCCCGCGGTCACCCCGACGGCACCCGCAAACAGCCCTTGCAGCAGGACGATCCGACGTACGTCGCGCGCCGTACCGCCGGTCGCCATCACCAGTCCGAGCTCACGCGTCTGCCGCCGCGCGCCGACGGCGAACGCCGTACCGGCGAGCAGCACGATCTCCAGCACGCCGAAGCCGATCGCCAGGGCCATCGCGGCGTACGGGCCGATGTCGCCCGAACCCATCCCGTACATCTCCGGCGGCGGATTGACGATGTTTGCCCGCGGCAATAAGAACAGGCCGTGGTTGCGCAGCGGCGCGGCCAGGCTGGTCGCGTCCACCGAGTCGGGCAGGTCGACCAGGTACTGGACCGATGCGGTCGGGTCGGCGGTGACCAGCGCCGTACCGGGCTTCGCGAGGACGGTTCGCGCCTGCGGCTGGTTCGCCGCACGGACGAGACCGACGACCGGGTACGACGTTCCGTCCGCACTACGCACTGTCGCGCCGGCAAGGTCACGGATGCCGAGGTAGTTCGCCAGCGACGGCGAGATCGCCACCTCCGACGGAGACGTCGGGAAGCGCCCCTCGTCGAGCCGGATCGTGTCCTTGGCGAGCGGGCTGTCCGCATCACCCGTCAGCACGTTGACGGTGCTGGTGGTCGACGGCCCCTGAATGTCCGCGGTGCCGACCTCGACGACCGTCCTCGCCAGCACGCTGCCGACCGGCAGCAGCGGCCGCGGGTCGAACGTCGCCGGGACGCGGACCGGCTTCTCGGCACCCTGCGCGGGCGCCGGCACGGCCGATCCCAGCACGTGCGGCATGTCCATCGGTGCGAACCTGCCGTACGGGGAGACGTCTATCCGCGCGTCTGCCTGGCCGATATGCAACCTGGCCAAAGTCTCGCCGGTCGGATCGCTCGTCTTGAGCACCACACCCATCCACGTCGCCGCGAGGACCGGAAGACCGATCAGAGCGGCGACCAGGAACGTCCGGCCGAGTGACTTCCTCGTGGTACGGCGGGCGATCCGCAGTGGTGGCCCCCAGCCGCCCATCAGTGGCTCTCCTGCAGGAGCGCGTCGGCCTCGGGGAGTGGGCCGGACTGGCCTACCAGCACCCCATCGCGCAGGTAGACGACCCGATCGGCCCAGGCGGCGTGCCGCGCGTCGTGGGTGACGAGGACTCCGGCGATGCCGTGCTGGTCGCACCGGTCGCGGAGAAGTTGGAGGACCGCTTCGCCGGTATCGGAGTCGAGGGCACCGGTGGGCTCGTCGGCGAGGAGCAGACGGCGCTCGCCGACGATGGCGCGGGCGATCGCAACTCGTTGCCGCTGGCCACCAGACATGTCCTCGGGGAATCGGTCGGCGAGGTCATCGATGGCCACCTCCGTCAGAGCTGCTTCGGCGTACTTACGGGCGATGCGAGTCCGGGTGCCGTCGAGTTCGAGCGGCAGCGCGACGTTCTCGGCCGCGGTCAGGGCCGGAATCAGGTTGAAGTCCTGGAAGACGTAGCCGATCCGGCGCCGGCGCAGCGCGGCGACCGCGGAGCGGCTCAGCGTGGTGAGGTCGTTGCCGTCGACAAATACTTCGCCGGCGGTCGGCTGGTCGAGACCGCCGGCGCAGGTGAGCAAGGTGGACTTGCCGGAGCCGGACGGGCCCATCACGGCGACGAGCTCGCCCGCTTCGACGGACAGATCGACGCCGCGGAGGGCGTGAACCGCCTGCTCGCCGTGTCCGTGGGTCCTGGTCAGGTTGCGGATGTCGAGAATCATCGCTGGACCCCCTGGCGATCGTCGTGCTCCTCGGGCACGTCGGTCGTGCGGTCGGTGGCCGGAGCTGCCTTGCCGCGGTGCCGCACCAGCATGGCTTCGCAGTGGTCGAGCCAGCGGATCTCCGCCTCGGCGGCGAAGATCATCGACTCGAGGACGAGCTGCCAGGAGATGTCCCCGTCCCGGCTGCCGCGCTTGAGTCTGGTCAGCTCCTGCAGGGACCGCATGGTCGACATCCGCTGCCGCTGGACGACCGCCCGCACGTCCACCCCCGGTACGGCGAGGGCCAGCGCGAGCTTGATCGCCAGCTCGTCGCGTGGCCGGGACTCACGGGTGACCGGGGTGTCGAACCAGTTGGCCAGCTCGGCCCGCCCGCCGTCGGTGATCTCGTACATCGACCGGCCGTCGCCCTCCCCGGACGCGGCCCGGACGAGCCCGTCCCGCTCGAGCCGGGTGAGCGTCGTGTAGACCTGCCCGATGTTCAGCGGCCAGGTCGCACCGGTCGCCGCTTCGAACTCACCCCGCAACTGGTAGCCGTACTTCGGGTCCTCGCGGAGCAGCGCCAGCAATCCGTGCTTGATCGACATGGATACTGAGTATGCATACCGAGTATGTCCCGGTCAACGTTGACCCCTGAGCTGGGAGGTTGCCCCCTCGGATTCTCAATGGGCAACCCCCGAGTTGAGTTGGCAAGCTAGTCGCGGACGAGGCGGCGGACCAGGCGAGTGGTGGCGTCGTCGACGTCGTACGGGCGGCCGGTGCCGGGGGTGAGCTGGTCGAGGACGAGGCCGTCGATGGCGAAGTGGAGAAGGCGGATCTCCTCGGCCCCGCCAGGCAGGCCGGCGTTGGAGTTGAAGGCGACGTCCGCGTCGAAGCCCTGCCTGAGGGTGCGGGACAGGATCTCGTGCAGGCCGGGTCGACGGGCGGCTTCCAGGCGGAGCTCCAGCAGGGCGAGGGAGAGCTCGGGGCGGCCGAGGAGGCGCTCGACGATGTAGCGGACGTAGTCGACCATCAGGTCGATCCCCGGCTCGCGCTTGGACAGCGGTTCGAGGACCGCTTCATCAGGGGCGAGCCGCTCGAAGATCCGCTCGCCGAGCGCGCCCAGCAGGGCGTCGCGGGTGCGGAAGTAGTTGGACGCCGTACCGGCCGGGAGTCCCGCAGCGGCGTCGACGGCTCGGTGGGTCAGGCCGCGGGCGCCGGCCTCCGCGAGGACGGTGAGACCGGCGTCGGCGAGTTGGGTACGGCGTTCTGGGTTCCTCGGCATGTTGACAATGCTAGCAGGCATCCACTACAACTGTCGTTGTCAACAACAACAGATGTAGTAGTCAGGAGCATGTATGCAACCCGCAGCCTTCGGCGCCACCGTGGTCACCGACCGCCCGGCGGAGGTCGCCGCCTTTTATCAACAACACCTCGATCTGCAGCTCACGCTCGACCTCGGCTGGTTCATGACGTTGCGTCGCGGCGAGGCGGACTGGGAGATCGCGATCTGTCAGCGCGGGCACGAGACGGTCCCGGCCGCGGTGAATCAGCTGACCGAGAGCACGAACTTGTTCGGCTTCATCGTCGAGGACGCGGACAAGGTCGCGCGGTCCCTGACCGACGCGGGTGTGAAGCTCGAAACCGAGGTGGTGACCGAGGTCTTCGGCCAGCGGCACTTCTTCGTCCGCGACCCCGAGGGCACCTGGCTGGATGTCATTCAGCTGGTGGCGCCTGACCCGGAGTGGCTGGCAGCCAACATGCCGGCGTCAGACAGTTAGCAGGACCTTGCCGATCTGGGCGGACTGCTCGAGAGTCTCGTGGGCGCGGGCGACCTGGTCGAGGGGGAAGGTGGTGTGCACGATCGGGCGCACCTTCTTCTCCGCGACCAGCGGCCAGACATGGCCGACGACCTCGGTCAGGATGCGGCCCTTGTCCTGGACCGAGCGGTAACGCAGGCCGGTGCCGGTGATCGAGCCGCGCCGGCTCATCAGCCGGCCGAGGTCCAGCTCCCCCTTGGTCCCGCCCTGCAGCCCGATGACCACGAGGCGGCCGTCGTACGCGAGCGACTTCACGTTGTCGGCCAGGTACTTCGCGCCGATGATGTCGAGGACGACGTCCGCACCCGCCTGGCCGGTGGCCTCCTTCACCACCGAGGCCCACTCTGCTTCCTTGTAGTTGATCGCCACATCCGCGCCGAGCCGGGTGCAGAACTCCATCTTGTCGGTGTTGCCGACCGTGCACAGCACCCGCGCGCCGTGCGCGACGCCGAGCTGGATCGCCATCGTCCCGATCCCCGACGCGCCGCCGTGGACGAGCAGCGTCTCGCCTTCCTTGAGGTGCGCGGTCATGAACACGTTCGACCACACCGTCGCGACCACCTCGGGCAGCGCGGCCGCGCTGACCAGGTCGAGCCCATCCGGCACCGGCATCACCTGCGGCGCGGGTACGACGACCTTCTCGGCGTACCCGCCACCCGCGAGCAGGGCGCAGCACTCGTCGCCGACGGACCAGCCCTCGACGCCCTCGCCGACCGCGGAGATGGTGCCGGACACCTCGAGGCCGATGGTCCCGGGCGCACCGGGTGGCGGTGGGTAGTGGCCCTGCCGTTGCAGCAGGTCGGCGCGGTTCACCCCCGCGGCGACCACGTCGATGACGACCTCGTCGACGGCCGGCTTCGGATCCTCGATCTCGCCGATCGTCAGGACCTCGATACCACCGGCACCCTCACACACGACAGCACGCATGCTGCACACGGTACCGGCTAGCTGTTGACGATCCCGGCCATGTCCCGGGCGAGGCTGCCCAGGTGAACGGTGGTGCCTATCGAAGCGAACCAGTCCCAGAGTTCGAGCGCGTGGTAGAGCCGGTAGAGCGTGGTCCGTTCCCGCCAGTCCGGCGGCAACTCGCCGTACCCGTCGTGCAGTCCGGCGAGCTTTTCGGCGTTCCCGCGGATGGAGTAGGACTCGGTCTTGGCGAGGTCCATCAACGGGTCGGCGGCGATCGCGTTCTCGACATCGATGAGCCCGGTGACCCGCCAGGTCGCCGGATCGACCAGCACGTTGCCCTCGTGGAAGTCGTTGTGACACAGGGTGGGTGTCGTGCTCGACATCAGCAGCGCGGCGTTGGCCTCGACGTACTGCTCCATCTGGTCGTGCAGCGCCGGGTCGCCGTCCAGGTCGGCGAATTCGCTGAGTTTGCTTGCGAACTGGCGACGCATGTACTGCGTGTTGTCCGGCAGCGGGTCGAGGATCTGGTCGGTGAGATAGCCGTACGCCGGTTGCTCGATGCGGTGGATCGCGGCGAGGAGTCGTCCGAGTTGCTCGTACGTCGCTCGCCAGTCGGGCGGATCGGTCTCGGACAGTGGTACGCCGTCGAGCTTCGTCAGCACGGTGAAGGTGTCGCCGACCTCGACGACCTGCGGGACCGCATCGGCCAGTTGGGCGCTGAGGAGGTTGTAGACGTGGACTTCCTTGGCCTGTTTCCAGGCTGCCTCGGGTGTGTAGACCTTGACGATCACGGGGGCGGCGGCGGGTCGGCGTACCTCGAAGACAGCGTTCAGCTGGCCGCCGCTGCGCGGGACGATCTCGCTGTCCGGAAACGCTCGCCTGATGGCATCAGTCATCGAGGTCCGACCAGGTGTCCACGTCACGGCCGGACCGGGTCGGTGCGGACCAGGTGAAGTCGAGGGCGGCGAGCGTACGTCGTACCGACTTGTCCCTTGGGTCGCCGACTCGCGTGATCGCTTCGGCGAGCGCCGTACGGCGGTAGGCCGTGGCGAGGTGTTGTTCGCGGCCGTCGGTGTCGCGCAGGCCGTGGCCGTCGTGGTCGCCGAGGCCGGTGACCAGGTTCGTGATGTCGTCCTTGGTCAGCCAGGGGAGGTCGCAGCTGAGCACCACGACCACGGGTGCGGTGCCGTGGGCCAGGCCGGCTGCGATACCTGCTACCGGGCCTCCGGACGGTGGATCTTCCACGGTCCACTCGACGGGGCGGCCGGTGCTGCGGACCGGGCCGACGACCACTGTCGACGTCGCGTCTTCCGTTGCGGTCAGCACTCGGTCGAGGAACGTGATGCCGTCGAGCACGAGCATCGCCTTGTCCACCCCGCCGAACCGGGTCGAACCACCCCCGGCCAGTACCAGCGCGTCGTACTCCACGACAGGCAGTCTCCATGGCTGAGTCCTCCGGCATCAACTCCTTCGGGCACCATGGAGTGATGAAGATCGCCGTGGTGCAGGCCGCCAGCAGCTACGACAAGCCCGCCAACCGGGAACTCGTCGCGAAGCTCGTCGCCGACGCGGCGCGGCAGCGGCCGGACCTCGTCGTACTGCCGGAAGCGATCATGTTCGACTTCTCGACCGAGGCCGGGTTGGTGGCTGAGGCCGCTGAGGCGCTGGACGGGGAGTTCGTGGCCACGCTGCGCAAGAGCGCGGTGGAGCACGGGGTGGCGATCGTGGCGGGCATGTTCGAGCGCAGCCCCGACCAGCACCGGCCGTACAACACGTTGCTGGCCGTCGGCGCGGACGGCTCGCTGCTGGGTGCGTACCGGAAGATCCATCTGTACGACGCCTTCGGCTACAAGGAGTCCGATCAGCTGATGTCGGGTGACGTCGCCCCGGTCGTGGTACCCGTCGGTGGGCTGAAGTTCGGCTTGATGACCTGCTACGACCTGCGCTTCCCCGAGCTGTCCCGGGCGCTGGTGGACGCCGGCGCCGACGTCCTCGTCGTACCGGCCGCGTGGGTCCGGGGCCCGCTCAAAGAGCACCACTGGACGACGCTGCTGACCGCGCGGGCCGTGGAGAACACCTGCTACGTCGCAGCCGCGGCCCAGAACGGCAAGAAGTACTGCGGCCTCAGCCAGGTCATCGACCCCCAAGGCGTCACCGTCGCCTCGGCCGGCGAAGCAGATGGTCCCGCCTTCGCTGAGTTGTCCGCGGACCGCCTGGCCGACGTACGCCAGACGAACCCCTCGCTGAAGAACCGCCGCTACACCGTGTCCCCTCGCTCTTAGTGCGCGGACTCACAGCGCGTTCGCGGGCCGGAAGCGGTTAGCCTCCTGGGGTGGCCGATGGGTTTGATCTGGAGCATCACGGCGATCTCGAGGTCGGCGGTGGACTGGTTGACCTGGCGGTCAACGTTCGGGTCGGGACTCCGCCGGGGTGGTTGGTCGAGGCGATCACCGGCAGTCTGAGCGACCTGGCGGCGTACCCCCGGCAGGATCTTGCTTTGGCGGCGGTCGCCGCGCGGCATCGGGTGACGCCGGACCGCGTGCTTTTGACGGGTGGGGCGGCGGAGGCGTTCGTGCTGATCGCGCGTGCGTTCAGGCCGCGGCATGCGGTCGTGGTGCATCCGCAGTTCACTGAGCCCGAGGCGGCCCTCCGGTCGGCCGGGCACGTGGTTGACCGGGTGATCCTTCGGCCGGAGGACGGCTTCGTCCTCGACCCACGCGCTGTACCTGCCGACGCGGACCTGGTGGTGATCGGGAACCCGACCAACCCGACCTCCGTGCTTCACAGTGCCGACGACCTGCGTGAACTCGCTCGTCCCGACCGGGTCCTTGTCGTCGACGAGGCGTTCATGGACGCCGTACCGGGCGAACCGGAGTCTCTCGCCGGCGCCTCGATTCCGGGGCTGATCGTGATCCGCAGCCTGACCAAGACCTGGGGGCTGGCCGGGCTGCGGGTCGGCTATGTCCTCGCCGCGCCGGGCCTCATCGAGCAACTCGCGGCAGTCCAGCCGCACTGGCCGGTGTCCACTCCTGCGCTGGCGGCGGCAATTGCCTGCAGCAACGGGCACGCCGTCGCCGAGGCCGCCCAGGCCGCGCTCACCCTCGACCGTCAACGTGCCTATCTGCTTGACGCTCTGCTCGGGCCTGGCGACGCTGCGGTCACGACGTACGGCGTGCCGCGGGGACCGTTCGTTCTGGTGCACGTCGAGGGCGCCGCCGTACTGCGGAATGCCTTGCGGGACCGGGGATACGCGGTGCGTCGCGGCGACACGTTCCCAGGTCTCGGCCCGGACTGGTTGCGGATCGCCGTCCGGCCGGAAGACGTGACCGACGCCTTCGCGAAGGTCTGGCACGACCTTCGCGGTTGAACCGAGTCGTCGCTGTGACTCGGACGGTGTTTAGTCCGTCTTCCATTTGCGCACAGGGTGATCGCAGAGTGCCTGCTCCACGTTCCGGCACTCTCGCCTCCATTGCGAAGGGAGCAGCAGCATGAGTCTGAACAACGACGACATGAGCACCTCACCCGAAGGTGAAGAGGGTCTTGCGGACGGTGGCGCGACCGCGGGTGCGACCGATGGTGGAGCCGACGGCGGCGCCGGCGAGTACGCAGGCTCAGCTGGCGGCGGGTCGACCGAGGGCAATGACACGACGGCCGGTGGGTACGGCGAGGCCGAAACGACGGCCGGTGGGTACGGCACGGACACTGAAGGACCCGCGGACGGCGGTGCCAGCCAGGGTGCGACCGATGGTGGCGCGGACGGCGGGGCCGGTGGATACAGCTCGGGCGGCGCGGAGGGTGACTACGGCACCGGTGAGGGACCTGCGGACGGTGGTGCGACGCCGGGTGGCACGGACGGTGGTGCTGATGGTGGTGCGGGCGGTGGCGGTGAAGGTACCGCGGATGGTGGCGCTTCGCCTGGTGTGAGCGATGGTGGCGCCGATGGCGGTGCCGGCGAGGGACCTGCCGATGGCGGGGCCGACCCGAACGCGACCGACGGCGGTGCGGATGGTGGCGCCGACGGTGGGGCCAGCGGGAGCTCCGGAAGTTGGTGAGGACGGTGCCGGGAGCCGGGCAGCTGCCGGACGAGCGCCCGGCTCTCCGGCGCTGTGTAGCGGGTGATCTCGACGAGTTCGCGCGCTCCTACTGGGGTGCACGCGCTGTGTTGTCACACGGCCCGGACCTACCCGCGCCGTACGACGACCTGTTCAGCTTGAAGGCCGCGGACGAGTTGCTGTCCCGCCGCGGCCTCCGTACGCCGTTCTTGCGTATCGCGAAGAACGGAACGGTCGTCGGCGACGGGCAGTTCACCGGGTCAGGTGGGGTCGGTGCGGAGATCGCCGACCAGGTGCGCGACGACAAGGTGGCAGCGCTGTTCGCCAGCGGCCACACCGTCGTACTGCAGGCCCTGCATCGGACCTGGCCGGCGCTGGTCGATTTTGCGACGCAGTTGTCGGTGGACGCGGGACACCCGGTGCAGATCAACGCGTACATCACTCCGGCCGAGTCACAGGGGTTCTCGGCGCATTACGACGTACACGACGTCTTTGTACTGCAGGTAGCCGGCGAGAAGCACTGGACCGTACACGAGCCTGTGCACGTGGATCCGCTGCGCAACCAGCCGTGGACGGACCACTCGCAGGCGGTGGCGGCTGCTGCGCGTGACAAGACTCCGGTGATCGACGAGGTGCTGCGGCCGGGTGACGCGCTCTATGTGCCGCGGGGCTTCCTGCACTCGGCGAAGGCGCTGGGTGGGGTCAGTGCGCATCTGACTGTCGGACTGCACACCATGACGCGCTATCTGCTCGTGCAGGAGCTTGCCGCGCTTGCGGCGGATCAGGCCGCGTTGCGTGCCGCACTGCCGCTTGGTTTCGATGTCGGTGACCCAGCGCAGGTCGGTGAGGTGCTGCCGGAGGTGGTGGACCTCTTGGTCAAGGAGATCCAGTCCGCGACGCCCGACGAGTTGGCTGCCCGGCTGCGTCGTCGTACGTGGTCCAGCAACCGTCCCGCGCCGTTGGGGCCGTTGGCTCACGCCGCCTCGATCGCATCCTTGGCCGTTGGTATGACGGTTCGCCTCCGGGCCGGTCTTCGGTGTCGCGTCGTACCGGGGGATCCTGTGGTCCTTCAGCTTCCCGATCGGACGATCACGCTGCCCGCGGTCACGGGCGAGGCTGTCCAGGCAGTGTGCTCCGGTGCGGATCACAAGGTCGGCGACCTTCCCGGGCTCGACGACCAGGACCAACTGGTCCTGGTACGTCGTCTGCTCACCGAGGCAGTCCTCGTCACGACGAATTCGTAGGCCGCAGATTGGTTGCGGCGGGCAACGGTAGGTGGGCGGGCGTGCTAGTTGAGAGGTACCGAGCGGAGACGGGTTGTGCGGCCTCGGCCGACCGCCGCGGCGACTCCTTGGTCGCAACCGCGCCACCCGCCGAACGCTGGCTCCTGATCGAATCCCGCACCCCTTGGCCTCGCAATGCCCTGAGCAGCCTTCGCCGTACGGCTGGGGGTTCGGCTGACGAACTTGGCCCAGACGTGGCGCGGAGGTGCATGCAGCTTGGGTATCGGCCGGTGTTGATCCGGCGATTCGGGCGGATCGATCGGGCGGTGCCGCGGCGGTGGGCTCTGGTGGACAGCCGGCCGGGGCGGGAGTCGGTGCGGTGGGGTGAGTTGCCGTCGGACGAGCATCTGCTGGAGGTGCTCGGCGAGGCGGATCCGGGTGCGACCAGTCATGAGCCGATCTATTTGGTGTGCACGCACGGACGGCACGACGCGTGTTGCGCCGTGCGGGGGCGACCGGTGGCGGCCGCGTTGGCAGCTGCCTACCCCGAGCGGACGTGGGAGTGCAGTCACATCGGCGGAGACCGGTTCGCCGCGAATGTCGTCGTCCTGCCGCACAGCCTGTTCTACGGGCATGTCACAGCACCCCGCGCCGTCGAGCTCGCCAAGCACTACGACGAAGGACTTGTCGTGCCTGACCTCCTCCGCGGATCAGGCGCGTTCACTCCTCCGGTCCAAGCAGCCCAGCACTATGCCCGCGCCGCCGGTCATTCCCTCGCTCTCGACACCCTCCTCCCCACCGCCACTCGTCAACTCCCCAACAAGCACTGGCACATCGAGCTCGCCACGGAGACCG
The DNA here is from genome assembly GCF_040639075.1 of Kribbella sp. NPDC023972. Classification (NCBI taxonomy): domain Bacteria; kingdom Bacillati; phylum Actinomycetota; class Actinomycetes; order Propionibacteriales; family Kribbellaceae; genus Kribbella; species Kribbella sp. NPDC023972. Next base: position 253,072 of record NZ_JBEZZH010000004.1, on the reverse strand, counting down.
CCCGCGTGACTGTTGAGCTGTCGGTGCACCTCGACAGCATGGACGTGCGCTTGACCTGCGCGTCCACTCCGCCGGCCCAGGTCCGCCGCTTCCAACTCCGCAACCTGACGACCCATTGACGCGCGAGGCGCAGCCCGACTGACAGCTGACGCGGGGTCGCGCAGGTTGACGTCAGCTGAGACTGCTACTCGGGTCGGGTAGTTGGCGGTCGTCCAGGTGGGCGCCGTAGAAAGTGGATTGGCGGGCCATGATGTCGCGCATGGGGGTGCCGCGTGGAACGCCGTACACGGTGCCGGGGAAGTCCAGGTCGCGCTGGAGTTGCCAGAGCTCCTCGTGCCGGTCGGGCGAGAAGAGCCGGGCCGGGTCGCCGACCGCGATCCACCCGATCGGGAGGACCGCGCCGGGTTCCAGGCGCGAGTTCACGTGCAGCACGCTGTTGATCCGGAGTTCCGCGCCCGCGCCGGCGACCGAACCGGGGAACAACGCGGCGCCCGTGGCGATGAAGACCTCGTCCTCGACCGTGGCGCCGTTCACGTGTGCATGGGGACCTACCAGGACCGCGTCGCCGAGCAGGGCGGGATGATCGGCCCGGCCGCGCACTAGGGCGTTCTCCATCACCACACTGTTCGCACCGAGACGGACCTCACCGTTCTCCGCGGTCAGCACGGCACCGTGCAGGACCCGGCTGCCTTCAGCCAGGACGACGGCGCCACAGAGGACTGCCGATGGTGCGACATACGCGGATTCGGGCACGACCGGTCGTCGGCCGCGGTGTTCGAGCAGCATTCAGCGTTGTCCCTTCGTTGAGCATCACCTCGTCCTCGTCAGCTGTACCCGTTCGGCGTGCGGATCTCCACTGCCCGGGCCCTCACCACCCGGGCGGCGGTGCCCGGCGACCGTCCACATCGGAGGTGGGAGGCTCGGTCGCCCGGACAATCCGGGTTGGAGAACCGCGAACGAGGAAAACATTAGAACAGATGTTCGATCCATCGCAACGAATCCTGACCCGTCAACCGCTCGACTCGGGAGGGCCTACGACGTCAGGGCTGCGCCCAGCACCAGACCTTGGGGGTTCAGCGGCGTTGGGTGGTGGAGTGGGGGAGGGTGCGGTCGAGGATGAGGATGGTGGCTGCGGCCAGGAGGGCCAGCGCGGACAGCGCGATCCAGGGGAACTCGTGCCGGACCTCGAAGAGTTGCGCGAAGAACCCAGGCGCCAGCACGCTCGCGAAGGTGAAGGAGTACTGCCAGTACGACAGGTACTTCCCATGCCCGATCACCGGCGCGACCGCCGCAGCAAGCGCGTTGGACGTCGCCGCGTGCAGTACGTCGGCAAACGCGAAGACTGCCGTAGCCAGGATCAGACCGGGTACGACGAGTGCGGTGGGGATGTGGAGCAGTGATGACATCAGCACTCCCCACACGGCCCAGGTCACACCGGCGACAATCAGCACGTTGGTACGACGCCGCTTCTCGGTGTGCCGCACTACCAGGGTCTGCCCGGTCGCCAGTACGACGGACACCGCCGCCAGCAAGACACCGACCAACCACTTCGGTGCGGGGAGCGCTTCAGCGACGTACACAGGGAGTCCGACGCCGAACAGCATCGTGCAGAGCGCCAGTACGGTGTTGGCGCCGATCAGGACCAGGAACGGCTTGTCCTTGCGTAGCAGGGGCGCCGGACCGGTGTCCTGCGCCTCACGCTTGTGGTGCGAGGGGTGCAACCGCAGCAGGAGCAGACCGGCCAGGAAGAACGTCACCGCGTTCAGCGCCATGGCGATGAGGAACGGAGTGTCCCCGCCCGCGGCCAGCAACGCACCAGCCGCCAGTGCACCCAGGCCGAAGCCGCCGGCCTGCATCATGCCGCCGAGGCCGAACCACCTGTCGCGATCACCCTCGTCGGCCACGTCCGACAACAGGCTGAAGATCGACGACCAGAAGACCCGCTGACCGAATGTCGTCACCAGCGCACACAGGAACAGCAGCCACAGCGACCTGCCGAAGAAGAACCCCGCGAACGCCAGGCCCTGCGCGAATTGCGACCCGACAACCAGGTTGCGCGGCCCGAGCCGGTCGATCACCACGCCCACGCCAGCCGGTGCGGCGATGGAGAACAAGGTCGCCAGAGTCAGCAGCATGCCCGCCGTACCGAGGGGGACCTCTGCGACCCGGACGAAGTAGAGCAGCAGCAGCGGTCCCGCGCAGCCGCCACCGAATGAGTCGATCGCCAGACCGATGAGGAGCGGCAAGCGGCCGCGGACGTTCGGGAGGCCGAGGGAGGTGGCTGTGGGCATGACAGAGTGCTCCGATCGCATCGACTCGGCCCACTCGCAGCACGGCTACGAGACCACTCCACCAGGGGTCTTCCCCTGGCTACAGTTGGGGCTCTCGGCCGAAAACAGTAGCAAGGCCCGGCCGAGAGCCTCCAGCCCTTTTCAGTCCGCTGCGGGCACTCGCCGTACCGACACATGCCGGAGCGGCTGCCAAGCCACTGCGGTCATCAGCACCATCGCGACGAACGCACTCGCGAACGGCGCGGCCAGTCCGAAGTTCTGCGCGAGTAGGCCGCCCAGACCTGAGCCGATCGCCGCTCCGCCCACCGAGGCCAGCAGGTACACGCTGTTCACCCGCCCCATCAGTGGCTCCGGTGTGGCGAGCTGCCTGGCTGTCGTCGACACGATGCCCCACACCACCGCGTGGACGCCGAAGACGGCCATGGTCGCGCCGGCGACCCACGGACTCCGCGTCAGCGCGAGGATCAGGTGCACCGTGGTCTCGATCACCAGTCCAGCCCGCAGGAGAGTCAGCGAACCGACACGTGGTTCCAGCACGTGGTACACCGGCATGCCGAGCAGCCCGCCGATCGCACCGACCGACACCAGCAGCCCGAACTGCGTATCACTCAGTCCGAGCCGCTCCCGCGCGAACAGCACCCAGGTAGCGAAGGCCGCACAGAAGGTGATGTTCATGACGAGGATCGAGCACGCCAGCGTCCGCACACCCGCGTGCGCCCACAACCAGCGCACCCCCTCGCGTACTTCGGTCCAGAGCGCCGTACGTCCCGACGCGTCCGGAGCCGGCGGACGTACGGCGACCCGCGCGATCAGAGCGGCCGCGGCGGCGAAGGTGACGGCGTCGAACACCAGCGGTACGCCGGCGCCGACGGCGAACAGCAGCGCACCAAGCGGAGGCCCGCCGAGCTGCTGCAGCAGCGTGCCGGTGGCGAACAACCGCGCATTCGCCTTCCCCAGCTGAGCTCTCGGTACGGCGCTCACCAGCAACGCACCGGAGGCGTTGTCGGCGAGGGTTTCCGCCGTACCGAGCAGGAAGAGCGCGGCGTAGACGGCCCACAGTGGCGAAGTGTCCAGCAGTACGGCGATGCCGAGCGCGCCGAGGACGATCGAACGAAAGATGTCGGCGGCAACGATCATCAAGCGGCGGTCGAGCCGGTCGACGAGAGCCCCGCTGAACAAGGCGAACAGCAACCAGGGCAGCTGCTGGACGAACGCGGCCGCGCCGACGGCGACCGGTTCACGGGTGATCGAGGCAACCAGCAACGGGCCGGCGGCGAGCATGGCGCCGTCGCCGAGGTTCGAGATGATCGACGCCGGCCAGATCTTGCCGAAGTCGGAGCCGAGCTCGGTGGGCAGCAGAAACGTACGGAGGGATCGCATCCGAATCTCCAGAGGGCATGACGGGACAACCTGACAACCGGCGCCGCTCCGGCACCGGCGGGTGATCCGGTCGGCTGCTGATCAGGCTGTGCTGATCAGAGCAGCGACCGGACGGTGCGTGCCATGTCCTCGAACGACCGAGACATTGCGCTCACCTCCGTCCGCACACTCAGGCGGCCCGTCCGCCTTTCCGCAGACCATACAGTCCACCGCCCGTCCCCGCACTCCCGTTCGCCCCCAGCAGACCGCCGCGCTATCCTCGACGATCGGCGACCACGTCGCCTGGAGGGTTCGCATAGTGGCCGAGTGCGCTGGTCTTGAAAACCGGTAGGGCGGGTGACCGTCCTCGTGGGTTCGAATCCCACACCCTCCGCTCATCTCTCCCCGAGAGTGGCCCTGCCCTGCGGAAACACACTGCTGTAGTGCGTCCGGGTGTCCGACTGAGTCTGGCTTTGTCCGATTGCGATCGGCTGGTTTCGGTTGGCCGTGCAGAATCCATGCAATGGCCCGCCCCCTATGTTCCATACCCGGAGTCCAAGGAGCTCATCGGCGCGGGCCCCAGCAAGTGCCACGGCCGTATAGGCGCCGACGGAGAAGCCTCGTGAGAATTTCTGCCGATGACCTGTCGGATCCGGAGTGAGGCGTTCGTAGTAGGGGTGACGGGCAGCCGGAGAAAGGCCGCCGGACTGACAGAAAGAAAGGCATGGCGCCATGCGGAAACTGATCTACGGCATGAACCTGACCCTGGACGGCTACATCGCCGCGCCCGGCGACGACATCGGCTGGGGCAGGCCGAGCGACGAGCTGTTTCAGTGGTGGCTCGACCAGGAGTTGGCGATCGGGCTGTTGATGTACGGGCGCAAGCTGTGGGAGACGATGAGTTCCCACTGGCCGACCGGCGACCAGCAGCCCGACGCGACCCCGGCGCAGATCGAGTTCGCGCGGAACTGGCGGGACACGCCGAAGGTGGTGTTCTCCTCGACGATCGACAAGGTCGACTGGAACACCCGCCTGGTCACCGGCGACGCTGTAGCGGAGATCACCCGACTCAAGGCCGACGACGGCGAGCCGATGAGGGTCGGTGGCGCCACGCTCGCTGGGGCGGCCATGCGGGCCGGGCTGGTCGACGAGTACGAGATCGTCACCCATCCGGTGCTGGTGGGCGGCGGCAGACCGTTCTTCACCGCGCTGGACAGCTGGGTGAACCTGAACCTGGTTGAGACGCGGACGTTTCCCGGCGGCGTGGTCCTGACCAGGTACGAGACGAGGCGTTGAGCGCGATTCCTTTGCTGCTTGTCTGAGGGAGTGGCGGCATGCCCCGGAGCTTGCCGCCCCTGGACGCCGACGGTATCCCACACCCTCCGCCGAGTGACTGCGAAAGCGGTTCCTGAGCCTGCGGAACGCCCGCAGACTCGTGGGTCGAGCTCGCCCAGGTGTTGATCGGCGACGAAGACAGCCGCTGACGGCTCGGTGCCGGTGGGTTGTCGGAGCGACATCCAATCGAGATTCGGCTGAGGGCCGGCCGTTGTGTTTTAGCTGGCGTGAACAGGTACTGTGTGTCGCATGGTAGCGGAGAAGGTCTTCACGCAGCTCCGGCGCGGAACGCTGGAGTACTGCGTGCTCGCTCTGTTGCAGGGGGAAGAACGCTACGGATTCGACCTGGTCAAGGCGCTCGGGGAAGTCGACGGGATGGTGACGACCGAGGGCACGATCTACCCGCTGCTGGCACGGTTGCGGCGGGAGGGCCGGGTGGAGACCAGTTGGCGCGAGTCGGACGCCGGGCCGCCACGGCGTTATTACAAGTCCACCCCCGCGGGCCGTCAGGCGCTCGCGGCATTCATCGCCGATTGGAACACGTTCCGGACCTCGGTCGACACGATCCTGCGTCACGGACAGAAAGATGGAGACAAACCATGAGCGCTGACCGGTTGGTCGAGGCGTATCTGAAGCACCTGGCCGAGGCGGCGGAGTCGCTGCCGGCGCAACGGCGGGACGACCTCGTTGCCGAGGTGACCTCGCACATCGCCGAGGCGCGCGCGGCCGGCGCCACTTCGGAGAGCGACGTGCGAGAGGTTCTGCAGCGGTTGGGTGATCCCGGGGACATCGTCGCCGCGGCTACCGACGGCCTGGTCCTGGTCGAGCAGCCGCCGCGGTTGCGGCTCCGGGATTTCGCCGCACTCGTGCTGCTGTTCTTTGGACCGTTCGTCGTGGTGATCGGCTGGCTGGCCGGTGTCTGGCTGCTGTGGAGCTCCGACCGCTGGAACCGAGTCGAGAAATTGCTCGGCACGCTGGCTTGGCCGGTCGCCTACGCGGCCGCCCTGGTCAGCGACTGGGTCTTCCAGTCCCCGGTGTGGGTGTCCCTCCTGGTCGGCAACCTGCTCGATATCGCGATCCTCGTCGTCCTGGCCAAGAAGGCCCGCCCGGGACGGTCCGGCGCTTCCCGCAGTGTTCCGGCCAGCGCCACGCCTGTTGCCTAAGGCAACAGCCAAGAGCTCGGCCGGGCGACGACGCCGTACACCTCAGCGCTTCGTCCGGCCACCGCATGGGGTGAACCGACGGAGGCGGGCGAGCCAGCTCCAGGCCAGATCGTCGCAGACACCTACGGGATGCTCAACCTGCTGGTCTCGACGGAGGCCCGCTGGAGCCGCCCCGAAGCGGATCTACGCCGGCGAGCGCGCGGCACCGACTCGGCGGCGTCGCCCGCGCGCGGCGCGCAGAACCACCAGGCTCAGGAGCAGGACGAGGAGGCCGACGGCGGCGTACAGCCAGGTCCGCCAAGGGAAACCAGTGCCCACCGGGGCCGCCGCGCCTTTGGCGGGGAAGGTGATCGTCGCTGCGGCTGTGTGCGTCACCAGCCCACTGCGCAGGGTGAGCCGGGCATCCCACGGCCCGGCTGGCAGCCGCTCGTCGAGGGCGATCGTGACCGCGTCCGACGCACCGATGGCCAGCGTGGTGCCGAGACGGGCGTTGAACGGACCGGCGCGGAGCCCACCCGGTCCGTCCTTCAGGCTCATGGTCCCGCCCAGGTCGAGCGCCCGACCTCCCGTGTTGCGGACCCGCGCGACGACCACCGGGAAGCCGGTGGTCGAGCGCTGAGCGGCCAGCGACTCGATCTTGAAGTCCGCAGCCGGTGCTCCGCCTGGCCCGACGGACAAGTAGAGGCGGATGCCGACACGGCTGACTGCGACCACGCCGCCGCCCTTCGCGGTTGGCGATCGTGTCTCGGCCCAGACGACGGCGTACCGCTCCCCAGGGGAGGCATCGCGCGGAATCGCCACCGTCACGGTGGTCGCCATCCGGCCGCCGGCCGCGAGGTCGAACCTGCCCGGGGCTACCGAGGTCCAGCTGGACAGCTCGTTCGGCGTGTGCCCGTCAGCACCTTGGAAGGAGCCGCTCGTGATGACGGCGGCAGCGGGGTACAGAAGCCCCTGGGTTCTGCCGGTCACGGTGCTGCTGACCTCGATGCGGCGGTGGATCACCGTTCCAGGTGCCAGGTGATCCACAATGTACAACCGGGCTCGCGGATCCTTGCCGGCCGAGACCGGCGCGTCGAGCAGTCGGACGCCGATGGCGCCCTGGCCAGCGGTCAGCTGCGACCCGGGTGTCGTAGGGGCTGCGCCCGCGGGCGCGGCCACCACGACGGTGAGGGCGAGCACCGCCAGCAGACCGCGCCGCCGCGCCCCCATGACTCAGAGGACCGAGTGCGTGATCGTGCCCGAGTAGACGGCGGGAGCCATGCCACCGGGGACGGTGACGTTGATCGTCGGGTTCCAGGTGGCGGAGTTGTCACCGGTGATGGCGGTAGCCGTCACCACACTGGAGGACGCGACGATGACGCCCGGATCGTTAGCCGTGTAGGTCGCGGTGCCCACCTTGGTGATCGCCCCGACCGTGTACCCGATTCCCGTGGCGGGAATGGCCGGTCCAGTCGTGGGGGTGAACGCGGTCGAGATGACGGACGCCACCCAGCCGGTTCCTGCGGCTGCACTGCGCGCGTCGCTGACCTGCACCGTGCCCAGGGGGCCGGAGATCGTTCCACCTCCCACGGTGTTGGCGCGGCTGCCCAGATTGGCGCTGGCCGTCGGCGCGGTGAGCGCGAGGACTCCACCGGTTACCGTCAGCGTCGCCGGGCTGTCAGCGGCCGTCTCGGCCGCGGCGGGCAGAGTCACGCTCAACAGGAGCGCGCCACCGGCAGCGCCGGCGAGAAGGCGGGCGGTTCGTGCCGGGGTCAGGTTTCGGGGTGGAGTCATGACGGTTCCTCTTATCTTGGATAGAGAGAGGAAGCGTCGAGCCTTGTCGACGGGGAGGACCGGTTGCCGGTCCCAGCCCGAACCAGGCGTCTCCTCCGAGAGATACTGCGGTGCTCTCGCACTGTAACACAGCAATTACGGATTGTATCGATCGGTCGGCGGAGACTCGGCCTCCGTCGACGACTGACGACCTGCACCGTCGGCCTGCCAAGGTAGGGAGATGGAGCTGCGGATTGCGGTGGACGGGGGCGAGGTTTGGGCTGAGCATGTGGCTGGGCCGGGGGTGCCGGTGGTGTTGTTGCATCCGGGGGTGGGGGACTCGCGGGTGTGGGATCCGGTGATGCCTCGGCTGGTGGAGCGGCATCGGGTGGTTCGGTACGACGTTCGCGGGTACGGCCGGTCCGCTCCGCCGACGAGTGAGTTCTCGTTGGTCGGTGATCTGGTCAGTGTGCTGGACCAGTTGGGGCTCGACCAGGTTGTGCTGGTCGGCTGCAGCATGGGCTGCGACACCGCGCTCAACCTGGCGCTGAACGATCCGGGCCGGGTGCGGGCGCTCGTACTCCTCTGCCCGGGCGTGAGCGGATTCCCGATGCCAGACGAGCCCGAGCTCGATGCGCGGTTCGAGGCTCTCGCCGAGGCACGGGACGTCGCCGGGCTCGTGCAGCTCGGTCTTCGCTTGTGGGCCGGCGCCGGAGCCGACGAGGCAGCGGTCGCCCAGCTGGAGGCCGCCGTACCCGCGTGGTTCGACCAAGCCGACTACCTGCGCGCGGACCCGCCGGTCTACGACCGCCTCCACGAGATCCAGGCCCCGTCCGTGGTCATGGTCGGCGACAAGGACCGCCCGATCCTCGCCGCCGTCGCCGGCGCCACCGCCGCCCGCATCCCGGGCTGCGAGTTCAGCTGGCTACCTGGCGCCGACCACCTCCCCAGCCTGCGGTGCCCGGACCAGGTAGCCGAAACCATCCTGCGCCTATCCCTTTGAGGGATAGGACAAGTGTTGGTGGACGGTGGTGGCGTCTAGGCCGGACTTGAAGCCTGGATATCGGCCGAGGCGACTGCGGGTAGTTCGTGCGGGAATGAGTGATGTTCGTGCGTGACGATCCAGCGGTCGTTTTCCCGGCGGAGGCCGATGGTCAGGCGGAGGCGCAGTGCTGGGTTCTCCTCCAGTTCGTCGGGGGTGCCGCAGCGCAGGAGGCCGTGGGCGAAGGCAACGTCTTCGCCGGCCGTGACCTCCAGTGATTCCAGCTCGAAAGACGCGCCCGAGCGCTGCCATTCGAAGAAGCCGGGCCAGGTGTCGCGATAAGCGTCCAGCCCGCGCACCCCGTCGTACGGCGGGGGTACGTCGAACATCACGATGTCTGAGGCGTGGTCGGCCAGGACCTCGTCCAGCTCGCCGGTGTGGACCGCGGTGACCCAGTTCTCGATCAGCGTGCGGACTTCCTGCTCGTTCGTCATGTTTCCGTCCTTTCCAGGGAACCGTCACCACTGGAACCCCGGCTCCGCGCGGAAACTCATCGCGCTGACCAGAAAGAACGGGTCAGGAGATTTCCTCGGGCAGTCCGAACGAGGCGAAGTCCGCCTCCAGGAACGAGACGACCTCCACGATCTCCGACCCGCGGACGACGATCACGTCGAGCCCACCCGGCACGTAGCGGTCGTGATCCCACAGGTACGTCCCGAACGCCAGCTGCCCGTTCGCTCGGACCGGGAGGAACCGCCACTTCTCTCGCAGCGGTCCGTCCAGCAGGAACCGCCGGATCCGCTCCCGGCCGGAGAACCACTGCAGCAGCGGCGGCATCGAGTACTTCGCGTCGTCCGCCAGCATCGCCACGATCGCGTCGACGTCACCGGCCTCCCACGCGGCCACGTACCGCCGTACCAGGTCTCGCTCGGCGGACTTGCCCAACTTCCGCAGTGTCTCCTGCTGACTGGGCTGCACCGAGCTCAGCACGGCACGGGCTCGGTGCAGTGCACTGTTCACCGCTGCAACCGACGTCCCCAGCAGCTCAGCCACCTCCCGAGCAGCAAACGCCAGTACGTCGCGCAACAGCAAGACTGCACGCTGTAGCGCTGACAGGTGCTGCAGTGACGCGACGAACGCCAGCTCCACCGTCTCCAGCGCTACCACTCGTCCCTCTGGGCTCAGACGCGCGGTCCACTCCAGCCTGCTCGGCGGATACGGCTCAAGCCACTCAGCCTCGAAGGACGCATCCAGGTCGGTCGGCAACTCGCGCTTGCTGCGCTTCTCGATCAGCGTGAGGCACCGGTTCGTAGCGATCTTGTAGAGCCACGCCCGGAGCGAACCGCGGTCCTCGTACCGATGCAGACCGCTCCAGGCCCGCATCAGCGTCTCCTGTACGGCGTCGTCCGCCTCGGCGTCGGACCCGAGCATCCGGTAACAGTGCGCATGCAGCTCTCCACGCCACGGCCCTACCAGTTGGCCGAAGGCGTTCTGATCACCGTCTCGTGCGGCGTCGAGCAGGTCACGCATCAACTGCACGTTAGCGACTGACTGGTCCAGCGTTCCAGCGTTGCGGCTGCCTTTCCGTTGTCCACAGCCTGCCGGCACCGCTCCAGACAGTCCGCGAACTGCTCGAGCAGCAGCCCATCCCCAAGCTCCAGCGTCACCAATGCGGCCGCAGCATTCAGCAGTACGACGTCCCGCACCGGCCCGGGCTCCCCGTCGACCAGACCGCGCAGGACCCGAGCGTTGTACGCGGCGTCACCACCACGCAGCTCAGCCAACGACACCGGCGGCAACCCGAGCGACCGCGGGTCGAACACCACTTCTGAGGCAATGCCGCCGTACACAACCCACAGGCGTGACAGCCCGGTAGTGGTCAGCTTGTCGAGCCCGTCGTCGCCGCGAGCCACCAGAGCGGACCGGCCCTGCGCAGCGAGCGCTCCGGCGATCACAGACAGCATCCGTGGGTTGGCGACGCCGACCAGTTGGTGCTGGGGGTCTGCCGGGTTCAGCAAAGGTCCGAGCACGTTGAACGCGGTTGGCACCGCCAACTCACGTCGTACGACGGCCACGTGGCGCAGCGCCGGGTTGAAGCGCGGAGCGAACAGATAGGTGAGTCCGACGTCGGCAGCGACCTGCACGGCTTCGTCAGCGGACAGGTCGAGTGGCACGCCCAGGTGCTCGACCAGGTCCGCAGAACCACCGGCGGAAGAGGATGCGGCGCGTCCACCGTGCTTGACCACTGTCACGCCGGTGGACGCAGCGACCACGGCGGCCATCGTGGAGATGTTCACCGCGCCGGTCCGGTCGCCGCCCGTCCCGACGATGTCCACGAACGACCCGCGGATTCTGACCGGCGTCGCGTGCGCGCGCAGTACCGAAGCAAGGCCGGTGACCTCGTCGGCCGTCTCGCCCTTGGCGCGCAAGGCGATCAGGAAGCCGGAGATCTGCGCCGGTGACGCGTCGCCCAGCACCAGCTGGTCCATCGCCCAGGCGGTGTCCGCGGCCGTCAGGTCAGAGCCGGCCAGAAGCGCGGAGATGAGCCCGGACCAGGTCCGGAGTGTTGTTGCCATTGGCAATCCTCAGGGTGCTGGGCCGCCCACGAGGAGACATCACAACGGCCGCCTCGGAGGAGACGGCCGGGTGGGATACGCGCGGAAGCAGACCGTCTAGTCGACGGCCCACCAGATGCCCGCGCACAGGAACATGGCGATGACCTTAGTCAGGCAACCAGTTCCTCCGCAACGTTCCACCCGCGGATGTGGTCGATGATGAAGGTCGGGACGAGCTCGTCGTCGTCGCCGACGCTGCGGTCGGGGAAGTCGAAGACGGCGAGCATGAGCTGCACCGGGTACGACGGCGCGCCCTGGCAACTGCGGATCGGGACGCCGTCGACGAAGAACGACACCTCACTGCCGGTCCACTGGACGGCGTACGTGTGGAAGTCGGCCAGGTCGATCGGGAGCGGAACCGCCTCGAAGTCCTGCGGCACGGCCGGGTCGCGAATGGTCTTCAGACCCATGCCGACCGCCGTGGATTCGCCGGGGACGACCGCGTCGCCGAAGACCTCCATCACGCAGATCTCCCCGCACCGCTGCGGCTGGTCCTCGAGCCCGACCATCCACAGCGACACCATGGAGCGCGGACTGATCTCGGCACGGGCGTGCAGCTCGATGTATCCGCCGTACGGCGTCCAGCCCCAGAACGGCTCCTGCTCCTCGCGGACAACCAGCCCGTCGCGGTACGGCTGCTGCCCAACGGTGCTGCCGACCGGCCCCGAGTAGTTGCCCGACTGGATACCCGAGACGCGCAGATCCGGCTTGTGGTCACCAGCGCACCACAGCCCCTGCGTCGACGGGATGCTGAGCGTGAGGCACGAGTTGTCCACCGTGTACGTCGCGGCTGACGCCGTACGCGAGCTCCACTGCGGCAAGTAGTACGGCGACCAGACGGACAGGTCCAGCGCGGAGCCGCCGAAGTGGTCTTCGAACACCAGATCGCCACGGGTCTCAGGCATGCCCCCATCATGGGCCTTGGGCCAGCGCTGTCACATCATGGTGGCGCGATCCGTCAGGGAGATGACGGCGTACGACGGGAGACTGTGACCAGTGGACGACCACGACCAGCTTGCGCGGCAGTTCGAGCAGCACCGGGGACACCTGCGTGCGGTGGCGTACCGGATGCTCGGTTCGCTGGCAGAGGCCGAGGACGCGGTGCAGGAGGCGTGGCTGCGGCTGAGCCGGTCGGACGTGAGTGACGTCGGCAATCTGGGCGGCTGGCTGACCACTGTGGTGTCTCGGGTGTGCCTGGACACGCTGCGCAGTCGCAAGTCGCGTCGTGAGGACTTCGTGCCGGACCCGATCATCACCCGGGAGGACACCGGGCCGGGTCCGGAGGAGCACGCGGTCCAGACGGACGCGATCGGTCTCGCGCTGCTCGTCGTACTCGAGACGCTGGCGCCCGCGGAGCGGCTGGCGTTCGTGCTGCACGACATGTTCGGGGTGAGCTTCGACGAGATCGCGTCGATTGTCGACAAGTCACCCGCGGCGACCCGGCAGCTGGCGAGTCGGGCGCGGCGGCGGGTGCAGGGCAAGCCGGCGGGTGACGGGGACCCGGGACGTCAGCGCGAGATCGTCAACGCCTTCCTGGCCGCCTCACGTGGTGGCGACTTCGAAGCCCTGCTCGCGCTGCTCGACCCGGACGTCGTACTGCGCGCCGACGCCGGCGCCGAGTCCGCCGAGTACGCAGGCCCAGCGGTGTCCAAGCTCGTCCGCGGTGCCCGGGCGGTCGTCGAGCAGGCCCTCCTGTTCAGCCGCATGGCTCCGTACAACGAGGTCGCGCTGATCAACGGCCTGCCCGGCACGATGACAGTCGTCAACGGCCGCCTCATGGGCGTGATGGACCTCAAGATCGTCAACAACAAGATCACCGAAATCAACATCCTCGCCGACCTCGACCGCCTAGCCACCCTCCCCATCTCCGCCTGACCAGCGCCAACACCCTCCCGGCTTGCGCCTCCGCCGTACCGGGAGGGTTCCGTGCGGCACTCGGCCCACCCGGCCCGACCAGCGTCAGCCAGAACGCGGCCCAGAGGCACCGCGCTGCGTGGAACCGATCCGGGTCGACGGCGATCCGGTCGGCGAGCCCCGTCCAGTCGGTGCCGCGCCCGGACAGGTGCTCGACCATGTTCGCCAGCTCGATCGCCAGGTCGCCGCGACCGGCGTCCTCGAAGTCGACGATCCGGATCCGTGTGCCGTCCCAGAGGTAGTTCTCCAGGTTCGGATCACCGTGCGCGACGACCGGCTCCCTTACGTCGATCAGCTCGTACGCCGTGTCCAGCGAGGCCCGGGCTGCCGAGCCGATCACGCCTGGCACGTCTCGCAGTACAGCGAGTCCGCCCCGGACTCCGGCGACGAGGGCCGGCATGTCGATCGCCGGCAGGCCCTCCGGAGGTATCGACCAGAGCTCCCGCAGAGCGTCGCCGAGCGCATCGAGCCGGCGACCATCCAGGGAACCGCTGAGCGGGATACCGGGGACGACCGTCATCGCGATGGATGGAGGGAAGGTCACGCGGTGGAGGGGTTTGGGGGCGAGGTCAGAAGTGTGTCGGGAGATCAACTCCAGGGCGGCCCACTCGCGGCCGGGCTCGTCGCGGGGCCACGAGACGTACCGCTTCGTCAGGACCGAGCCGACGATCTCGACCGCGTGCGTAGGAGCCATCCAGAAAAGTTTGGCCGACGTGTCAATTTCGGCTGGGGTCCTTCGACGTCTGGGTAGGAGCGGATCTCGAAGGAGTGGTGGGAATGTCGACGCAGGCTGTGGGGACGGTTGCCAGCGATGTGGTGGCGGGGTTGTTGGGGGCCGGGTTCAACGGGGCGGCTTGGTTGCCGGGGGATGCGGAGTACGACGTACAGCGGAAGTCTGTGATTCCGACGGTGGACTCGCGGCCGCTGGTTGTGGCTGAGGCGTACAGCAGGACGGATGTGCAGGCGGCGGTGCGGGCGGCTCGGGAGTATGGGGTGCCGATTGCGGTGCAGGCGACCGGGCATGGGACTCGGGTGCCGGCTGATGGCGGGATCTTGCTGAAGACTTCCCCGATGACCAGCGTCCTCGTCGACCCGGAGCGCCGCATCGCGAAGGTGGGACCGGGTGCACGCTGGGGCGCTGTGATTGATGCCGCTGGGCAGTTCGGGCTGGCGCCGTTGTCGGGATCGCACCGTGATGTCGGGGTCACCGGGTACACCCTCGGCGGCGGGGTCGGGTGGCTGGCGCGGAAGTACGGGTTCGCGGCCGACAGCGTGATTCGGGCCGAGGTCGTCACCGCCGACGGCCGGCTCGTCACCGCGAGCGCCGAACACCACCCGGACCTGTTCTGGGCGATCCGTGGCGGCACGGGCAACTTCGGCATCGTCACGTCGCTGGAGTTCCGGCTGTACCCGGTCCGGCAGGTCCACGCCGGCATCGTGTACTACGGCATCGACCACGCGGCCGACATCCTGCGCCGCTACCGCGAGTGGACCACCACGATCCCCAACGAGCTGAGCACGGCCGTCGTACTGACCCAACTGGACGGCCGTCGGGCGGTCGCGATCAAGGTCATGTACGCCGGTGAAGCCGACGTGGCCGAGCACCTGCTGAAGCCCTTGTTCGAGGTCGCCGGACCGCGACTGGCCGGCGAGCTTCGGTCGATCGAGTACGGCGACGCCGCGATGGGCGGGACACCGGCCCGGCACCTGGACTTCCTCGACGTACTCACGGACGACCTGATCGAAACGCTGACCACGACGGACGCCATGGTCGAGATCCGCCACTGGGGTGGCGCGATGGCTCACCCGGGCCCCGGCGCCGGTCCGGTCGGTCACCGCAGCGCGTCGTTCTCGCTGATCATCGACCGCGAGATGCCGACCCTGCCGAGCTCGGGTCGCACGTTCGTGAACTTCCTGGGTGACCCGAACCGCGCGGACACGGCGTACGCCCCCGACGACCTGCGGCGGCTGCGCGAGGTCAAGCGGGCCTACGACCCCACGAACTTCTTCCACCTGAACGCGAACATCAGGCCGTGAAAGAAGCGACCCCGGCCCTCAGGTTCCAGAGGGCCGGGGTCGCTCGGGGCGTCAGCGGAAAGCCGACGATCAGACCGTGCCGGAGTTGCCGTAGACGGAAACGTGCACGTGGTCGTAGTGGTTCGCGGTCACACCGCCGCGGTCTTCCATCGCACGCCAGCCTTCGCTGCTGCGCTGAACCGTCCAGATGCGCTGCGACCAGATCAGCTCGCTGATGCCGAGCTTCTTGTAGTTCGCCTTCAGCCAGGCGGCGACCTCGTCGCCTTCCGAGCCGCTGACCATGATGTCGAGGGCACGACCGGTGGAGTGCTCCGAACCGCTGTCGCCCGCGCGGAGTCCGCCGTACGACGTGATGTTCGGGAACTTGGCGCAGACGGCCCGGTGGACCCGGATCGCGTCCTGGGTCAGGCCGTCCTCGACCGCCGAGCCGGACTTGCAGGCGGCCTGCGAGATGGTGCCCGCGGTGCTCGCGGTGCTCGCGACCGGCTTGGTGGCGGACAGGTACTGCGCCTTGACCCAGCGGGACTTGTTGTCCCGGACGATCTCGGCCCAGATGCCGTCGACCTTGCCGGTGACCGAGACCTTGGTGCCCTTCGGGATGACGTCCAGCAGGGTGCCTACGACCGGCATGGACCAGACGTTCAGGTCGGTGGTGGTGTACTTCGAGCCCATCACCTTCGGCGGTGTCGGGGCCTTCGCGGCGGCCCGCGTCTTCGTCGCGGTCGGCTTCGGGATGGGCGCCTGCTTCTTCAGGTGCTTCGCCGTCGGGGCCGCCGCCTTGGGCTTCGGCGTGCTGACGTTCAGCGGCGGACGGAAAGCGTCGCGGCTGATGGTCGACTCCCGCTCCAGCTGCAGGGACGAGCTGGAGATCGGAGTGCTGAGTTTGAGCTCTTGGTCGGGAAGTGCGGCTGCCGAGCCGGTGGCCACCAAGGCCACCGCCGCGCCGGGAATCGCCACCTTCGCAATACTGGGCTGGATCACCTTCGGGCGCGGCTGACGGTGCCGCGCCTGTCTATGCCGTCCTGCAGCCACTACTCACCCAATCTGTCGAGACCAAACCGTTATCGACCGGAGGAGTCAAACACACAACCCGGCAGAGTTCGCAATCGACCCGCAGTTTTAACGCATTACGAACATGCCAAGTGGGTACCGGACGTAATCCGCCCGCTATCCGGAAGTTATCGGCCCGAGATCAAACGCTTGGGCGACATTCATGCGGTCGTTTCAGCACAGAGCGTTGATGATCGCCCGCCCGATCCAGTCCGCGTACCGGTCGACCGGCCAGCCGCGGCGCAGGACGAGCAGCTCATACAGCTCGACCGCGATGTAGGTCCACAGGACGTCAGCGACCTCGTCGAGCGTGAGGCCGTCGCGCAACTGGCCGCTGTCGAGCCAAGTCCCGCATCAAGCGTGCCGCGTGACTCTGTGCGCGGTTCGAGTACGTCGGACGCCGTACGGTGCTCGGGCGGTGCACAAGGTCAGGCGCTGATGAGCGTGCCGCGGAGCTCCACCCGGTCGCCGACGACGGCGGCGATCCGCGCCGCGACGACCTCGGCGCGGGCATCGTCGGCCACGTCGATCAGGACGAGGCCGGAGACCTGGTGATCAGTCGGGACGAACGGACCCGCGGTGACCGTCTGTGCGTCGTCGCGGATCCGCACGATCCGGCCCTGGCTGGGGACCTGGAGCTCTTCGGCGCTGACGATCTCGCCGGCCAGCTCGGCCTTGACCTCGGGTATCCGGCGGGCGGCATCCGCGCCGTAGATCATCACGACGTACTTCATGGGCTCACCGTAACGCCGGGCACGGACAGAACCCTGTGGGTGCGGGGCACCCACAGGGTTCTGACGTTCCGGCGAATCAGTACCAGTGCCGTCGTCCGCCGACGGCGCGGCCGGTGGACCCGAGCAGGAACAGCACGGCCCCGACGACCAGCAAGATGACGCCGATCGTCCACAGGATCCCAATGTCCAGCACGAGGCCCAGGACCAACAGGATCAGTCCGAGGATGAGCATGAAGCCTCCTTCTCAAGAAACCGCCGGGCGGAGTGGCGGCCAACACCGAAACCGGTGCCCACCCCGGCACCGAACGCAAACCTCCAACAACCGTTTGACCTACGGAGCGGTGACTGCTTGCAACCGCCGTTCTACCGAGTGCTTGCGGCTGAGGAGGAGACCGCAGCCCGCGATACCGACGGCGATGCACGCCCACACAGCCCAAAACGCGATCCGGTAGCCGTGAGTCAGCGCGGTCGGCGTGGAGCCCGACGTACTGGACGCCGCGACAGCGGAGAGTGCTGCGATGCCTACTGCGCCACCGATCTGGAAGCTGGCGTTCTGCAGGCCGGACGCGACACCGGAGTCCTCACCGGCTACGTCACTGAGCGAGGCGATCGACCCTGCCACGGTTCCGGCGCCCAGTCCGGCGCCGAAGATCGCCAGACCCCAGAAGGCGAACTCGAAGTACCCGGAGTGCACAGTCAACTGGGTCATCAGGGTCGCGCCGACGCCGGCCACCAGCAGCGAGGCGAAGGCGACCCGGCGGGGTCCGACCCGGGTGACGAGGTGCTGGCCGATGATCGACGCGACGACCGCCGCTGCCGCGAGTACGGCGGACATGAGGCCGTAGCGGACCGCGGACACGCCAAGCGCCAGTTGGGCGTACTGCGTGTACACGTAGTTCAGCCCGAACACCGCAAGTCCCCAGCCGATCGTGATGAGGTTGCCACCGACCAGAGCCCGCGAACGGAAGATCCGCAGCGGTACGAGCGGTGCAGCCGACCTCTGCTCCACCAGCACGAACAGCCCGAACAGCAGGCCCGACAACAGCAACAGGGCGATCGTCCGCGCCGCAGACGACTCCGGCGCCTCGACGACGGCGTACACGAGCACAATGAGCGCAGCGGTCACCGTGACCGCCCCGGCGACGTCGAACCCGCGCCGACCGGACTCACGGCTGTCCAGCAGCATCACGGGTGCCAGTACGGCGACCAGCACGCACACCGGCACGTTGATGAAGAAGATCCACTGCCAGCCCAGTCCGTCGGTCACAGGCCCTCCGATCAGCGATCCCGCCGTACCGCCGACCCCACTGGTGGCTCCCCAGATGCCCAACGCCTTGTTGCGGTCAGCGCCGTCCGGGAACGTCGTCATCACGATCGACAACGCACTGGGCAGCAGTACTGCGGCAGACGCGCCCTGCAGGCCACGGGCGAGCACCAGTGCGTCGCCACTCCAAGCGAGCCCGCACAGGAGTGAGGACGCGGCGAACAGCAGCAGACCGGTGATGAAGACCCGCCGCCTGCCGAGCAGGTCCGAGATACGCCCACCCAGCAGGAGCAATCCGCCGAACATCAGCGCGTACCCGCTGGGCACCCACTGCACACCACCGGTCGAGAAGAGGTCAGCTCACGTTCGATCGACGGGACCGCGACCAGCACGATCGACGCGTCCAGAATGATCATGAACCCGGACAGGCACAGCAACGCCAGTGCCCACCAGCGCTTGGTCTCCGTCACCATGTGACATCTCCAGTACGACGGGACACCCCGACTGGGCATCCACTCGGCGGAGACGTCGGCGCGGTCCGGACCACCTCGACATTTCTGTCGAAAGTCGCCCGTTGAGTACGACGTACCGGGTGAGAGGGGGTCACAGCGGCCTCCCTGAGCGACAGGATGGTGCCTGTGAAGTACGTGCTGCTGATCTACAGCAACCCGGAGAGCTGGGCGAGCCTGTCCGCCGAGCAACGCGATGGCCTGTCCCGGGCCCACGAGGACCTGACTCGTGAACTGAGCGAGCAGGGCCTCCTGGTCAGCGCCGCCGGTCTGGCCGACCCCATCACCAGCCGGACCGTCTCGGTGCGCGACGACACCACCACGACCACCGACGGACCGTACGCTGAGGCCAAGGAGCACCTGGCCGGGTTCTACCTGGTCGAGTGCGATGACATCGACCAGGCGATCGGCTACGCGGCCCGGATGCCGGACGCGAAGTACGTCGCCGTGGAGGTACGGCCGGTGATGGACACGTCCGGGCTGGAGATGTGAGCCACACAGCCGGCCGGGCTGAGCCTGCCGAGTTCGAACTGCTGCTGCGCGAGCAGGCGCCGCAGGTGCTCAGTGCGCTGGTCCGGCACTACGGGCACTTCGACCTGGCCGAGGAAGCGGTCCAGGAGGCGCTGCTCGCGGCCGCCCAGCAGTGGCCCGAGGAAGGGGTGCCGGACAACCCGCGCGGCTGGCTGATCCGGGTCGGGTCGCGCCGGCTGACCGATCTGCTCCGCAGCGAGTCGGCCCGGCGCCGGCGCGAGGAGAACGCCGCCCACCTTGCCGCCCCCGAGGAGTTCGTTGCCGCAGGCCCCGATATCGATGACCCGGGCGGGCGCGACGACACGCTGACCTTGCTGTTCCTGTGCTGCCACCCGGCGTTGTCCCCGGCCTCGCAGATCGCGCTGACCCTGCGGGCGGTCGGCGGTCTCACCACCGCGCAGATCGCGGCCGCCTTCCTGGTGCCGGAGGCAACGATGGCGCAGCGCATCAGCCGGGCGAAACGCAGTATCAAGCAGGCGGGCAGCACGTTCGAGCTGCCGCCCGAGGCCGAGCGTGACGAGCGGATGGGCGCCGTACTGCATGTCCTCTACCTGATCTTCAACGAGGGCTACACCGCCTCGTCCGGTACGTCGTTGCACAGCGCGGAGCTCACCACCGAGGCGATCCGGCTGGTGCGTGCCGTGCGCCGGCTTCTACCCGACGATGGTGAGGTGGCCGGGCTGCTGGCGCTGATGCTGCTGACGGATGCGCGGCGGCCAGCTCGTACCGCGCCCGACGGCGCACTGGTCCCGCTGGCGGAGCAGGACCGGTCGCAATGGAATAAGGAAGCCATCGTCGAGGGCGAAGCACTGGTGACAGATGCGCTGTCGCGCACGCAGCTCGGGCCCTACCAGGTCCAAGCCGCGATCGCTGCGGTACATGACACCGCTGAGCGTGCTGAGGACACCGACTGGCGGCAGATCGTCGCGCTGTACGACGTGCTCGAGCACATGGTCGACAACCCGATGGTGAAGCTCAACCACGCCGTCGCGGTGGCTATGGCGGCCGGTCCGAAGGAGGGACTCGCCGTACTCGAGCCACTCGAGTCCGACGACCGCCTGGCCGGTCACCACCGCCTGGAGGCCGTGCGGGCCCACCTGCTGGAGATGTCGGGTGACGTCGCTGGTGCGCGGGAGAGCTACCTGCTGGCGGCTCGCCGTACGACGAGTGTGCCTGAACGCAACTACCTTCAGTCGAAGGCGGACCGGCTGGACTGACTCGCGGTGCACCCCGGGTTGTGTCAAGTTGGACGTGTGGATCTCACCAGGGCCTCACTCCTCCGGGAGATGCTGACCGGTACTGAGCTCGGCAGCCGGACGACGGAGTTCGCGCACTCGCTGCGCAGGTTCACCACCCGGACCGGCGGCCTGCTGCTGTTCGGCCCGGCCGACGACGAGCCGTGGCACCTGACCGCACACCTGGACGACGAGCTCCACCGGGCCGGGATCGAGAACATCCGGCCGTCACTGGTCCGCTGGTCGCCGCCACCGGATGCACCGCCACACCTCTCGATCGGGTTGGACCGGCTGCGTGACGCGGGGCGCGGCGAGTCATTGCTGGTGGTGGCCGAGGAGGACCCGGCGGACACGCTGCTGGAGCGCATCGACGACGTACGGCGGCGGGGTACGACGATCTTCAGCATCGGCAACGGCGACCAGGAGCTGGCGTCCCTCAGCCACGAGTCGCTGGTGCCGGAGCTGCTGGTGCCGGACGGGTTCGGCTGGACCAGCCGGCGGATCGAGCTCGAGTACGACGAACCGCAGGCCGCCGCGACCGACGTGGAGCCGCGCACCACCGAGGGCTTCGAGATGGCCCAGCACCTGGTCAGCCTGGCCGCGGCCGACGAGGACGCGGGGGAGCCCACCTGGCGCCGCCGCCTCCGCGCCGCCATCGAACGCCTCGGCGGCGAACCGGCCTAACCAGTCACGCCGGGTCTGACCGCCGTACCGGCCCAGCTGTCCAGGCGATCCGACCTAGCTGTCCAGGTACAGCGCGGCCAGCCGCGGCAGGTGTGCCTGCAGGTCGTCTTCGTCGTCGAAGTCGATCTCCTCTCCGGTCGGCAGATCCGGCGTGTCCGGCGCCTCGGCCTCCACTGCCTTCCAGTACGCAACCTCGTCGCCGGTCACGTTCTTGTACGCGTGACTGCCCACGTGCAGCAGCCCCTCACCGTCGAACCCCTCGAAGCCTTCCGGCCGGTCCTCGTCGACCACGTCGGCCAGTGAGTCCGGGTCGGCCAGCGCCGCCTCCCAGACCTCTCGACCCTGCGCGATCAACCAGCCCCGGAACGAGTCGAACCCATCCTCCGAAGCCCCCGAGTTGATCAGGTACGCCGCCGCCCACAGGTCCCACCGGTACGACTCGACCTGCAACCGCGCGAATTCGACCCCGAACCCCGCGATCTCCTCGGCCCTCAGCCCACCCAGCAGCTTGGTCAGCGCGTCCGCAACCCCGTCCGGATCCGCCACGGTGTCATCCACCCCACCGCGCGCATCCTCGACCAATCCCCAGAACCCATCCCTATCCACCCGTACAGCGTCCCCCGCTGTGGCCGGACCTGTCGAGTCACCAGACCTCGTCTAGTTGGGTGCGCTGGTTGGGGGTCAGTTCGAGGTGGGCGCCGTTGAGGGCGGTGGTGAGGTAGGTGGGGTTGCTGATGCCGATGATGGGAGTGATGGCGGGGGTGCCTTGGGCCAGCCAGGCGATGACTACTTCGGAGCGGGTGACGTTCAGGGTGGTGGCGATATCGGTGAGGGCTTCGAGGCGGCGGGTGGTGCCGGGGTGGTCGAAGGCTTGGGGGATGGGGCGGTCGGGGCGGGACTCGTACGCGCCGGACATGAGGGGGCTGTAGGCGAAGAGTTGCTGGGCCGGATTGTTCGTGGCGTAGTCGAGGACCTCGTCGGTGATCCAGCCGAAGCGGTGGTCGTGGGCGTGGTCGCGGACGAACGGGCGTGGTTGCAGGTAGGAGTAGCGCAGTTGCAGGGCGGTCGGTCCCATCACGCCCTGCGCGATCGCCAGGTTGTGCATCCGTTCGGCACGCCAGAGTGCGTAGTTCGAGAGACCGATCCGGCCAATGGTGCCGGCCGCCGCGTGCTTGCCGAACGCGGCCACGGTCTCTTCCAGTGGTGTCGAGCGATCGTCGCGGTGGGCCCAGTAGAGGTCGATGTGGTCGACACCGAGCCGCCGCAGCGACGTCTCCAGCGCGGTATCGATAGCAGTGGCGCTGAGCCCTTCCGAGTGCTCCGGGTAGCTTCCGGGCCAGAGCGGTTCACAGCCGACCTTGGTCGCCAGCTTCACCCGGTCCCGCACGCCCGGCCGGCGCGCCAACCACCGGCCGAGCAACTCCTCACTCTGTCCGCCGTGCCCGCTCGGGTGCTGCCAGAACGCGTAGCAGTTCGCCGTGTCGATCCACTCCCCACCGGCATCGACGTACGCGTCCAGCAACGCGAACGACTCCTTCTCGCCGATCCGAGTCCCGTACTCCATGGCGCCCAGCGCGATGTTCAGCATGCCGGCAATCCAACCTGCTAGAGCACCCTCTAGGTCAAGGCGCGGTTAGCATCGGACGGGTGGAGCTGATCGAACTGCGATCCGCTCGCCTGACGGAGCTCGCCGATGCGCTTCCCAACTAGCGGTTGCGCTGGAAGTCGGTGATCAGGACTCCTTCGCCGACCGTCAGCGACTGGGTCAGCCGCCAGGTCGTCTTGTCGGGGGTCTCGCCGAACAGCTTCCGGCCGGTGCCGAGGATGACCGGGAAGATCATCAGGTGGATCTCGTCGACCAGGTCCGCGGCGATCAACTCCTGGGCGAGCTGGATGCTGCCCGGCACCTGGATCTCACCGGCCACCTCCTTCTTCAGCCTCGCCACCTCTTCGCGTACGTCGCCGGCCAGCACCCGCGTGTTGTTCCACGAAGGGTCTTTCAGCGTGCTGGAGACGACGTACTTCGGCATGCCGTTGTACTTGTCGGCCAGCTCACCCTCGTAGTTCGGCCAGGCGGACGCGAAACCCTCGTAGGTCTTGCGCCCGATCAGCAACGCCTCGGCGCGGAAGGCCTCGTCCTCCTTGTACTTCTCGCCGTCCGCACCGCGGTCGAACTCGAAGCTCCAGTTCTGGTACTTGAAGTCCTCCCCGCCAGGCGCCTGTACGACGCCGTCCAGCGAGCTGAACGTGGTCACCACGATCTTTCCCATGGCGGATCTCCTCAGAGCTCGTGCGCGAACTGGCGCAGGACGGGAGCGAGGACGGGCGGCTCGACGTTGTGGTTCTCGCCGGGCACCGGCAGCAGCCGCGCCGTCGCCAGCAGCTCGGCGACCGCCGCGGGTCCGGTCTTCAGGTACGGCGGGGTGTTGTCACCGTGCATCACCAGGACCGGTACGTCGACCGCGGCCCAGCGCTCGGCGGGCAGCGGGTTGCCCGACATGGTCGTGCCCATGATCCGGCCGTCGTACGCGATGGTCCCGGCGATCTCCTCGACCGCGGACCAGATCGGCGTCCCCCGGACCGCGTCGACGAACTCGGCCGGCATGTTGGCCCCCGCGGTCATGAACAGCTCGACCGCGTCGCCGGGCCGTCCGGCCTCGACACTCGCCTCGAGCCGCTCGACGTAGTCGGCCGGCAGCGGCGGACGTCCGTCGTCGACCACGACCGGCGGCTCGAACAGCGCCAGCGCGGTGATCGGCAGCCCGGCGGCCGCCGCGTCCAGAGCCAGCAGGCCGCCGGACGACCAGCCGAACACGATGGCCGGCTGACCGGCGTCCTCGATCAGCGCGGCGAGGTCCTCGATCTCGCGCTGGATCGCGTACGGCTTGGTGTCGGTGCTCTCGCCCCGGCCGCGCCGGTCGTAGGCGTAGACCCGGAACTCGTCGCTCAGCAGCTTCGCGACCTCGGCGTTCGACGGGTTCACGGCCCGGTGCCCGGTGGCGCCGTCGATCATGATCAGCGGCCGGCCCTCCCCGATGGCTTCGAAGGCGATCGTCGTACCGTCGGCGGATTTCACAGTGCTCATCGGAGCCCTCCCTAGGTGTCCCTCGGAACTAGACCGTACAGTACTCAGGTCAGAACTGGACTGTCTAGTATGATTCTGGAATTCGCAGAGGAGGACTTCGTGGACCAACGCCGACGGGCCGCCGGCTGGCAGCCGGAGCAGGCCGTCACCATCGAGGGCGAGGGCCGGACGCCTCGCAAGCGCCGGGCGATCCTGGCCGCGGCGACCGAGGTGTTCCTGCAGCACGGGTACCTGGGCGCGAGCATGGACGAGGTCGCCGCCAGGGCAGGGGTGTCCAAACAGACCGTCTACAAGCAGTTCGAGAACAAGGAGCGCCTGTTCACCGAGATCGTCCTCGGCACCAGCGACCAGCTGCTCGAAGGATTGACCAAGGCGTACGCCGAGACCCTCGACGGAGCCACCGACGCACGAGAAGCCCTGGGGAACCTGGCGCGCTACTTCCTCGACAGCCTCACCAACAGCAGCGTGCTGCAGCTCCGCCGGCTCGTCATCGCCGAGGCCGATCGCTTCCCTGAGGTCTGCGGGGCCTGGTTCAACAGCGGCTTCGAGCGATCACTGGAGGCGCTCGGTCAAGCGCTGACCACACTGACCGACCGCGGCCTGCTCCGCGAGCTCCCGGACCCGACTCTCGCGGCGTACCAATTCGCCGGCCTGGTCATGTACAAACCCATGAACCGAGCCATGTTCGCCGGCACCGAGGCCCGCCCACCCGTCGACGAGTTCGACCAACTGGCCACCCAAGCGACCGAGGTCTTCCTCGCCGCCTATGGCCGAGACCGTGCCTGACGGCCTAGAGGGTGCCGCGGGTTGAGGTGCGGACGACCAGCTCGGGGGTGAAGGTGACGCGTTGGTGTTCGTGGTCCGGGTTGGAGGACTCGTCCAGGAGGAGCTCGGCGGCGGTGCGGCCGAGGAGTTGGCGGGGCTGGCGGACAGAAGTCAGGGGTACGGCGGCCGCGGCGGCGAACTCGATGTCGTCGTAGCCGACGATGGCCAGGTCCTCCGGGACGCGGAGGCCGAGGCTGACGCACTGTTGCAGCAGGCCCAGGGCCAGCAGGTCGTTGGCGCAGAAGGCGGCGGTCGGGCGGCGGGTCGCCGGGAGTCCAGCAAGTCGTTGCCCTGCGCCCCTACCTTCGGCGACGGTGAGGGCGCCGGTGGTGAGCTCGATCAGGTTTTCCGCGGGTTTGCCGGCCTTCCGCAGTGCCCGGCGGGCGCCGTCGCGGCGGTCGATGACCTGGCCGATCGTGTTCGGCCCGCCGACGTACGCGATCCGGTCGTGGCCGAGCTCGAGCAGGTGGGCGATGGCGAGTTCGCCGCCGAGGATGTCGTTGACCGCGACCGAGCAGTGCTCGCCGTCGTCGATGGCTCGGTCCACCACGACGACCGGCGTACCGCGGGCGGGGAGTTTGCGCAGGCGGGACGAGTTCTGGTCGATCGGGGTGATCAGCACGCCTTGCACCCGTTGCTGTTCGAGCAGGTCGAGGTAGTCGGCCTCGCGGTCGGCGTCCTCGTTGCTGTTGCACAGGAACACCGACAGGCCGGCCGCGCGGGCCGCGTCCTCGACACCCTTCGCGACGTCGGTGAAGAACGGGTTGCCGGCGTCGAGCATCAGGTACGCGAGGATGCGGCTGCTCCCGGCCCGGAGCTGGCGGGCTGACTCGTTCCGGACGAAGCCGAGCGACGCCATCGCCGCCTCCACCTTCGCCCGCGTCACCGGACTGACCACCTCGGGCCGGTTCAGCACATTCGACACAGTCCCCAAAGACACCCCGGCCGCGGCCGCCACCGCTTTCACCCCGGCGGCATGCCGCCGAGCTTTGCGGCGCCTGGTGCCGGGCTCCCGAGCGGCCTTCCGGCCGCCGCGACCGTCGGCCGAGGTGCCGGAAGACGAGCCCGTGGAGGTGGACGACGCCGAGCCGGACGACCGGGAGCCTGCTGTGCCGGATGCGCCCGAGCGAGCCGAGGCTGAGCGGGAGGAGCCTGCGGCGGCCGCGCCGGCCGAGCCCGAGCGAGATGTGGTCGAGCGGGAGGGAGTGGCGGTGGAGGGGGGCGTGGTGCGGCCTGAGCGGGACGATTTTGCGGCGGTGGGGGCCGGTCCCGGCGTGGTGGAGGCGGGGTCCGGCGCGCTGTCTGCTGGCATGCGCGGCCTCCCGGCGTCAAGGCCCTGGGGTGGGCCGGCGTTTGAAACGTCTTAGCGGCCAGAGCGTACCTGTTTTCCATCGGTTTCCAGCAGTATCCGTCCGAGATCGGCCTCCAAACGCGAACCACCTCTTGACGCCCCCACCAGCCCGCCCTTACGTTCGTGCAATCTTCTTGAAACCTTTCAGCAACTCAGCCGCCCCGAGTTGGAGGTGACCATGTCCGACGGCACGCCGGTGCTGCGCGTCCGCGCGGTGTCGAAATCGTTCGGCGCGGTTGCCGCCGTCCGGGAGGTCTCCTTCGACCTGTACGGCGGTGAGGCGCACGCCCTGGTCGGCGAGAACGGCGCCGGGAAGTCCACCATCGTGAAGATGCTGGCCGGTGTGCACCGCCCGGACTCCGGCACGATCGAGCTGAACGGCGTACCGGCGGAGCTGCACACCCCGGCGGACGCGAAGGCGGCCGGGATCGCGGTCATCTACCAGGAGCCGACGCTGTTCCCGGACCTGACCGTGGCGGAGAACATCGCGATGGGCCGCCAGCCTCTGGGTCGTTTCAACACCATCGACCGGGCCGCGATGGTCCGGCAGGCGGCGCAGCTGTTCACTCGGCTCGGCGTGTCGATCGACCCGAACCGGCCGGCCCGCGGCCTGTCGATCGCCGACCAGCAACTGGTCGAGATTGCCAAGGCCCTGTCCGCGGACGCCCGGGTGGTGGTGATGGACGAGCCGACCGCCGCGCTCACCGGGGTCGAGGTCGAGCGACTGTTTGCGGTCGCCCGGTCACTGCGTGACGACGGCGCCGCGCTGATGTTCATCTCGCACCGGTTCGAGGAGATCACCGCGCTGTGCGAGCGGGTCACGATCATGCGCGACGGCCGGCACGTCTCCACCGATCTGATCGCCGACATCACCGTCGACGAGATGGTCCGCAAGATGGTCGGCCGCGACCTCGGCGCGTTGTTCCCCAAACAGGACGTCACCCCCGGCGCGGTAGCCCTCCAGGTCCGCGACCTCTCCCGTGACCCCGTGTACAAAGACGTCACGTTCGATGTACGCGCCGGGGAGATCGTCGCGCTGGCCGGTCTGGTCGGGTCGGGGCGGTCCGAGGTCGTGCAGTCGATCTTCGGGGTCGATCCGCGCGACTCCGGCACGGTCGAGGTGGCCGGGAGGACCCTCAGGCCGGGCTCGCCGAAGCAGGCCATGGCCGCCGGTGTGGCGCTGGTTCCGGAGGACCGTCGCCAGCAGGGACTGGTGATGGAGCTGTCGATCGAGCGCAACGTGACCCTGCCCAGGTCGCGGTCGCTGTCCCAGCTCGGCTTCCTCACCGGCAGCCGCGAACGCCGCTCGGCGCAGGAATGGACCGAGCGGCTGAAGACCAAGTACGGAAGGCTCTCCGACGAGGTCGGCACGCTGTCCGGGGGCAACCAGCAGAAGGTCGTGCTGGCCAAATGGCTGGCCACCAAGCCGACCGTGCTGATCGTCGACGAGCCGACCCGCGGGATCGACGTCGGTACCAAGGCCGAGGTACACCGGCTGATGTCCAGCCTGGCCGCCGAGGGCGTCGCCGTACTGATGGTCTCGTCGGAGCTCCCGGAGGTGCTTGGGATGGCGGATCGCGTGCTGGTGATGCGTGAGGGCCGGCTGGTGGCCGAGCTCGATCGCAGCGAGGCCACCGAGGAGTCGGTGATGTTCGCCGCGACCGGTCAGGAGGCCGTACTGTGACGGTGCTTTTGGCCGGACCTTCGGCGCCGGCGTGGTCATGGGGCCTTGCCTCCCGTCCTTCCCTCGTCGCTCCAGTCGCTTCGCTCCCTGCTCTCCTCAGTCCAGGACGGGAGGCCCCATGACCGCCGTCGACCTGCCTGCGCCGCGCCGGTCGTCGCTGGACGTCGTACTGAGGGCCAGAGAGCTCGGCATCGTGCTCGCGCTGGCCCTGCTGGTCGCCGTCACCGCGATCTCGAATCCGCGGTTCCTGTCCGGTCAGAGCATCCGCGACATTCTGCTGAACACCGCGATCCTGGCCGTTCTGGCGGTCGGCCAGGCCGTGGTGGTGATCACCCGCAACATCGACCTCTCGGTCGGTTCGGTGCTGGGCCTCAGCGCGTTCACGGTCGGCACCCTGCTGCAGAACAACCCAGGCGTCCCGGTCGTCGTGGCGCTGGTGACAGGTGCCGCGGTCGGAGCGGTCTGCGGCGGACTCAACGGCGTCCTCGTCCGCTACGGCAACGTCCCCGCGCTCGTGGTCACGCTCGGCACGCTGTACGTCTACCGCGGTGTCACCTACTTCTGGGCCGGCGGCCAGCAGATCAACGCCGACGAACTCCCGGCCGGCTTCCTCGACTTCGGCAACGCCACCCTGATCGGCGTCCCGTACCTCGTCCTGATCGCACTGCTGGTCCTGGTGATCACCGGCGTCGTACTGCGGAACTACCGGGTCGGACGTGAGTTGTACGCGATGGGATCGAGTCCCCAGGCGGCGCGCTTGGCCGGTATCACGGTCGGCCGTCGTACCGTCGGCGCGTTCGTCGTCAGCGGTGGGCTGGCCGGGCTCGCGGGCGTGTTGTTCGCGGCACGGTTCGGCACCATCGACGCGGCGGCGGGTACCGGCTACGAGCTCAACGTGGTCGCGGCCGTCGTCGTCGGCGGGGTCGCGGTCTTCGGCGGTAGCGGGACGGTCTGGGGTGCCGCGCTCGGTGCGTTGCTGCTGACAACGATCGGCAGCGCGCTCGCCGTACTGGAGATCAATCAGTTCTGGCAGCAGGCGATCGTCGGCGGACTGATCCTGCTCGCGATCGGCGCGGATCGCCTGGTCGCGGCCCGGGTCGCGGCCGGCCTGAAGAAGCGAGGCTCCCATGTCAGCTGAGCTGACCGTCACCCGGGGAGCCCGGCTGGCCAACTGGAACGTGGCGATCATCGCCATCACCGTGCTCGTCCTGATCGTGGCCGCCGCGACCGTCGACAGCTTCGGTACGTCGAGGAACTTCGGCTTCCTCGTCCTCGACCTGCTCCCGATCGCACTCGTCGCCCTGCCGATGACCCTGGTGATCGTGACCGGCGAGATCGACCTGTCGGTGGCGAGCACGCTCGGTCTGTCCAGCGCGGTGATGGGCTACCTGTGGAACGCGAACCAGCCGATCGAGACGATCATCCCGCTCTGCCTGCTGCTCGGCGCCGTGCTCGGCGCGGTCAACGGCTTCTTCGTCACCGTCCTCGGGCTGCCGTCCCTGGCTGTCACCATCGGCACCCTGGCGCTCTACCGCGGCCTGGCGTTCGTCGTCCTCGGTGACAGCGCGGTCGCCGACTTCCCCGCCTTCTACACCGACTGGGTCACCGGCACCATCGGTGGTACGCCGATTCCGAACGTGCTGATCGTCATCGTGGTCCTGGCGGTCGTGTTCGGCGTGATCCTGCATGCGACGCCGATCGGCCGGGCCGTGTTCGCGGTCGGCGCGAGTGAGCAGGCCGCGCGGTTCGCCGGTATCCGGCCGGGCCGGCTGAAGTTCTGGCTGTACGTCGCCAGCGGTCTCGTCGCGGGGCTCGCCGGCGTGCTCTGGACGCTGCGCTACTCCAGCGCCCGAGCCGACAACGGCGCCGGACTCGAGTTGGCCGTGGTCGCCGCGGTCCTGCTCGGCGGCGTCTCCATCTTCGGCGGCAAGGGCGCACTGCCCGGTGTCATCGCCGGTGTCGTGCTGCTCGGCGCGCTGCAGAACGCGCTCCGCCTGTCCGACGTGTCCAACGAGGCGCTCAACGTCGTCACCGGCGTACTCCTCATCGTCTCCGTCCTCGCTCCGAACCTCGCCAGCACCGTGCTGCAACGGCGCCGCACCTGAAAGGACACACCCATGTCTCAACGCAAATCCCTGCTGGCGGTGCTGGCCGTCGGAGCTCTGGCCCTGACGGCCTGCGGCGGCGGTACGACGAAGTCCGACACGGCGGCCGGGAACACCGCCGCCCCGGCCACTACGGCGGCCAAGGCCGATCCGAACGCCCCGCTCAAGGAGGGCCTGAAGATCGCCTACCTGCCGAAGCAGCTGAACAACCCGTACACCGACGTGGAGGTCGGCGGCGGCAAGGTCGCGGTCGGCGAGATCAAGGGTGAGTACAAGCTGGTCGGCCCGAACGACGCCAGCGCGTCCTCGCAGGTCAGCTACATCAACACGCTGATCCAGCAGCAGCAGGACGTGATCGTGGTCGCGGCGAACGACCCGAACGCGGTCTGTCCGTCGCTGAACCAGGCCCGCAAGGCCGGGATCAAGGTGGTCACCTTCGACTCCGACGCGTCGAAGGCCTGCCGGGACGCGTTCATCAACCAGGCCACCACCCAGGGCATCGGCGAGAGCCTGGTGAAGATGGCCAGCGAGCTGGCCGGCGGCGCCGGTGAGATCGCGATCCTGTCCGCGACCCCGAACGCGACCAACCAGAACTCCTGGATCAAGGTCATGCAGACCGAGCTGGCCAAGCCGGAGAACGCGAAGCTGAAGCTGGTCAAGATCGCCTACGGCAACGACGACGACCAGAAGTCGTTCACCGAGGCGCAGGGCCTGCTGCAGTCGTACCCGAACCTCAAGGTGATCGTCTCCCCGACCACGGTCGGCATCGCGGCCGCCTCCCGCTACGTGAGCGCGTCCAGCTACAAGGGCAAGGTCGCGATCACCGGCCTCGGCCTGCCGAACCAGATGCGTCAGTACGTCAAGGACGGCACGGTCAAGAAGTTCGCGCTGTGGAACCCGGCCGACATCGGCTACCTGGCCGCGTACGCCGGTGCCGCGCTGAGCTCGGGCCAGATCACCGGCGCGGAGGGGGAGAAGTTCAAGGCCGGGAAGCTCGGTGAGTACACCGTCGGCGCCGACGGCGAGATCGTGCTCGGCCCGCCGACCGAGTTCACCGCGGCCAACATCGACCAGTTCAACTTCTGAGGGCCGTCCTGTGAATCGCTACTGCTTCTGTCTCCAGGTCAAACCCGACCGCCTGGAGGAGTACGTCGAACGCCACCGCAACGTCTGGCCGGAGATGCAGGCCGCGTTGCGCGACACCGGGTGGCACAACTACTCGCTCTTCCTCCGCGACGACGGCCTGCTGATCGGGTACGTCGAGGCCGAGGACCTGGAGGCGGCGCAGAAGGCGATGGCGGCGACCGAGGTGAACGCCCGCTGGCAGGCCGAGATGACCGAGTTCTTCACGGGGATCGATGGGCGGCCGCCGGACGAGTCGTTCCTGCTGCTGCCCGAGATCTTCCACCTGACTGCATTAGATTCCTGAAGGGGACTGAGAACCATGACGACCGATGCTGTGAAGGCCGCCCTGAGCCGTCAGGAGATCGAGCTGCCCTCGTGGGCGTTCGGGAACTCGGGCACCCGGTTCAAGGTGTTCAGCCAGCCCGGTGTGCCGCGCTCCCCGGAGGAGAAGATCGCCGACGCCGCCGTGGTGCACAAGTACACCGGCGCCGCCCCGAGCGTCGCGTTGCACATCCCCTGGGACAAGGTGGACGACTATGCGGCGCTGGCGGCGTACGCGAAGGAACATGGCGTCCGGCTCGGCGCGATCAACAGCAACGTCTTCCAGGACGACGACTACAAGCTCGGCAGTGTCACCAACCCCGACCCGCGGGTCCGGCGGAAGGCGACCGACCACCTGCTCGAGTGCGTCGACATCATGGACGCGACCGGGTCCCGCGACCTGAAGCTGTGGTTCTCCGACGGCACCAACTACCCGGGCCAGGACGACATCCAGGAGCGGCAGGATCGGCTGGCGACCGCGCTCAAGGAGGTGTACGACCGGCTCGGCGACGACCAGCGGATGCTGCTGGAGTACAAGCTGTTCGAGCCGGCCTTCTATACCATGGACGTGCCCGACTGGGGTACGTCGTACGCGCACTGCCTGGAACTGGGGCCGAAGGCAACGGTCTGCATCGACACCGGGCACCACGCGCCCGGCACCAACATCGAGTTCATCGTCGCCTTCCTGCTCCGGGCCAAGAAGCTGGGCGCGTTCGACTTCAACAGCCGGTTCTACGCCGACGACGACCTGATGGTCGGCTCGGCGGACCCGTTCCAGCTGTTCCGGATCATGAACGAGATCGTCCGCGGCGACGCGCTCGACCCGGACCGCGGGATCGCCTTCATGCTCGACCAGTGCCACAACATCGAGGTGAAGATCCCGGCCATCATCCGCTCGGTGATGAACGTCCAGGAAGCGACCGCGAAGGCCCTGCTGGTCGACCGGGACGCGCTGCGGAAGGCCCAGCAGGAGGGCGACGTCCTGGCCGCCAACGCCGCGCTGATGGATGCCTACAACACCGATGTCCGTCCGCTGCTCGCCGAGCTGCGCGAGTCGCAGGGCCTGGACCCGGACCCGGTCGCCGCGTACCAGCGCAGCGGGTACTACGAGCAGATCGTCAAGGACCGAGCCGACGGCCAGCAGGCCGGATGGGGAGCCTGAATCGTCATGACCGACACTGCAGCCGAACTCGTTGCACGCAGCAACAGACTGGGTGCCGATCCGCGGAACACCAACTACGCCGGCGGAAACACGTCGGCGAAGGGGACGGCGACCGACCCGGTCACCCAGCAGCCCGTCGACCTGGTCTGGGTGAAGGGGTCCGGCGGCGACCTCGGCACGCTGACGTCCGCAGGTCTCGCCGTACTGCGGCTGGACCGGCTGAACTCGCTGGTCGACGTGTACCCAGGCGTGGACCGTGAGGACGAGATGGTCGCCGCGTTCGACTACTGCCTGCACGGCAAGGGCGGCGCGGCGCCGTCGATCGACACCGCCATGCACGGTCTCGTCGACGCACCTCACGTCGACCACCTGCACCCGGACTCCGGAATCGCGCTGGCGACCGCGGCTGACGGCGAGAAGCTCACCGCCGAGTGCTTCGGCGACCGGGTGGTCTGGGTGCCGTGGCGGCGGCCCGGGTTCCAGCTCGGTCTCGACATCGCGGCCGTCAAGCGGGAGAACCCGCAGGCGATCGGCTGCATCCTCGGCGGTCACGGCATCACGGCGTGGGGCGACACCTCCGAGGAGTGCGAGGCCAACTCCCTCGACATCATCCGGACGGCGGAACGCTTCCTGGCCGAGCGTGGGAAGCCCGAGCCCTTCGGTGCGGTCGTGCCCGGCTTCGAGGCACTGTCTTCTCGCGAGCGCCGCGAGCGGGCGGCCGCCCTGGCCCCCGTCATTCGTGGACTCGCGTCGACGGACAAGCCGCAGGTGGGTCACTTCAACGACTCGGACGTCGTACTGGAGTTCACGTCGCGGGAGAAGCTGGCCGAGTTGGCCGCGCTGGGTACCTCGTGCCCCGACCACTTCCTGCGGACCAAGGTGCGGCCATTGGTGCTGGACCTGCCCGCGACCGCGCCCCTCGAGGAGGCGGTGACGCGGCTGCGGGAGCTGCATCTGCAGTACCGCGAGGACTACGCGGCGTACTACGACCGGCACGCGCAGCCGGACAGCCCGCCGATGCGTGGTGCGGACCCGGCGATCGTGCTCGTTCCGGGTGTCGGCATGTTCAGCTTCGGCAAGGACAAGCAGACCGCGCGAGTGGCCGGCGAGTTCTACGTGAACGCGATCAACGTGATGCGGGGCGCCGAGGCTGTCTCGACGTACGCGCCGATCGACGAGAGTGAGAAGTTCCGGATCGAGTACTGGGCGCTGGAAGAGGCCAAGCTGCAGCGGATGCCCAAGCCGAAGCCGCTCGCGACCCGGGTTGCCTTTGTCACCGGTGGCGGCTCGGGGATCGGTAAGGCGATCGCGCAGCGGCTGGCCGCCGAAGGCGCGTGTGTGGTCGTGGCCGACCTGGATCTGGCCGCGGCCGAGGCGGTGGCCAAGGAGATCGGCACCACGGACGTGGCCGTTGCCGTGGGCGCCGACGTGTCCTCGGCGGAAGCGGTCGAGGAGGCGTTGCGGCAGGCGGTGCTGGCCTTCGGTGGTGTCGATCTGATCGTCAACAACGCCGGACTGTCCATCTCCAAGTCGTTGCTGGAGACAACGGATAGGGACTGGGACCTGCAGCACAACGTGATGGCGAAGGGCTCGTTCCTGGTCTCCAGGGCGGCCGCGAAGGTGCTGATCGACCAGGCCATCGGCGGCGACATCATCTACATCTCCAGCAAGAACTCCGTCTTCGCCGGCCCGAACAACGTCGCGTACGGCGCGGCCAAGGCCGACCAGGCGCACCAGGTCCGGCTGCTCGCCGCCGAGCTCGGCGAGCACGGTATCCGCGTCAACGGTGTGAACCCGGACGGCGTCGTCCGCGGCTCCGGGATCTTCGCCAAGGGCTGGGGTGCGCAGCGCGCCGCGGTGTACGGCGTACCGGAGTCGGAGCTGGGTGCGTACTACGCCCAGCGCACGCTGCTGAAGCGGGAGGTGCTGCCGGAGCACGTGGCGGCGGCTGTCTTCGCGCTGACCGGTGGGGAGTTGACCCACACGACCGGTCTGCATGTTCCCGTCGATGCCGGCGTAGCCGCCGCGTTCCTGCGTTAGGAGGATTGGGATGACCGAGCTGGACGTTCGCCCGGGGCTGGAGCGGATCACGACACGCAAGACCAGGATCGGCCTGGTCGCCGGCGGTCTGGGTGCCTACTGGCCGCAGTTCCCTGACCTGCTGCCGCAGTTGCAGGCGTCCGCCCGGCGCGTGTCCGAGCGGTTCTCCCAGCTGGACTGTGAGGTCGTCGACGTCGGGTTCATCTCCGACGCGCAGGAGGGTGCCGCGGCGGCCGAGAAGCTGCGGCTGGCCGACTGCGACCTCATCGTCGGCTTCCTCACCACCTACATGACCGCGTCGATGCTGGTGCCGGTCGCGCAGCGCAGCGGCGCACCGGTGCTGCTGCTCAACCTGCAGCCGACCGAGTCGATGAACCACGCCACCTTCGACACCGGCGCCTGGCTCGCGTACTGCGGCGCCTGCCCGCTCCCGGAGATGGCGAACGCCTTCGAGCGCTGCGGGATCGACTTCCGGTCGGTCTCGGGCTACCTCGAGGACGAGCGGGCCTGGGCCCGGATCGACCGGTGGATCCGCGCGGCCGGCGTACGGGCGGCGTTCCGGCACGGACGGCACGGTCTGCTCGGGCATCTCTACCCCGGGATGATGGACGTGATCACCGACCCGACGCTGGTGTCGTCGCAGCTCGGTGGGCACGTGGAGATCCTGGAGATCGATGACCTTCGGGTGCGGGTGGAGAAGGTCACCGAGGCGGAGACCGCGGCCCGGATGGACCTGGCCCGGGAGATCTTCACGCTCGACGATTCCGTCGTCGAGGAGGACTTCCGCTGGGGTGCGACGGTGTCGGTCGCGCTCGACCGGCTGGTCGAGGACTTCTCGCTCGATTCCTTGGCGTACTACCACCGCGGCCTCGACGGGGAGATGCACGAGCGGGTCGCGGCGGGCATGATCCTCGGCGCTTCGTTGCTGACGGCAAGAGGTATTCCGGCGGCCGGTGAGTACGAGCTGCGCACCTCGCTGGCGATGCTGGTGATGGACCGGCTCGGCGCGGGTGGGTCGTTCACCGAGCTGCAGGCGCTGAACTTCCACGACAACGTGGTCGAGATGGGCCACGACGGACCGGCGCACCTCGCGATCAGCTCGGACAAGCCGCTGCTGCGCGGGCTCGGGGTGTACCACGGCAAGCGTGGCTGGGGTGTCTCGGTCGAGTTCGACGTGAAGCACGGCCCGGTGACCGCATGCGGGCTCGGTCAGCGCCGGGACGGCTCGTTCAACCTGATCGCGTCCGAGGGCACCGTCGTACCCGGACCGCTGCTGCAGATCGGGAACACCACGTCGCGGGTCGACTTCGGTTGCGACCCGGGCGAGTGGACCGACGCGTGGTCGGGTTCGGGCGTGGCACACCACTGGGCGCTCGGGACCGGTCACCGCGCCAAGGACCTCGCGGCGGTCGCGGACCTCCTCCACCTCGATCTCACCGTCGTCTCGCCATGAGGCGCGTCGCGGCGGTGGATCTGGGCGCGTCCAGTGGGCGCGTCATGCTCGGTTCCGTCGGTGACGGCACGCTGGAGCTGTCCGAGATCCACCGCTTCTGGAACGGCCCGGTCCGCCTCTGCGACACCCTCCACTGGGACGTCCTCCACCTCTACCACTCGATGCTCTCCGGCCTCGCCCAGGCAGGCCCGATCGACTCCATCGGCATCGACTCCTGGGCCGTCGACTACGGCCTCCTGGACACCTCCGGCCGCCTCCTCGGCAATCCCATCCACTACCGCGACTCCCGCACCGACGGCGTCATGGAGAAGGTGCTGGAGCGGGTGTCGGCCGCCGAGCTGTACGAGATCACCGGCCTCCAGCAGCTCCCGTTCAACACCATCTACCAACTCGCCGCCGAAGGACTGCTCGGGCAGGCCGAAACGCTGTTGATGATCCCGGATCTGCTTGGTTACTGGTTGACGGGCGAGGTCGGGGCCGAGCGGACGAATGCTTCCACCACGCAGTTGTACGACGTTCGCGCACAGGCCTGGAGTTCGGAGTTGGCGGAGCGCGTCGGTGTATCGATGAAGCTGCTGCCGGAGTTGCGGGATCCGGGCACGGTGCTCGGGACCGTGCTGCCCGACGCGACGGGGCTGGCCGCTGGTACGCCGGTGATCGCGGTCGGATCGCATGACACCGCTTCTTCGGTGGTCGCCGTACCGGCTGCTGATGAGCGGTTCGCGTACATCTCGTCCGGGACCTGGTCGCTGGTCGGGCTCGAGCTGGATTCGCCGGTGCTGACGGCCGAGGCCCGCGAGGCGAACTTCACCAACGAAGGCGGCGTCGACGGGCGGATCCGGTTCCTCAAGAACGTGATGGGGCTGTGGATCCTGCAGGAGTGCCAGCGGGTCTGGGGTGCCGACGATCTGCCCGCCCTCCTGCGTGAGGCGGCCGGCGCGCCGCCGTTCGCCGTACTGATCGATCCGGACGCGCCCGAGTTCCTTGCCCCAGGCAACATGCCGCAGAGGATCGGGGAGCACTGCCGGGCGAGCGGGCAGGAGCCGCCGCAGTCGCGGGCGGCCGCGGTTCGCTGTGTGCTGGAGAGTCTCGCGCTGGCTTACCGCCGGACGTTGCGGTCGGCGCAGACGATCGCGGACCGGCCGGTCGACGTCCTGCACGTCATCGGTGGCGGGTCGCAGAACGAACTGCTCTGCCAGTTGACCGCCGACGCCTGTGGACTGCCCGTGCTGGCGGGGCCGGTCGAGGCGTCCGCGCTGGGCAACATCCTCGTCCAGGCGCGTGCGCTGGGCGAACCACTGCCGGACCTGGGCGCGATGCGCGCGCTGGTCCGTGCCACCCATCGACTGCGGCGCTACGAGCCGCAGGGAAAACCGGCCGACTGGGACGCCGCCGAGTCCCGGGTGTTCGGAACAAGGTGATCCGCATGACCGTCCTCCCTCAGGAACTCCGCCCGCTCGCGCGCCGGGTGCCGCCGCGTGAGATCAGCCACGACGACCTGCAACTACTCCGGCTCCTCGCCACCGGTCTGCCGGTGGACTCCGTGGCCCGCCGGCTCGACCTGTCCGAGCGGACCGTCCGTCGCCGTACCCGGATGATCTGCGACCGCCTCGGTTTCGGCACCGCCATCGAAGCCATCGTCTGGGCCGCCCGGCGCGGCCTGGTGTAGCCGGTCCGGCTCCTCCTCGGCTCGACGTTAGCCGTCGGGACCTCCGGGTACTGGGGGTCCGAACGTCGAGCCGAGGAGGAGCGATGGACGGAATGACGATCCTGTGGATCGTCGTCGCACTGGCGGCCTTGGTGATCCTGGTGGCGTTGATCGCCGGGGCCACCCGTAAGTCGTCCAAGCGACGGGCCGAACGGGACCGGGAACAGGCGTACGAGCAGGAGCAGCAGGCCCGGACGTCGGCGGTCCGTGCGGAGAAGCAGGAAGCCGCGGCCGATGAGGTCGAGGCACGGGCCCGCAAGGCGCAGGCCATCGCCGACGAGAAGGCGGCCGAGGCGCGTCGGCTCGCGGCCGGAGCCACCGAACGGCGCGAGGCCGCCGAGCAGGCCCGGACCGAGTCCGAGGAGCACCGCACCCGGGCCCAGGAGTTGCACCCGGACCAGGCGACACCCCACGCGGCCACCTGGGGCAACGAGCAGTCAACCGACCAGGACGCGTCGACCCGGGATCGCGACAGGACAGACCTGGGCAGCGAGGACCGGCCGACGAGCCGGGATGGGCAGCCGATGGTGGGGGCGACCGACGAGCAAGCTACTGGTGAGCACTGGGCCGATGGGCAGCACCCGGATGACCCGCGCCGCCAGCCGTGGCCGGACCCGGCCAAGCCCGACCAGCGAGGCGACCACCCGAAACACTCGAAGCACTGACCCACCCAGACGCACTGATCCCGCCGGGAGCGCAACGGGGCTGTTGACGGCACCTGACCGGAAGCAGGTGGCCAGGCTCCCCCGGCGGGATCAGTGCGTCCGGACTCAGATCAGGTAGCGGAACTCCGGTGAGTTCGGGTGGATGCGCTCGATGTCGAGCGGCGCCGCGTCCATCCGGGACAACAGTCCCTCCAGATCGCCGGGCCGGCTGATCTCGATACCGACCAACGCCACACCGGTCTCGCGGTTGTTCCGCTTCACGTACTCGAACAGCGTGATGTCGTCGTCCGGCCCGAGCGCCTCGTCCAGGAACGTCCGCAGTGCGCCAGGCTCCTGCGGGAACGTCACCAGGAAGTAGTGCTTCAGCCCTTCGTGCACCAGCGAGCGTTCGAGGATCTCGCTATACCGGCTGACATCGTTGTTCCCGCCGGACAGCAGACAGACAACGGTCTCCCCGGGGCGTACATCGAGACCGTTGCCTAAGGCACCTGT
Organism: Kribbella sp. NPDC023972; assembly: GCF_040639075.1. Lineage (NCBI taxonomy): Bacteria > Bacillati > Actinomycetota > Actinomycetes > Propionibacteriales > Kribbellaceae > Kribbella > Kribbella sp. NPDC023972. Next base: position 213,601 of record NZ_JBEZZH010000004.1, on the reverse strand, counting down.
CGACAAGGCGCCCGCGGGCTCGGCGATCAGGCCGTCGATCTGGTACAGCTCCAGCATCTCGCTGCACACCAGGCCTTCCGGCACCGCCAGCATCTCGACGCCCGCGTTCGCGACCAGCGGCAACGTCACGTCGCCCACTCGTCGTACCGCGGCGCCGTCCACGAAGCTGTCCAGATGCGGCAGCGTGACCGGCTCCCCGGCCTCCAGCGCCGCCGCCATACTCGCCGCGCCGGCCGGCTCCACCCCGACGATCCGTACGCCGGGATGCCGCTCGGCCAGCCAGCTCACGACACCGGCGATCAGCCCGCCGCCACCAACCGGCACGACCAGTACGTCGGGCGGGTGGCCGAGCTGGTCGACGAGCTCGACCGCGACAGTCCCTTGTCCCGCAACGGTTCTCGGGTCGTCGAACGCGGGCACCATCGTCGCACCGGTGGCCTCGACCTCCGCGATGGCCGCCGCCGCCGCGTCGTCGTACGTGTCACCGGTGACGATGACCTGGATCTGCTTGCCGCCGAGGGCCGCGATCCGGTCGCGCTTCTGGCGGGGCGTCGTCCGCGGGACGTAGACCTTGCCGTGCACGCCGAGGATGTGGCACGAGTAGGCGAGCCCCTGGCCGTGGTTGCCGGCACTGGCACAGACCACGCCGGCCGCCTTCTGCTCGTCGTCGAGCTGGGCGATCAGGTTGTAGGCGCCGCGGAGCTTGTAGGAACGGCCGATCTGCAGGTCTTCCCGCTTCAGCCAGATCTGGGCCCCAGTGCGTTCGGACAGCCGGAGGTTGCGTTTCAGCGGTGTACGCACAGCGACCCCGTCGAGTCGCTTGACCGCGTCCTCGACGGCTGCCGCGTCAACGGCCTTCTGGTCTGCGCCGGTCGTCGAACGAGCGACTGAACTACTGCTCTGCATGAGCTTCCTTCCCGTGCATTTGCACGATCTTCGCCGATTCGCTCGCTGCACAAGACAATCCGCGTCCACAGTACGGACGGGTGGCCACCTTTACGCAACAGACCCTTGTTTCAGGCGTGAAACGGCCCTTCACTGGGCAGTCTAGTTTTCATACGCTCACTCGGTGTAACGGCCAGGGTCCTGGACGGGATGAGCCGAGTAAAGCCGGTCACAGTGGACTGGAGGGCACGAATGGAACTGATTCCGTTCAGTCTGTGGGGAGACGCTTTGTGGTGTGGTCAGGAGGTCGTGCGGGAGGCCCCGCACGAGCAGGCGATCCGTAGCCTGTTCCCAGACCCCATCCCAGCGCGTGGCGCAGACTTGGACACCGTCGCGGACCTGGTCCCGGAACCGCACAACCGCTTCGATCCCCGCTCGATCGCCGTACGGGTGCAGGGGAAGGTTGTCGGCTACCTGCCGAGGGACGATGCGCACCGGTACCACCCGGTGCTGTCAGAACTGGTGGCACAAGGCCTGCAACCGCAGGTGCCGTGCCACCTGTGGGTGAGTGAATGGGAGCCGGCCGACTGGGATGGCAAGAGCGGCCAGGGGACGGCGTTCCACGCAAGTGTCGCGGTGGCCCTCGGGCAGCCGCACATGCTGGTCCCGGTGAACCTGCCCCCGCCAGGCAGCTATCACCTGTTGCCGCCCGGCAGCGGCATCGTCGTACCGGGCAGTGAGGTGCGTCCCGACGTACTGGCGCCGTTCTTCCGGGCGGAGGGCGAGTGCTGGGCGTACGCGACCATGCACGCGATCGAGGAGGAGGACGGGATCCAGGACCGGCACCGGATGGTGGTCGAGGTCAGAATCGACGACGAGCCGGTCGGGCGGCTGAGTCCGCGGCTGAGCGCCGAGTTCCTGCCGGCCATCCACTACCTGTCCGACATGCGTGCGGAGACCGCCGCCCGTGTCGCCGTCCGCGGCGACCGCACCGCATCGGAGGTGATCCTCTACGCGGCTCGGAGTCACGACCTGCCGGCGACCTGGCCGGACGGCCTGACCCGGTCCCCAGTCGCGTCCCCACAGTGGCACTACTGGGCTACGAAAGAGGCCAACTAGGCGGCTGCGCAGTACTCACCAGATCTTTTGGCGGGTACTGCGGAGCTACTTGAACTCAACTCACCGCCGTCTGGACTGCCGGCCGACTGTTCTGGTCACGACGAAGGCGGTCGGCGTGGCGCCGTTGAAGCGGAGGACGCGCTCCCGGACGATCTTCAGGCCGTGGGTCCGGGCGACGGCGTCCTTCAACAGACGCTTGTCCTCGGTCAGCAGCACCGCGCGTCCGTCGTCGGTGAGTACGCGCGCGATCTCGGCGATGGCAGCGGGATAGAGGCGCAGGTTGTCGCGATGTGAGCCGACACGTTTGCCGAAGGGCAGGTTGGCGATCACCCGATCGATGCTTCGGTCGGGTTGCTGGATTGCTTCGGCCTCGGCGGTCGTGAGGCTGGCTGACAGGGCTCGCGCGGCGAGGTTCCGTCGCGCGAGCCGGATCGATCGCTTGTCGGATCCGATCAGCTCGGTGGACTGGGCCTGGCGGTGGGCAGCCAGGAGCAAGGTGCCGGTGCCGCAGAACGGGTCCAGGACGCGGTGGCCGGGCCGGATCTTCGCCAGGCGTACGACGACCTCGGCGACGACCGGGTTGGTTGACCACGGCAACCGTTCGAGCGAGCCGAACCGCCGGGTCCAGTAGAGCGGCCCGATCTCGGCGATCCATCCGGTGCCGGCGTTGGTGAGGTTGACGCTCCAGTTGCGCGGATCGTTCGTCCAGCCGAGCTCGCGGCTGACTGCGACGGCGAGCTCGCTGTCCCCGTGAACTCTGAAGGTCCGCGGCAGGTTGGCGAGAACGCCGGTTTCGGTTGACGCATGCAACGGGTCGAGAAAGCCATCGTCGTGCGGACTTCCGGGGAGTGGGATCGCGGCTGTGGAGTACAGCGGGCAGTCGTAGAGGTCCTGCAGTTCGCCGTCGATCCGGCAGGTCACGGATGCGGTCCGGGTGCTGAGGATCGTGACTTGGGGCAGTCGTCCGAGTTCGCCGGCCAGCAGGTCGGCGGCGCCGTCGACAGTACGCAGGATCAGGTGATCCTTGACAGGTGTGGGCACAGCGGTGCTCCTGAGAGGTCGCGTCGATCAGTGGTCGAATCGATGCGCGACGCACCCCACCACCGCGGTCGGCCGGGCCGCCACGGTGATCGATGCGTCTCTCAGAAACCAGTCACTGCCGCGCAACTCTAGGCTGCTGTGGACGTCGGGCGAAATGGATTTGCGGGGCGGATGTCCTTGGCGTTGGGTTGCGGCATGGCTGAACTACGCACCGAGCGCCTGCTGCTCCGCCGTTGGCGCGAATCCGACCTCGCCCCGTGGGCCGCGATGAACGCCGATCCGGAAGTCCGTCAGCATCTGGGTGAGGTGATGACGCGTGAGCAGACTGACGCCTCGGTCGCGACCTTCCGGGCCGAGTTCGACCAGCGCGGCTACGGCTGGTGGGCGGTCGAGGTGCAGGCGACCGGCGAGTTCATCGGCTTCGCGGGCCTGGACGACGTCGACCCGGGCCTGCCGTTCACCGGCGTCGAGATCGGCTGGCGGCTCGCCCGCTCGGCATGGGGCCACGGCTACGCCACCGAGTCCGCTCGCGCCGTCCTGACCTACGGCTTCGACACCCTCGGCCTCGCGGAGATCCTCGCGATCACCACTGCCACCAACCACCGCTCCCAAGCCGTCATGCGCCGGCTGGGCATGACCCACAACCCCGCCGACAACTTCGACGACCCCTCCGTCCCCGACGGCCCACTCCGCCCCAACGTCCTTTACCGAATCACGCGATGACACTGCAGATCGCCGTACCCGACCTCCCGCTCCTCGAACGAGCCGTCCACAAGTTCACAACACCGCCGACGAGCCCTGACGTCGTACGGTTCAGGCATTGCCGCGGTGGGGTGGGCAGAGGTAGAAGAGTTCGGGGTCACCTTCGTCGAGACCGTGCAGCAACCCGACTGCCGACCAGCCGGCGCGCTGGAGTAGTTGCTGCATCGGGTGGTTCGAGACGTTGGTGGACGTGAACAGCTTCGGCGCGGTGCACGCGGCCTCGGCAGCATTCAGAAGGCGTACGCCGACGCCGCGCCGCCGGGCGTTGGACGCGACCATGAGCAATGTGACGAAGCCCTGCTCGAAGAACGTGTACTCGAGCGTGAGGTACCCCTGCGGTTTCGAGCTGTTCTCCGCCATGAGGACCAGGCCCTGTTCGCACCACCGTCGGATGTCGTCGGTTCGTGCTTGATCTCCCATCGCCGCGACCTCGTCGATCTCGGCCAGCGATGACCAGTCCGACCTCTCCGCGCGGCGTACCGTCAGCGCGCTGTCCGACTCCATGCAGGAATCGTGGCACAGGGCCCCGTCACGACGCGCGGGATTTCTCTAGTCAGCTTTCAGACGGGATGCGACGACCGCGCCGATTCAAACGCCTCTCACGGGTGGTGCGCCAGCGTCGAGGCGTCCGGCCAGGTCATGCGGAGGCACTTCGGGGAGCCGTTCAGGCGGGTCGGGTCGCCGCCGGGTGGTGGGACGGTTGCCGTCTCCACGCAGGTGGCTCCGCGGGCGCGGTAGAAGTGCTGCGCATTGGTGTTCTGCTCCAGCACCCACAGGTACATCGCGTCGCCGGTCGCCTGGTCGATGACAGCTTGTGCGGCGCGGGCGAGGAGTTGTGTGCCGATGCCGGTACGGCGTTGGCTGCTGTAGACATGCAGATTGTCGACAAGGCTCCCCCACCTCGGGTCGTTGTCGAACCTGACGTGGACGAAGCCCACCAGTTGGTCGTCGTACTCGGCGAGGATGGTCGCAGTGCCGGTCGGTGCGGCAAGCCGTGCCGACCAGACCTCGCGACGATCGGTGTCGATGTCACCATCGAGGAACGAGTCCGCGTACGCGCCCCGGTAGTGCCGACGCCAACTGTCGGCGTGCAGCAGCGCGACCTGCTCAGCGTCACCTGCGCCAGCCGAACGGAACCGTAATGGCATGGGAACCTCCATCTCGCGGCTTGCCCGGCACCCTTTGTGCCGAGCCTGGTCCTCACCCGGGGCACCCCACCCACGTAGGAGGGTTGCCGGCCAGCAAGCCGGGGCTATCCGCTGGCACTCATGACCTTCACCGAAACCGTAGCAGTCACCCGATCACGCCACGAAGAAATTCCAGCAAGCGGTCATCGTCCAACGCCGTGCCCCGCACACTGCCCAAGGACCTTGGGCAGTCGATGAATCAGCGGATCAGTCCGTTGGACCGTGCCCTCCACAGCTCCTCGCGCGCAGGCTTGGTGTCGAGCAGCTCCAGTCCTCGCACCGCCCAGTCCCGCAGCGACTCGTCGGCGCTGTAGACCTGCTCGGTCAGCACCGGCAGCGCAGCCGGCGACCGAGCCTCGCCGATGAGCTCCAGCAACCAGCACCCGAGCCCGTGGTCCTTGCGCTCCCCGGCGAACGCGGCCAGCAGTTCGTCGACATGCTCGGCCGCATGAGGAAACAGCAGCTGGAACCCGTCCTCCCGGGTCTGCGGATCGCGACTACGCATGAGCCGCATCGCCTGCTCGAATCTCTGCATTACGCGGTCAACCGTTCTGGTCGTTACGGACGACGCAGGCGAACCGCCAGGAAGAAAGGGGTGGTCTGCGTCTTGTCGAATCGCCGTGGATCGATCTGCCGAGCATCCTCGGTGGCACGCGGCTCGACCAGGCGCTCCAGCGTGAACCCCGCGCCGAGAAGTTCTCCCAGGAACGTCTCCAACGTCATCCGCCAGTAGGTATGGGTGAACCGGCTGCCCTGCCATTGAGCCTCAACCCGCTCCTCATCGAAGTACGAGCCGCCGAACCAACTCCAGTCAGCCGCGGGGTGCGTCGTCGAAACGAGGAGTATTCCGCCTGGCCGCAATACCCGCCGAACCTCGGCGAGCAGTTGCTCCCGCCCGTGGATGAGGTGGTACACGAGAGCCATCACGGCAAGGTCGAACGACCCGTCTGGGAGGAACGACAGCGGCTGCTCCAGATCATGCTGATGCAGCTCAACGCTGTCTCCAAGCCTTTCCCGCGCGGCACTCAGCAGCGCCTCGCTGCCCTCAACTCCCACAACCCCAGTCGCTCCACGCTCCAAAAGCTCCGCCGCGTAATGCCCTGCCCCGCACCCGAGGTCCACCACCCGCAACCCCGACACGTCCCCCGCCAGCTCCAGCATGGCCGGCCGATCGGTGTACGCGTTGTAGACCCCATCAGTAGCGCGCTCAGCAAAATACGCGCCCTTCTCCCCGTGATACGCGCCCTCAGCACTCATCCGGTCATCCTGGCATCACTCGCCACGTACGACGAGCATGTTTCGTTCCTGCCAGATCTAGGGCCAACGTGCACGCCGCGTCGTGATCCGGTTTATGCGTCGTACGTCGTGCCGATTGCGTCGAGGTCGCGTACGGCGTACCGGTGATGCTCCCACTCCTCCTCGAGAATCACGTGCAGGCAGGAGAGAGTGGTCTCCTCGCGTTCGGGGGCCCACGGGTTCTTGCGCGCTACGGCCAGGTCGTCCGCTGTGACGGTGGCGAGGAAGTCGCGCACCATCGCGAGGCGACCCGCCCGGACCTCCAGCACTTCGGCGTACGACGGTGTGACCGTCGTGAAGACCGACATGTCCAAGCCGTCGTCCTCGGCGCCGGCGCCCGCTAGACCGATGGGGTGGAACGGCTGTTCGATCCCCAGGACCGCCTGGCGAAACCACAAGTCCGTGGCAAGGATCAGGTGCCGCAGCGTTTGCACGAACGACCACTCGCCACTCACCGACACGTCGACCGTTCCGGCCGGCATCGCCGCGACGCGCTCGAGCGTGGCCGCCCAAGTGCGCTCGAGGACAGCCCAGGCCGCACGCAAACCATCCGGATCTCCGGCCCGCCGGTCGGCCCGGCCGGGAAAGCGCCGGTCGAGTTCAGCCTCGACGAGCGGCGTCACGTCAACGCCGTTGACCCGCAGGAAGCTCCCGCCCTCGGACAGCCACGGTGCGTCGATCTCCAACCCCCGCACCTCGACGCCGCGCATCACCACACCAGACAAATCAGCCCCAACAAACCGGGCCCCACGCAAATCCGCATCAACGAACTCCGCCCCTCGCAGCTCGTCGGACCGGTTGAAGCTTGCCATGGCATCTCCTCGTCGACCGCCCTGTCACCGCCCGCCAGCCAGTATGACGCTCAGACGTCCCAAGAACTCCCCAAGCACGAGCTGCGCGCCGCCACGCGATGATCGACGAGCGGGCGATAGTACGTCGTTCAGCGGCGATAAGCCGGGCAAGTCTCCACTGCGCTACTTACGCAGCCGTACTCCGCTTGTACAGCCGCGGTGCGTCCTGCGCACCCTTGGGGTCAGCTTTCCTTGCGGCGTTGCCTGTGGTGCGGATCTGCCAGGGCATGCGCCTCGCGGGAGTACTCCTCGATTGCGCGATCGAAGGCGCCAAGCGGCAGTGACCATGCCTTGTCCTGAGGCTCGCCGAGTCGGTTCAGCGCTGGCGGTATCGCATCGATCCAGCCGAAGAGGCCACGTCGCTTCATCCCCTGTTGGTACAGCGCCCGTCCGGCGTCAGTGCACCAGTACCGGTCGGCCTCGGCCTCAGCCCCGATGAGGCCTGCCGCGACCAGGCGGGCCACGGCTTGAAGGAACTCGGCCTCGGTGAGGACGGCATGGTTGATGAGATCCGCGTTCGCGATGACCCGGACGAGTGTGGAGCCGTCATCAGGACCGGTCCCCTCGACAGAAGAGAAGACCCAAGCGTCCGACAACATCCATTGCGCGGCCACAACCCCAGGATAGGCGCGCTGGCGCCGGCCGACTTCGGTTCCATGACCTGCGGCACTCCTGTCGTCGCTGCTGTGGAGCCAAGGCGTGCCACTTGAGCAGATTCAGGACATCCTCAGTCACGCTGACCGCAGTACGTCGAAGCTCGTCTACGTCACGGTCGAGTTCGAAGGGGGTTCGGTGCCTATTGCTCTGGCGCACGATGGCGTGGTGGTGACTGCGGCTGTTGATGTGCCCACGCGACAGCGGCGGCCCAGCCCAGCAGGGCGATGATCATCCCCGCGCCACCGCCGACCATTGCACCGTTGCGAAGGCTGCCCACCACCGCGCCCACAGAACCGGTCATGAGGGCAGCGACCAGAAGGATCGAGGAGGCATCCCCGCCCCAGCTCAAATCACGCAGCCGCTTGCGCATCGACCGTCCGCGCTCCATCAGCATCAGCACTTGAGCGCTGATCACCGAGGCGACGACAAGGACAGCCAAGCAACGGACTGTGACCACACCCCCATCATGCCGCCACATCCCACGCCGGCCGTTGGGCAAGCTCCGGCGTGGACACCTGCTTGAGCTCGTCTGACGCTCGTACGACGCAAGCTCTGTCCAGACTCGGTGAGTCGTCAGTGGATACACCTACCTTGGCAACGGCCCCGAGGCCACTGGCGGCGGTGTGGGCTGGGCTATGCGATCAGACCTTTTCGCCAGATGCGTTCGCTGCGGCAGTTTTGTGTCGCTTGACCCAACCGAGTATGGCCAATGCGAATGCGGAGCTATCAACAAAGACGCCGATGCTGGTCGGTTCGGCTCAAGCCTCGGCGATCAAGCGATCGAGATCTACTGCCGGGACCAAGCTCGACAACCGCCTGACGTTGAAACACGCGACGCCGCATAGCCAGCTTGGGAAGCACGGTCCGACCCCCGGTCGACGGTCCATCCTGAGCGTCCATCGACGTCTGCTTCATGGATGGGGCGCTCCGGCCAACTCGTCGACCTGCGTCCGATGGGATCCAGGGCCGGTGTTAACAAGCAAGCCTGTGAGCAACTGAGGCTGGAAACGGCGATAACGGCACGGACAGAGTTCCGGCACAATCGTCGCATGACACGCTACTTCCGTCGGCGCTGGAACGAGACACGTGGCGATGATCATGACGACTGGGGTACGTCGGAGTGGTGCTTTGAGGTAGACGACGACGGCTGGGTAAGCCGTCAGATCGAGGTCTATGACAGTGGCCCGACTCTTCGGTACGACCGCGCCCATGTTGCCGACGAGTTCGGCGGACTTAGCGAGGCTCCGTTGCCGCTTGACGAGTTCGCGCCCCACGAGATACCTCGCGATGCCTTCGAGTTGGCCTGGCGGGGCTAGCGGAGGGTCACGGCGTCGGCGTCGGGGCGTCGCGGCCCTCGGCTCATTGCGCTCAACTGACCAAGAGAAGGCGACGCCACGGGGTGGTCGAGGCGGGGATAGCACGTTGGTTGGGTAGTCGCGCGGAAGGGTGGGTGGGGCTGCCGGGCGAGCTCGCGACGTAGGAGTGGGCGTGGCTGGCTGCGAGGGTCGACGTACGCCGAAACGCCCAGGCAGGTCAGACTGGACCTGCCTGGGCTTTGGGTGGCGCGCTCGGAGGTGAGACGAAGGGCAGCGGGCATCCGTGGATCGAGCCTCTCATCGACTCGGAACGACGGTGATGTGGCCCTTCGTCCACACCTGCCCCGTCCCCCTGATAGCTGCCAAACCCAGGTCAGCGCGGCGCATGTCAAGAGTCGGCTTGCCGATCCCGAAGGGACGCTCTGGCGCTCTTGATGTGGGTCGTGGTGGCCGTACGATCGAGCGGCCAGGGGGACGGGGCAACCCGGCGGTCAGACGCCAGGCACGTCGGTCATTGGCAGTTGGGATCGCGTGGAGGGGAAGCGTCCCGCTGCTTGGCCCCGGCGGGGACGCGCCCCGGCGCCGCCCGCAGTCCGGGGCAGCGCGCCGAAGGCGCGCCCTTGATCTGTAAGAGATTGATTCGGGAGGCGATGGATCAAACGACCTGTCCTACGTCGACTGGTGTGCGAGAACCGTTCGCCAACTGAGCCGCGGCAGCTGGACACGCGAATCCGGCGTGCGCGGACGTTCAACGTTCGACGTCGAGGCTGGCAACCGGTCTCGCGGCCGGTGACGCCTGTATGTTCGAACTATGACTGAATCAGCCGATGAGCGCCGAATCGCACGGCGCGCGGAGCTGCTACCGGAGGAACGCTCTGCCGGCAGCGATGACCCCGAGGAGCAGGCTCGGGTGATCCTCGAAGACTCGGACGAACGCACAGAACACCCCGAGGAGACCAGGCGCGAGTCCACGCAGACCCCTGACTAGGCCCAGCTGTCCACCCGCCCACGGCGGGGTCCCCGAGGTCACGTTCGTACGTTTCGCTAACGCGCCGCTGCAGCCTGACCGAGGAGTTCGAACACCGCCTGGACTACCTCGCTTAGGCCTCCCGGATGTGGTCCGGAGACCTCGACGTCAGACCTTCCGGATCCGGTCGGCGATCTCCGGCCTCGCCGCGAAACCGGCCGCCTTATACGTCGCGACGCCGCCGACGTTAGAGCTCGGCGTGCACACCCGCACGCTCGACGAGCCCATCTCCCGTAATGCGGCCGCCCCGGCGACGGTGATCGCCCGGCCATAGCCGCGGCCGCGGTGGTCCGCATGGACGCCCATCGGCTCGACCAGTCCCGGCTTCCCCGGGCCGGCCGACCAGACCGTCACCACCCCCGCGGGGTTGCCCTGGTCGTCGTAAGCACCCAGGCATCGGGCGTCGGCGTAGAACGGTCCCGCGGACATCTCGTGCCAGTACTCGCGCGTGGGCCTCGTGGTGTTGAACGCGGACCGCAGGACGTCGGCGAAGTCCTGTGCCTGCTCCAGGCCGATCGTCTTGATCCACACGCCGGGGTCCTCCACCGCTTCGGCGAGGTCGCGGAAGAGCGGCGTCCACGGCTCGTCGACACCCCAGCCCTCCTTGGTCAACAGGTCGTGGAGCAGCAGGCCCTGCGGCGCCTCGATGGACACCGCTCCTTCCGGCAGCACGCCGCGCTCAGGCAGCGAGAAGTCCTCGACGAGCCGCCGCGCCAAGTCCTCGTCCTGGAAAGCGTCGGGAGCGACTGTCATCCGCACCAGCGTCGGCGAATCCAGCATCCCGACGGCGAGGATCCGTCCGTCCCGGCTCCAGATCCGGACCGCCGCGGCCGTCTCGGCCGTTCCGAACCGGTAGTTCCAGCCGATGTCCCCGGGATGCAGTTGCATCGGCGCTTCGTCGTGCTGCCACTCCCGCAGCGCCGCAATAGCCTCGCGCACGCCGTCGGCCGTCGGCGTGCTCAGCAAAATCGTCATAGCCGGGATCTGACACCCCCGGCTCGGAGGCGTGCAACCGATTAACGTCTCTGCTCCGAGCCGCTGGTGGAGACGTCCAGATGAGGAGCCCGCACCTGCCCCGTCCTCCTGACGAGCACGCGCGGCACCGGGTGCGCGACACGACGTTTGCTAGCTATAACTGGCTCGTCACGAAGTACCTCATCCCGCTGTTCGGCAAGAAAGAAGCTCACCACGCTTCGGCCGAACGACGTACGGCGCGGCCAGTTCCAGCTCCAGCAGGTCAGCCAGTGCTGTGCCCAGGGCAAGGACAAGGCTCGGGAAGATCGGGCGGCGGCCGAGCCACCCCGGAAGAACCCGAAGGCGATCCAGGGTGCTCGGTGACCAACTTCCTGAAGGCCATCCGCGAGGACCGGCTCTATGCCTTGTACGCCGTGGCGCTGTCGCTCGGCCTCCGTCGCGGGCCGAGCAGTCGGGCCGCCCTTCTGGCATGTCCCGGAGAACACAAAAGCCCAGGTCAGATGGCGTCTGCCTGGGCTTCGGGATTTGCGCGCTCGGAGGGATTCGAACCCCCAACCTTCTGATCCGTAGTCGAGTTCAAGGCGTCCATCCTTGGCCACAGCACGCCTGACAGCGTGTCTCGATCTGACGGAACGTCCAGAGCTGTCCGGTCCGATCCGTGGCCGCTGTTAGCAAGCCCGTTAGCAAGGCGTGGACGAGCTGCTCATACGAGTCCGTTGCCTTGAGGCCCCAACCACCCGACGGCCCAGCCCCGAGCTATGCGTCGGGAGCACGGAGGCCGACTGCGTCATGCCGCCAGAACGGCTCTGCGTAGACCAGCGTCCCTGTCATCCATGGCTCATACTCCGGGAGCCTGATGGCCTGGAAGGCACCGTCCGGGATTCGCAGGGACGGCTTTCGGAAGCCCAGATCGCCACCGGGCGCGAAGCCGAAACGTGAGTAGTAGCCCGGATCGCCCTCCAAGAAGACGAGGGGAACAGCCCGCTCGGCGAGGGTCCCAGTCCGTGCCGGACCAGAGCCGAGCCGATACCGCGCTTGTGGAACTCGGGCATCACGGCCAACGGACTCAGGACTTGCACGTCAACCTGCCGCCGAGGGGCATCGAGCAGACTACGGGTGAACATGACATGCCCAACGATCTGTCTGTCGCGCTCGGCGACCAGCGAGAGGCCGTTCTCTGGCGTGATGATCTCCCGCAAGGTATCGACAAGGTCGGCCACGACGAGGCCATGGTCACCGAACGCCCGAAGGTGAACATCCCGCACGGCCTGTCTGTCGCTCGCAAGTTCTTCGCGAAGATCCATGACCGGAGGATAAAGACCCGTCCGGGCGGCTGGCACACGGTTTTGGAGCCGGGACAGGCCCAGAGACCGCGCGGTTGCTCATCCGGGCCAGCATCCGAACGGTGCCTCGCGTTCCGACGGGAAGAACCACCCTGACCGCCACCAGATTGCCGGCCAATTCCGGCCCATCATCCCGGAGTCGTGAGGCCCCCGCCGGAGGCGCGCCTTGATCCACAAGAGCCAAATTCGGCAAGTGGGATCGGCGGGAGGGTGTCCTGTCTCGGGTGATGCGCGACACCCGCGCGCCAGGTGATGTGCGACACCGGCGTGCAGAAGCGACGCGTGCGCAAGCACGACCTCGGTGCGGTACGCACCCCACGAGGACGCCTCGGATCGACCGCCCGTCCCGCGTATGTACGACGACAGTGTCGGCCGCGACGGACTTGAGCCAGCTCACGCGTCCAGATTCGGTTGCAGGTCACGATGTCCCGTGTAGGCGCGAGCGGTCGGGGCAATTCGACGATGCGAGCTGGCGTAAGGCAACAGGCAACCCTGACCATCGCGGTCTCCGAGACCACCCTGGCCATCGAGCTCGACGACGGCGACGTCCGCGTCGTCCGCCGCACCAACGCCAAGTCCGTCACTACGATCAAGTCCAGGTCGCCACGGACGGCCACCACAGTTTCCTAGGCAAGGTGTCAACCATCAGCCGAGACAGATTCGTCAAAGATCACCTGAGACACGACAGGATCGGCGGGAGGGTGTGATCCGCCAAGAGATCCGCGTCACTAGGTGATGTACTGCCGGTCGGGTCAGAGAAACCGACTAGCTGTCCCCCATCGCCAGTTCGTGGAAGTACGTGACGGGCTTGCCCAATGCGTTGGCGTACGCGATCTCGCGGCGGGTGGCCTCCCCGATGTAGCCACCGGGGTTCACGATTCGTACCTCATCTGCGAGGTCGATCCTGCGGAGGTGCAGCTCGCCCAAGGCCCGGACGAGCAAAGGGTCCAACACGGGCGCCTCGGTGGCCTCCGGAGCCAGGACGATCGCCAGATCGAGCGTCAAGCGCGTGCGCTCGGTCGCAAACTCCCTGCTGAAGCGCAGGGAACCGCACAGACAAACGATCTTCGGGCGAGCAACCGGCACGTTGGACATGGACACCCTTCAAGAGCCGAAGATCCCTCCAGCATTCCATGCTGCCGTTGATGCCCAGCCAGTGGGACGGCGTCAGGCGATAGACGGAATGAGAGTGATCCGCGCCCGGCGAGCTGAGGTCTCCGGCTGGCTTTGGGTCGGCAGGTCGTGCGCCAGCTCCGTGATCGCCGCGTCGGGCTGAGGCTGATGCCTATCGGTCGCCTTCCGCTGGAACAGAGCCCCGGACGGATAGTCAGCGGTGATGCCGTGTTAGCAGAAGTGTTAGCAAGAACAGCCTCGACAAGAAGAAACCCCAGGCCATATACCGCATGACCTGGGGTTTCGTCTGCGCGCTCGGAGGGATTCGAATCCCCAACCTTCTGATCCGTAGGAGCCTGCAAACCCTCGGAGCCAACCTGCCGCCACCGGTAGCGAGTGGGTCCTAGGTGCTCACAGACGCCCGTCGGCAGCTGCCGTTGGGGTACGACTGGGGTACTGAACACAATTGCTACTGGCTGTCGATCCATCGGTCGTACAGGTCGACGTAGTGCTGCACGATCATGCTCGCGCGCTGCAGACTCTCGAGGCCGCTCGTGCCGCGCAGTTCGGCCAGGCGATGAGCTGCCTCAAGTCCATAGGTGGAAGCAGTGAGCACTCTCCACCATGCGCTGATCGGGCCATGGTCGGAACCGTTCAGCGCGGCTTGGTTGCCCTCCAGAATTGTCAGGAGGCTGCCGTGTGTGACGTTACAGAGCCGCTTGTAGTCCTCGGCGCCGCTGGTTGGTTTGATGAGCTTGAACAGCTTGGTTGGTCGCGGAAGGGCTGCCTTGTCCACCAGGCCCACTGCCTCTCGCCACTCCTCAAGCTGAGTTTCATGCCTTGCAGCCCAGTGAGGCTGTCGCCCTCGAACAGAGCTGCTTCCTCGTCAACCGTGTTCTCTAGAACGCCTACCGCCCGGGCGATGCGCTGCTCGTACGTGAGTCCCGGGTCGGCCACCCACCATGTCCTGTTCGCCAGCTCACAGGCCGATCTCGCCAAGGACGCCGACGAGAACATCAGGTTTGCCGACGGCGCAGTCACGTACTGCACGCCACAGACGAAGTCTCACGCGCGCTGAGGAGATACGTGCCCGCTACCTCGTGCACGAAGGTTGCCGGTTTGGTCATTTCGCCGGCGGTGAATTGGTCGTCGATGGCGCGGATCTCGGTCATGATGGCCGCGGTGCAACCAGTGCGTGCAACTTCCGACATCGCTACGGCCGTCCCCGCTGCGACCGCGGCGGCATCATCCAACGGCGGCAGAGATACAGACTTTTAGTGCGTGTTTGTGAGTGGTCTTGTCAGGTGTATTCGAGGTGGCGTCGGTGTTGACGAATCGGCAGGCGGGTGCGGTCAGGTACGCGCCGAGCAGGGCGGTCTTGGCGCCGTCGCGGTCTTGGACGCTGGCGGCGCACACGGTGACGGTGAGCAGCAGGCCGAGGGTGTGTTTGGCGTGTCTTCCAAGCTGGCCATGCGGGTTCGATTCCCGTCGCCCGCTCCACTGATCAAGGCCGTCTCTTAACGATTTTCGTACGGCGGTCGTGCCGGCGAGCGGAGGCGGACGCCTATAGTTCTCTCGCATGACTTCGCCGCCGCGCTCGTACGGTTTCACCGGCAGGCGACCGGCCGCAGTCGAGATCGCGTTCTGGATCGCGGTCGTGGTGCCGCCGCTGGCGACCGTGCTCAACGTGGCCGCCTTCGTGGTCGTGAAGAGGGCTGTGGACGACGTGTTCGGCACGACGGGCGGGGACGCTCAGGCGTCGATGGTCGAACTCCGTGACAAGGTGAACGGGCCCCTGCTCGGCTTGTTCATCTTCTTCACGGTCCGAGACCTGCTCCTGAGCGGCCTCTGGATCCTGCTCGGCCTCAAGATGCGCAGCGGCCGACACTGGGCGCGGATCACGCTGACCGTGTTCGCCTCCCTGTGGGCTCTGTCCAGCCTCGTCGCGCTGATCCGGGGCGACACCCAGGGCTTCACGACCGCGGACATACCCCCATTCTTCGAGTTCCCGAGCTCGTACCTCGTACTGGACTACGCGCGAAGCGCCCTAAATCTGCTCGCGATGGCCGCATTCATCCCGCTGGTCTTCCTGAGGCGGTCCAACCGGTATTTCACGGCCCGGCGCCCACCTGCCTGAGTGCGTCTGACCGGACAATCGAGCGACCAGGGGGACGAGGCCGACCGCCGGCCCTCGACCAGGCGCCGAGTGACGAACCGGACCAGTGGCCGTGGAAGACCTTGGAATCCGGTACGCCGTTTGGCCAGTCGGCGGGGGTGAGGGCGTTGGCCGTAGGTCGTAAGCCCGGCCCTCGCCGCGCGCCTTGATTCTTAAGAGGTCAACTCGGCAGCCGCGCGGAAACGGAGAATGGGCGGCGCTCACGCGGCCTGGGGGCCAATTCGCGTGCTAATCTCAACGTTGCAGGCGCGGGTTCACACCCGGTCGTAGGGCGCAGCGGCAACAAGCCGAAAGGGCAAGGCCCACCTACTTCACGACCGAAGAGGGAGCGCCATGCCCAAGCTCGAAACCTACAAGAAGCAGGCGAAACTGCTCGTTCGCTGGCACCGCGAAGGGAACTTCTCGATTGGCGGTCGCATCCGACAGCTCGCGCGTTATCGCACGTTGTCCGACCGCGAAGCACTCGCGCTGAAGTTTCCCCTCACCGAAGCCCAAGAGATCATCGCTCTCGAAGCGGGCTGCGCCAGCTGGGCCGAACTCAAGGCGAGCACGGAAGCGGCTCCGCCCACCACCGAGCAGCCGGAGGCTCAGGACACGGCAGTCGCGAGCGCCAAACCGGTGCTGTACGTCGCAGACGTCGATGCCTCGGCCACGTTCTATCGGGACCAGCTCGGCTTCCGGATCGACTTCTTGCACGGCAACCCGCCATTCTACGGATCGGTGTCGCGCGACGGCGCGAGCTTGCACCTGAAGCTCGTAGACGAGCCGGTGTTCGCGGCCGGTGCCGCGGAACGAGAAGGGCTCATCATGGCGTTCATCGATACGCCGAACGTACGCGAACTTTACGCGGAATATCGGGCCGCTGACGCCGAGATCGTGCAGAAGCTGACCAAGCAAGCGTGGGGCGGCACCGACTTCATCGTGCGCGACCCGGACGGCAACGCGATCGCGTTCGTCGGCTGAGGCCCGACGCGGCGGAGGCATGACCGGTTGCGGTCAACCATGACCTCAAGAACCCAACCGTTCAGGAACTAACGACACGCCTGACGGTTCGACCTCCATAGTTGCCCTGTCCCCCTGATAGCTGCCAACCAAGGTCAGCGCGGCGCGGGTCAAGAGTCGGCTTGCCGATCCCGTAGGGACGCGCAGCGCTCTTGATGCGTGTCGTGGTGGCCGGACAATCGAGCGGCCAGGGGGACGGGGCTAGCCGGCGGTCAGACGCCTAGAACGGGTCTGGCCGCTTCCTCATGTCTGGGGTTCTCCGGTCTTCAGGCTGGGCCGGAGAGCGTGCCCGGCCTGGCGCGCCGGAGGCGCGCCCTTGATCCATAAGAGCTCATATCGGCAGAGGTACGGCGTACGCGGCGGTTGCATCGTCGTGGGACTTGCCCCGGGGCCAACGCAGGCCGTCCGGGTCGCTACGTTCGGCGTCACGGACCTGGTCGATGATCGCCGATGGTCCGGACTGCCGGGCGAGCTGGAGACCTCAGACCATGTGGCCAGCTCGAACCGGTCGACGAGTCGGCTTGCGCCGTCTGAGAGGAGTATGGCGGCCGTCAGGGTGTCTAGCGGCTCCTTGCCGACGATCGCCTCGGGGGCCGCGTCTGGATCGGAGCTGGCGACCCAGAAGCCACCGGCTGGTTGCGGTAGCTCCGGAGTGTCTCGACGTAGACCCGGTGCGCGTCGACGTGTTCGGGGGAGCCGGATCGTAGGGCGTCCATGGCGGCTCGGTGGTGCTGGCCTACCTGAGCCTCGCGGTCGTCGCAGATCGCGTGTGTCTGGGTGCTCCTGCGCGTCGCTGCTCTGGAGCCAGGGCGTGCCCCTGGAGCAGATCCAAGAACGAGGACCCCCGTACGACGAAGACGATCTACGTCGACGTGGCGGAGGATCTTCAGCACGGCGCGGTGGACAAGCTCGGGTTCCTGTTTGAGCAGGACGACGAGTGACGTTGGGGTCAGCCGTGGGGGTCAGGTCAGACCCCGGACAAGCGAAACCCCAGGTCGCCTGTGCGGTGACCTGGGGTTTTGTCTGCGCGCTCGGAGGGATTCGAACCCCCAACCTTCTGATCCGTAGTCAGATGCTCTATCCGTTGAGCTACGAGCGCTGGACAACGTCGAGTAACGATACATGGGGGAGGTGGGTGGATGCCAATCGGGCTCCGGGGGGCGGTGTGGTGGAGGGGTGGGGGCGACTGTCGGGAACTCGGATGACTTCGAGAAGGTGCTCAAGCTGGTGCGGGTGCCGGACGATGCGGTGTGGTTCATCGGGAAGCTGCCGGAGTTGTTGGGCCGGTCGGGGCGGGGCTGGCTGAGGCGGGGGAGCAGGCCGCGAGGGCGGCTGGGGCGCTGGTCGGGGACGAGGGTGAGGGTGGGGCGCGGAAGGCGCTGGCCGGGGGTGTGAACACGATGGGCGCGGCGAAGGAGAAGCTGCAGGAGCTGGCCGGCCTCCTGCGCCCGGTGGACCGCCGCGGGAGGGAGCATCGCCAGCCATCGATTCCCAGCGGAACCGGTTGCAGGGGGTGGACGTCTAAGGGCGCGTCGTTGACCGGTAAGGGAGGACCTCCGCGTGGCTAATGTCGCGGGCATGGCGAGTCGACTGGTGCGGGGTACGGCGATCGCGTGCGGCGTGGCCGCGGTCGCGGGGGCCGGGATCGGGTTCGCGCTCGGCGACCCGGTGCAGCCCGAGGATATTTTGCCGGCCCGGTCGTTCTCGGCGGGCCTGTGCGTCCGGCTCGGCGATGTGTCCAGTCTGTTGCCCCAGGCATCCAAGGTGACGACCCCGGTCACCCTGACCCAGATCGGCAATTCGAGGGTGACCTGCACCGCGTCCGACGCCAGTAAGCGCTCCACCTTCTCCAGCGCGTACGTGAAGCTGACGATCACACCGTACGGCGGGCGAGACATGGGCGCGGGGCAACAGCCGCTGAACCCGGCCCAGAACGCGAAGCGGACGTGGGACCGGAGCCCGCTGGAGAGCGTTCCCGATCGTCCGTACCCGTCCAAGCTCGGGTCGAGCGCTCGGGGTATCGCCGGTCAGTCGTGGACGATCAACGCGCTCGTGCAGCGCGGAGACGTCATCGTCCACGTGCTCTACCTGGCGAACCCGGCCGAGCAGAAGGCCGCTGAGCAGGCGGCGCTGGCACTGGCGGACCGCGCGATCTGGGAGACGAAGTGAACGGCACGCCACAGATCCCCGGCTACCAGTTCGACCAGCGGTTGCTGACACATCCGCTCGCCGAGCTGTGGCGTGGGCGCAGCTTCACCGGGATGGAGGTCGTCGCGCTGGTGCTCAGTGTCACCGGTGCGCGCGATGCGGTGGTGCGTGACCGCCTCGCCCAGGTCGGTCGGGGCGCCGCACTCCAGCCGGGGCAGCAGGAGGCTCCGCTGTGGGCGGCGAACTTCAGCTCCGATCGCCCGTACGCGATCACCCAGCTGGTCCCCGGTCAGTCGGGCGCCGAGCGGCTGATCGACCCGCTCGACGGCATTCTCGGCAACGACGAGCAGTCCCTGCAGGCGGTCCGAGCCCAGCTCAGCCAGTACGGCGCCATGCCGCCACCGGCCGTGGACACCACCGCGTTCCCCTCGTATCTCGACCAACCGCAAAACCAACCGACCGCACCCCGGCAAACGCAATCACCACAGCAAGCGCAATCACCACAGCAAGCGCAATCACCACAGCAAGCGCAATCAGCCCAACAAGCGCAATCAGCCCAGCAACCGCACCCAGCCCAACAAGCGCAGCCGACGTTGCAGACGGCGTTGCAAGCGAGTCTGGATGCCGCGAGACCCCCGTCCAAGATCGAGGTCGTCCGGCAGTACCGGCACAGGATCGGCAGCTGGATCTACGTGGCCGTCGTCCTCGGTGTGCTGGTGGTTTTTTCGATCACCTATTCCATCGGCGCCGCGATCGGCAGCTCCATCAAGGATGAGCCGGTTGAGGCGGTTCCCGCCGCGGTCAGCCCGAGCCCATTCCCGTCGCCGGTCCTGCTGCCCGGCGTCCCGCGGGTCACCACCGCGACCTACAAGCAACCGACCGGGGCTCCTGGAGTGATCGGTGCGACCTACGCGGTCGGTGCGGACGTTCAGCCGATTCTCACCGCCGGGCTCCCGTTTCCGTTCGGCTGGCCGCGGCCGCCCGAGGTCAGTTCGCTCGGTGAGTCGAGCTCGGCGATCTACCGCCGGGTGCAGACGGCCACGATGAGGGACCGGCCAAAGGGCACGCTGGACGGGCGCGTCGCTCTTCACCCCTGCCGGGACCTGGCCGGCTGCCTCGCCGACCGGAGCGCGTTCGACAAGGAGTGGACGGCGGCCTTCACCGCGCCCGCGCCCGCCACCGCGAAGGACTCGCGAACCTGGTTCGCCGAGCAGAGGAACGGGTCGAAGACGCGGTCGTACGTCCTGACGATGTCGCACGCGTTCATCAGCGGCGGCCGGTGGTGGCTGGTCGGTGTCGTGGTCACCGGCGCCGCCGGCGAGGAGGCGGACGTCCAGTGCATCGTCAACGACATCTGGTTCCAAACCGGCTGATCCACCGAAAATCTTTCACCAACGGCCCGCGCATCGAGCGCGGGCCGTTCTCATTTTCACAAGGTTCGCCGGAAAGCGATTGTCGCCGAAACTTTGTGAGCGGGCTCACGTGCGGGTGGTTCTCACCACGCGTTCGAGTCGCGTACCGTTAGTACCACTTGCACACTGGTATACGTCCACTGGACGCACTGGTATGCGACAGATCACACCGCCAGCCAGCTGGATCGAACCGCCGGAGACCCCGGCGGCCGACGTCGTACCTCCCCTCAGCGTCGAGGGGCCGGAACGCCGCCGGGCCCGACAGCCGAGAGGGAATGAGCCGCCGATGACGACCACCGCCAGCCCGACCCATACCGACGCCGACGCCCCCGCCGACACGGAGCCCCTCAAAGCCGAGGCACCCAGCTACGACCTGAGTGACGCCCCGACCGAGCACGCCGGCCTGCTGGCCTGGGTCGCCGAGGTGGCCGCACTGACCCAGCCCGACCGGATCCACTGGATGGACGGCTCGGACGAGGAGTACGCGAAGCTCACCGAGGAGCTGATCTCTGCCGGCACCATGGTCCGGCTGAACGAGGAGAAGAAGCCGAACTCGTTCTGGGTCCGCACCGACCCCTCGGATGTCGCCAGGGTCGAGCAGCGCACGTTCATCTGCTCGGTCGACGAGGCCGACGCCGGTCCGACCAACAACTGGATGGACCCGGCCGAGATGAAGGCCTTGATGACCGAGCTGTACCGCGGCTCGATGCGCGGCCGGACGATGTACGTCGTCCCGTTCTGCATGGGCCCGCTGACCGCGGAGAAGCCGATGTTCGGGGTCGAGATCACCGACTCGGCGTACGTGGTCGCGTCGATGCGGATCATGGCCCGGACCGGCGCCGACGTGCTCGCCAGGATGGGTACCGACGCGCCGTACGTCCCCTGTCTGCACTCGGTCGGCGCACCGCTGGAGCCGGGGCAGCAGGACGTGCCGTGGCCGTGCAACGACGAGAAGTACATCGTCCAGTTCCCCGAGGAGCGGGCGATCTGGTCGTACGGCTCCGGGTACGGCGGCAACTCGCTGCTCGGCAAGAAGTGCTACTCGCTGCGGATCGCGTCGGCGATGGCTCGGGACGAGGGCTGGCTCGCAGAGCACATGCTGATCCTCAAGTTGATCTCGCCGGAGAAGAAGGTCCACTACATCGCGGCGGCGTTCCCGAGCGCGTGCGGCAAGACCAACCTGGCGATGCTCGACCCGACGCTGGAGGGCTGGGAGGTCGAGACCCTCGGCGACGACATCGCCTGGATGCGGTTCGGTCCGGACGGGCGCCTGTACGCCGTGAACCCGGAGTTCGGCCTGTTCGGTGTGGCCCCGGGGACCGGCTGGAAGACGAACCCGAACGCGATGCGCACGATCGAGAAGGGCAACTCGGTGTTCACCAACGTCGCGCTCACCGACGACGGTGACGTCTGGTGGGAGGGCTACTCGCCGGTCCCGCCGGACCACCTGACCGACTGGAAGGGCCGGGACTGGACGCCGGACTCCGGCGAGCTGTCCAGCCACCCGAACAGCCGGTTCTGCACGCCGATCAAGCAGTGCCCGATCATCGCCGACGAGTACGAGGACCCGAACGGCGTACCGATCTCGGCGATCATCTTCGGCGGCCGGCGCGCCACCACGGTGCCGCTGGTGACCGAGTCGCGGGACTGGGCCCACGGTGTGTTCATGGGCGCGACGCTGTCGTCGGAGACCACGGCGGCCGCGGTCGGTGAGGTCGGCGTCGTACGGCGTGACCCGATGGCGATGCTGCCGTTCCTCGGGTACAACGCGGGTGACTACTTCGACCACTGGCTGACCGTCGGCAAGGAGCACGACGCGTCGAAGCTGCCGCGGATCTTCTACGTGAACTGGTTCCGCAAGGACGAGGCCGGCAAGTTCGTCTGGCCGGGATTCAGCGAGAACAGCCGGGTACTGAAGTGGGTGATCGAGCGGATCGAGGGCCAGGCCGACGCGGTCGAGACCCCGGTCGGCCGGGTGCCGACGGCTGACGCGCTCGACGTCTCCGGCCTGGATCTGACCGAGGAGGAGCTCGCGATCGCGCTCAAGGTCGACGCCGAGGAGTGGAAGTCCGAGATCCCGCTGATCGAGGAGTGGTTCACCAAGCTCGGCGACAAGGTCCCGGCCACGCTGAAGGTCGAGCTCGACAACCTGCGCGCACGGCTCGGCTGACACCAGACTCCGAGCTGCCGAGTCGGAAGCCGGCAGGTCGGACGGAAAGCGCGGCGCCCCCGGCCACCAGCCGGGGCGCCGCGCTGCGCCCGGCCTCCAGGAGCGCTGTGTCTGGACCCCCAGCCGCGCCGCACCCGGACCGTCAGGGTCGCTCGGCGAGGATGCGCCGTACCTCGTCGTCCTCCACCGGCGAGAAGTCGCGGTAGGCCTGGCCGACCGCGGTGTAGTACGCCGGCTTCCACACGCACACGACCTCGTCGGCGACGTGCGCCAGCCGCCGGCACCCGTCCGCGCCACCGACCGGTACGGCGACGATCACCCGCGCCGGGTCCTGCCGCCGTACCGCTGCCACCGCAGCTCGCATCGTCGAGCCGGTCGCCAGGCCGTCGTCGACCAGGATCACCACCCGCCCGCGTACGTCGATCGCCGGGCGGTCGCCGCGGTACGCCTGCTCGCGCCGCTTCAGCTCCCGCGTCTCTTCCTCGAGTACGTCGGCCAGCGCATGCTCACTGGCTTCGGCGAGAACTGGCTCGTTGCGGACCGTGTGGGTCTCGCCGCCGACGCCCGCGATCGCGCCCATCGCGAGCTCGGGTTGCTGAGGCAGGCCGAGCTTGCGGACGATCAGCACGTCCAGCTTCGCCCCGAGAGCGTCCGCGACCGGCGCCGCCACCGGGACACCACCGCGTGCCAGCCCCAGAACCAGGACTGGTCCGGCGACCTCGCCGAGCTCGTCTGCCAGAGCGCGCCCCGCAGCCGCCCGATCCGCGTACGGCCTCATATCGCCATGATCCACCCGATGTGCCTACGTTGTCCGCATGCGAATCCCTGACAGCGCGCGAGCCGTGCTCGAGTCGGATGCCCTCGGGCATCTGGTCACGATCAATCCGGACGGGAGTCCGCAGGTGTCCGTGGTCTGGGTCGGGCTGGACGGTGACGAGATCATCACCGCGCATGTCCCCGACCAGCGCAAGCTGAAGAACATCCGCCGGGACAATCGGGTCGCCCTCTCGCTCGAGACCGGCCGGATGAACGAGATGGGCCTGGTCGAGTACCTGGTGATCAGGGGCACCGCGCGGATCACCGAGGGCGGGGCGGTCGCCGTACTGCGGAAGCTGGCCAAGACCTATATCGGTCCGGACGCGGACTTCCTGCCCGGCGCCGACCTGCCGGCCGGGTACATCACCCACATCACCGTCGACCGCATCAGCGGTGTCGGCCCGTGGGCGGGCTGACCCGGTCGGCGGGCAGGCGCAAAGTCTGTTCGCGACCAGAGGCATCGACGTACTGAACAAGTGCGACCCATCCGTCCGCGCAGTGCAGCCGTCCGATGAGCCAGGCCGGCGACCAGTGGTCGCCGAGGTAGGCCAGAACGTGTGCGGGCAGGCCGAGGCCGAGGATGGCTCGTGGATCGAACCCCGGTGCCTCCAGTCGGCGATCCACAGTCATCGGCAGTGCGGGAGCCGTCATCGTCATCACCTCTCGAGATCCGGATCAACCCGGGCCTCACCGTGACCTCGCACTCCGGGATTCCTGAGTACCCCGCGAATGTCTCGAACGCGCCTCCGCGACGTCACAGCACTGAACCTGTTTGATCAACGCGCGCGGCGAACCGGCGGGTAGGTTGAGAGATACGCCTCGCCGGTCAATTGCCTGCCCGAAGCCAGGCAATTGATGAGCAACTGAGAAGAGGGCCGCCACCTGGCGGCCCTCTCTGAGTACTGCGGAGGCGGCGGGATTTGAACCCGCGAGAGGGGGTTACCCTCAACCCGCTTAGCAGGCGGGCGCCATCGACCGGACTAGGCGACGCCTCCTCCGACGGTCCCACAGGGGACACGACGACGGCCAAGACTATCCGCTGGACCCGCTCCGCAGCAAAGCGGGCCCGCGACCACCCTGCGTGGCGGAGGTGGCACGGTGGGAGACTAGCCCTGTGCCCCTGTAACCTGGCTCGCATCGACGGGGGTCGCCAGCATCACGTCAACCGAGTGGGTGCCGTGGGCGTCTGAAGTACCGTGGGCCGCTGCATGCGGCCGACGGAGGGCTGCCACGTCGTCGATCAGGGAACGGAGCCATGTCGCGGAGTACTCGCGCTGCCGGACGGAGGTCCGCGCCTCGAGCCAACCGGTCCCGGCACCGCACACACCGGGCCCGCACGGCGTCGAAAGCGATCGGCCTCACCCTCCTCAGCGCGCTGGTCCCCGGCTCCGGCCTGATGATGGGCGGCCGGAAGAAGCTCGGCGCCTTTGTGCTCACCATCAGCATCGGCCTGCTCCTGATCGGTGCGTACTACGGCCTGACCAAGCGTGACTCGATCCTCGCGTTCGCGGTGTCGCCGCGCCAGCTGCTGATCGCGACCGCGGCCGTGGTGGGTCTCGGCATCTGCTGGATCTGGGTCGTGGTGGCCTCGCACAAGCTGCTGCGTCCGGTGACCATGACGTACACAGGCCGGCTGGCGGGATCGTTGTTCGTCGGGTTGCTCTGCTTCGGCATCGCCGTACCGACGACCGTGGCCGCGCAGACGGTGATGGCGCAGCGCGACCTGGTCGGCAGCGTGTTTCAGTCCGAGGGTGACTCGAAGAGCGCGACCCGGCCGAAGGTGGACAAGGAGGACCCGTGGGCGAACACCCCGCGGCTGAACCTGCTGCTGCTCGGCGCCGACGACGGGGCCGGCCGGGAAGGCACCCGGACCGACACGGTGATCGTGGCCAGTATCGACACCAAGACCGGCGATACCTCGCTGATCTCGCTCAGCCGGAACTGGATGCGGATGCCGTTCCCGGCCGACTCGCCCCTGCACAAGGTGTACCCGGACGGCTACTGGGATCCGAAGCTCGGCAACGTCGAGCAGCCGGAGTACTACCTCGACGCGATGTACGAGAACGTCCCGAAGGCGCATCCGGGGATCCTCGGGCAGACCGACAACGAGGGCGCCGACGCGGTGAAGCTGGCCGCCGGTGCCGCGCTCGGGCTGGACATCGACTACTACATGCAGGTCAACCTGGCCGGCTTCCGGCAGATCATCGACGCGCTCGGCGGGATCACCGTCAACGTCAACTACCGGGTGCCGATCGGCGGCGACTACGGCGCCGGCCCGGGCTCGAACAGCGAGAAGAAGCCGTCCGGCTACATCGAGCCGGGCCCGAACCAGAAGCTCGACGGCTACCACGCGCTCTGGTTCGCCCGCGGCCGCTACGGCCTGAGCGACCCGTCCCGGCAGGAGCGGCAGCGCTGCACCATCCACGCGCTGGTGAACACGGTGAACCCGGCCACCCTGGTGACGAAGTACCAGCAGATCGCCTCGGCCGGGAAGGAGCTGCTCCGCACCGACATCCCGCAGGAGATCCTGCCGGCGTTCATCGAGCTCGGCCTCAAGGTGAAGAACGCGAACGTCACCAACGTCGACCTGGACAAGTCCAAGAACTTCCCCACCGGCAAGAACCCGGACTACGAGGCGATGCAGCAGATCGTGCAGAAGGCGATCAACCCGAAGAGCAAGCCGGTCGCCTCCACCCCGTCGACCACCGCGACGAAGAAGCCGTCCAGCGGTACGACGACCAGGAAGCCGACCTCGCCGAAGCCGACCGTGACCCCGGGCGCGACCGAGAGCCTGGACGACGCGTGCGCCTACAACCCGAACGAATCCGGCGACAACTGACAACAACCGGCCAAACAGGTCTGGTTGAGCCGTCGGCCAGGAAGTATTGACCGCACTGGCAAACGAGTCACTGGGGGTGACTGTGCGGCGTTGGACGGCGGCGGCGATCGGAACCACGCTTCTCTTGGCGGCGGGCTGCAGCAGTGAGCCGGAGGCCGGGTCTCTGTCGGCGGGTAGTACGACGACCACGGTGAGCAAGCCCGCCCCGACACCGACACAGACCCCCACGGCGACGCCGCCCGCTCCAGTGCGGTTGTCCGTCCCGATGTACCAACGGGCGCTGACCAACGTCGAGAAGGTCCTCCGGACGTACGTCGTCAGGGTGATGAACGCCAAGACCGTGGCGTCGTTCGACGCGGCCCGGGGTCAGCTCGCGGCGGCCGTCGTACTCCAGCGGAAGGCGCTCGAAGGGGTGACCCCGCCGAAGGCTCTCAGCCAAGCGCACAGCAGTGTGCTCGAGGCGTTCGACGAGTACCCGGAGAACCTGGCCGACAACCTCAGCGATGCCGGGGCGACCAAGACCAGTTGCGGGTTGCCGAAGGCGCCGGCGGTTCGGCTGTACGAGGCCAAGAAAGGGGTCCGCAGTACGGTCGCGGAGCTGACCCAGTCCGTGTCGGCGTCGGTCGGCAAGGGGCTCCGGTTCGGTGCGCTCGTCGTACCGCCGGCTCCGAAGGCGCCGCCGTCGGTGAACGGCCGGGGTACGAACGGCCAGGTCATCCAGCGGTCCGGGGCGCGTGGGCCGGGGCGGTTGGAGATCACCAACGGCAGCGCATCTGATGTCGTCATCGTGGTGACGAACAGCAACCCGCGCAAGCCGCAGGCGTCGATCTACGTGCGAGCCAGCGGCAAGACGACGCTGAACGGGATCCGCGGCAGCTATTACGTCTACTTCAAGTCGGGCACGAGCTGGGACGCGGCGAACCGGCGGTTCACCGAGAACTGTTCCTACGAGCGGTACGACGACCGCTTCGACGGATCGTTCGACTGGACCATCAGCCTGGCCCGGACCCCACTCGGCAACGCCTCCACCTCGGAGACCGACGCCTTCTGAGGTGATGAGAAACTTGCCCGATGCGTACGACGTACCGGATGCGGGCGGGCCGATTTCTCGGGATCCCGGCCGCCGGGCTGATCCTCCTCGGCGTGGCCGCGATCCTGTGGGCGTTCGGGCTGCCGACGACGGTGATCGCCGTGTTCGTGGTGCTGGGCGGGCTGGTGGTGCTCGGCGGGGTCTACATCCTCGCCCGGCCTCCCGTCGTACTGAAGCTGCGCGACAGCGAGCTCGACGTGCGCGGCGTACGGACGCCATGGACCGACGTCACCGCGGTCGGACGCGCGGAGTCGACGCACGGGGAGGCGATCGTGCTGCGGACCAAGCAGAAGGAGCACTCCGTCCTGGTGCCGATCGCCTGGCTGGTGCCGGGACAGGTCGAGTCGCTGGAGACCGCGCTGCGGGACCGGCTGAACGCGGCCCACGGTTACACGATCTGGGACGGCACCGCCCCAGAGGATGAGGATCGCGCAGAATAAGTCACCCGAGTCTTTGGAGTCCCTGTGCTTTCATTCGAGCTGTCGCCCGAGGAACTGGCCGTCTACCAGGGCACCAACCCCCGTCCGGACGACTTCGACCAGTACTGGGACAAGGCGCTGCTCGAGCTGGACGCGGTCGATCCCGAGACCGAGTTCGCCGACGCGACGGACTTCCCGCTGACCACGGCGACCGCGCAACACCTGTACTTCAACGGCACCGGCGGCTACCGCGTCCATGCGAAGGTGGTCCGTCCGGCCGAGCCGACCGGTCCGGCCGTGCTGCTCTTCCACGGGTACGGCGGTGAGCAACCGAAGTGGGTCGAGTTGCTGCCGTACGCCGCCCGCGGATTCACCGTGGCCGCGCTGGACGTGCGTGAGCAGGTCGGCTTCCGGACCGAGTCACAGGCGCCGAACAGCTTCTCCCTGCACAACCACCTCGTGCACGGTCTGGACGACGGGCCGGACGGGCTGCTGTACCGGCACGTGTTCCTGGACACCCGGCGGCTTGCTCTGATCATCGGTGGGTTGCCCGAGGTGGACGAGACGCGGATCGCGACGACCGGCTGGAGTCAGGGCGGCGGGCTCTCGCTGGTGGCCGCGGCCCTGACGCCGTCGATCAAGTACACGGCGAGTGTGTACCCGTTCCTGACCGACTATCAGCGCGCGTGGGAGCTCAACCTGGAGAAGGCGCCGTACGACGAGATCGTGACCTGGTTCAAGAAGCGGGACCCGCGGCACCTGCGGCAGGACGAGGTCTTCACCACCCTCGGCTACATCGACGTGCAGCACCTGGCAGCGCGGATCCGGGCCGAGGTGACGCTGTTCGTCGGCCTCGAGGACCAGATCTGCCCGCCGTCGACGCAGTACGCCGCCTACAACAAGCTCACGTCTGCGAAGTCCTTGCGGTTGTACCCCGACTTCGGCCACGACGACCTGCCGGGTGCGCACGACGACATCTACCAACTGATCGGCGCGAATCTCTGACCGCCCCCTTCACCTTCTAGGGTGCGGTCATGGAGTTTTTTGTCTGGGGGCACGATCGGCCTGGCGGGTACGAGATCAAGCTGGGCCTGACCGAAGAGCACTGGTCGTTCATGGATGGGTACGGCGAGCAGTTGATCGCTCGCGGGCCGACGCTGACCGGCCACGACGACGATGCCGAGACCACCGGCAGCCTGCACATCGTGGATCTTCCCGACGAGGACGCCGTACGCGCGTTCGCCTTCGACGAGCCGTACTACCGGGCCGGAGCCTTCGAAGCCGTCGACCTGTACCGCTTCCACAACCACTCAGCCCGCACCATGTGGGACTTCACCAACGCGGTCCCCGACTACCACCGCTACCTGGTGATCACCACCGACACCTCCGCCACCACACCGTCAGCGCACTTCATCGTGTACGGCGACCTCCTCACCCTCGACGGCCGGACACCCGTCGGCCAGGCAGCCCTCCTGGAAGCCCCAACCCAACAAGCCGCCACAACCCTCCTCCCGGGCACTCCACAGGCCCACCCCTGGACCTTCGGCGGCCGCCGCTGACCGCGTGCTGTCCCTCATCGGGGACCGGGGAGTGTTTCTAGCCCGAATCGGCCAGAAACCCTCCCCGGTTCAGGTAAAAGCCGATCAGTCAGACAGGGCCGAGTCAGGGGCTTACGACGCGGTAGCGGAGGTGGGTGGCGTCGCGGCCTTCCAAGCAGCGGATGAGTTGCAACTCGTCGTGGTTGTCGCCGAAGAGGCGGCGGCCGGCGCCGAGGAGGACTGGGACGAGGTGGATCTCCAGTTCGTCGAGGTGCCCCGCGGCAAGTAGTGCTTGGGCAGCGCCGGCGCCGTGGACGAGGATCGCGCGCTCACCCGCGGCTGCCCGGGCGTCGGCGACGCAGGTGTCGACGTCGGTGTAGAACCTCGCGGTGCCGGGCGGGACGTCGTTCTCGTCGACGTGGTGGGTGAGGATGTGGATCGGTACGCCGTCGTGGTGGTCGCCGTTCCAGCGGCCGGCGAGCTCGAACGTACGGCGGCCCGCGATGACGGCGCCGGTCTCCATCGCCTCACCGTAGATCTGCCCGTTCACGCCCGGTTTCATCCGGTCGTCGAGCCAGTTGAACAGGCGGCCGCCGTTGCGGCCGAGCTCCTGCCCGGGCTCGTCGTCAGGGCCGGCGATGAAGCCGTCCAGGGACATCGACATGTACAGCCGGGTGGGTCCGCTCATGGTCTCCATCCAATCGCAATCGGCTTTCCAGAGCGCTGTCACGTCGGGATCCAGGTGGGCCACCACGAGGGGACGTTGCCGGGGCAGATGCCGGGGGAGGCGGCGGGAGTGCCTTGCCAGGAGTAGAGGGCCAGGTCGGCGATGGTGATCGCGATGGCGGCGGCGATCAGGGAGAAGAGGAAGGTCTTGCCGGCGTAGCGGAAGACCAGGTTGAACAGGACGAGGTTGACGATCAGCGCGAGAGGCAGGCCGAGAAAGAGCAGGGTGAGGCCGTTGGGTACGCTGCCGGCGACGTCGACCTGACACGCCTTCCACGACCGCGACGTGATCACGATCAACCCGAAGGCCGCCCCACCCCCGACGACGATGGTGAGGAACGACTCGCCCCGGCTCCCCTTCGCAGCAAACGCCATGAGGATCACCGTAAGTGATGCGGGTGTCCAGTTCAGCTCGAACGGCGCTCAGTAGCGCCACCGCAAAGCGCGGACCCGGTCCTCGAGCGGCAGCGACCCGATCGACTCGGCGTCATGCCGTCGTACGGCGAGGAACGGATCGACGATCGCCTCACCAAGAGCACTCCGGATCACCGTGGACCGCTCGAGCGCGGCGAGCGCGTCGTCCAGCGTGAGTGGCAGCCGGCGAACACCCATCCGCTCCAGCTCAGCCGGCGCGTACGACGCCGGGTCGTGATTCAGTCCGGCCGGCAGAACAGCCTTCCGCTCGAGCCCGGTCAACGCGCTCGCGAGCACGGCCGCGGCCGACACATACGCGTTCCCGGACGGGTCGCCGATCTTGATCTCGCAGTTGGCCGAGTCGGGCCGGCTGGTGATGCTGCCCGGCACATAGCGCAGCGCGGCCTCGCGGTTCTCCGGACCCCAGCACGCGAACGCACCCGCCCAGTTGCCCGGCACCCGTCGATCGGCGCTGACCACACTCGGCGCGAGTACGCCGGTCAGACCGTCCAACTCCTCCAGCACACCGGCGATCAGGTGGCGCGCATGCTCCGACGGACCGCCGTCGTCTCCGAACGGTACGCCGTTCAACGTCGCGGAGAAGTGGATGTGCGCCCCGTTGCCGACGAACCCGGCCACCGTGATCGGCGCGAACGACGCGAGCAGGTCATGCTGGCGCGCGACCCGGTGTACGACGAGACGCGCGAGCTGCGACTGGTCGGCGGCGGTCACCGGTGACGCCGGTGGCAGAGACACCTCGACCTGACCCTGGGCGTATTCAGGATGCAACTGCTCCGCCGGCACCCCGGCCGCTTCGAGTGCCTCCAGCAGGTCGACCGCGAAATCCTCCAGCTTCAGCGTCGGAAGTACGCCGTACGCCGGACCGAGCGTGGCTACCTTGGGATCGCCGGGATCGCCGGTGAACACGGTGAATTCGAGCTCGAACCCGAGCTTAACGTCGAGCCCGGCCGCGATCGCCCGTTCCTCCTGTCGCCGCAAGGCGGCTCGCTGGCAGATGTCCACCGGCTGGTGATCCTGCGACAGCTGATCGGCCGGCGCCCAGTACACCGTGTGGTCCGGCCCGAGCGGCGCGGCCGCGGTCAGGTCGGGCATCAGCCGGTTGTCGCCGACCGGCCCGTTCACCATCGGCGACGAGGTGATCCCGTCGTCGGTGCACATCACCGCGAACACCGGCGACAGGCCGATGCCGTCACGCACCGCCGTACGCAACCGATGGGCCGGGACCGACTTGGCCCGGGTGATGCCTGCGTTGTCGACGATGGAGGTGATGAGCATCCGCAGGCCGTCATCGAGCAACGCGTTGACGCGGTCCGCCGGCGGCAAACTGTCGGTGATGGCCACGCTGACCTTCGTACCACAGGCGCGCTAGCGGACCAGCAGACCGTTGGCGACGATTTCGGTGGCGGTCGCGAGCAGGGCGCGGAGCTCGGACGCGTCGCGGCGGAGGCTGTCCGGTCGCCAGCCGAGGCTGATCACGCCGTTCCACGCGGCCCACAGGATCGTCGCGACCTCCTCGGGATCGACCGCGCGGAGGTCGCCGGACGCGATGCCCTGCCGCAAGGCCTCGACCAGGCGGCGGTTCTGGTCGTCGACCGCGCGGACCAGTCGTTCGGAGAGCTCCTGACCCGCCTGGTACTGGCCGGGCTGGCCGGGGAAGGCGAGCATCCGGAAGTAGTCCGGGTGGTCGAGGTAGAAGTCGAGGTACTGCTCCGCCGCCGCGTAGAGCTGCTCCACTGGGGACCGGTCCGCGGTGTATGCCCGGTCCATGTAGTGCCGGTCGGCCTCGAGAGCATGCTCGACCACAGCCGCCTGCAGTCCCGCCTTCGAGCCGAAGTGGTTGTAGATCGACCCCACCGCCACACCGGCCCGCTCGGCGATCTCCTCGACCGTCACGTCCTCGACGGATCGCTCGCTGAAGATCTCCTGGCCGGCCCGGACCAGCGCGTCCATCGTGCGTCGCTTCCGGGGATCCACAGGCCCATGCTACGGTCTTGCAGTCATTACAAGAACTCCTGTCACCGAAGATCAACCGGAGCAAACCGCCAAGCTCCTGGTCAGCCAGGCGGTCGCCCCAGCAGGCGTTCCAGCAACCGCGGGTCCGTCGGCCAAGCGCCCAGCAGAGTGTCACGAGGAACCGACCGAGCGGCGTACCGCAGCAGCAGTACGACGGCCACCACGTCGTCGAGCGGCCCGATCACCGGGAGGAACTCGGGCAGCAAGTCGATCGGTGACAGCACCCACAGCACGGCGATCAGCAGCGCGACCTTGGCCCGCCGAGGTACGTCGGGATGCTTCCGCAACGCCCGCGCCGCGGTCACACACGACGGCAGGAACTCGGCCACCTGCTTCAGCAACCCGTCCGGGAGCCGATGCGCGAACAGCATCATCAGCAAGCAGCTGATCGCCCACAACGCCAGCAGGATGCCCGCCACCACCAACGCTTCGGTCACAGCTCAACCCTAGATAATCGCGTGAGTGGCGGCCTGGCCGCGATGGTGGTGTACGCCGGCCTCAGCAGGCGGGTGGCACGGCAAGCATGACGTGGGGCACCGGGTAGACCGTGGAGCGTTGGCCGGAGAGTTCGTACCGGGTGGGGATCTCGGGGTGGCGGTATGCGCCCTGGCGGAAGGTGTACTACCCCGAGGGCCTGCCGCAGCGGGCCGAGTTGGAGTATGCCTCCCGTCGGCTGAACTCGATCGAGCTGAACGGCTCGTTCTACTCGCTGCAGCGCCCGTCGTCGTACCAGCGCTGGTACGACCAGACGCCGGACGGCTTCGTGTTCTCGGTCAAGGGTCCGCGGTTCGTCACGCACATGAAGAAGCTGGTCGACGTGGCCGCGCCGATGGCGAACTTCTTCGCCTCCGGAGTGCTTGCGCTCGGCAACAAATTCGGTCCGGTGCTGTGGCAACTACCACCGAATCTCGGGTACAACGCCGACCGGTGCGCGGCCTTCTTCGCGTCGTTGCCGCGAACCACCGCCGAGGCCGCGGAGGTTGCCAAAGGCCACGACGAGCGGATGGAGGGCCGGGCATTGCTGGAGTGCCTGGTCGACATCCCGCTTCGGCACGCGATCGAAGTACGCCACTCCAGCTACGAGAGCAAGGAGTTCATCGCGCTGTGCCGTGAGTACGACATCGCGCTGGTCTGCGCGGACACCGCGGGCAAGTGGCCGATGTTCGGTGACGTCACCTCCGACTTCGCCTACGTCCGGCTGCACGGCGCCGAGGAGCTCTACGTCAGCGGGTACGACGACGACGCGCTCGACCACTGGGCCCGGAAGATCCGAGCCTGGCACCGAGGCGGCAAGCCGGTCTACATCTACTTCGACAACGATGTGAAAGTCCGCGCCCCCTTCGACGCCGAAGCCCTCGCCCGCCGCCTGAAAATCACTTCGGCCTAGCCCTTGGAACGGCCGGGCACCAGCCGGCTGCTCCAGGGCGTCGTCGGAGGCGACCAGGGTGAGGTTCCCGATCCGGGTGCTGACGATCGCGTGCCTGTTCATACTGATCGAACGCGTCAGCACCCGGACCGGTGAGGCGTCAGGAGCCGACGCGCTCCCGGGTACGGCGCCGGAACGACCGGCCGATCGTGGTCACGTCCACGCGGGTCAGGTCAGTCACCGCGATGCCCGGCGTACTGTCCGCCGGGCCCTCGGCCACCAACTCGCCGCGAGGGTCGATCACGTGTGAGACCACCCCGGCGGCCGGGTTGGCCGGCACCGCCAGGCTGATCCAGTAGGTGTTCATCGCCGCGTACCCGCGGGCGTGGGTCGGCACCACCTCGTTCCCCGCCGAGCCACTGGTCGAGTACGACGTCAGTACGCCGTCGACGTCGAGCGCGTCGTACTCCGTGAACAGCTCCGGGAACAGCACGTCCAGCCCGAGCGCGAGCCCGAACCGGTACCCGTCGACCTCGAAGGTCAGCGGCTTCGTGCCGGGGGAGTACATCCAGGTGATCTTCGTGGTCGACAGCATGCGCTCGTCGTACCGCCCGACCACCTTTCCCTGGTCGGACACGACGTACATGCTGTTGTACGGACGGGTGGGAGCAGGCAGTTGGTGCACCGACGGGATCACCGTCCAGATCCCGAGCTCGCCCGACAGTGCGGCGATCCGGTCCAGCTCGTCCTGCAGCACGGCCCACTCGGCCTTGCTCCAGTCGGACGGGCCGACCTCGTCCGGACCGAGCTCGGACATCACCTGCTTGCTGGGGAAGCAGAGCGCGCCCTCGGTGAAGTGCACCAGGCGGGCACCCGCCTCGGCGGCCTGCTTCATCAGTCCGCGGACCTCCGCGCCACTCTCGCGGAGCAGGACGGCGTTCGTCGGGTCCTCGTGGACCGTCGACTGGGCGACGGCGAGTCGCAGGGTGTTCTCCGGCATGTCTTCTTCTCCTGGTGGAGTCGGACGGAAGTGCCGGAGGGCAGCCGTGTAGGACTCGCCCGTCTTGGCGGCGCGGGCTCGAACCCGGCGCTTGAAGTTCCTGTGCGCTGTCATCTGGCCTTCCACGCACTCGCACGCGATCCCCCAGCGATCCCGTCCGAGGCGGCTGACCAGGACGAGCGGCCCGAGACAGGAAGTCCCTTTGCCTTCTCGGTGAGACCGGGCTGGGGCCGATCAACGAAGGTGAGGCGCGGGCCGCGCCGGACCACATCTTTCCCGACCCCGGCGCCGGTCGTCAAACACCTCCGGACGAGTCGCCGCCCGGCCTCCGGGCGAGTCGCCGCCTGGCCTCCGGGCGAGTCGCCGCCTGACCTCCGGACGAGTCGCCGCCCGGCCTCCGGGCGCAGACGATCGACCTCAGGCGATGTCGTCGGCGGCGTCCATCGCGACCCCGACCAGCTCCGGACTCAGGTCCACGACCATGTTCCCGTCGGCGTCCACCTGCCCGCGCTCGGTGATGGCGAGCCCGATCAGCGCGAGCGTTCCGGCCCGGTTCCGGAGCCGCCGGTCGGTGGGATCTTCGGGCTGCGGTACGGCGCCCTCGTCGTCGCGGCGCCAGGCGGCGACGGCCCGCTCGGCCAGCGGGCGTGGAACCACGACCCGGATCGCCGGGAGCTCGGCTGCCCGGAACGCTGTACCGATCTCACCCAGGACTTGTGCTTCGTCGGCATACACAGTCCTGGATGGTACTCACCGCGGGCGGCATAGAGTCGGCATCAGTGCGGTTGTCTTCAAGGCAGGCGTAGACGACGTTGGGAGTTGAGGGTGAGCATTCGAGTTGGGTACAAGGCCTCCGCGGAGCAGTTCGGGCCGCGGGAGCTGGTGGAGTACTCCGTCCGGGCCGAGGAGCTCGGGCTCGACAGTGTGACCGTGTCGGACCACTTCCTGCCGTGGCGGCACGAGGGCGGCCACGCGCCGTTCGCGCTCGCCTGGCTGGCGGCGGTCGGTGAGCGGACCAACCGGGTGCTGCTGGGGACGTCGGTGCTCACGCCGACCTTCCGGTACAACCCGGCGGTGATCGCCCAGGCGTTCGCCACCCTGGGCGTGCTGTACCCGGACCGGGTGATGCTCGGTGTCGGCACCGGTGAGGCGCTGAACGAGATCGCCGTGTCCGGGCGCGAGTGGCCCGAGTTCAAGGAGCGATTCGCCCGGCTGCGCGAGTCCGTGCAGCTGATCCGCGACCTGTGGACAAAGGAGGGCGTGAGCTCCGAGGGCCCGTACTACCCGACCGTCGACGCGTTCATCTACGACCGCCCGGAGACCCCGCTCAAGGTGTACGTCGCCGCCGGCGGACCGCTGGTCGCGAAGTACGCCGGTCGCGCGGGCGACGGGTTCATCGCGACGTCCGGCAAGGGGATGGATCTCTACACCGAGAAGCTGATCCCCGCCGTGAAGGAGGGCGCGGAGAAGGCCGGCAAGAAGTTCGAGGACCTGGACCGGATGCTCGAGGTCAAGGTCTCCTACGACCGGGACCACGAGCAAGCGCTGGAGAACACCCGGTTCTGGGCGCCGCTGTCGCTGACCCCGGAGCAGAAGCACAGCGTGACGAGTGCGACCGAGATGGAACGACTGGCCGACGAGCTGCCGATCGAGCAGGTCGCGCAGCGCTGGATCGTCGCGTCCGACCCCGAAGAGGTCGTCAAGCAGTTCCAGCCGTACCTGGACGCCGGCTTCAACCACTTCGTCGTGCACGGCCCCGGCAATGACCAGGAGCGCTTCCTGACTCAGTTCACCGAGGATGTCCTCCCGCTGCTGCGGAAGCTCGAGGCCTAACGCAGATCTTCCGAGAAGGCCTTGCCGGCCTGGGTGAGCAGAGGGACGGCACGCTCGACGAGCTCCTCTGACATCCGGCCGGCGGGCCCGGAGATCGAGATCGCCAGCCGCGACGGCGCATCGGGTACGGCGACCGCGACACAGCGCACGCCGAGCTCCTGCTCGCCTTCGTCGGTGGCGTAGCCGTGCTCCTCGGCGTTGCGCAGCTGAGCCGTGAACGCATCCGGATCGGTGATGGTGTTCTCGGTGTGCTTCGGCATACCGGTGCGCTGCAGTAGCTCCCGCACCTCGACCTCCGGAAGTTGGGCGAGAATCGCCTTGCCGACGGCGGTGCAGTGCGGCAGCACCCGGCGGCCGACCTCGGTGAACATCCGCATCGAGTGCCGGGACGGGACCTGCGCGAGGTAGACGATCTGGTCGCCGTCGAGCATCGCCATGTTGGCCGACTCGCCGAGCTCGTCGACCAGCCTGGTCAGGTGCGGACGGGCCCAGACGCTGAGCATGTGCGAGGAGCTCTCGCCGAGCCGGATCAGCCGGGGGCCGAGAACGTACTGCCGGGACGGCTCCTGGCGCAGGTAGCCCAGGTCGACCAGCGTGCGGACCAGCCGATGGATCGTGGGCAGCGGCAGGCCGGATGCGGTGGCCAGCTGGGACAGGCCCATCATCCCGCCCGCGTCGGCCATCGTCTCGAGCAGCCCGAACGCGCGCTCGATCGACTGAACACTGCCGGAGCGGCCCTTGCCCGCACTGGTCTCCGCCACCTGAGTACCCGCCTTTCCGAATCCCGGAATTCTAGCGACAGATACCGGACATTGCGGCTTCCGCAAAGTAGATATTAGTATCCGCGATACGGAAACGGCCGTCAAGGTGAACGAGGTGTGCTGTCATGACTCACGTGGACGATCTCGCCGGCGAGCTGGATCGGCTGCTTGCCGCGGCCGACGCGGAGCTGGCCGCGCTGTACCCGGGTGATCGTGGCGTCCGGCAACCCGTTCACACCGTCTACGTCCCGGCGGACCGGTTCGATGCCGGCACCGTGCGCGAGTGGGCCGAGCAGGCGAAGACCGCACTCGGCGAGACGCCGAAGGATTTGAGCGAAGCGCTCGATCTGCCGACAGACCTGGGTGCCGAGCTGCACCGACGAGTCCGCGCCAAGCTCGACCGGGAGCCGATCGAGGATCTGCGCATCGACTTCGAGGACGGCTATGGCATCCGGCCGGACGAGCACGAGGATGCCGCCGCGATCGACGCGGCCCGCGCTCTGGCGAAAACCGTCAGCGATGGCACGGCGACGCCGTACCACGGCCTGCGGATCAAGTCGCTCGAGGCGCCGAGTCGCCGGCGCGGCCTGCGCACCCTCGACCTCTTCGTCCGCGAGCTGACCCCTGCCGGCGCGTTGACCGACAGCTTCGTGATCACGCTCCCCAAGGTCACCTCGGTCGAGCAGGTCGAGGCGATGCTGCTCGTGCTGACGACGATCGAGCAGGCACACGACCTGCCTGCCGGGTCGCTGAGGTTCGAGATCCAGGTCGAAACTCCGCAGGCGATCCTCGGCCCCGACGGCAGTGCGCTGATCGCGCGGATGATCCGTGCCGGTGGCGACCGGGTCACCGGTCTGCACTACGGCACCTACGACTACTCGGCGTCGCTCGGCGTGGCAGCGGCGTACCAGAGCATGGATCACCCGGTCGCCGATCACGCCAAGGACGTGATGCAGTTGGCCGCGGCGGGCACCGGCGTGTTCGTCTCCGACGGATCCACCAACGTTCTTCCGATTGGCGAGCGCGAGGCCGTGCATGCCGCCTGGCGACTGCACTTCAGCCTGGTGCGGCGATCGCTTGCCCGCGGCATCTATCAGGGCTGGGACATGCATCCCGCTCAGCTGCCGACCCGGTACGCCGCGACGTACCTCTTCTACCGCGAGGGTCTCGACACGGCCGGTGCTCGGCTGCGCGCGTACGTCAGTGGCGGGAACTCGGGCTATCTCGACGAGCCCGCGACCGCCGCCGCCCTGGCCGGGTACGTGCTGCGCGGCCTGGAGTGCGGTGCCGTGGATCCGGCGGAGGTCGACCAGTTGATTGGTGTGGACACCGCGGGACTGGCGAAGTTGGCCCGGAGACCAGTGCGGTCGTGACCACACCGGGCTAGCCTCGCGACATGCGACTGGTAGCGGAGTTCACCACCGAGCCCTTCGATGTCGAGGGGCAACCGCCCGCCCACGCCACCGAGGCGTTCGAGGCCGCTCAGCAGGCCGGTCTGGAGTCCGACTTCGGGCCTCTGGGTACGTCGGTCCGCGGTGAGCAAGAGGTGTTGCTGCCGGCGCTGACCGGCGTACTCGAGGCTGCCTTCGCGAACGGGGCCAGTCAGGTCACGCTGCAGGTACGGCGCGATGGTGTCGTCAGGACGCCGCGCGAAGGCAGTGGGCTGAACGGGTTGCTGGCCGAGGTTGCCGCGGAGCTCGGTGGGCCGTTGAGTGGGTTGTCCCGGGGTGACAAGCAGCGGGCGGTACTGCTGCTCGAAGCCAAGGGAGCGTTCGAGTACCGCAAGTCGGCGGAGATCGTCGCCGAGGCCCTCGGCGTCACTCGCTTCACCGTCTACAACTACCTGAACAGGGCCCGCGACTGAGAAATTCAACAAACTGTTGACGTAGCGGTTGGGTGCGTGCCACTCTCGTCATACGGAAATTCGATTTCGTGATTCGAGAAGGTGTGATCCGTGGATCTGCAGGAGTTCAACGCCGCTCCGGGCGACCGGCTGCGACCACTTCTGGCGGCCTGCTGCGACGTACGCCGCTGGGTCGACGCGGTGCTCGCCGGCCGCCCGTACGGCGACGCCGCCGAGCTGACGCAGACGGCGGACAAGGCGCTGCGGGACCTGGAGGCCACTGAGGTCGACCGGGCGCTGGCTGCTCACCCGCGCATCGGGGCCCGGGCGGAGGGCGCCGGCACTGAGGCTTCCTGGTCGCGCAACGAGCAGTCCGGCGTCGGTGACGACCCTGAGGTCCGCGCGGCGCTCGCGGCGGGCAATCGGGAGTACGAGGACCGGTTCGGCCGCGTCTTCCTGATCTGCGCGACCGGCCTGTCGGCCCAGGAGATGCTGGCCAGCCTCCAGCACCGGCTGACGAACGACGAGACCACCGAAGCGGCCGTCGTACAGGAAGAACTCCGGAAGATCGCACTCCTCCGACTGGCAAAGGTCGTGGCATGAGCTCTGTGAGTACGCACGTTCTGGACACGGGACTCGGACGGCCCGCGGAGGGTGTGCCGGTCCGGCTGTCCCGGATCGCTGCCGGCGAGATCGCCGTACTCGGAGAAGGTACGACGGACGCCGACGGCCGGATCACCGACTTCCAGCCGGGACTCGAGCCCGGTACGTACCAGCTGTGGTTCGACGTCGCCGCCTACGCGGAGGCGTCCGGCCAGAGCATGTTCTTTCCCGAGGTCAGCGTGACCTTCACGATCACCGACGAGCGGCACCACCACGTCCCGCTGCTGCTCAGCCCGTTCGCCTATTCCACCTATCGAGGGAGCTGACCCATGGCCATCCACCTGGGCGCCAACCAGTACGGCAAGGCCGAGAGCCGGGTCGTCCGCATCTACCGTGACTCGCCGCGCCACCAGATCCGCGACCTGAACGTCTCGTCCGCCCTGCGCGGCAACTTCGAGGACGCGCACACCACCGGCGACCAGGGCGAC
This sequence comes from Kribbella sp. NPDC023972, assembly GCF_040639075.1. Classification (NCBI taxonomy): domain Bacteria; kingdom Bacillati; phylum Actinomycetota; class Actinomycetes; order Propionibacteriales; family Kribbellaceae; genus Kribbella; species Kribbella sp. NPDC023972. The sequence continues at coordinate 173,351 of NZ_JBEZZH010000004.1, read as the reverse complement.
GTACTGCCCACCGACACCCAGAAGAACACCGCCTTCGCCTTCGCCAAGGAGAAGGGTGTCGGCGCGATCGAGGAGTACGCGCTGACGCTCGGCAGCCACTTCATCGACTCCGCCCCGGCCGCCGAGGGCGCCCGGATCGAGGTCGAGGAGTACGCCTGGGAGCGGATCCCGGTCGACGGCGAGGGGCACGCCCACTCGTTCGTCCGGGGCGGCAGCGGCGTACGGACGACGGTCGTCAACGTCGAGGGCCGGGGTGACGAGCGGAAGGCGTACGTCGTCTCCGGGATCAAGGACCTGGTCGTGCTCAAGTCCACCGGGTCGGAGTTCCACGGGTTCCTGAAGGACAAGTACACGACGCTGCAGGAGACGAACGACCGCATCCTCGCGACGTCACTGGTCGCCCGGTGGCGCTACGACCACACCGACGTCGACTGGGACAAGTCGTACGAGGAGATCAAGGCGCTGCTGCTGGAGCAGTTCGCCAGGATCCACAGCCTGGCCCTGCAGCAGACGCTGTACGGGATGGGTGAGGCGGTGCTCGAGCGGCACCCCGAGGTTGCGGAGATCAAGTTCTCGGCGCCGAACAAGCACCACTTCGTGGTCGACCTGAGCCCGTTCGGCCTGGAGAACCCGAACGAGGTGTTCGTCGCCGCGGACCGTCCGTACGGCCTGATCGAGGCGACCGTCGTCCGCGACGACGCCTCCGACGCCGGCAGCGCGTGGCACGCCGTACCAGGCTTCGTGTAGGAACCTCCAACCGCGCGTTGCCGCCAGGGGTGGAGTTCGTACTTCCTGCCGGTGACGGCTCAGCAGCCGGGTGAGTTGACTGTGCCCATGAACCCAATGCCGATCGTCATCGACGGAGCGACCGTGGTCACCCTCGACCGTACCCGTCGTGAGTTCACCGGTCATGTCGTTGCTGAGGGCAACCGTATTGTCGCCGTCGATGCCGGGCCGGCACCGGCGTACGACGGTGCGCGGGTGATCGACGGACGCGGGTGCCTGCTGACGCCCGGGTTCGTCAACACCCATGAGCATCTCTACCAATGGGTGACCCGCGGCCTGGCCGCCGACGCGGCTCTGTTCGAGTGGCTGACCACGCTCTACCCGGTGTGGGCCGGCATCGACGGCGAATCGGTCCACGTGGCGGCCCAGGCCGCGTTGGCCCGGCTCGCGCGAACCGGCTGCACCACCGTGGCCGATCACCACTACGTCTTCCCCCGGGGCGGCAAGGACCTGCTGGAGGCGGAGATCCGCGCCGCCTCGCAGGTCGGGCTGCGGTTCCACCCGGCGCGGGGATCGATGGACCTCGGCCAGAAGGACGGTGGGCTGCCGCCGGACTCGGTGGTCGAGGACCGCGACGAGATCCTGGCCGCGACCGAGGCCGCGATCAACCGCTGGCACGATCCGAGCCCCGACTCGATGCTGCAGCTCGTGGTCGCACCCTGCTCGCCCTTCAGCGTCACCGGCGAGCTCATGCGCGACGCCGCGGAACTCGCCCGCCGCACGGGCGTCCGGATGCACACCCACCTGGCCGAGACCACCGACGAGACCGACTATTGCCGCGATCACTTCGGCTGCACTCCGTTGGAGTACGCCGCCCAACTCGGCTGGACCGGATCCGACGTGTGGTTCGCCCACGGCATCCATTTCAACGACGCGGAGATCGCGCGGCTGGGCGCATCAGGCACCGGTGTCGCCCACTGCCCGAGCTCGAACGCTCGCCTCGGCGCCGGCATCGCCCGCGTCGCGGACCTGCGAGCGGCCGGCAGCCCGGTCGGGCTCGGCGTGGACGGTGCCGCAAGCAACGAAGCCGGCAGCCTGATCGAAGAAGTACGTCACGCCCTGCTCTTCGCCCGCGCCCGCGGCGGCCCGGACGCGCTCGGTGTACGCACCGCTCTGGAGATGGCCACCCTGGACGGCGCCCGCATCCTCGGCCGCGAATCCGACATCGGCTCCCTGGAGGTCGGCAAGCTGGCCGACCTGGCGCTCTGGCGCCTCGACACCCTAGCCCACGCCGGCATCCCCGACCCCGTAGCCGCCCTGGTCCTCAGCACCCCACCCCCACTCGAACTCCTCCTGGTCAACGGCCAACCAGTAGTCGAGCACGACAGAGTCGTCACCATCGACGAGTCCGCCCTGGCAGCGCAGGTTGCACAAGTCCAGAACCACCTACTAACCAAAGCCGGCTGAGAGCCCTCGCAGCCGGCTACGCGCGCCAGCAAGTGGGAACCCGAGAGCGTGAGTGGCGACTGGAGACAGTGAGAGGGGAGCTTTGGTTCCGTAGTCTCTGGCTATGCGAGGATCATCTCTGCGCCGGCCTTCTGCCGCGTTGGTTGTAGAGCGCCTGGTCGCAGCACAGACGCGCACCGCGCCGGAGGGATGATCGCGTGGAAGAGACGTCTCTGGTTGACGTCGGCGACGTGACTTTGTTTGTGCGGCAACTTGGCCGGCGGGACCCGGAACGGCCGTCCCTCGTCGTCCTTCACGGCGGGCCTGATGTGGGTCATAGTTACCTGCTTCCCGGCGTGCGACCGCTCGCTGTCGACCATCACGTGGTGATGTTCGACTACAGAGGATGCGGCCGGAGCAGCCGTGACCTGTCGCCGGAGGCACTCCAGCCCGAGTACGTCGTCGAAGACACACGCCGGCTGATCCGCAGGCTGGACCTCGGACCGGTGGATCTGCTCGGGTTCTCCACTGGAGGTCGGGCAGCAACCAGGTACGTCCAGGAAAACCCTGACGATATTCGTCGGCTCGTGCTCGCCTCGACCTCCGCCTACGACAGCGCAGAAAGTGAGCCCTACCTCAGAGACTGGGCTGAGTACCACCGGCGGCAAGAGATCGAGCGCGCCGCCGGCGGGGCGCTGCGGAACTCCACGATCTTCGTATGGGACGTCGACCTGGCCCCCGGCTATCTCAGGTTGCTCGAAGGCCTGGATCAAGGCGACTGGAGTTACGAGCGGTACCTTGATGGCCGCATGCACCCTTGGGTCGTCGGCAACGCCGAACAGATCCTTCGTGACTGCGGCAAGCCGATCCTGATTCTCCATGGCGAGAAGGACATGGGATTCCCTGTTCAGCTCGCGCAGCGACTCCATCGAGCCGTCCCCCGAAGTACGTTGGCGGTGGTCGCGGACTCCGCCCACATGTGCCATTACGAGAAGCCTGACCTCTGGGCCCAGTATGTCCGAGACTTCCTCACCCGCTAGTCAGCACCGGGAACTCGGATGCGCTGGGCGTGGATGCGATGACAGAATCGGTGCGTGGTCGTACGCGCGCTGAGTTTCGGGTCTGCAGCATCGGCCTACGAGCAGTTCCGGCTTGGTTATCCTGACGAGCTCGTTGACGAGGTACTGAGCTATGCAGGTCGGCCGGTCCGCACCGCTCTGGAGATCGGCGCGGGCACAGGCAAAGCCACACGCGCGTTCGCTGGGCGCGGAATCGCTGTCACCGCCACGGAACCGGACGCAGCAATGCTTGCGGAACTACGCAAGCACGTCCCAGCAACAGTGGCCACAGTTCAGGGCGCATTCGAGGATCTCTCGCTCACCTCGACGTACGACCTGGTCTTCGCGGCGGCTTCCCTTCATTGGACCGACCCGGCCGATCGGTGGTCGCGGGTGGCCTCGCTGCTCAACCCCGATGGGATCTTCGCTTCCTTCGGTGGACCGATGTCTCTGGCCGACGAGGCCGTCGAGGGGGCTGTCCGTGCCGCCAGATCGCAGTTCCTGGCAGACGACGGTGTGCCATCGCCTGACGGGACGCCGGCGGACAGCCCGATGCAGTGGCCCGGTACCGAACTGCTTCGCTCGGACCTCTTCATCGACGTACGTCAGTCCACCATCGAACGCCGGACGACGATGTCGGCGCTCGACTACGTCGGCCACCTGTCGACGATCTCGGCTTATCTCGAACTGCCCGCCTCAGCTCGCGAGGAAGTGCTTGGCCGGATCCGCGCAGTGCTCCCAGAGCGGGTGACGCTCGTGGCCGACCTGACTCTTCACCTCGCCAGGATCGCCCGACCAAACAGGGAAGCGTGAGTCCGGCACACTGACCCGTCGACGCGGCAGGGGAACCGCTCGTGCTGAGGCGTGGAACGACGTGGAGGTCTTCACGGGGACGGGTTTCGGGGTGCAGAGTGGTGAGAACGCGCCAGCTGAGGGCCGGCACACGTCAGGAGAGCCCGATGAGTATCGAGCTGAACCACACAATCGTGCACGTGAAGGACCGATGGGCTGCGGCTCGCGATGTCGGCGAGGTACTCGGTCTGCCGGAGGCGAGAGCGTACGGCCCGTTCGCCGAGCTGAAGTTGGACAACGCGGCCAGCCTGGACTTCATGGACACCGAGGGCGAGATCCACGGCCAGCATTACGCCTTCCTTGTGAGCGAGGAGGAGTTCGACCTCATCCTCGGTCGCTTGCGGGACGACGGCCGCAAGTGGTGGGCCGATCCCTTCAAGCGCCAACCGCAAGAGATCAACCACGGGGACGGTGGCCGCGGCCTGTACTGGGAGGGCCCCGACGGGCACTGGCTGGAGATCATCACCCGTCCGTACGGCAGCGGCGGCTGATCTCCTAGCCGCCGACTGCCTCATCCGAGCTGGGGCGCGTACGGAAAGCCGGCTGACCGCGGGTCGGTCAGCCGGCTTCCTCTGTGTGGTCAGCGGTGCAGGAGTTCGCCGTCGATCCAGACTGCGTGGACGTCGGCCGGGGTGCCGAGGGTGAAGATCCGGGCGAGGGCTTCCTCGGCGTCGTCGGCGTGCTCGACCCCGACGGCCAGCGGTGAACCGTCAGTCGGGCGCAGCAACTGGGCGTCGAACCGCTTACCAACGCTCAGGTCGCCGACCTCGTCCAATCCGAGCGCCTCAGCACCAGCCGACGTCGCCAGGTACAGCAGGTGCGCGGCGCTGAGCGTGCAACCCTGGTCGCCGAGTAGGCGTTGGGCGAAGTAGGCCTGTAGGCCCTCCTTCAGCAGTGAGAAGCCTGTGCCCGCTCCGACGTCTGAGCCGAGGGCCACGCGTACGCCGTAGTGGAGATGACGTGCAAGTGGGAACAACCCGCTGCCCAGGGCTGCGTTGCTTGTGGGGCAGTGGGCGACGGCTGCGCCGCCCTCGGCGAGCATCTTCAACTCGACGTCGGTGGGGTGGACGTTGTGGGCGAGCACGCTGCGGCGGTCGACCAGGCCGTGCTTGTCGTACGTGCTCACGTAGTCGCAGCCGCCGAACAGCTCGGACACCGTAGCGATCTCAGCCTCGTTCTCGTTGACGTGTGAGGTGAACAGCGAGCCGGGGACTTCGTCGAGCATCGTGCGACAGGCCGCGAGCAGGTCGTCGGTGCACGACAGCGAGAAGCGCGGTGTGACGGCGTACCGATTCCGTCCGACGCCGTGCCAGCGCTCGGCCAGAGCAAGCGACTCGGTGTAGGCCCGCTCCGGCGTCGTCAGCAGGTCCTCACGGAGCAACCGGTCGCTGACGACGAGGCCGCTGGTGATCCGCAGACCGACCCGTGAGGCGGCGGAGAACAGTACGTCGACCGCGTCGGCATAGTGGGCCCCGAAAACAAGTGCACTCGTGGTGCCTGCCGCCGCAAGACCGCGAACGAACTCGGCTGCGACCCCCGCCGCGTAGCCGACGTCGGCCATCTTCGCCTCCTCGGGCAGCGCGTAGCGGTCGAGCCACTCCAGCAGCGGCAGGCCGAGACCGCCGACCGCCCGGATCTGCGGGAAGTGCACGTGCGTGTCGACGAACCCGGGCAGCACCAGGCCGCCGCTCAGGTCGACGATGTCCTCGGCCGGGTGTGCCCGCCGTACGTCGCCGAAGGTGCCGCGGGCAACGATGACGCCGTCCCGGACCAGCAGTGCGGCGTCGGCGTCGACCCGCAGGCCGCCGCCGGTGAACGGATTGTCCGGGGTGTCGAGGAACGTGCCTCGGTAGATGGTCATGCTTTCGCCTCACGATGTGCAGGGTTGCGCTCGGCAACGAACAGGGGGAGCAGCCAGGCCGCCACGCTGACCGCGATCGTGGCCGGTTCCTTGCCGGTCAGTCCGGGGAGTCCGATGGGAGTGGTGATCCGCGCGATCGCCTCGGCGGAGTTGCCGTCCTCGGCGAGCTTGCGGCGGAACCGCGCCCACTTGGCCCGGGACCCGATCAGCCCGATCGTGGCCAGGTCGTCCCGGCGGATGGCGGCGTCGCACAGCGCGGCGTCCTCCGCGTGGTCGTGGGTCATCACCAGGGCATGGGTGCCGGCCGGCAGTTCGCCGACGACCAGCTCCGGCAGCACGGGGACGTGGTGCACGTGGAGGTTGGCCACCGCGTCGTCGAGCACGCTCAGCCGCTCGGGCACCAGCTGGTCGGGCCGCGAGTCGATCAGGTGCAGCTCGATGTCGTGCCGGGCCAGGATCCGGGCGAGCTCGAGGCCGACATGCCCGATCCCGAAGATCGCCACGGACGGGACCACCGGCAGCGGTTCGAGCAGCAACGTCACCTCACCGCCGCAACACTGCACTCCATGCTGGTACGGCGCTTTGTCCGACAACGCGACCTCGACGACCTCAGGCTCACCCGCACCTGCCGCGATCATCGCGCGGGACCGCTCGATCGCAAGCGCCTCCAGATTGCCGCCGCCCACGGTCGCCCAGGTTCGTGAGGCCGCGACGACCATCTTGGCCCCGGCCTCCCGCGGCGCATGCCCGCGCACAGCCGTCACTGTCACCAGTACGCCGGGCAGCCGCTGCTCCCGGAGTCGCTCGACCGCCTTCAGCCATTCCATCTCGGTCGTCACACCCCACTCGCCGCGAGCCGCTCGACGCCCACCGACGACCGGGCCCGGTCCAGCGCCCAGTAGACGGCCTCAGGCGTAGCCGGCGAGGGCAGCTCCACGCTGGTGCCCGCCGGTCCGAACGCCGCCGCGGCCTGCCGCAATGCCTCGCGCACCGAGAAGGCCAGCATCAGCGGCGGTTCGCCGACCGCCTTCGAGCCGTAGACGGCACCTTCCTCATGGGCCTTCTCGAGCAGCCGAACGTTGAACTCCACCGGCATCTCCGAGAAGCTCGGCAGCTTGTAGGTGCTCGCCGCCTGTGTCGCGAGCCGGCCGCGGTGTGGTCCGTCGCTCTCGTCCCAGCGAAGGTCTTCGAGCGTCAGCCAGCCGGTGCCCTGGACGAAGCCGCCCTCGATCTGGCCGATGTCGATCAACGGGCTGAGACTGTCACCGACGTCGTGGACGATGTCGACCCGGCGCAACGTGTAGGCGCCGCTGAACCCGTCCACCTCGACCTCGGCGGCGGCAACGCCGTACGCGAAGTACTTGAACGGCTCGCCGTGCATCGCGTTGGGGTCCCAGTGCAGGCCCTCGGTGCGGTAGAAGCCGGCCGCCCAGAGCTGGACGCGCTGGTAGTAGGCGCTCTGGACGATCTCCTCCCACCGCACACTGTCGCCGGACAGCCCGCGGACCAGGCCGTCGGTGAACCGTACGTCGTGCGGACTGATACCGAGCTTGCCACCGGCGACCTGCGCCAGGCGCTCGCGGATCTGCTCGCACGCGTTCTTGATCGCCGCGCCGTTCAGGTCCGCGCCGGAGCTCGCCGCGGTGGCCGAGGTGTTCGGCACCTTGTCGGTGCGGGTCGGGGCCAGCCGGACGCGCGCCAGCGGGACGCCGAGCGTGGTCGCGGCGACCTGCAGCATCTTCGTGTGCAGTCCCTGTCCCATCTCGGTGCCGCCGTGGTTGATCAGCACGGAGCCGTCCTTGTAGACGTGGACGAGCGCGCCGGCCTGGTTGAACGCGGTGAGGTTGAACGAGATGCCGAACTTCACCGGCGTCATCGCCAGCGCCCGCTTCCGGTGCGGGTGCTCGGCGTTGAACCGCGAGATCTCGGCTTGCCGGCGTACGACGTCGCCGTACGCGGACACCTGGCTCCAGCACGACTCCAGCCGGTCTGCGTGCCGGACCGGTTGCCCGTACGGCGTGGTGTCGTTCGGCCGGTACAGATTGCGCCGGCGCAGTTCGGTCCCGTCGTACCCGAGCAACGGCGCGCAGCGACCGAGGATGTCCTCGACGACGAGCATGCCCTGCGGACCGCCGAAGCCGCGGAAGGCGGTCTGCGAGGTTTTGTTCGTCTTGGCGATCCGGCCGTCCACGCGGACGTTGGGGATCCAGTAGGCGTTGTCGATGTGGCACATCGCGCGGGCGAGCACCGGCTCGGAGAGGTCGAGGCTCCAGCCGCCGTCCGAGGTGAGGGTGGCGTCGAGTGCGACCAGATGGCCGTCGCCGTCGAACCCTGCCCGCCACTCGCTGTGGAAGCCGTGGCGTTTGCCGGACATCGTGATGTCCTGCGTGCGGTTGAGCCGCAGCCGCACGGGCCGGCCGGTCAGCGTCGCCCCGAGCGCGGCGATGGCGGCGAACCCGTGCGGCTGCATCTCCTTACCCCCGAAACCCCCTCCCATCCGGAGACACTGCACGGTCACCCGATGGCTCGGTACGCCGAGAACGTGGGCGACGATCTCCTGCGTCTCGGACGGGTGCTGCGTGCTGCTCTGGACGAAGATCTGCTCGCCTTCGTCGACCAGGGCCAGCGCGGAATGGGTCTCCAGATAGAAGTGCTCCTGCCCGGCGAACTCGAACTCGCCGTGGAACACGTGCTCCGCCTGCGCAAGCGCGCTCTCGACATCACCACGTGTGAGATGCCGCCCGGTCCCCTGGAAGCTGCCCGCGGCGATGGCCTCCCGAACCGTCACCAGCGATTCGAGCGGCTCGTAGTCGACCTCGACCGCGGCCGCGCCGAGGCGCGCGGCCTCCAGCGTCTCCGCGAGAACCCAGCAGATCGCGTGCCCGTGGAACATCACCTCGGTCGGGAACAGCGGCTCGTCATGCTTCACGCCGGCGTCGTTCACCCCAGGTACGTCATCGCCGGTGAGAACCCGGACCACACCCGGTACGTCGTACGCCGGCTTCACCCGGAGGTCCGTGATCCGGGCGTGAGCGTGCGGCGACTGGACCGGCCAGGCGTGCAGGACGTCACGGGTCCGCTGCACGAGGTCGTCGGTGTAGAGAGCCTGCCCGGTGACGTGCAGCGCGGCGCTCTCGTGCGGCAAGGGCAGACCGACAACGGCCTGCTGCGGACGTTCGGACAAAAGACTCATCCGCGTCCTCGCTTCGCTCCGGGCGCGGCTGAGGCACGACACGCGCTGTGTTTTCTGGTGAACTCGCTTCGCTCGTTCATGCGCTTGTCCCTTCTGCGTAGAAGCGGAGCAGCGACTGGCCGAGCATCGCCGAGCGGTACGACGAACTCGCCCGGTGGTCGTCCATCGGCGTACCCTCGGCCGCCATCACCGCAGCCGCCTCCCGGACGGTCCGCTCGGTCCACGGCTTGCCGATCAGCGCCTGCTCGGTAGTCAGCGCGCGCAGCGGGGTGGCCGCGACCCCGCCGAGCCCGATCCGGGCCCGGCGTACGACGCCGTCCTCGACGTGGACGGCGTACCCGACGGCAACGCTCGAGATGTCGTCGAACCGCCGCTTGGCGATCTTGTGGAAAGCGGTCAAGGGCTCGAGCGGGAGCGGTATCACCACGGTCCGGATCAGCTCGTCGGGAGCCTTCAGGGTCTGCCGGTAGCCGGTGAAGTAGTCCGCCAGAGGGACGATCCGCTCGCCACGCCGGGAAGCCAGTACGAGCGAGGCGTCCAGGGCCAGCAGAGCGGGCGGGGTGTCACCGATCGGCGAGGCAGTACCGAGGTTCCCGCCGATCGTGGCGCCGTTGCGGATCAGCCGGGAGGCGAACTGCGGGAACATCTGCGCCAGCAGCGGCACCCGACCGGCGAGTAGCCGCTCGATCTCACTCAAGGTCAGCGCTGCGCCGATCCGAACCTCGTCCGGGCCGAACGCGAACTCCCGCAGCTCGGCCAGCCGGTCGATGGCAACGATCAGCGGCTTCCGGACACCGCGGAGGTTCACCTCCACGCCGACATCGGTCGACCCGGCCACGATCTGGGCCTCGGGGCTCTGAGCCAGCAGTTCGAGGACCTCCTCGAGACTGGCCGGCCGCAGGAACTCCGCTCCGTCGACCGCCATCGCCGTGGCCGCGGGCGGTGGTGGCGGCGCTGACCTCCGGGCGGCCAGCGCGTCGTCCAGCTCCGGTTCGCCGAGTGCGTACGCAGCGTCCTTGATCGGGCGGTACCCCGTGCACCGGCACAGGTTTCCGCTCAGTGCGTGCAGGTCGAACCCGTTCGGGCCGTGCTCGTGGTCGCAGTGCCCGTTGGACGTCGTACGCGTCGAGCGATAGAACTCGGCGGCCATGCTGCACACGAAGCCCGGAGTGCAGTAGCCACACTGCGATCCACCGCGTACGGCGAGCTCGCGCTGGACCGGATGCAGGTCGGTCGGGGAACCCAGGCCCTCGGACGTGATGATCTCCTGACCGTCGAGAGCTGCGATCGGCACCAGGCAAGCGTTCACCGCGGTCCACTCGGTCGGGGCGTCCGTCCCGGGCCGGGCGACGAGTACGGAACACGCGCCGCACTCACCCTCGGCGCACCCCTCCTTGGCTCCGGTCAGGCCGCGGTCGCGGAGCCAGTCCAGCGCCGACGTGTGCACAGCCACGTCGCCGATGGCGGTCTGCTCGCCATTGACCGTGATCGAGGGTGCTTGCGTGGTCGTCGTACTCATCGGCTGCTGCTCCAGCGTGTTCTTGCACTATGGATCGGGTTGGCGTCCGAGAGGAAGTCGTCGAACCGGTACCCGGCGATCTTCGCGATCTCCAGCAGGGCGGCCGCGTGCTCCTGGTTCTCGCAGTTGCCCAGCCGGTCCCGGCCCTGCTCGAGGATCCGGTCGAACGACTCCGCGTCCCGGACCGAGATCACCAGCGGGAAGCCGAACCGCTCGCGGTAGGCCTCGGTGATCGCGGTCAGCTCGTCCCGCTCCGGCTCCGCCAGGAAGGTCAGCCCGCGGGCGGACTGGTCACGCAGTGACGCCTCGCCGCTGAGGCCGTCCGCGACGAACTGCGAGCCAAGCTGCGGGTAGGACTCGATCAGCTGCCGCTGCTCCTCGCGCGACCCGGAGAACAGCGCCTCCTGGAACGAGCGGCGCAGGGCATGGGTGTCGGTGAACGGCCGCATCTCCCAGGCCCGCTCGACCATCCAGCGCGGACCCTGGAACAGTCCGGCGAAGGTCTCGACGAACTCGTCGCGGCTCATCGTGTTCACCTGGTCCAGCCGGATCGAGTCGCCGGGCTGGCCGGCCACCGCCGGGCCGAAGTCCTTGCCCACGTGGTGGAAGACGATGTTCAGCAGGATCGCGGTCAGGCTGCCCAGCGTGATACCGCTGCCGAAGATGATCTCGGCCCAGCCCGGGACCGCCTGGGCGACCTGTGGCTGCGCGGTGACGTACATGGCCAGGCCGACGCTGGTGGCCACGATGACCACGTTGCGGTGGTCGTGGAAGTCGACCTTGGCCAGGGTCTGGAAACCGACCACGGCCACGGTGGCGAACATCGCCAGGGCGGCACCGCCCAGCACCGGGTGCGGGATCCCGGCCACGATGGCGCCGGCCTTGGGGATCAGGCCGAGCAGGATCATGATCACGCCGGCCGCCGCGACCACCCACCGGCTCTTCACCCGGGTCAGCCGGACCAGGCCGACGTTCTCGGCGAAACACGTGTAGGGGAAGGAGTTGAAGGTACCGCCGATCGTGGTGGCCAGGCCGTCGGCGCGCAGGGCGCGGGCGACGTCCTCGCGGTTGATCCGCTTCTCGACGATCTCGCCGGTGGCGAAGACGTCACCCGTCGTCTCCACCGCGGTGATCAGCATGACCACGATCATCGAGATGATCGCCGCGATCGAGAACTGCGGCCAGCCGAAGTGGAACGGCGTGGTCACGCCGACCCAGTCGGAGCCGCCGACGGCGTCGAAGTGGGCGTCCCCGAAGGCCCACGCGACCAGGGTGCCGGCGACCAGGCCGACCAGCACCGCGATGGTGGCCATGAATCCCTTGAAGACCCGCTGGATCAGCACGATCAGCGCGAGCGTGCCCAGCGCGTAGGCCAGGTTCTTGCCGCTGGTCGGGTCCGACGTCGGGCCGGCGCCACCGGTCGCGTCCGCGGCCGCCACCGGCAGCAGCGCCAGGCCGATGATCGTGATCACCGAGCCGGTCACGACCGGCGGGAAGAACCGGATCAGCTGGCTGAAGAACGGTGCCAGGAAGAAGGTGGCCAGGCCGGCCACGATCACCGCGCCGTAGATCACCAGCAGGCCATCGGTCCCGCCGCCCGCGGCGAGGCCGATCGCGATCATCGGTGACACCGCGGTGAACGTCACGCCTTGGAGCAGCGGCAGCCGGACGCCGACCTTCCAGAACCCGACGGACTGGATGATCGAGGCGATACCGCAGGTGAACAGGTCGGCGTTGATCAGATGGACGAGCTGCTGCGTGCTGAGCCCGATCGAGTTCGCCAGCAGGATCGGTACGATCACGGCGCCGGCGTAGAACGCCAGGACATGCTGGAAGCCGTACACGGCGAGCTTGCCCGGAGGCAGGACCTCGTCGACGGGATGACGGCTGGCGCGGCGGCCGGGTCGCAGGATTGCCTTCATCGGGCACCTTCCTTGGCTGGGGCTCGGGGGCGCGGCATTAGTGATCTGCACGACAGCATCGGCGCGCGCCGACCGCGTTGGCACCCGGTGAACCTCTGAAGATCACCCGCTCCGGCAACCCTGGTTTTGTGCGATCACCTAAACCAAGCGGTTCAGAGCGACTTGAGCGCCAGGAACACGTCGACCCGGTCCTCGAGCCGGGACAGATCGCGCCCGGTCAGTTGCTCTACGCGTTCGATCCGGTAGCGAACCGTGTTGACATGCAGGTGCAACGACTCCGCCGCGCGCGACCACGAGCCGTCGCAGGCGAGGAACTCCTGCAGCGTGGTGAGCAGGTCCGCGTGGGTACGGCGGTCATGCTCCAGCACGGACCCGAGCACCCGATGCGTGTAGGTACGTCGTACGTCGTCAGGCACCGTGGCGAGCAGCAGCACGTGCGAGGCGACCTCGTCCGACGTGACCACCGAGACCGGCGTACTGCCTGACCGAGCCACTCGATGGGCGAACCGTGCCTCTTCGAGCGCGCCCGCCAACGCTTCGACCGCGGTCTCGCCACTGACGCCGACCGCGAGTCGGGCGCGCACGAGCCCCGGCGAGAGCCGGCCGAACGCCCTGCGCAGCTGGTCAGGTAACCCCGGTAGGAAGGGCAGCAAGGCGACAAGTACGCCGTCACGCCCAGGTGCCACGACCGCGGGCCCGACCGTGAGCGCGACATCCTCGAGCAGCGTGATCGCTACCTCGCTCGGGCCGTCGTCCCGGAGATCGGCCACGGCGACCACCATCGGCAGATCGGAGTGCGCACCGGCCTGCCGGAGCCGCGTGGCGACCTCGGCATGTGGTGCGCCGGACTCGATCAACGCCAGCGCGTCAGCCACCAAGGGCCGCAGGGCCAACCGTCCTTCGTCGCGTCGGGCCCGGTCCAGCGCAGCGATCGCACACAGCTCCTGCACCGCCTCGACATAGTCGCGGGACCACTCCGTGTGGTCACCCTCGATGACCAGCACCCACGCCGTCAGCCTGTTGCCGAGACCCGACCCGATCGGGAACAGGCTGTACGGCGTACCACCGGCATCCGCGACCGCAGGAGTGCGATCCGCAGTAAGGAACCGCCGTGAGATCACGTCCAGGATCTCTTCGTCCAACTCACCAGGCCCTGGTACGACGTGGCGCCCGATCGGGGTGATCACCCGGCAGTCGCACCCGATCTCGGCGGAGATGCGGTCCGCGAGCTCGTCGAGGCTTCGGCCGGCGGCGATCGAGGACAGCAGCTGGCGCTGGCGCACCAGGCTGGCCGACAGCCGGGCCCCGGTGTCGACCGAGCCCGCGGCGGCGACGTACTCGGTGACATCGGCGAACGCGACCTCGGTGGGCACCTCGACGAGGGTGACCTGATGCCGGCGGCAGGCCTCGAGCAGGTCGGCGGGAACGGTCCCGAGCAGAGCCTTCCCGGCCAGGATCGTGGTGGCTCCCCGGCCCGCCATCGAGGCGACGAAGGTCTCGCTGTCCGCTTCGCTGCGGCGCCAGACCAGACCGGTGAGCACCAGCTCGCCGCCGCTCAGGTAGCGGCCGGGTTCGAGCAGGTCGGTGGTGACCAGCCGCCCGATCGGACGATCGAGCGCGTCCTCGGCCAGATGCAGCAGGCGAAGCCCCAGCTCGGGCGCGTCGAGCAGCTCGGACAGCAGCACGGCGCACCTCCTCCGGCCGGTGTGGTGACCGGTCCTCAGAGGAACGTACAACGCCCGGCCGCGTCCCTGGAACCACGACCCACCCTTGACGCCAACGTCGAGCGGCACCTATGGTCTTTCGCAGAACAGAAACTAACTTCCGCAATACGGAAAGTCGAGAATGCCATGACCCACCCGCTGCGCTACACGGTGAACTGCTCGCTGCTGTTCACCGAGCTGCCGCTACTGGAGCGCCCGGCGGCCGCCCGGCGGGCCGGCTTCGGTGCCGTCGAGTTCTGGTGGCCGTTCGTCGAGGCGGTGCCGCCGGACCGGCACGTCGATGCGTTCGCGACCGCGATCGAGGACGCAGGCGTCCAGCTGACCGGCCTGAACTTCTTCGCCGGCGACATGCCCGGCGGCGACCGTGGACTGGTCTCCTGGCCGAAGCGGTCCGGCGAGTTCCGGGACAACATCGACGTCACCGTCGGCATCGGCGAGCGGCTCGGCTGCCGGGCCTTCAACGCCCTCTACGGCAACCGGGACGACGGCCACTCCGCGAGCGAGCAGGACGATCTCGGGGTCGAGAACCTCCGGCTGGCCGCGCAGGCCGCCGCCCGGATCGACGGCACCGTGCTGGTTGAGCCGGTCAGCGGCGCGGACCGCTATCCGCTGCTGACCGCCGCCGATGCGCTGACCGTCATCGACCGGGTGCAGGCGCCGAACGTCGGACTGCTGGCCGACCTCTACCACCTCGCGGTCAACGGCGACGACGTCGACCGGGTGATCGCGGAGCACACCGACCGGATCGCGCACGTGCAGATCGCCGACGCGCCCGGCCGCAACGAACCCGGCACCGGCACGCTCCCGCTTGACCGGCAGCTCAACGACCTCGCCGCCAACGGCTACTCGGGCTGGATCGGCCTGGAGTACAAGCCGTCCACCACCACCGTCGACAGCTTCGGCTGGCTGCCCCGCGCGCAGCGCGCCGTCGGCCGCTGACACATCCTTTGGAGATTCGGACATGACGAACATCGCCTTCATCGGTCTCGGCATCATGGGCAGCCCGATGGCCGTCCACCTGGCCGGAGCCGGTCACACCGTCGCCGGGCTCGACCGCAGCGCCGAGCGTGGCGCGCCGCTGGGCGAAGCCGGCGGGCGCTACGCGAGCTCGGTCGCCGACGCGGTCAAGGGCGCCAACGTGATCTGCGTGATGGTGCCGGACTCGCCCGACGTCGAGGAGGTGCTCGCCGGTGAGGACGGCGTCTTCCAGCACGCCGAGACCGGATCGCTGATCATCGACTTCTCCAGCATCCGGCCGGACGTCACCCAGCAGCTGGCCGAGCGGGCGCGGGCGCTGGGCTTCCGGATCCTGGACGCTCCCGTCTCCGGCGGCGAGGCCGGCGCGAAGAACGCCGCGCTGTCGATCATGGTCGGCGGCG
Source organism: Kribbella sp. NPDC023972 (assembly GCF_040639075.1). Classification (NCBI taxonomy): domain Bacteria; kingdom Bacillati; phylum Actinomycetota; class Actinomycetes; order Propionibacteriales; family Kribbellaceae; genus Kribbella; species Kribbella sp. NPDC023972. The sequence goes on along the minus strand of NZ_JBEZZH010000004.1, from coordinate 157,671 downwards.
AGGGCGACGACTTCGACGCCGCCAAGCCGCTGTTCGACGTCGTCGGCAAGACCGTCGTCCACGTCGGACCGAGCGGTTCGGGCCAGACCGTCAAAGCGGCCAACCAGCTGATCGTCGCCGCCAACATCCAGGCGCTGTCCGAGGCAGTCATCTTCCTGGAGGCGTACGGCGTCGACACCAAGGCGGCCCTGGAGGTCCTCGGCGGCGGCCTGGCCGGCTCGACGGTGCTGAATCAGAAGAAGGAGAACATGCTCTCGCGCTCCTTCGAGCCGGGATTCCGGATCGACCTGCACCACAAGGACATGGGCATCGTCACCGCGGCCGCTCGCGAGGCGGGTGTCGCCGTACCGCTGGGCTCGCTGGTCGCCCAGTTCGTGGCCTCGGCCCGGGCGAACGGTGACGGCGGCCTCGACCACTCCGCCCTGCTGCGCGGCGTGGAGCGACTGTCCGGAAAGGCGTCGGGCTGATGGCACGCATGCGCGCGGTCGACGCCGCGGTCCTGATCCTGGAGAAGGAGGGCGCGACCCAGACCTTCGGTCTGCCCGGTGCCGCGATCAACCCCTTCTACAGCGCGATGAAGAAGCACGGCGGGATCAAGCACGTGCTGGCCCGCCACGTCGAGGGCGCCTCGCACATGGCCGAGGGCTACACCCGCGCCAAGGCCGGCAACATCGGTGTCTGCATCGGTACGTCGGGACCAGCCGGGACCGACATGATCACCGGCCTGTACTCGGCGTCGGCCGACTCGATCCCGATCCTGTGCATCACCGGCCAGGCGCCGGTCGCCAAGCTGCACAAGGAGGACTTCCAGGCCGTCGACATCGCCTCGATCGCCAAGCCGGTCGCCAAGTGGGCGGTCACGGTGATGGAACCGGCCCAGGTGCCCGGCACGTTCCAGAAGGCCTTCCAGCTGATGCGTGAGGGGCGTCCGGGTCCGGTGCTCGTCGACCTGCCGCTGGACGTCCAGCTGACCGAGATCGACATCGACATCGACACCTACGAACCGCTGCCGGTGGCCAAGCCGGCCGCGACCCGGGCCCAGGCGGAGAAGGCGCTCGCGCTGCTGAACGCCGCCGAGCGGCCGCTGATCGTGGCCGGTGGGGGCGTCGTCAACGCCGACGCGGCCGACCTGCTGGTCGAGTTCGCCGAGCTTGTCGGCGTGCCCGTCGTACCGACGTTGATGGGTTGGGGTGCCATCCCGGACGACCACCCGTTGACCGCCGGGATGGTGGGTCTGCAGACCTCGCATCGCTACGGGAACGCCACGTTGCTGGCCTCGGACCTCGTGTTCGGCATCGGCAACCGCTGGGCCAACCGGCACACCGGGGGCCTCGATGTCTATCGAAGCGGCCGGAAGTTCATCCACGTCGACATCGAGCCGACCCAGATCGGCCGGGTGTTCGCACCGGACTACGGCATCGTCTCGGACGCTCGACTGGCCCTCGAGGCGTTCGTCGACGTCGCCCGCGAGTGGTCCGCCGAGGGCAGGCTGGCCGACCGTTCCGCGTGGGTCGAGGAGTGCCGGCAACGTCGTACGACGCTGCAGCGCAAGACGCACTTCGACACGGTGCCGATCAAGCCGCAGCGTGTGTACGAGGAGATGAACCGCGCGTTCGGGCCCGACACCCGCTACGTGTCGACCATCGGACTGTCGCAGATCCAGGCCGCCCAGCTGCTGCACGTCTACCGGCCGCGGCACTGGATCAACGCCGGCCAGGCAGGTCCACTCGGGTGGACCGTGCCCGCCGCACTGGGGGTCGCGGTGGCGGACCCGGAAAGCACCGTCGTCGCGCTGTCGGGTGACTACGACTTCCAGTTCCTGATCGAGGAACTGGCGGTGGGCGCGCAGTTCAACATCCCGTACATCCATGTCGTCGTGAACAACTCCTACCTGGGCCTGATCCGCCAGGCCCAGCGCGGATTCGACATGGACTTCTGCGTGCAACTGTCGTTCGAGAACATCAACAGCCCCGAGCTGAACGGCTACGGCGTCGACCACGTCAAGGTCGCCGAAGGCCTGGGCTGCAAGGCGATCCGCGTCACCGAGCCGGCCGAGATCCTCCCGGCACTCGAACAAGCCAAGAAGCTGATGGTCGAGTACCAGGTTCCGATCGTCGTCGAGGTCATCCTGGAACGCGTCACCAACGTCTCCATGGGCCTGGAGATCGACAGCGTGGCCGAGTTCGAGGATCTGGCCGAACATCCCGAGGACGCCCCGACCGCGATCGCCTTGCACAGCACATGACCGGGCTCCGGGTGGTTGTTGCCTCTGACAAGTTCAAGGGCTCTCTCACCAGCAACCAGGTCGCCACCGCGGTAGGTGAAGGTGTACGGCGTACTCGCCCGGACGTGACCGTGGACGCAATACCAGTGGCCGACGGCGGCGACGGCACGCTAGCCGCCGCCGTCGCGGCCGGCTTCAACCTGACCCCGGTCACGGTGACCGGTCCCACCGGTGAACCGGTCCGCAGCGGGTACGCCCGACGCGGTGAGACTGCCGTGGTCGAGCTCGCGGACGCATCCGGGCTGGTTCGGCTGCCAAACGGCGTACCGGCCCCAATGACCGCAACGTCACGTGGCACCGGCGAGCTGATAGCCGCCGCGGTGGCCAACGGCTGCACCCGAGTCATCCTCGGCATCGGCGGCGGTGCGTCGACCGACGGCGGAGCCGGTCTCGCCCGCGCCCTAGGTGCCAGGCTGCTCGACGCCACCGGCGCCATGGTGGCCGAGGGCGGCGCCGCCTTGACCGCCGCGGCGGCCCTTGACCTGACCGCGCTTCGCGAGCGGTTGGCGGGAGTCGAGGTCGTGGTCGCCTGCGATGTCGACAATCCGTTGACAGGCCCGATCGGTGCGGCGGCGGTCTACGGGCCTCAGAAGGGCGCCGACCCCACGCAGGTCGAACAACTGGATGGTGCTTTGGCCCACTGGGCCGATCTCGTGGCTCGTGAGACCGGGCGCGATCTTCGCGACGCGCCAGGCGCCGGAGCCGCGGGTGGAGTCGGCTTCGCGGCGCTGGCATTACTCGGCGCTGGGCTGCGCCCGGGGATCGAGTTGATCCTCGACCTGGTCGGTTTTCACCAGAAACTGGTGGGCGCCGACCTCGTGATCACCGGAGAAGGCGCGCTGGACGAGCAGACGTTGCACGGGAAGGCGGTCGCCGGTGTGGCCGCGGCAGCCGGAGCGGTCCCGGTGGTCGCCGTGTGCGGCACCATCCGGCTGGACCCAGCGCGGCTGCGTCAAGCCGGAATCACAGCCGTGTACGCCTTGACGGACCTGGAGCCCGACGTACGGCGCTGCATCGCCGAGCCCATCCCCTTGCTGCGGGAACTCGGCCAGAGGATCGCCGCCGACCACCTGGCGAGATCTACGATGACAGCAACCGAGAGGGGCAGTGCATGAACGAGCGGAGCGAGTTCATCATCAAACACAGCCCGGCTCGTGTCTCATCCGCGCCCGGAGCGAAGCGAGGACGTGGATGAGCTGGTTGGATCTAGTCATCAGGGCCCGCCGGGTGGTCAGCACCGCGGGTGAGGTGGCCCGCGCTGTCGGCGTGCGAGACGGCCGGATCGTCGCCGTCGCGCCGTACGACGCTCAGCTCGAAGGCGACCTGCTGGTCCTGGACGACAACGAGGTGCTGATGCCCGGCGTGGTCGACTCGCACGTGCACGTGAACGATCCGGGGCGGACAGAGTGGGAGGGCTTCACCACCGCGACCCGAGCGGCCGCGGCCGGTGGTGTCACCACGATCATCGACATGCCGCTCAACAGCATCCCGCCGACCTGCGACGTACCGGCGTTGGAGCTGAAGCGGAAGACCGCCGCGAGCCAGGTGTACGTCGACGTCGGCTTCTGGGGCGGCGCGATCCCGGGCAACCTCGCTCAGCTGCGCCCGCTGCACGAGGCCGGCGTGTTCGGGTTCAAGTGCTTCCTCCTGCACAGCGGTGTCGACGAGTTCCCGCCGCTGACGCAGGCCGAGCTCGAGCCGGTCATGCGGGAGATCGCGTCCTTCGACGGTCTGTTGATCGTGCACGCCGAGGACGCCCACGGGATCGACAACGCGCCGCCGCCGAACGGCGCCAGCTACCTCGACTTCCTCCGCTCCCGCCCGCGTGAGGCGGAGAACGCAGCCGTTGCCGACGTCATCGAGCTCGCCCGGCAGACCAACTGCCGCGTCCACATCCTGCACGTGTCGAGTTCCGACGTACTGCCGCTCCTCGCGAAGGCCCGCCGCGACGGGATCCGCATCACCGCGGAGACCTGCCCGCACTACCTGACGTTCAGCGCGGAGGAGATCCCCGACGGCGCGACGCAGTACAAGTGCTGCCCGCCGATCCGGGAGGCCGTGAACCGCGAGCTGCTCTGGGACGGTCTGCGCGACGGCGTGATCGACCTGGTCGTCTCCGACCACTCGCCCTCGACCGTCGACCTCAAACGCCTCGACACCGGCGACTTCGGTGCGGCCTGGGGAGGTATCGCCTCACTCCAGCTCGGCCTGCCCGCGGTCTGGACCGAGGCCCGCCGCCGCGGTTTCACCTTGTCCGACATCGCGCGCTGGATGTGTCAGGCGCCGGCTGTCCCGCACAAAGGCCGGATCGAGGTCGGGTACGACGCGGACTTCTGCGTCTTCGCACCGGACGAGACGTTCGTGGTGGACGCCAACACCCTGCACCACAAGAACGCCATCACCCCGTACGACGGCCGGCCGCTCGACGGCGTCGTACGCGGCACCTGGCTGCGTGGCGAACCCGTCGACATCGAGGCCGCGCCGACAGGACGGCTGCTGACCCGAGGAGAACAACGATGACAGTGTTGAATGCCGCGCCTCCGGCGCGAGGGTCATGGGGCTGTTGCTCCCGGCCTTCCCTCGTCGCTCCAGTCGCTTCGCTCCCTCCGCTCCTCAGTCCAGGCCGGGAGGCCCCATGACCGGTCCGCGGTACTACTCCCCGAGCGGTGGGCTCCCCGCGCAGACGGACCTGACCACCGACCGCGCGGTCTTCACCGAGGCGTACGCCGTCCTGCCGCGCGGAACGATGCGCGACATCGTCACCAGCCGGCTGCCGTTCTGGGACGACACCCGGCTGTGGGTGATCGCCCGGCCGCTGTCGGGGTTCGCCGAGACTTTCTCGCAGTACATCGTCGAGGTCGCACCGGGCGGCGGCAGCGACAAGCCCGAGACGGATCCCGGCGCCGAGGCGGTCGTGTTCGTTGTCGAAGGCAACGTGACGATCACGGTCGCCGGTGAGAAGCACGAGCTCGGGCCGGGCGGGTACGCGTTCCTGCCGCCGTCGGCCGACTGGACGCTGCACAACACCAGCGAGCAACTCGCCCGGTTCCACCTGGTCCGGAAGGCGTACGAGCGGGTCGAGGGGATCGACGTACCCGAGCCGTTCGTCACCAACGAGGTCGAGGTCGAGGGTGTGGAGATGCCGGACACGGAGGGCCGGTGGAAGACCCAGCGGTTCGTCGACCCGGACGACATACGCCACGACATGCACGTCAACATCGTCACCTTCGAGCCGGGCGGGGTGATCCCGTTTCCCGAGACGCATGTGATGGAGCACGGCCTGTACGTCCTCGAAGGCAAGGCCGTCTACCTGCTGAACAAGGACTGGGTCGAGGTCCAGGAGGGCGACTTCATGTGGCTGCGGGCGTTCTGCCCACAGGCCTGCTACGCCGGCGGACCCGGCCGGTTCCGCTACCTGCTCTACAAGGACGTCAACCGCCACCCAAAGCTGACCATCTGAGCTCGGCTACACCGTCACCGAGCGCTGGCGGTCTTACGCTTCTAGAGGCTGATCGTCACCGGGCGCTGGGGTGGGATCAGGGGGTCGGTGGCCAGGCGGGCGTGGCGTTCAACGTCGAAGCGGGTGCCGTCGTACGCGAGGCGCTGGCGTTCGAGGCCCTCGTAGAGGAAGCCGGCGCTGGCGGCCACGCCGCAGGAGGCTGGGTTGTTGGTGCGGTGGCCGAGCTCGAGGCGGTAGAGCCCGGCGTCCCGGTGGGCCCAGTGGGCCAGGGCGCGGAGGGCGTCGCGCGCGATGCCCTGGCCGCGGACCTCGGCGAGGGTCCAGTACCAGGTCCAGCCGACCTGGTGCCTGTCGATGTTCGTCACCGCGACACACCCGATCGGATGGTCCTCCGCATCCACCACGGCGTACACATGCCCGTTGTCCAGGTCGGCGACCCGGCCGATCCAGTCGACCGCTGACGCCTTGTCCACGATCCCACCCTGGTTCGCCATCTCGGGATCCTGATGCGCCGCCTCCAGCCGCAGCGCGTCAGCCGTCCGCCACCGCCGAAGATCCAGTTGCCCCAGCGCATATCCCATTCACCGAATCTACCGCCGCCGCACCGCGCGCAAACCCTTCCCCGGCGCGTACACCCGCGGACAAGCGCGCCGGTCGCGGCCGGGGCAGGATAGGGCGCATGGCATATCTGGATTTCAGGGATCAGGTCGTTGTGGTGACCGGGGCCAGCAGCGGGATCGGGGCCGCGGCCGCGGTGGGGTTCGCGGAGACGGGAGCGACGGTGGCGTTGCACTACCACCGGAACGAGGAGGGGGCCAAGCACACGCTCGGAGCGGTCCAGACAGCGGGCGGTACGGCGTCCGTGCACCAGGCGGACCTGGCCGACCCGGCATCGGCGGGCACGTTGATCGACGACGTGCTGGCCAAGCACGGGCGGATCGACGTCCTGGTGAACAACGCCGGTGACCTGGTCAACCGCTCGCCGGTCACCGACGTACCGGACGAGCAGTTCCGGCGGATCCTGGACGTCAACCTGACCTCGGTGTTCGCGCTCTCCCGCCGGATCGTGCCGGTGTTCCGGACGCAGGGCGGCGGCAGCATCGTCAACGTCACCTCGATCGCCGGCCGGCACGGCGGCGGTGGCGGGTCGGTCGTGTACGCGACCAGCAAGGGCGCGGTCAGTACGTTCACCCGCGGCCTGGCCAAGGAGCTCGCCCCCGACGGTATCCGGGTCAACGCCATCTCGCCGGGCGTGATCAAGACGCCGTTCCACGACCGGCACACCGGCGAAGAGCAGCTGAACGGGATGATCGCGACCATCCCGATGGGCCGCACCGGTACGCCGCACGAGTGCGTCGGCACCATCCTGTTCCTGGCCTCGGAGTCGATGAGCTCCTACGTCACCGGCCAGATCATCGAGGTCAACGGCGGCCAACTGATGCCGTAAGCAACGGTTCCGGCCGGAAGAGCGCGTTGTGGTCCAAGACCTCACCGGTCGCCTGGTACCCCAGCTCATCCAGTACGGCGTGCAGCCGCGCACTCGACTCGATTCGCTTGTCCTCCACGAGGAGAGCGCGCGGCCGCAACCGTTTCAGCGTGCGGGCCGCCCCGGAGAGTGCCGGGACCTCACCGCCCTCGATGTCGACCTTGACCACGTCCAGTCGGGGGAGCGCGTGCTCACTGACCCAGTCGTCCAGCCGGATCACAGGCACCTTCTGCACGACCGCTCCGTCGCCGTAAAGGGAGCGCACTCCGGCGTCAGCCTCGTCGTACCGGCTGTCCGCTCGTAGTGCCGCGTCGTACCTCCGTTCACCGAGTGCGGTCGGCACCACCTCTACGTGCAGGTTGTTGCGCTCGGCAGCAGCCTGGAGCTTGGTCAGGCAGTCAGATGCAGGCTCGAACGCGATCACCCGGCCGCCACCGAGCTCCCGCAGCCGCTTGGCTGCCGTGAGTGCGTGCAGCCCGATGTTCGCGCCCACATCGAGTACGACGTCACCCTGCCGCAACTCGCTCAGCAGGAACCGCCGTACGGCCGGCTCATAGCGCCCGGCGTAGTACAGCACCGCCTGCAGGTTGTCCCGCAGGTCCAGCTCGAGCCGTAAGCCCTGCCGCCGTACGAGGACGCTCGGCGTCCCCCACTCGGGGGCGACCTTCACCAGTTCGGGGTTCTCCCGCGCCAGTCGAGGCGAGATCCGCAGCGCGACGCGGTGAACCCCGGCGTCGGTCAGGCCCTCGACAGCTCCGGCGATCCGAGCAGTACGGCGGGCGGCCTGCGGGCTCAGCGCACGCCCGAGGACGTGCGCTGAGCGCCACAGCAGTTGCAGTTTCACCCGCACCCGATACCCGGATGCGAGCAGAACTATCGCGACAGAGTGCGGAAGCGGTGGGCCGACAGGGGTAGGAAGACGGCGATCAGGAGGAGGGGAGCGACGATTGCCGCGATCTCCGCATGGGTGCCGATCCAGGTGGCCGTGGCGGATGGATCAGCGTTGCCGAACAACGCGCGGGAGGCGGTTGCCGTCGCGGACAGCGGGTTCCACTGGGCGATGGTCCCGAGCCAGTCGGGCATCGTCGAGGTGGCGACGAAGGCGCTGGAGAGGAAGCCGATCGGCCAGACCAGCACCTGAACCATCGTGACGCTCTGCGCGTTCTTCACCGTCAGCCCGATGAAGATCCCCACCCAGAGCAACGCGAACCGCAGCAACAGCAGCAACCCGAACGCCGCCACCGCCGCGGGCACCCCTTCGTGCCACCGCCATCCGAGCGCGAGCCCGGCCGCGGCCAGCACGATCAGCGTCACCACCGAGTCGAGCATGTCCGCGATGCACCGGCCCATCACGACGGCCGTCGAGCTCATCGGCAGCGACCGGAACCGGTCCGTCACGCCTTTGTCCTTGTCCGTGGTCACGGCCGTCATGGTGCCTTCGAGTCCGAACAGCATCGCCAGCGCGAAGATGCCCGGCACGAGCAACTCGTAGTACGACTCGCCCTCAGGAAAGTCCATCGCCCCGCCGAGCAGTGCGCCGAACATCAGCAGCATCAGCACCGGGAAGAACCAGTTGAACAGCACGATCCCCGGCTGGTTCCGCCAGTGCGTCAGCGTCCGCCGCGCGATCGTCCAACTGTCGGCCAATGCCCAACCGAATGTGCTCATCCACGTCCTCGCTTCGCTCCGGGCGCGGATGAGACACGAGCCGCGGTGTGCTTGATGATGAACTCGCTCCGCTCGTTCATGCCGCCACCTCCGGTCCCGTCAGCTGCAGGAAGACCTCGTCCAACGTCGGTCTGCGTAATGTGATGTCCTCCGGTTCGATTTGTGCCTCATGCAACGAATTGGCGATCGTCACCAGCGCCCGGGTGCGGTCCTTCACCGGCACGCTGATCCGTAGGTCGGTCACCCGGATGTCCCCGTCCGCAAGGGGTTGGGCCAACTCGACCACCCGGGAGACCTCGGCCGGATCCGCCAGCACCAGGTCCAGCCAGTCGGACCCGAGCTGGGTCTTCAGCTGGTCCGGGGTGCCCTCGGCAACGACCTTCCCGGCCTTGAGCATCGAGATCCGGTTCGCCAGCTGATCCGCCTCCTCCAGGTATTGCGTGGTCAGCAGCACCGTCGTCCCACCGTCGACCAGTTGCCGTACGGCGGACCACACCTCGATCCGGCCGGCCGGGTCCAGCCCGGTGGTCGGCTCGTCCACGAACAGCACCGCCGGCGCCACGATCAGGCTGGCGGCCAGGTCGAGCCGCCGCCGCATCCCACCGGAGTACTTCGTCACCGCCTGGCCGGCCGCCTCGGTCAGGCTGAACCGCTCGAGCAGTTCGTCCGCCCGCCGTACCGCGGCGGCGTGGCCCAGGTGGTTCAGCCGGCCGAACATCACCAGGTTCTGCCGGCCGGTCAGTACTTCGTCGACCGCCGCGTACTGACCGACCAGCCCGATCCGGCGACGGACCTCCGCGCCCTGGCGGCGTACGTCGTACCCGGCGATCCTCGCCGTACCGGAATCCAGCTCGAGCAGTGTGGACAGGATCCGCACCGCTGTCGTCTTGCCGGCGCCGTTGGGGCCGAGCAGGCCCGTCACGGTGCCGGCCGTGACCTCCAGGTCGAACCCGTTCAGCCCGGCCCCCTCGGTGCCGCCTTTGTAGTTCTTCCGTACGCCGACGGCCTCGATCACACGTTCCGTAGTCACTTCCCACCTCTCGCCGAGTAAATCGTAGGGTGTACCGTACACCGTACGACTCGGGTACGATCGGGTCAACGACAACCGGTTGGAGTTTGTTCCCTTGAGTCCGAAGAAGACGGCCGCGGCCGATCCGGCGCGCAGTCTGGCGCTGCTCTGGGGCAGCCACACGAAACCGGGCCGGTCCGGCCTGACCGTGCGCTCGATCGTCGGCGCCGCGATCGAGCTGGCCGACGCGAGCGGCCTCGACGCGGTCTCGATGCGGACGGTGGCCGAGCAGCTGAAGGTCGGCACGATGTCGCTCTACACGCACGTGCCGGGCAGGGGTGAGCTGACCGACCTGATGTTCGACAGCGTGTACGTCGACCTGTACGCCGACGTCGACGAGCCGGCCCGGCAACCGGGCGGCTGGCGCGGCGCGCTGGAGTTCATCGCCGCGCGCAACTGGGAGGTGCTCACCAAGCACCCGTGGATCCACGAGGTGCCGACGATGCGTACGGCGCTCGGCCCGAACATCACCTTGAAGTACGAAGCCGAGTTACGCCCGCTCGACGGCCTCGGCCTGACCGATGTGGAGATGGACTCCGCGCTGAATCTGGTCCTCACCCACGTCCAGGGCACCGCCCGCGCCGGCGCCGAGCAGTTGCGCACCCAACGCGAGTCCGGCCTCACCGACGAGGAGTGGTGGCGTCAGATCTCGCCCACCCTGACCCACGTCATGACCGGCACCAACCACCACTTCCCCGTCGCCGGCCGCGTCGGCGCCGCAGTCGGCGAACACTTCCAATCCGCCATCGACCCCGCCCACGCCCTGACCTTCGGCCTAACCCGAATCCTGGACGGCATCGCCCTGCTGATCGCTAGCCGTTGAGCAGGTCCTCGAAGGGGGTGGGGTTGGCGTAGGGGTCGGTCTGGGTTGGGGTTTCGTGGTGGAGGGCGGCGACGAGCTCGCTGGCGGCCTGGGTGATGCGGGTGCGGAGTTTGGTGGCGCCGGTGCCCCAGTCGGTGGAGGCGGCGTACACGCCGGTAGGCACGGGCAGCGCCTTCAGGTAGGCGAAGAGCGGGCGAAGGGCGAAGTCGAGCACCAGCGAGTGGCGCTCGGTGCCGCCGGTCGCGGCGAGCAGGACCGGCTTGCCGGCCAGTGCCTTGTCGTCGAGAACGTCGAAGAACATCTTGAACAGCCCGCTGTACGACGCACTGAACGTCGGCGTCACCGCGATCACCGCATCCGCCTCGGTGACCGTGTCGAGCACAGTCCTCAGCTCGGCCGACGGGAACCCGGTGAGCAGGTTGTTGGTCAGGTCGTGCGCGTGGTCGCGCACCTCGATGATCTCGACCCGCGACGCGATCCCGCGGCCGGACAACTCGTCCCGTACGGCGGCCGATAGCTGGTCGGCGAGCAGCCGGGACGACGAAGGGGTCGTCAGCCCGGCCGTCACCACGGCGATGAGACGCTCGGTCATATGGTCGGCTCCTCGATCGTCTCCAGGTCGCGGGCCCGCTCGGCCGCGGCCTTCAGCGAAGCGTGTGTCGGCGCGTCCGGCACGTGCGCCGGCTTCTTCGCGGCGAACTCCTTGCGCAGTACCGGAACGACCTCGGACCCGAGGATGTCCAGCTGCTCCAGCACGGTCTTCAACGGCAACCCGGCGTGGTCGACCAGGAACAACTGCCGCTGGTAGTCGCCGAAGTGCTCCCGGAACGTCAGTGTCCGCTCGATCACCTGCTGCGGGCTGCCGACCGTCAGCGGCGTCTCCCGGCTGAACTCCTCCAGTGACGGGCCGTGCCCGTACACCGGCGCGTTGTCGAAGTACGGCCGGAACTCCCGCACCGCGTCCTGCGAGTTCTTCCGCATGAAGACCTGACCGCCGAGCCCGACGATCGCCTGGTCCGCGGCGCCGTGCCCGTAGTGCTCGAACCGGCTCCGGTAGAGCTCGATCATCCGCTTGGTGTGCGTGACCGGCCAGAAGATGTTGTTGTGGAAGAACCCGTCACCGTAGTACGCCGCCTGCTCGGCGATCTCGGGCGACCGGATCGACCCGTGCCAGACGAACGGCGGTACGCCGTCCAGCGGCCGCGGGGTCGCGGTGAAGCCCTGCAACGGCGTCCGGAACTTGCCTTCCCAGTCGACCACGTCCTCGCGCCACAGCCGGCGCAGCAGGGCGTAGTTCTCCACCGCCAGGGCGATGCCGTTGCGGATGTCCTGGCCGAACCACGGGTAGACCGGGCCGGTGTTGCCGCGACCCATCATCAGGTCGACCCGGCCGTCGGCCAGGTGCTGCAGCATCGCGTAGTCCTCGGCGATCTTCACCGGGTCGTTGGTCGTGATCAGCGTGGTCGCGGTGGACAGGATCAGCTTCGACGTCTTCGCCGCGATGAACCCGAGCTGGGTGGTCGGGGAGGACGGGACGAACGGCGGGTTGTGGTGCTCGCCCTGGGCGAACACGTCCAGGCCGACCTCCTCGGCCTTCAGCGCGATCGTCACCATCGCCTTGATCCGCTCGGCCTCGCTCACGGTCCGGCCGGTGGTCGGGTCCTCGGTCACGTCGCCGACGCTGAACACACCGAACTGCATCCTGTCCTCCTCAAGCTAAGTAGTTCACTATTAAACTACTCTGCTCCACATAACGCCAATCCATGCTCGGGCCATTCCCCACTCTTGTCAGGTGCGGGCCGTGCCGCCTCAGACGCGGTGGGGCTTGAGTAGCTCGTCGTCTCCGGTGAGTGCGGCCGCGATCCGGCGGTGCTTGCCAGCCTCCTCGGGCCGGGACTGCCGCTCGAGCGTGCGGGCCAGCATCAGGTGCGCGTAGTACTCGGTCGGCTCCCGCGCGATGACCTCCAGCAGGTGCTCCTCGGCCGGCTTCAGCAGGGCCGCGTGGTAGTAGGCGCGAGCCAGCAGCAGCCGCGTTCCGACGTCGTCCGGCGTCTCTTCCACCACCGGCCGCAGGGCGCGGATGGCGCCACGGTAATCCCGCTCGTCGAAGTATTGCTGGCCGAGCCCGTAGCTCAACGCACGCAGGTCTTCCATCGCGAGAACCTCCTGTCAGGTGGGGACAGCACAAGAACGCCCCGGGCCCACGGAGCTATTCCGTGGGCCGGGGCGCCGGTCGCGGGTCAGGAGGCGTCGAGGGTGGCTACCTGCTCCGGGGTGAGTTCGAGGTCGAGGGCGGCGTACGAGTCGAGGATGGTTTCCGGGCGGCTGGAGCCCGGGATCGGGATGACGTACGGCGACTTGGCCAGCATCCACGCGAGAGTGACGCGCTGAGGACTGACGCCGAGCTCGGTCGCCAACTGGTGGAAGGCGGGGTGCTTGGCGCCGAGGTCACCGGCGTTCGAGATGCCGCCGAGCGGAGACCAGGGCAGGAACGCGATGCCGAGCTGGTCGCACAACTCGAGCTCGGGCTCGCTCGACCGGAACGCGGGTGAGAACTGGTTCTGCACCGAGACGAGCCGGCCGCCGAGGATGTCGTTCGCCTGCTGGATCTGCGCCGGGTTCGCGTTCGAGATCCCGGCCATCCGGATCTTGCCCGCGTCGAGCAGGTCGCGGATCGCGCCGATCGACTCCTCGTACGGCGTCTGCGGGTCCGGCCGGTGGAACTGGTACAGCCCGATCGCGTCGACGCCGAGCCGCTTCAGCGAGGCGTCGGCCGCCTTCTTCAGGTGCTCCGGCGACCCGTCCAGCGTCCACCGGCCGTCACCCGGCCGCAGGTGCCCGCCCTTCGTGGCGACCAGGACGCCGGCGGTGTCACCGCCGTACGACGCCAGGGCTTTGGCGATCAGGGTCTCGTTGTGACCGACGTCGGTCGCGTCCAGGTGGTACGCGTCGGCCGTGTCGATCAGGGTGATCCCGGCGTCGAGCGCGGCGTGGATGGTCGCGATCGACCGCGCCTCGTCGGGGCGTCCCTCGATCGACATCGGCATCGCGCCGAGCCCGATTCCGCTGACCTCGATGTCGCCGATGCGACGTGTCTTCTTCGTCTGAGCTGCCATGGGTTCAAGCCTGACGCGCCGCGACTCAGACTTCCAACAGGAATCTTCGCAAACATCCAGCACTCCAGCTGCTGAATCTTTGGCGACTTCCCGTCAACCACTGACATGGCGGACGAGATATACGTAAGAATGTGACGCAATTCCCAGCCCCGCGCGGAGCGAGGGGTAGTCAGCTTTCGATTGGAGCCCCGCCCGTGCCTCCACCACCCCCATCACGTCGTACCTTCCTCCAACTCACCGGTCTCAGTGCCGCGAGCGTTGCGCTGGGCGTCTCCGCGCCGGCGAGTGCGGACGCCACGCCCGGGCGCCCGATCCCGTCCGGTGCGTTCGCGCTCGGAGTCGCCTCGGGTGATCCACGCCCGGACGGTTTCGTTCTGTGGACCCGGCTGGCGCCGACCCCGCTGGCCGCCGACGGGCACGGCGGGATGCGTGCCGACCACGTGCCGGTCCAGTACGAGGTGGCCGAGGACAGCCAGTTCAAGCACGTCGTACGACGAGGCCTCGCGATCGCCACGGCCGAGTTGGCGCACGCTGTGCACCCCGAGGTGCGTGGGCTGCGGCCTGAGCGCGAGTACTTCTACCGCTTCCGCGTCGGCACCGAGGTCAGCCCGGTCGGCCGGACGAAGACGCTGCCGGTGCACGGATCGCGGTTCAGCTTCGCGACCGCGTCGTGCCAGGCCTGGTACCACGGCTACTTCCCGGCGTACCGCGACATCGCCCGGCGGTCGCCGGACGCGGTGTTCTTCCTCGGCGACTACATCTACGAGTACGGCATCGTCCCTGGCGGCAACCTCTGGCGTCAGGGCGTGGCGGTCGGGCCGGAGCACGGGGTCGAGATCGAGACGCTGGAGCAGTACCGGTTGCGGTACAGCCTGTTCAAGACCGACCCGGAGCTGCAGTCCGCCCACGCGACCGCGCCCTGGCTGTTCGTCTGGGACGACCACGAGGTGCAGAACAACTACGGCGCGGCCATCTCGCCGTACGGGATACCGCCCGAGCTGTTCGTGCATCGCCGGGCCGTCGCCTACCGCGCCTTCTACGAGAACCTGCCGCTCGCGCTGAGCAGCCTGCCGACGGGACCGGACAGCCAGGCCTACCGGAGGTACGACGTCGGGTCGCTAGCCCGGCTCAACCTGCTCGACACCCGGCAGTACCGCGACCCGGCACCGACCAGCGAGGCGGACCGGCAGTCCGAGGCGCGCACCATCATGGGCGCCAAGCAAGAGAAGTGGCTGTACGACGGACTGCGCCGATCCCCCGCAACCTGGAACCTGCTTGCGGGTGGCGTCGTACTCACGGCGATCAGCAACGACCGCACCGATCAGTGGGACGGCTACCCGGCGAACCGCCGCAGGCTGCTGGCCGAGCTGCAGCAGGCGGGCAACGCGGTCATGCTGACCGGCGACATCCACCGGCACGTGGCGTCCGAGCTGAAGGCGGACTTCGCGGACCCGGCGGCACCGACGATCGGCGTGGAGCTGGTCTGCTCGTCGATCGGATCCGACGGGGACGGCGCCGACACCGACAACTACGCGAAGGACTGGCTCCGGCATCCGTACGTGAAGTTCTACAACGCCCGCCGCGGCTACGTGCACACGACCCTGACCCGGTCCGAGCTGACCGCGGAGTTCGTCAACTTCCCGTACATCGAGGCGGATGCGAACGCCGAGCCACGGGCGATCGCTTCCTTCCGGTCCCCGGCCGGCTCGCCCCGTCTGGAGGCCCTGTGATGAATCGTCCTCCTGTCATCACCCACCTGACCGGCAGCGGTCAGATCGGCACCGTAACCCTCGACTGGAAGCCAGTGTCATGGGCAACGGTCGTCGACCACTACGCCGTCTACGTCCTGACGTCCGGCTCCTGGAAACTACTGGGCAAGACCGTCTATCCACACTTCGTGCATCGCGGCCTGGGCTTCACCGGTGTCACCCGGTCGTACCGGGTCGTGACAGTAGATGCCGCAGGCAACAGGTCGACGCCGTCGGCAGCAGTTGACGCGACCAACCTGACGTCGGTCATCGTGTCGGGGATCTCCGTGGCCCGGGTCGGTGAGTTCGACGGCAAGGGCTCCGAGCTCGCGCTGTCTCCGGCTGGTTACGCGAGCTACCCGACCAGATTCCCGTCGGATGTCGACTACACGTTCGGTACGTCGACGCCGTCCTCCGACTGGTCGTACCTGCTGCCGGGACCGGCCGACAAATGGGCCGGCTCGAAGAACCACCGGGCAACGTTCCGTTTCGACCTGGCCGCCGTACCGGAGCAGGATCTCGACCTGGCGTTGTGGCTGATCGACAGCCACGCCAGCCTGGCCGGGTCCGCCGTACTCACCGTCAACGGGACTCAGGTCGAGCGGTTGACCTTCGCCAACGGCGCGACCAAGGGGTCGACGATTGCCGACAGCACCTACCCCGGTTCGCCGCTGAAGCCGTCGTACCTCGAGAGGCCGTTGCCTCGGGCCCTCTTCAGGACCGGGCAGAACGTGATCGAGCTGTTCAAGGACAACGGTTCCTGGATCGCGTACGACGCGTTCGGCATCTACGCCCGCCGCTGAATGCGCTGCGTCCGAAGAACTGGCGAGACGTGTCGCCAGTTCTCCGGACGTTAGCGCGGGTCAGGACGCGTGGACGTGAGGGTCGCGGTCCTCGACGACGTACGACGCCCGCGTGCTGATCGGAGCGCCGGGCTGGGTGACGTAGGGGAGGACGCGGTAGTCGGAGCGCCACTGCTTCTGGTCGACGGTGACACGGACGTAGCCGCGCTGGGAGTTGAAGAACTTCAGGTGCGGGTTGGCCGCCAGGAACTGCAGGCCCTGGTCGGTCATGTCGGCACCGTCGCCGCCGCTGGTGACCGACGTACCGACGAACTCGGTGCCGACCGTGGACGAGTCCGGGTCGACGTAGTCGCGCTTGAGCTCGAGCGCGTAGTTCTGGTGCCGGTCGCCGGTGATGACGACGAGGTTGCGGACCCCGCTGTCCTGCGCGGCACCGAGCACCTGGTTGCGCTCGGCAACATATCCGTCCCACGGGTCCAGCCAGACCCGCGTCTCCGGGCCCGGGGTCCAGTCGGTCTGACCCATCGGCGCCTGGTTGCCGAGGATCTGCCAGCGTGCGTTCGACCGCTTGAAGCCGTCCAGCAGCCAGGCGCGCTGCTTGCCGCCGAGCATCGTGTTGTCCGGGTTGAACCGGTCGGTGCAGGTCGACGAGTCGCCGTCACCGCACGGCTGGTCGGAGCGGTACTGCCGCGTGTCCAGCATGGTGATGTCGGCCAGCCGCCCGTACGGGAGCCGCCGGTGCAGCCGTACGGCCGGACCGGACGGCATCTGGTCGTGCCGCAGCGGCATGTTCTCGTACATCGCCTGGAACGCGGCCGCCCGGCGGGCCCGGAACACCACCGGATCCTGGTCCGGCTCGGTGTCCTTCTGGGAGAGGTCTCCGGCCCAGTTGTTCTCCACCTCGTGGTCGTCGATGGTGTGGATCCACGGGAACCGCGCGTGCGCGGCCTGCAGCGGCGCCTCGGTCTTGTAGAGCGAGTACTGCAGCCGGTATCGCGCGAGGTCGAACGTCTCCCCGTCGAACCGTGGGTCGGTCACGACACCACGCCTGTTGGACTTGACGCCGTACTCGTAGAGGTAGTCGCCGAGGTGGACGACCAGGTCGAGGTCCTCGGCGGCCAGGTGGTCGTACGCCGTGAAGAACCCGTCCTGCCAGGCGTTGCAGGACGCGAAGGCGAACCGCAGCTCACGCGGCGAGGCGAACGGGTGCGGCGTGGTCCGGGTC
The DNA here is from genome assembly GCF_040639075.1 of Kribbella sp. NPDC023972. Lineage (NCBI taxonomy): Bacteria > Bacillati > Actinomycetota > Actinomycetes > Propionibacteriales > Kribbellaceae > Kribbella > Kribbella sp. NPDC023972. The sequence continues at coordinate 139,989 of NZ_JBEZZH010000004.1, read as the reverse complement.
CGGCCGGTCGGCGAGACCTCGTGGCCGGTGCGGAAGCGGTAGTAGTACACGTGATCCGGCTGCAGGCCGCGGACCTCGGGGTGGACCGAGTGGCCGAGCTCGGGCGTCGCGACGACGCTGGAACGCCGGACGACGTGCCGGAAATTCTCGTCCCGGGCGATCTCGTAGTCGACCCGGATCGGCTTGGCGGGCATGCCGCCTTTGCCGTCGACGGCGTACGGGTCGATGGCCAACCGGGTCCAGAGCACGACACCGTCGTACTGCGGATCACCGGAGGCGACGCCGAGGGTGAAAGGGTTGCCGCTGCCGGCGGGCGCGGCGTAGGTGGTCGAGGCGTCCCAGGCCCCGGTGCCGAGCAGTACGGCGGCAGAGCCCGCACCACTCAGGCCGAGGAAGCGACGGCGCGAAACGGACATGGGTATTCCTCCTGTGACGGGCGGGGTCAGGTGGGAAGCGCGTGCCAGTCTTCAGTTGCCGGGTGTCGCGGTGGTTAACTCGGTTCCTCGATAAGTTAACAGGAAGTGCCGATATGTTGACCAGGTCTGGTGCGGCAAGATTGGCGCATGGTGATTGATGAGCGAGTACGGCGGGCGCGGCCGGACGACGTACCGGCGATCGTGGAACTGGTCTACGGCCTGGCCGAGTACGAGCGAGCGCCCGACGAGTGCAAGCTGACCGCCGAGCAGTTGCGGACCGCGCTGTTCGGCGACTCCCCGAAGGTTTTCTGCCATGTCGCCGAGCACGAGGGCGTGGTGGCCGGCTGCGCCATCTGGTTCCTCAACTTCTCCACCTGGCGCGGTGTCCACGGCATCTACCTCGAAGACCTCTTCGTCCGCCCCGAAACCCGCGGCACCGGCCTCGGCAAGGCCCTCCTGGTCGCCCTGGCCCAGGAATGCGTCCGGAACAACTACGAACGCCTCGAATGGTCCGTCCTCGACTGGAACGCCCCCGCCATCGACTTCTACAAGTCCCTGGGCGCCCATCCCCAAAACGAATGGACCACCTACCGCCTCACCGACGACGCCCTCACCGACCTGGCTTCCTGAGCTCGGGAAGGACTGTCATCAACGTCTTCGTCACCGACCGAACCTCGCATCAGCCAGACCAGTTGCTCACGCCTCCTGGATCGCAGCTTGGCGCAAACGTCAGGAGCGGCGTTGTTTGGCTTGGTACATGGCTTGGTCGGCGGTGTGGAGGAGGGTGTCCAGGTCGGTGGTTTCGGGGGTGATGGCGGCGGTGCCGATGCTGGTGGTGACCTGGACGGTGATGTGGGGGAGCGGGCGGCTGACGGCGGCTTCGAGGCGGGCGATCAGGGCGGCCAGGGCGTCGTCGGCGATGTCCTCGGCGACGATGGCGAACTCGTCACCGCCGAGGCGGGCGACGGTGTCGCCGTGGCGTACTTCGCTCGCCAGCCGCCCGGCGATCTCGCTGAGGGCGCGGTCGCCGGCCTCGTGACCATAGCCGTCGTTGACCAGCTTGAAATGGTTCAGGTCGCAGAACAGCAAGGCGCCCCGGCGGCCGGTCGCGCGGGTCCGCTCGAGCGCGGCGGCGAAGCGGTGCTGCAGCAGCCGACGGTTCGGCAGGCCGGTCAGCGGGTCGTGCGCCGCGTGGTGGCGCAGCTCGCGTTCGGCGGCCTTGCGGGCGGTCACGTCATCGATCTGGATCAGCAGGATCCGCGGTTGGCCCGCGCCGACGATGGCCGCCGTACCGCCGAGCCAGATCTCGTTGCCGGTGGGCTGGGAGAAGACCCGCTCGAACTGGTACGTGCCGCTGCTCGCAGCCACTTTCTCCAGCTCCTGCCGGGAGCGGGACGGGTCCTCGTCGCGCAGGAAGTCCAGCATCGGGGCGCCGATCAGCTGCTCGGCGGCGTACCCGGTGATCCGGCAGAAGGCCTCGTTCACCCGCAGGATCCGGCCGGCCTCGGGCCCGTCGAAGGCGATCGTCGCCATCCCGTTCCCGGCGCCCTCGAACACCATCCGGAACGTGGTCTCACTCGACTCCAGCCGGGCCTTCTCGGCCCGCAGCTGATCGGTCAGCCGCGCCTTGTCGATCGCCAGCCCGGCCTGCGTCGCGAAGATCTCCAGCAGTTCCCGGTGGATCGGCCCCGGCCGGCGCTGGTCCTCCGGCAGGTCGACCGACAGCATCCCGACCAGCTCACCGTCCGGCGAGTACAGCGGCGCGAACAGCGCGTCGAGCGGATGCCACGCGGCCGGGTCGTCGGACACCGGCACGTCGGGCACCCAGCCGATCACCTCGCCCTCCGGCAACCGCTCGTGCGGAACGAAGCGCAGCCGGCCCCACTTGTCGGCGATCGCGAACTCGGCGTCGAAGATGTCCGCCGAGCTGACCGTCCCGAGCAGCGCCTCCCGCGCCTCCGGCGACCCGGCGACCGCGATCACCTCGAACTTCCCGTCCGGCTGGCGCAGGTTCAGTACGGCGATCCCGAACCCTAGCCCGTCCACGACACCGTCGACGACCGCCTGCAGGGTTTCAGCCAGACTCCGTCCCGCACCCATCCGGGCGCTCACCTCGTACAGGCGGCGTACGGCAGTCAACCGAACAGTGGGTTCGTTCTGCACGCGTCGAGCTTAGGCCGATCTCACCCGACGTGAGCAGCTGTAACCAAGCTGATCCGGTTAAGCGTCTCGTCAGAACCGAAGATCGGACAGTCCGCGGTAACTCCGTTCGGCGGACCGCCAGGCGTCGGCCGGCTTGTCGTGCTCGACCAGCCATTGCTCGACCCCGCCGTCGGCGGCGTACGCGAACATCCCGGCGAAGTCGAGCGTGCCGGCGCCGACGTCCTCCCAGGACCCGTCCGCGGCCATGTCCTTCACGTGCAGGGCCGGGTACCGCCCGGGGTGGTTCCGGAAGTAGTGCACCGGGTCCTTACCGCCGTTCACCACCCAGTAGAGATCGAGCTCGAAGCCGAGCAGGTCGGCGTCCACGTCCAGCAGGATGTCGAACAACACCTGCCCGTCGACCTCGTCGAAGTCGCGGCCGTGGTTGTGGAAGAGCAGCTTCAGCCCGGCGTCGCGGGCCGCCTTGCCGGCCGCGGTGAACGCCGCCGCCGCGGTCCGGAACCCCTCGACCGAGTGCAACTCGGACGGGATCGACGGTACGACGACCCACTGGGCGCCGAGCGTCTGCGCGTCGGCCAGCGCGCCGGCCCAGTCGTCGGCCATCCGGTCGTACTTCACATGCTCCAGCACGATCGACAGCCCCGCCTCGTCGGCGAAGGTCCGGATCTTGTCCGCCGAGTGACCGAACCGCCCACTCACTCCCACCGTGCGATACCCGATCTCGGCCAGTCGCTTCAGCGTTCCTGGATAGTCCTCGGCCAGCACGTCCCGCATCGTGTAAAGGTGCATCCCGATGCCGTCGGTGGGAATAGTCATACAGGCAGCTCCTCGGTGGCTAGATCACGTGCTCCTGATACCGCTCCAGCGCCAGGTCGAAGACCTCTTGTCCCGGCGCGTCCCACAGCTTCTGGTTGAAGATCTCGACCTCGATCGGCCCGTCGTACCCGGCCGCGTCACACGCCTCGCGCAGGCGGCGCAGCTCGATCGCCCCGTCGCCCATCATGCCGCGGCCGAGCAGCGTGTCGGCCGGCAGCGGAACGACCCAGTCGCTCACCTGGTAGGACAGGATCCGCTCCCCGGCCCGCTCGATCTGCCGGTACACCTCCGCGTCCCACCACAGGTGATAGGCGTCCACGATCACGCCCACCTGAGCCGCGGGGAACTGCTCGGCCAGATCGAGCGCCCCCGACAGCGACGACACCACACATCGGTCCGAGCAGAACATCGGGTGCAACGGCTCGACCGCCAGCTTCACGCCCCGTTCGGCGGCGTACGGCGCGAGCTCGGCCAGCCCGTCGCGGACCATCGACCGGGCACCGTCGAGGTCGCGCGACCCCGGCGGCAGCCCGCCGCTGACCAGGATGAGCACCGACGTCCCGATCGTCGCGGCCTCGTCGATCGCGCGGCGGTTCTCCTCGATCTTCGCCTTCCGCTCGGCCGGATCGGTCGAGGTGAAGAACCCGCTCCGGCACAGCGAGGACACTTTCAGGCCGGCCTCCGCGACCAGCTTGGCCGCCTTGTCGACGCCGTACTCCTGGATCGGCTCACGCCACAAGCCGATCCAGGACAGTCCGGCCCGGGCGCTGGCCGCGACGACATCCTCGAGCGGCCAGTACTTCGTCGTCGCCTGGTTCAGGCTGTAGCGATCCAAGGAACGGTTCACGCGTCCACTCCACCCACGCGCAGCAGTTGACCGAACCGCGACACGGCAAGCTCAGGATTCGTCAGTACGCCGGCCTGATCGGCAAGCCGGAAGGTATCGGCCAGGTGCGGCAACGACCGCCCGGTCTGCAGACCGCCGACCATCGTGAACCCGGGCTGGTGCCCGTTCAGCCATGCCAGGAAGGCGATTCCGGTCTTGTAGTAGTACGTCGGCGCCGAGAAGATCTGCCGTGACAGGGGCACGGTCGGTGCGAACACCTCGTCGTACCGCTGCAGGTCTCCGTCGTCCAGCGCCTTCAGGGCGGCCGCGGCCGCCGGGGCGATCGCGGCGAAGATTCCCAGCAGCGCGTCGCTGTAACGATCCTCGTCGCCTTTGATCAACTCCGGGTAGTTGAAGTCGTCACCCGTGTACAGACGAACACCCTCGGGCAGTCGGTTGCGCAGGGCAACTTCGCGGGAGGCTTCCAGCAGCGAGACCTTGATGCCGTCGACCTTCGCCGTGTGGTCGCCGATCAGCTCGACCACCACGTCGGCCGCGGTGTCGAGCGAGTCGCTGCCCCAGTAGCCGTCCAGCGCCGGGTCGAACATCGCGCCCAGCCAGTGCAGGATCACCGGTCGCGTCGACTGGCTCAGGAGCCGGTCGTACACCTTCCGGTAGTCGTCCGGCGAGCTCGCCGCCGCGCACAGACCCCGGCTGGCCATCAAGATCGGCTGTGCGCCGACCTCCTCGGCGACCGCGAGCTGCTCCTCGTAGGCGCCGATCACCGTCTCCAGCGAGTGGTCGCCCGCAGCAAGCTGATCGGTGCCGACACCGACCGCGATCCGTCCGTCCGGTGCCTCTGCGGCGGACCGCCGGATCAACTCCTGCGTCGCCACCCAGTCGAGGCCCATCCCACGCTGTGCGGTGTCCATCGCCTCGGCCACGGACAGCCCGAGCGACCAGAGGTGTCGCCGGAACTCCAGCGTGTGCTCCCAGTCGACCACTGCGGGCTGCCCCGGCGCGTTGTCGCCCAGGGGGTCCGCCACCACATGTGCCGCTGCGAAGGCCAGGCGGCTGGCCGCCGGCTCGTAGGTGCCCTGGGCAACTGGCTGGCCGATGAGGCGGTACTCCGACAGTCCGCCGTCGAGCGGGAGCTTGAGCGAGAGCGTCACGGCTGGGCCTCGATGTCGAGCGGCGGCACCTCGAGCTTGCGGCCCTCACGCCACGACCTCAGGCCGAGCTCGGCGAGCTGCACGCCCTTGGCGCCCTCGACGAAGTCCCAGGTGAACGGCGCGTCGTCGACCACGTGCCGCAGGAACATCTCCCACTGCACCTTGAAGCCGTTGTCGAAGACCTCGTTGTCCGGCACCTCGGCCCACTGGTCGCGGAAGTTCTCGGTGGCCGGGAGGTCCGGGTTCCAGACCGGCTTCGGCGTCGCCGACCGGTGCTGTGCCCGGCAGTTCCGCAGGCCGGCGACCGCGCTGCCCTCGGTCCCGTCCACCTGGAACTCGACCAGCTCGTCGCGGAAGACCCGGGTGGTCCAGGACGAGTTCAGCTGGGCGATGATCCCGCCCTCCAGCTCGAAGACGCCGTACGCCGCGTCGTCCGCGGTGGCGGTGTACTCCTGGCCCTGCTCGTCGTACCGGGTCGGGATGTGGGTCGCGCCCTGGCAGTAGACCGACGTGACCGGGCCGAAGATCTGGTCGAGCACGTACCGCCAGTGGCAGAACATGTCGACGATGATGCCGCCGCCCTCTTCCTGCTTGTAGTTCCAGGACGGCCGCTGGGCTTCCTGCCAGTCGCCCTCGAAGACCCAGTAGCCGAACTCCCCGCGAACCGAGAGGATCTGGCCGAAGAACCCGCCGTCCACCAGCCGCTTGAGCTTCCGCAGGCCGGGCAGCGACAGCTTGTCCTGGACCACGCCGTTCTTCAGTCCGGAGTCGCGGACCAGCCGGGCCAGATCGACGGCCGCGTCCAGGCCCTCGGCGATCGGCTTCTCGCAGTAGATCGCCTTACCGGCCTCGACGGCCGCGCGGACGCCCTTCTCCCGCAGCTGGGTCAGCTGGGAGTCGAAGTAGATCTCGACGTCCTGCTCGGCGAGTGCCTCGGACAGGTCCGTGGTCCACCGGGTCAGCCCGTACTTCTCCGCGATCCGGCGTAGTTTGAGCTCGTTCCGTCCGACCAGGATCGGTTCGGGGATGATCATGGTTCCGTCGGCGGCGGGGATGCCGCCCTGCTCGCGGATCGCCACGATGGAGCGCTCGAGGTGCTGGCGCAGGCCCATCCGGCCGGTGACACCGTTCATCACGATGCCGATGCGTCGCTCGTTCACAGTCGTACCTCTCACGAAGGGATCTCGTAGGTGTCGAGGCGACCGCACATACCGTGCCGGCCGAACTCGGTGGGGGCGGGTAGTCGGTGGAGTTCAGCGGTCTGCAGATGCGGCGCGGTACCGGCCTCCAGCGCGTCCAGCGCGGCGCCGGTCTCGTCGGCCAGGCGGCGGGCGCCCTGCTCCCAGCGACGTCGCCAGTCCGCCAGCTGCGGCTGGACGATGCGGATCGCGGCCGCGTAGAAGTCGTCGAGGGCCAACGGACCCTGAGTCTCGTAGGCCTCCCGCAGTACGGCGAAACCTTCGAGCGCGAGGTCGCGACGAGCCATCGCGGACGGGGTCCGGGCCTCACCCTCGCCGGTGAGGGTGGTCGCCTTCAGATACGTCTCACGATCGGTCAGGTGCTCCGGCGGGAGAGTCAGTACGGCATCGCCGGCCTCAGGGAGACCGGAGTTCGACATCAGGGTGAGGATCTGGAGCCCACCGCCGTTGACGAGCCGGTGGATCGTTCCGGGGTCGAACCAGACCACCGTGCCGGCCTGCAGCGGGGTCTCGGTGAAGCCCTTCGGGTTGAGCGTCTGGACCGCGCCGGAGCCGGCGATCACGTAGTACCCCTCGGAGCAGGCCAGGTGGACATGCGGCGTACCGCCGACCAGTCCGTCCGGGGCCTCGATGTCGTACACCGACAGCTTCGAGATGCCGATCCCGCCGGGAAGCGCCACGGCCGTACCCGGCTCGATGTCGCACATGCTGGGCCTCCCTCGCTCGGACGCCTTGGAAAGGGCTTTCCGAGGCCTGTGACCGCAACCTTAGGTGGGCAGTCACGACGAGTCAACCTGTGACGGAAAGCGATCTCCGACCGCATCCGGTCAACCCCGCAGCGCTCCCATTTGGCTGGTGGGCCCACCAGGTGGTGGGTTCTCTACCGGTAACCCGGGTGCAGAACCCGCAACCTCGTGGGTCAGCCAGCGAAATGAGGCGGCGGTAGGGTGCGGACGGCGGTGCGATCAGAGACTGCCCGTCTCGACGATGCGGTGCTTGATTCCGTACGCCACCGCGGCGGTTCGCGAGTCGACGTCGAGCTTGGTGAAGATGTTGGACACGTGGCGATGGACCGTGCGCTCGCTGAGCTGCAGCTCGTGGGCGATCGCACGGTTCGGCTTGCCTCGGGCAATGAGGCGGAGAACCTCGATCTCGCGGGGGGTGAGCCCGTGTGTCTCGGATTGAGCCTCCGTGGCCGCGGCGATCCGGTCCAGCTGAGCCAGATCCGGACGCGCGCCGAGCCGTTCGAATGTCTCCCGGGCCGCTGAGAATTCGAGCTGCGCACCATCATGGTCAGCGAGCGCGCTACAGGCCTGCCCGATCAGGACGTTCAGTTTGGCCACTTCGTGCGGGGCATCCTGTTCCTGCCAGGTGCCGACGGCCCGCCGCAGGAGTGGCAACGCCCTTCCGGGATCCCCCTCGGAGAGCGCCAGCGCGCCTCTGACGGCGGACGTCTCGGCCTCGATGACAGGCGTCGTCACGTCCCCAGCGATCTCCTCGAACTCGGTCACGGCATCCCGGGCCGCCGCGATCTTCCCCTCCTCGAGGTAGATGGTGACCGCGGCCTTCAACAGGTCCAGGCGGTCGGGCTTCGCGGTCACCTCGGTCAGCGCCCGACGGACGCCGGCCGCCGCGGCGTCGACGTCACCTTCGGCGAGTCTGAGGAGGGCGAGTCCCGGCTGTGTCGGGCAGCCATTCTCCGCCGCGCGGCGGTAGGCGTCTTCCGCGGCATCCCACTCGCCACGTAGCCGCCGGACCTCACCGAGCTGGTAGTACGCATGGCCGCAGACCCACCCGGCGTAGCCGTCGAGGTCGGCACAGACCGCGGCGATCTCGTCGACAGCGTCCGGCCAGGCACCGTTCAGGAACATCAACCGTGAGCGGTAGATGCGGCAGTTCCCGAGGTACGCGCCGCCCAGACTGCTCAGCGAATCGAGCCACCTGGCCATCGATCGGTTCCAGGCCTGGGCCCGAGCGAAGTCGCGTGCCAGACAGCACCCGCGGACGGCGGCGCAGTAGATCCATGGGGTGACGCGTGGCGACAAGCCATGGTTGAGGAGACGGGCCATCGCCTCCTCCAGGTGATCGAGCCCGTCCTGGAGCCGCCCTTCGTCGATCAGGGTCTGCCCCCACATGCTCAACGCCCAGGGGACCACCTCGCCCTGACCTTCGTCGACGATCGCCCTGAGCAGCTCGCCGGCGCGAGAGCGATTGCCCGTCGTTCCGTGGAACATCGCCTCCGGAATCCTGAGCCACAGGCTGGTGGCCATCGCGGGGCCCAGCGCGCGGCTCGCCTGCTTGAGCCATCCGCTGGCTTGGACGACCTCGTTGCTGTTCAACAGGGCCCACCACAGCCAGAACGCGACCTGTGCGGCGTCATCGAGTTCGCCGGCACTGACCCGGAGGTCGAAGACACGGTGAAGCAGGGCAACCGCCTCGTCACCCCTGGCAGAGACCTGAGCCGCCTCGGCGAACGCGTCCAGATCCTCGACGCCGAGCGGCTCTTCGGCGTCCGCCGCGGCGTACTCCGCACACGCCTCCTGCCACCGGGAGGCACGGTGAAGCTCCCGCGCGCGGGCCAGGTGTGCCGTGGCAACGGCTTCCATGCCCCCAGCATGGCCCGCCGGATCGGAGATGGGTAGTTGTACCCACGCCATCGGACTCAGGTTGGCAGCCAATGCCGATCCGGCCGGCTGCTCGGTCGGCAAGTCTCGAATCAGAAGCTCGCACGGCGGGCGCCACAGCAACGAGACCTACGACCAGGGGGTTCCGATGAAGACAGCGAACGTGAACGGCATCGAGTTGGCCTACGACGTCCAGGGTGAGGGGGAACCGGTGCTGTTCATCCACGGCGCCATCTGGGCCGACTTCCTTCGGCCGTTGGCCGAACAGCCGGCGTTCAGCGGGTTCCAGAGGATCCGCTACCACCGGCGCGGGTACGGCGAGAGCGGCGGACCGGCCGATGGCTTCGACCAGCAGGCGGCCGACATCGTTGCCCTGTTGGACCACCTCGAGGTGGACCGGGCACACCTTGTCGGCCACTCCGAGGGTGCGATGATCGCTCTCGTACTCGCAGCCGCCTACCCCGATCGGGTGCGGTCCCTGGCCCTGCTCGAGCCGCTGCCCCCGAGCAGTTGGCTGGCCGCGGGCGATTTCGCGGACGTGCTGGGAATTCTGGGTCCGGCGTTCGAGGCGATGGCGGGTCGTTACCGGGCGGGTGACATCGCAGGCGCTTACGAGTCGCTCTTCGAGCCAACCGGCCTGGATTGGCGCGCGGCGGCGGAAGCCGCGGGACCCGGCGTCGTCGAACAGGGCTTCCAGGACGCGGCAACGTTCATCGATGGCGAAGCCTCCGCATTGGTCGAGTGGAACTACGGGGCCGAGCAGGCGGCAACGATCGACAGCCCAGTGCTGTCGTGGAGTACCACTTCGGAGAACCCGATCAACCCCGCATCGCGCGCCTTCCTCTACGAGTTGTTCCCGCAGCGCGAGGAAATCATCCTCGACGGTGGAGACCACTTCTCGGTGGCTACGGACCCAGCGGCCGTAGCCGAGCCGATCGCCGAATTCGTCTCGCGGCACAGCGCGGCCGCCGCGCTCACGTGAGCCAGGTTCAGGTGGTGCGGACTGAAGCGATGGCTTTGGACCAGTCGGTACGACGGGTTGCCCGGGAGCCGGCGTCGATGGCGGGCTCGAAGGTGCGGGCGGTGCGTTTGTCGGCCCAGGCGGTGGTCTCGCCGAGCGTGGCCCAGGCGAGTTCGGCGGCTCCGAGCGCGGAGACCTCGGCGACGTTCGAGGCCTCCACCGGGCGGCCGAGGAGATCGGCCTGGGTCTGCATGAGCAGGTCGGACACGGTGGCGCCGCCGTCGGCGCGGAGTTGCCCGGGTGTGCCGGGGATGGTGTCGACGATGTCGCAGATCTGGTGAGCGACGGCGTCGACGCAGGCGCGGGCGATGTGCGCGCGCGTGGTCGAGCTGCCCATCCCGGTCAGCGCGGCCCGGGCGTTCCGGTCCCAGTGTGGCGCGCCCAGGCCGGCGAAGGCGGGCACCAGCGTGACCCCGCCGGCATCGGGAACGCTCGCGGCCAGCTCCGTCAACGCGCGCACGTCGGGCAGGCCGAGCATCGCGGCCGTCCACGCGAGCGCCGCACCGGACGACACGATGTTGCCCTCGAGCGCGTAGAGCGGCCGATCCGTGAGCCAGGCCAGCGTGCAACCGTCCGCGACGAAGGACTCGACCGGGGTCATCACCGACGATCCGGTCCCGTACGTCGCCTTGATCATCCCGGTCCGCGTACACCCCTGCCCGTACATCGCCGCATGTGAATCGGCCAGCACGGCGACGATCGGGATGCCGTCGCTCAGTCCCGGCACGCCGTACGTCGTACCGAAACCATCGTTCGAGGCACGGACCTCCGGCAGCACCGACCGCGGTACGCCGAAGGCCTCGAGCAGTGACGTGGACCAGTCGAGGTCGAGAACGTCGTACAGCAAGGTGCGCGACGCGTTGCCGGCCTCCGTTAGATGCTCCTGGCAACCAGTCAGCCGGTGGATCAGCCAGGAGTCGACGGTGCCGACGTGATCGGGGTTCGCGTGCTCGAGCAGCCAGTGCAGCTTGGGCGCGGAGAACATCGCGTCCACGCGCAATCCCGTGCGCTCGCGGACCAGGACGTCGAGCGAAGCCGGCAGCGTCGAACACCAGTCGGTCGTGCGGACATCCTGCCAACCGATGACCGGTCCCACCGGCTGACCCGCCCGGTTCCAGCCGACGACCGACTCACGCTGTGTCGACAAGGCGATCCCCGCGATCTCGACCGGCCCAGCAACGGCAAGGCAGTGCGTGACGGCCTGAAGGACGCTCGCCCAGATGTCGTCCGCATCCTGCTCGGCCCACCCGGGCTGTGGTGTGGACAGCCCGACCGGCGCGGATCCGGTCCCCAGGACGGCGCCGTCCGCACGCACCAGGACGGCCTTCGAGTTGGTCGTGCCCTGGTCGATCGCCAGCACGGCCGCACGCTCGGTCATCGCCCACACCCTTCTGAGACAAGTTTCAACTGAGGTCTTGACGCGACTCTAGCGTCGTGGTGAAACTCGAGTCGACAGGTTATGCACTAGTGAATATCTATTCGAGAACGAGGACCGCAGGGTGACGAAGCCGAGTAGACGCCGGGTGATCATCAACACGGACGCAAAGAACGAGGCCGACGACCAGTTCGCGATCGTGCACGGGCTGTTGTCGCCCACGCTCGACATTCGGGGGCTGATTCCCGCGCACTTCGGCACCCGGCGGTCGAACCGGAGCATGGAGGAGTCGCGCGAGGAGATCGACCTGCTGCTCGATCTGCTCGACCTGACCGGTCAGGTGCCGGTCGCGAACGGCGCGCCGACCGGGATCCCGGACGAGCAGACCCCGCTGGACTCGCCCGGTGCGCGGCTCATCATCGAGGAGTCGAAGCTGGCCTCGGAGGGTGACCCGCTGTTCGTGTCCTTCCTCGGCCCGCTGACCGACATGGCCTCGGCCATCCTGCTCGACCCGGAGATCGTGCACCGCGAGGTGATCGTGATCTGGATCGGCGGGCGGGGGTACGACGGCCTGGCGCCGGGCTGGTCCGGGATCGAGTTCAACCTGTCCAACGACATCCACGCCGCCAACGTGGTGTTCGGCTCCGGCATCACCGTCTGGCAGGTGCCGAGCGACGTCTACAGCAAGGTGTCGGTGAGCTACGCCGAGCTGGACGAGAAGATCGGCGACGCGGGACCTCTCGGCAAGTACCTGATCGAGCAGCTGCACGAGTGGAACGCCACCTACCACCCCGAGCCGATCGAGTCCCGTTCGCTCGGCGACTCACCGGCCATCGCCCTGATGCTCTACCCGACCAGCGGCGCCATGCGGGTCCGGCCGGCGCCACGATTCGGCACCGACGGCTGGTACCTGCCCGGCACCAACAACCCGATCAGCGTGTGCGAGCACATGGACGTCCGGTTCCTGCTGGAGGACATGTTCGCCAAGATCCGCCGTTTTGCCCGCCAAAGGAGCACTCCGTGAATACCTTCCCCACCCCACCGCCCCGGTCGATGACAGGCAGCCGGTTCACCCGCCGGGGGTTCCTCGGTCTCACGTCCGCCGCCGCGGTCGGCGTCGGTCTGTCCGCCTGCACCGGCGGTGGTACGTCGACCTCCGGTAGCGGCGGGGCCACGGCCGCGGCCTCGAACAACCTGCGGGTCTTCACCTACGAGGGTGACGAGACCATCGGCCTGTTCAAGGCGCAGCTGAAGAAGTTCGACGCACAGGCCGGTACGACGACCACCGTCGAGAGCCTGCCCGGATCCGGTGCGGCGGTCTACCCGGACAAGTTGCGCACCCAGCTGCTCGGTGGCAAAGGGCCGGACATCTGGCGGATCTGGGGCGGCCAGATCGGCAGCCCGTTCGCGAAGGCCAAGCAGGCGCTCGACCTGTCGCCGTACTACGACAAGTACGGCTGGGCCGACCGGATCGACCAGAACGCGATCGAGGGCATGACGTTCGAGGGCATGAAGGCCGGGGTGCCGATGATGTCGCTCGGGCTCGGCGCCTGGTACAACAAGTCGCTGTTCGCCAAGGCCGGGATCGCCCGGACGCCGACGACGTACGCCGAACTGGAGCAGGCGAACGACAAGCTGCTGGCCATCGGGATCACCCCCTGCGGCCTGGCCGGCAAGTACGGCTGGAACATCATGCGCCTGTTCGAGTACCTGCTCGAGCACACCGCCGGCCCGGAGTTGCACGACAAGCTGCTGGTCGGCGACGAGAGCTGGGACCGGCCCGAGGTGGTCGAGGCGTTCACCCTGTTCAAGAAGTGGCAGGACAAGAAGTGGATCCCGAACGGTGCCCTCGGCATGGATCCGGCCGACGTCGAGCCCGGCTACGTGCAGGGCAAGTACGGCTACACGATCATCGGCCCGTGGACGGAATCGGTCGCGATCCTGTCGGCGAAGAAGAGCCCGGCCGGCTTCGGCAACTTCGAACTGCCCACCGACCAGCAGCCGGCCCGGCACTCCGGATTCGTCGAGGGCTACATGGTCAACGCCAAGTCGGGTAACGCGGACAAGGCCGCCGAACTGCTGGACTTCCTCGCCAAGCCGGAGACGCAGAAGGTGCTGCAGGTGACGGCGTCGACCGTCAAGGGCGCGGAGCCGGACCCGAAGGCGCTTCCGCTGTCGGCCGAGTGGTCGAAGAAGTACGGCTCGAACCCGTTCTACACGATCCAGGACCAGGCGTTCCCGAAGAAGGAGGCCGACCAGTACTTCAGCGTGCAGAGCGACCTGCTGCAGGGCTCGATGACGCCGGAGGCGGCGGCGAAGAAGATGCAGCAAGTCGTCTCCGCCTGGGCGAAGGGCTGACCCGCAGCCATGGCTCTGCTATTGGCCGGGCCTCCGGCACCGGCGTGGTCATGGGGCCTTGGCTCCCGGCCTTCCCTCGTCGCTCCAGTCGCTGCGCTCCCTGCGCTCCTCAGTCCAGGCCGGGAGGCCCCATGACCTCGGTCGCACTGTCACAGCGCCGATCCACGAAGGCCGGAAAGGTCAAGGGAGGTGGCAAGTGGTCGCCTTGGTTGTTCGCGCTGCCCGCGCTGGCGGTGTACGTCGCGTTCCTGGTGTATCCCTCGGTGTCCTCGCTGTGGTTCAGCCTGACCGACTGGGACGGGCTCAGCGCGACGTACAACTTCGTCGGGCTGGAGAACTACGCCAAGATGCCGAGCGATCCGGTGGTCGTCACCGCGGTCCGGAACAACCTGATCTGGACCGTCGTGACGATCGCGTTCCCGACGATCATCGGGCTCGGGTTGGCGATCGCGCTGAACGGCAGGGTGCACGGCAAGCCGATCCTCCGGCTGATCTTCTACACACCGGCTGTGCTCCCCTTGGTCTCGATCGCGTCGATCTGGGGCTGGCTCTACAACCCGGACGCCGGCGCGATCAACTCGTTCCTGCGGCTGATCGGCCCGGACGGGCTGGCTCAGCCGTGGCTCGGGCAGGACTCGACCGCGTTGTGGGCGGTGATGGTGCCGGCCATCTGGTTGCGTACGGGCTTCCCGATGCTGCTCTATCTGGCCGCGCTGCAGGGGATCCCGAACGAGCTCTACGAGGCCGCGACCGTTGACGGTGCGACCCGCTGGCAACAGTTCTGGCACGTGACGATGCCGAGTCTGCGGCCGGCGCACTACATCGTGCTGGCGCTGTCGCTGATCGACTCGTTCAAGGTCTTCGACATGATCTACGCGATGACGTACGGCGGCCCCGGTACGGCGACGCAGGTGATGGGCACGTGGATGTACGCCAACGTCTTCCAGTACTACCAGGCCGGCTACGGCACCGCGATCGCCGTGGTGATCACTCTGGTCGCGATCGCCGTCGGCATCCCGTACGTCCGCTCGCAAACGAAGGAGGCGTCGTGACTGTGCTTTTGGCCGGGCCTCCGGCGCCGGCGTGGTCATGGGGCCTTGGCTCCCGGCCTTCCCTCGTCGCTCCGGTCGCTGCGCTCCCTGCGCTCCTCAGTCCAGGCCGGGAGGCCCCATGACCTCGATCGCACCCGTTCGCGTCGACGCGCCCGTCGTACCGAACGAGACGGAGCCGGTGAGTCAGCCGTCGAAGGGCCGCAAGGGGCTCGTGATCACGCTGGTGCTCACGGTGGTCGCGCTGTTCTGGATCTCGCCGCTGGCGTTGCTGGTGATCACCGCGGTCCGGCCGCTGGCGGACTTCGTCGGGAACGGGCCGCTGTCCTGGCCGGACCAGTTCACCTGGACGAACTTCAAGGACGCGTGGGGGATCGGCAACTTCGCCACCACCTATCGCAACAGCGCACTGCTGGCGTTGCTCAAGGTGCCGCTCGGCGTGCTGATCTCGGCGATGCTCGGGTTCGCGCTGGCCAAGCTGCGGATGAAGTTCCGCCGGACGGTGATGTTCACGGTGTTCCTCGGGCTGACCATCCCGATCTACATCACCATCGTCCCGGTCTTCATCATGATGCGCTCGGCCGGTGCGACCGACAGCATCTTCGGGCTGATCGGGCCGTACCTGGCCTTCGGTATCCCGTTCGAGGTGCTGGTGCTGCAGTCGTTCTTCCGGCAGATCCCGGACGAGATCATCGAGGCGGCCACGGTCGACGGCGCCGGCGACTGGCGGGTCTTCTTCACCATCATCCTTCCGCTGTCCACGCCGGCCCTGGTCACGGTGGCGATCCTGGACGCGGTGGCGACCTGGAACGAGTTCCTGTTCGCGCTGATCCTGCTGAACTCCGACGCCAACAAGACGATCCCGGTCGGGCTGCTCAACTTCCAGGGCCAGTTCGCCAACAACAACACCGGTCTCGCGGCGGGCATCCTGATCGCCGTGGTACCGATCCTGATCGCCTACACCCTCCTGCAGCGCTGGATCGTCGGCGGCCTCACGGCCGGCGCGACCAAGGGCTGACCGTAGAGAGAACCGCCCCGACAGAAGAGATGACGACATGACTGAACTACCGACCTTCGGTGCCGGTATCTGGCACTTCGCCACCTACAAGGACCGTTACGCCACCGACGGGTACGGCGACCCGGTCGGACTGCTCGAGCAGATCGACCGGGCCGGCGCCGTCGGCGACCTGTCCGTGGTCGACCTGAACTGGCCGTTCACCGGGTACGACGGAACACTCGACGAGGTGAAGGCGGCGCTGGAGCGGAACAACCTGAAGGCGATCGCGATCACTCCGGAGATCTACACCCGTGACTTCGTCAAGGGCTCCTTCACCAACCCGGACCCGGGTGTGCGCAAGCAGGCGATGGAGCTGTTGCATCAGGCAACTGAACTGGCCAAGGACCTGGGCTGTTCCTACGTGAAGCTGTGGCCCGGCCAGGACGGCTGGGACTACCCGTTCCAGGTGAACTACCACGACATCTGGAACCTGGCGCTGGACGGGCTGAAGGAGCTCGTCTCCGCGCACCCGGACATCAACTTCGTGATCGAGTACAAGCCGCGCGAGCCGCGGGTGAAGATCATCTTCCCGAACGTCGCCCGGACGCTGCTCGGGATCGAGAAGATCGGCCTGCCCAACCTCGGCATCCTGCTCGACTTCGGCCACTCGCTGTACGGGCAGGAGACCCCGGCCGACGCCGCCCAGCTGGCGATCGACTACGGCCGGTTGTTCGCGATCGACGTGAACGACAACCTGCGCGGGTGGGACGACGACATGGTGGTCGGCTCGGTGCACTTGGTCGAGACGTTCGAGTTCTTCCACACGCTGCGCAGGAACAACTGGGAGGGCGTCTGGCAGCTCGACCAGTTCCCGTTCCGCGAGGACAGTGTCGAGGCCGCCAAGCAGGCGATCCGGTTCCTGAAGGCCGTCCACCACGCCCTCGACGTACTGGACGAGGAGGCCCTTGCCGCGGCGCAGGCGTCGCACGACGCGCTGGCCGCGCAGAAGCTGGTCCAGAAGGTCCTGCTGACCTCGATGGCGGAGATCGCATGAGTCTGACGGTCGAGCACACGACGATGCCGGTGCTGGGGAGGCTGCCGATCCACAGCAGCCGCGCCGAGCAGGTGGCGCACATCGCCGAGGCGGCCAAGCAGATCCGGATCCAGGACCTCAAGCTGGTCCACCACGCCGGCGCCGGCCACATCGGTGGTGACTTCTCCGCGATCGACATCCTGGCCACCCTGTACGGCGCGGTGCTCGAGATCACGCCGGAGACGGTGACCGATCCGGAGCGGGACCGCTTCATCCTGAGCAAGGGGCATGTCGCCGGCGCGCTCTACACCACGCTGGCGGCCTTCGGGTTCCTGCCGGTCGAGGAGCTCGCGACCTTCCTCAAACCCCTGTCCGCGCTGAACGGGCACCCGAACCGGCGCAAGGTCGCCGGAGTCGAGGCCAACACCGGTCCGCTCGGCCACGGCCTGCCGGTCGCGGTCGGTCATGCGTTGTCGGCCAAGCTCGACGTGTCGCTGCGCCGTACCTATGTGCTGGTCGGTGACGGTGAGCTGCAGGAGGGCAGCAACTGGGAGGCGATGATGGCGGCATCGCAGTACCAGCTGGACCGGCTGACCGTGATCGTCGACCGGAACCGGCTGCAGCAGGGCGCCACCACGAAGGAGACCAACGACCTGGATCCGCTGCCGGAGAAGGCGATGGCGTTCGGGTTCGCGGTGGTGGAGGTGAACGGGCACGACCATGGCGAGCTGCTCGACGTGCTGTCCGCCGTACCGTTCCGGCCCGGGAAGCCGACCTTCGTGATCGCCCACACCCACAAGGGCCACCCGATCTCGTTCATGAGCAACAACGTCGCCTGGCACCACCGGGTGCCGGACGCCGCCGAGTTCCAGCAGGCGCTCACCGAGCTGGAGGCCGCGGGCAGACCCAGATTCGACAGGGAGCCGGCATGACTGTGCTTTTGGCCGGGCCTTCGGCGCCGGCGGGGTCATGGGGCTTTGCCTCCCGGCCTTTCCTCGTCGCTCCAGTCGCTTCGCTCCCTCCGCTCCTCAGTCCAGGCCGGGAGGCCCCATGACCATCGTGCACACGTCGATTGCGGACCAGCCGCGGTACGACTGCCGGGACGCGTACGTCGAGACGCTGGCCGAGCTCGCGCACGCGGACCACCGCATCGTCGGGGTGGTGAACGACTCGGTCGGTTCGAGCAAGCTGAACAGCTTCCGCAAGGCGTTCCCGGACCGGTTGATCAACGTCGGGATCGCCGAGCAGGACATGGTCGGCGTGGCGTCCGGGCTGGCCAACGGCGGCCGGATCCCGTTCGTCTCGGCCGCGTCCTGCTTTCTCACCGCCCGCGCGCTGGAGCAGATCAAGGCGGACGTCGCCTACTCGAACGCCAACGTGAAGTTGTGCGGGATGAGCCCCGGCGTCGCGTACGGCGAACTCGGCCCGACCCACCACTCGATCGAGGACATCGCCTGGCTGCGGGCGATCGCCAATATGACCGTGATCGTGCCGGCCGACCCGATCGAGACCGCGGCCGCGCTCCGCTGGGCGGCCGCGTCGGACGGGCCGGTGTTCATCCGGGTCAGCCGGATGAGCGTGCCGAAGGTGTACGCCGACGACTACGAGTTCCAGCTGGGCAAGGCGATCACCGTCCGGGCCGGGGACGACGTGACGCTGATCAGCAACGGGACCGTGCTGTGGCGGGCGCTGGCGGCGGCCGAACAGCTCGCCACCGAAGGGATCTCGGCCCGGGTGCTGTCGATGCCGACAGTGAAACCGCTGGACGTCGACGCGGTGGTCGCAGCCGCGCGGGAGACGGCCGGCATCGTCACCGCCGAGGAGGCGGTGACCGGCGGCGGCCTCGGCGGCGCGGTCGCGGAGACCGTCGTCCAGCACCATCCGGCGCGGGTGTCGATCCTCGGGATTCCCGAGTTCGCGCCCACGGGGTCGGCCGGCTACCTGCTGGACCACTACGGCCTGTCGCCGGACGGGATCGCGAGCTCCGCCCGGCAGCTGCTCACGACAGGTAGGTGACCAGGTCGGCGATCGAGACCATCGCGAAGGCGTGGGTGTCGGCGAAGGTGCGCAGGTCCGGGCCTGTCATCAGGGTGCCGTCGTCGTTCATCAGTTCGCCGATCACGCCGACCGGCGGCAGTCCGGCCAGCCGGACGAGTTCAACGGTGGCCTCGGTGTGACCGGGCCGCTGCCGGACGCCGCCGTCCACCGCGCGCAGCGGGAGGATGTGACCGGGCCGGATCAGGTCCGCGGGCTGTGCCGCCGGGTCGGCCAGCACGCGGACGGTCCGGGCCCGGTCGGCGGCCGAGATCCCGGTCCCGATACCGGCGCTCGCGTCCACGGAGATCGTGTACGCCGTCCGCAGGCTGTCCTGGTTGTCCGGCACCATCAGCGGCAGCTCGAGCCGGTCCAGGATCTCCGGCGCGGCCGGCGCGCAGACGTAGCCGCTGGTGTACCGAACCAGCAGGGCCATCAGTTCGGGGGTGGCCAGGCTCGCGGCGAAGGTCAGGTCGCCTTCGTTCTCCCGGTCCTCGTCGTCGACGACCACGACCGGCCGTCCCAGGGCGATCTCGTCGACGGCGCGCCGGATCGTGTCCAGGCGGGTGGTGGTTGCGGAGCTCACGGTCGCTGTCCTCTCGGCGTGGCACTCCGGGGCAACGACAAGCTCCGCGGGCACGTCCGGCTCACGAGCCGGCAGCGCACCGCGAAGACTGCCACGTGCGTCTTCCCATCCGGACTTTCACCGTCGGTCCCGGAGTTCCACCGGGTCAACCGGACGTCCTCGCGGACGTACGGGTCGCGGACTGTCACCGCCGGCTCGGAATTTCACCGACCCCAGAGCACGTGTGGTCTTGCTGTTCACCGATCAGTTTATCCGTCCCGACGATCCTTGGAGTGTCATGTCCATCTCAGTCTGGCGTGAGCACGAGCTCGAGCTGACCCGGAGCCACCAGGAGCCGTACGCCGCCGAGGAGTGGGCCGAGTTCGAGCACGAGAGCGGTCTCCGGTTGCGCCGGCCCGCGTTCTGGGACGGCGGGGACACCTGGCGAGTGCGCTTCGCCGCGCCGGATCCGGGTCGCTGGCAGTGGACCAGCGGATCGGACCATGGTGTGCTCGACGTACGACCGGCCGCTCCTGACGAGCCCAACCCGTTCTACGCCCACGGCTTCTGGCGGATGTCGCCCGGTGGTCGCAGCCTGGTCCACGCGGACGGTACGCCGGCGATCATGGCCGCCGACACCGCCTGGGCACTGCCATGGCGGGCGACGCCCGACCAGGTTCGCGAGTACGCCGCCGACCGGCAGGCGAAGGGCTTCAACGCCGTCCTGCTGATGAGTGTGCAGCCCGACATGCGAGCCGTCGGCCCACGTGACCGCACCCAGGACGAGGGCTTCGGTGTCGGCTTCGAGGACCTCCCCGAGGGACACCTGAACCAGCTGAACGTCGAGTACTTCCAGTACCTCGACCACCTGCTCCGGATCCTGGTCGAGCACGGCATCGTCCCGGTCCTCCAGCCGGTCTTCCAGGGCTTCGGCTGGAAGGGCCTCGACGTCGCCGGCACCGTCGTACCGCCGGAGGAGTACGCGCGGTACTGCCGCTACCTCGTCGCCCGGTACGGCGCCCAGCCGGCGATCTACCTGGTTGGCGGGGATGGGTCCGGTGAGGAGCCGCAGGTCGCGGCGGGCGGGATCGCTGTGCAGGCAGCGGACTGCTACGACCAGCCGACCGGGATCCACTACCGTCCGCACAGCCGGGCCCGGGCGCACCAGGACGCCGACTGGCTCGACTTCCAGTGGTGCCAGACCGGTCACCAGGGCGAGCACGTGCCCGAGCGGGTCGCGGACATGTGGCGGAATCAGCCGGTCAAGGCGGTCGCGAACGGCGAGCCGACGTACGAGAACACCCGGGAGACGGGCCGGGCGGCCGGCTGGTGGCAGGGGCACGAGGCGTGGAGCAACCTGTGCGCGGGCGGGACGATGGGCGTCGTCTACGGCGCGGGCAGTCTGTGGCAGTGGATGCTGCGTCCGGACGAGCCCGGTCAGTCGGAGTACTTCGCCGCGCCGGGAGCCGGCTGGCGCGAGGCGGTCGGGTTCGAGGGGTCGTCGTACGTCGGGCTGGTGCCGAGGATCCTGGCCGGTCTGCCGACGACCGACATGGAACCGGACTGGACCGGGGCGATCACCGGCCGGGCGCTGAACGTGCCGGGCAGGTTGTTCGTGGCCTACCGCGACAACGGCGGGCCGATCATGGTCTTCGACGACGCGATTCCGCTCGGTTACCGGATCGTCGATCCGCGTGACGGCTCGGTGGTCGCCACGGGCAAGCGCGACTCGCCGCGCGATCTCATCCCCGATCCGGGCGGCGCACCGCGGGTCTACATCTGTGCGGCCGACCTATAGAGTCCCATGCTGATCGTCTGTCAGGGGGTCTCGAGGTGAACAACCGCGCGGTGCGGCAACCGGGGCTGGACGAGTTGCGGCTGCTGGCGAAGGTGGCCCGGATGTACCACGAGAAGGGCATCCGGCAGCCGAAGATCGCCGCCGAGCTCAACCTGTCCCAGGCGCGCGTGTCGCGGATGCTCAAGCAGGCCGTCGAGGTCGGCATCGTGCACACCGTGGTGACCATGCCGAGCGGGGTGCACAGCGACCTCGAGGACGAGCTGCAAGGGCGCTACGGCCTGCGCGACGCGGTGGTCGTCGACACGCTCGGGGTGGCGGACGACGTACTCCCGGCGCTCGGGTCGGGTGCGGCGGCGTACATCGACATGACGCTCACCGGCGGGCACGTGATCGGGATCTCGTCCTGGAGCGAGACGCTGATCAGCGCGGTCGACCGGATGCCGCGCAAGAGCGTGCCGGTGGTGGACAAGGTCGTGCAGATCGTCGGCGGGCTGGGCGACGCGGCGGTGCAGATGCAGGCGACCCGGCTGACCGCGCGGTTCGCCGAGCTGACCGGCGGGATGCCGGTCTACCTGCCGGCGCCGGGATTGGTCGGGACGCCCGCGGTCCGGCGCGCGATGATGAACGACGTGTCCGTGCGGGACGTTCTGGGCACCTGGGGACAGCTCACCGACGCCCTGGTCGGGATCGGCAGTCTCGAGCCGTCGCCGCTGCTGCAGCGCAGTGGGAACGCGGTCGCCGAGGCGGACCAGGACGAGCTGCGCCGGCTCGGCGCGGTGGGCGACGTCTGTTTCCGGTTCTTCGACGAAGAGGGAAAGCACGTGCGCTCCACGTTCGACCAGCGAGTCATCGGGGTGACCGCCAAGGAACTGCTGGCGGTGCCGCGCCGGATCGGTGTGGCCGGCGGTGAACGGAAGTTCTCCGCGATCCGGGCGGCGCTGCTGGGTGGCTGGGTCAACATCCTGATCACCGACCTGGCAATGGCCAACCGCCTGCTCGACGACACGGCCTGATGGATCGCGACGAACAGCGCGACGTCTACCGGACTCTCGACCTGGCCCTGCGGGTCGGTGAGGTGCTGTTGTCCAGCGGCGCCGGTACGGCGGACGCCACCGCGACCATCCTCGGTGTGACCGCGGCCGGGGGGCTGCGCGGGTGCGAGGTCGACATCACGTTCACGTCGATGGCGATCTCGTACCAGGCAGCGCCGGACGTCGCGCCGGAGACCCACATCCGCCTGGTCCGCTACCGCTCGCAGGACTTCTCCCGGCTCACCGACGTCGATCGGCTGGTACGGCGGCTCGCCCGGGGCGACGTGACCCGCGACGAAGCGAGTCGCGAGCTGGCTCGATTGACCTCCGCGGGACCGCCGTACCCGCGCTGGAGCGCCGTACTGGCCTGGGGGGTGATGGCGGGTGGTGCGACGCTGCTGCTCGGCGGTGGCTGGCTGATCACGCTGGTCGCGGTCGTCACCGCGATCGTGATCGACCTGAACAACCGGTGGTTCAACCGGCAGCGGCTGCCCGCGTTCTACCAGCAGGTGGCGGGCGCCTTCGTCGCCACCGCGGTCGCGCTGATCCTGTACGCCGTGCACGCGCCGGTCAAACCGTCCCTGGTCGTTGCCGCAGGCATCATCATGCTGCTGGCCGGGATCGCGCTCACCGGTGCCGTCCAGGACGCGATCACCGGGTACTACGTGACCGCCGCGGCCCGAAGTCTCGAGGCGATGCTGCTGACCGGCGGGATCATCGCCGGTGTCAGCCTCGGCCTCACGCTGGGAATCAAGCTCGGTCTGAACGTCGGTATCGAGGCGCAGACGATCCAGCTGGCGAACCTGCCGATCATGGTCGGCTCAGGTGCGCTGATGGCGGTTGCGTTCGCCTACGCGTCGTACGCGCCGCTGCGGGCGTTGCTGCCGATCGCGGCGATCGGTGCGCTCGGCTCGCTGGTGTTCACCCTGATGACCCGGGCGTCCTTCGGGCCGGCCTGGTCGACGGCTGCGGCAGCCTTCGTGGTCGGTCTGGGCGGCTATTCGCTCGGCCGTCGTACCGGCGTACCGCCGCTGGTGGTCGTTGTCTCCGGCACCATTCCGCTGCTGCCCGGATTGACCATCTACAAGGGTCTCTACGAGCTGATGGGCCTCGGCAACCTGATCGGCATCGTCAGCCTGGCCACCGCGGTCGCCATCGGTGTCGCCCTCGCCTCGGGGGTGATCCTCGGCGAGTACGTCGCCCAGCCGATCCGGCGCGAGGCCCGGCGACTCGAGGATCGCCTCGCCGGGCCCCGCCTGGTCGGACCGCGCCGTCCGGTACGACGGCGTACCGGATCCCGCCGCAGCCGCCGCCGCACGGCCTTGCCTTAGCTGATCTCCTTGGTGTGGTTTACTTCCGGCTGGTGCGACTCCAAGGTGTGACGGTCGGGATCTTCCCGGGCCCGTCGGCTCCGCCGGTTGGCGGAGTGACCCGGCGCTGACCGGGGCCATGCGGTGATACCCCGCTTCAGCTCGGACCACCAGGTCCCTGGCCGGAACTCACAGCCGGAGAGCGAAGCATGTTCACAGGACGAATCGAGCACACGGCCACGGTCGCCGAGGTCATCGGCGACGTACTGCGGGTCAAGTCCGAGATCGCCGTCACGCCGGGTGGCGCGGTCTGCCTCGACGGGATCAGGTTCACCGCCGAGCCTGCCGACGCCGGCGAGGTACGGGTGGTCGTGACGGAGGAGACCAGGCGGCGTACGACGCTGGACCGCGTCGCGGCCGGTATGACGATGAACGTCGAGCTACCGATCGCCGCCGGCGACCGGATCGACGGTCACCTGGTCCAGGGCCATGTGGAAGGCGTCGGCAAGGTTCTTCGCGTCACCGCCGAACCAGCCGGCCGCCGCGTCTGGATCAAGCCACCGGATCGCCTGCTGGCGAAGCTGGTGGCCAAGGCCTCGGTCGCGATCGACGGCGTCAGCATCACCGTGGCGGAGGTACTGAAGGACCGGTTCTCGGTGGTCCTGGTGCCGAACACGCTGGAGAAGACCAAGCTCGGCACGCTGGCCGAGGGAGATCGGGTCAACCTGGAGAGCGACCTGCTCGTCCGGATGGCCCGTGACCGTCAGGGGCCCGAACTGCTGAGGGCGGTCAGCCGGTTGCCGTGGGCTGGTCAGCTCAGCGGCGAGATCGGCGTCCAGAAGGTCGTCGCGCAAATCGCCGCCGGCGGTGGTGTCGTGGTCTGGGATCCGACCGCGGAGAGCGAAGGCGATGTCGTCTTCGCCGGCGAGCGGTTCCGGCCCGAAGCGATGACCTTCCTGCTCACGAACGCCTGTGGACACACGACGATTCCGTCTGCGGCCGACGTACTGGAGCGGCTGGAGATTCCACCGATGCCGGGCGAGGGCGACCGGCAGGGTACGGCGATGCATGTGTCGATCGATCTCGCCTCCGCGACCGGGACCGGCGTGGCGGCGGCCGAGCGGGCGGCGACGATTCGCCGGCTGGCGTCGCCGGACGCCGTACCGACCGACTTCCTCCGGCCGGGTCACGTGTTCCCCCTTGCCGCGCGACCAGGACTGTTGGCCGAGCGGCTCGGCCACACCGAGGCGACAGTCGCGTTGTGTCGCGCGGCCGGGCTGGCGCCGGTCGGGGTGTGCTGCGAGGTGATGCGGCCGGACGGCGTGATGGCCGGGCCCGCCGACCTGGAGCAGTTCGCGCTGCGCTGGGAGCTGCCGATGATCGACATCCACGACCTGGTCCGCTGGCTGTGAAGGGCGCCGAGCTGTCGAGCGGCAGCCGCGGCTCGCTGTCCATCGTCGTCGCCCGCCGTTACTGCTGATCAGGCGAGTCCGTTAGAGTTACTGACTGGAAACATCGGCTGATCGCCGGGGTGGCCCGGCGGGCTCGGAGGATCGACGTGGCTTTGGGTAGGACATCCCCGCGGGACCTGCCGTTGTTCGCGGATCTGTCCGGACGGGACATCAGGGACATCTTCCGGGCCGGCGAGGAGGTCTCCGTGCCGGCCGGCTGGTCCCTGATCCTCGAGCAGACCCCGCCGGACGCGGCGTACCTGATCCTGAGCGGTACGGCGGCGGTCCGGGTGAAAGGCGAGGAGATCGCCGAGCTCGGCCCGGGTGACATCGCCGGCGAGGTGGCGGTCCGGAAGAACACGTTGCGGACGGCAACGGTGACGGCGAAGTCGCGGCTGCAGCTGCTGCACTTCACCCGGGAGAAGTTCGACGACCTGACCCGCCGGCTGCCCGCGTTCCGGGACGCCATCGACGCCACCATCGCCGAGCGCCGCGGTGGTTCCTGACCCCACGGCGCCGGCCGACCCGGCCGCCGTACAGCGGGATTTCGAGCAGGCGCTGCTCGGCGGGGAGCGGAAGTTCACCCGGATCCAGGTGTCGGAGCGGGCCGGGATCTCGATCGCACGGGCCGAGCGGATGTGGCACGCGCTCGGCTTCGCGACCGTGCCGGACGACGAGATCGCGTTCACCGACGGCGACGTCGAGGCGTTGCGCCTGGTCGCGGCGCTGGAGGACGACGGGTTCATCGACCCCGAGCTCGAGTCGTCACTGGCTCGAAAGCTCGGCCAGACCCAGTCCCGGCTGGCGTCCTGGCAGTCCGCGATGTTCCTGGAGTTCCTCGGCAACACGAAGCTGTCCGCAGACGAGGCGATCGAGACCGCCGGCCTGCTGCTGCCGGCGATGGAGCGACTGCAGACGTACGTCTGGCGCCGGCACCTGGCCGCCGCCGCGGGCCGGGCGGTGGCCGGGTCCGGCGAGCTCGCCCGCGGCGTCCGCGCGGTCGGGTTCGCCGACATCGTCAGCTACACCCGGATGGCCCGTCGCCTGACCGAGGTCGAGCTCGGCCAGCTGATCGAACGGTTCGAGGGGACGGCCGCGGACGTCGTCGCGCTGAACGGCGGCCGGGTGATCAAGTCGATCGGCGACGAGGTCCTGTTCGTCACCGACACCGCCGCCGAGGGTGCGGCGGTCGCCCTCGCGCTGCAGGACGCCGTCGCCGCGGACGGCGACCTGCCCGAACTGCGCATCGGCCTTGCCTACGGCACCATCCTGATCCGGCTCGGCGACGTGTACGGCGAGGTGGTCAACCTCGCCGCGCGGCTCACCTCCGAGTGCAAACCCGGCCGCGTCCTGGCCGACCGTGAGCTCGCCGCGGCGCTGGACGGCCATCCCGACTACCGGCTGCGACGCCTCCGCCGAGTCTCCGTCCGCGGCTACCACCACCTGGTCCCGTACGCCGTCCAGCGGGCGGAGTGAGTCAGAATTGCCCGTGTGCGCGAGGTTCTGACGACGGCCGAGTTGATCGACGCCAGTGCCGGCGATCCGATGATCGTCTGGGCCGGGCAGGGGTTCCGTCCGGGTGTCCGGGCCTGGTACGACGGGGCCGCGGTGGCCGTCGCCGCACCGGAACTGTCCAAGCGCGATCGGCTCGCGGTCGCCGGGCCGGTGGATTCGGTCGCACGCCTTGCGGCTCAGGCCTTCGCCGAGGTGGGCAGCGAATTCCGCCCGTTCGGCGACGAGCAGTTGATCCGTGATCTCGCCGACCGCGTGCCCGGCCTGTCGTTCTCGGCCGCCTTCGGCTGGATGGACACGACCGTGCTTCCCACGCTGCCGACAACGGCCGCCTGGCTCGATGGCGACACCGGAGTCGAGGCACTACTCGCCGAGGCCGCGCCGTCGTCGTACGCCTGGCCCGGGCGTCCCGGCGTACGACGCTGGGCTGCGGCCACCGGGGACGAGGGGGAACTGCTGAGCATCGCCGCGGACGCGTGGAGCGCTCCGGGAGTCGGCTTCCTTGCGGGCGTCGCGACTCTACCTGTTGCCCGAGGCAAAGGTCTGTCCCGCCAGGTCTGCGGTTTCGTCACCGCCGAACTGGTGAAACAGCACGGCCGCGCCGCCCTGATGGTCGACCACGCCAACGCCGCCGCCATCGCGGTCTACCGGCGACTGGGCTACACGTACCGCCACGTCGCGGCGGCACACCTCTAGTACGTACCTACGTGGTGGGCCGGGTCATGCTCGGCGGGCACGCTGAAGTCCTGTACGGCAGCGCGCGACAGGCTGGTGGTTCACCTAGCGGGTCGGCTGGACGGTCAGGGTGACGCTTGGCCGGGTAGTTGCCGAGGCGGTGGGCGTGGTCGTCGGTGTGCTGGTGGGTGGGGTGGTTTGGGTGGCTGGGGCCGGTGGCGGGATGAAGGGGGCCTTGTCGGAGTCCTTGCAGTTCTCGCCGTCGACGTTGCCGTACTCGTCCGGTGTCACGATCTTGTGCGGGAAGACGTTGCTGGTGGTGTTGGGGTCGACCCGGCCGTTGTGCGTGTCGCAGTCCTGGCGCGGCAGGGCGATCGGGTTGCCCTCCTGGTCGTACAGCCGCACGCTGACTTGCTTGCCCTGCGCATCGAACGGGTAGATGTTCGACACCGCCATACCGTTGAGGGCGAGGCCGTCCGGGGTGTACGCCGCCGGGTTGCTGCTGTAGTCGTTGTAGTTGTTCAGGAACCCGAACGACGCGCCCAGGTATGCGGCCGCGAGGAACGCCGGCACGGTGATCGCGGCGACGACGTTGAGTGGTACGACGTACCACAGCCAGCGTGGGTCCTGCTGAGTCCGGCGGCCGATCCAGATCGAGACCGCGGCACCGGCGAGCGCGCCGACCACCGCGACCGCGCCGGCGCCGAACAGCGCGAAGAAACCGCCACCACCGATGGCGCCGCGGGCGACCCACCAGACCGGCTGGCCGATGGTGACCAGTTCGCGGCGGACGTTCGGCGGGATCTGGTCGATCAGGCCGCGGACCGCTTCCGCGCCGCGCTCACCGCGCGGGGTGTCGAGCACGATCCGCGGATCGTTGCCGCGCAGTGCGCGGACCCCGAGATACGCCGCACCGAACAGCACGGCGAGACCGAGAACGCCGAAGAACACGGTCTCCTCGTACGACCAGGCGAAGATGCCGATGGCAACGAAGAACGGCCCGACGGTGGCCGCGATCAGGCCCCAGCGCAGCGCCTTGCGGCCCGCGTCCCGATCCGCGACCGGCTGGGTCCGCGGTGGGTATCCGGCCGCGGTCCGCAGCTCGGCGGCGTACTCCCGCGGCGTGCCGAGGCGCTCCTGCAAGGCTGCGGTGGTGGGTTCCTGCTCGAACTCGGCGGCCACCTCGGTGAGGTGACCGCTGACCTCCTCCAGCACGTCCTCCAGCTCACCCGGCGGCAGGTCGCTCAGCTCGGCCCGCACCTGGGCCAGGTAGATCGCGACCGCTCCGGTCAGGGTGCTGTTCACGCGGCCTCCTTCTCCAGCAGCAGCACCGACATCGTGTCGGCGAAGTGGTTCCAGGTCTTGGTCGACTGAGCCAGCATGTCCCGGCCGGTCTTGTTCAGCCCGTAGTACTTGCGGTGCGGGCCTTCCTCACTCGGTTGCACGTACGACGTCAGCGCGCCGGCCGCGAACAACCGCCGCAACGTCCCGTACACCGACGCGTCCGCGACGTCCTCCAGCCCGGCCGCCCGCAGCCGCCGCAGTACGTCGTACCCGTACCCGTCGGCGTCCCGCAGCACGGCGAGCACCGCCAGATCCAGCACACCCTTGAGCAACTGGCTGGTGTCCATCAGACCTCCCTCGGTGCACCGGGAGGCTGGACCCCTCAGACCACCCTCCCGGTGCTCTACCGACCACACTACTACACACTGCGGAGTACTACGCAACACAGCGCCTCACGTCCTCACGCGAGCTCGTCCGGCGGAGGTCAGCAATTTCGATCAAGTCCGGCGGTCGCCGGGACGGGCACAGTAGGGGGCATGGCGGATCTGTTCGAGGAGTTCGTGGCGGTGGTGGCCGAAGGGCTGGCGGGGCCGGGCGAGCTGGTGGCCGGGGCGGCGCTGGCTGGGCGGGTGCATCTGTCGCGGTTTCATTTTGACCGGGTGATCGGTGCGGTGGCGGGCGAGTCGCCGTACGCGTTCCGGCGGCGGGTGCTGCTGGAGCGGGCGGCGTACCGGCTGCTGGCTGAGGACTCGGCGGTGCTCGACGTTGCGGTGGAGGCGGGGTACGGGTCGCACGAGGCGTTCACGCGGGCGTTCGTACGGGCGTATGGGATGTCGCCGCGGGAATGGCGGCGGGAGTCGTCGCGGGTGTTCTTCCTGTCGGCTCCGAGCGGGGTTCATTTTCAGCCGCCGGCGGGCCTGCGCCTGCCGGCCAGGAAAGAGGTGCGAGGCATGGATGTCCTGGTCAGAATGGTCGAACATCACGTCTGGTTGACCGGCGAGCTGATCGAACGCGGCGCCCGCCTGGACGCTGCGGCACTGGACCGGCCGATCGAACTGTCGGTGGAGGGGATCGACGACGACATCTCGATCCGCTACCTGCTGGATCGCCTGGTCTGGCAGGAGGAGATGTGGCTGGCCTCGGTCGAGGACCGCCCGTTCCAGGTGCCGGAGTGCGGTCGCGAGGTGGTCACCCCGATCCCGGAACTCCGCGACCGGCATGCGGTCGCGGGCTCCCGGTTCGTTGCCTTGGTCAATCAGTTGAACGACGAGGGGCGCTTCGACGAGTCGTTCGTCGACACGACCTGCGAACCACCCCGCGTCTTCACGTACGGCGGCATGGTCGCCCACGTCCTCACCTTCGCCGCCCACCGAAGGTCGCTGCTGATCGGTGCCTTCCACACCGCCGGCATCACCGACCTCGGCTTCGGGGACCCCATGCACTACGTGGCCGACGGCAGGTAGGGCGGTATCCGTCGCAACGGCCTGGTGCTGGCCTGGTGGCTCACCTGAGTCGCCAGCCTCGTCACCGGCTCCGCTCGGTCAGTTCTTCGGGTCGTGCAGGTCGGGGCGTTGGGTGGGGGTGGTGATGTCTACGTCGATGGCTTGGATCTTGGTCGGGGCGGGGACGGTGCCGGACGTGACGGGGAGGTTGAGTTTGCTGCCGGCCAGGTCGATGTCGATGGTGGCGCCGGTGTCGTTGGGGGTGGTCCATTCGGTGTCGCTCAAGGTGACGGCGAGACCGAGGATGCGGCCCTTGGGGATGACTTGGTCCTGGGCGCGGAGAGGGACGGTGACGGTGGACCACTTGCCGGGGGTGAGCGGGGTCGGCTTGCTCGAAGACTTGCTGTGGGCGGCGTCGATCCAGCCGCGGCTGACGATGCCGTGATCGCTGCTGCTGGTGAGCTTGTCGACCGTGTAGTAG
This sequence comes from Kribbella sp. NPDC023972, assembly GCF_040639075.1. Lineage (NCBI taxonomy): Bacteria > Bacillati > Actinomycetota > Actinomycetes > Propionibacteriales > Kribbellaceae > Kribbella > Kribbella sp. NPDC023972. The sequence continues at coordinate 109,357 of NZ_JBEZZH010000004.1, read as the reverse complement.
CAGGCGTCGTCGAAGTCGGTGCTCTCGCCCTCGCAGGTGGCTTCGTCGGTACGGCGGATGCCGGAGAACCTCTGGGCGTCGCCGTACTCGATCAGGCGTGCGCTGACCGGCGTGGTGACCGAGTCGGCCTTGATCTTCAGCGTGACGGACGGCGTACCGCTGATCCGGATCGGGGCCGGCAGTGGCGCGGACAGGAACATCTGCCGGCCGGCGATCACCTCGGACGGGTCGGCGACGATGTCGTCCTCGGTCAGGTCGGGATCATCGGTGATCGTGACAGAACCCTTGCCCGAGGCACCTAGTTTGCCGGCTGCGAGCGGGACCGGGACGGTGCGGTTCACCGCCGGCCAGGTCTTGTAGTCGCGCCACACGTCGGGAGCGGTCTCGACCGACGCCATCGGCTCGTTCATGACGCCGTTCTGCAGACCCTGCAGCCAGTAGTCGAACCACTCGTGCAGCTCGTCCACCCACTTGTCCCGGCGGAACTCGAACGGATCCACGTGGTCCTCGAGCCCCAGCCACAGCCGGCGCGGAACGTTGTTCTTCGCCAGAGCCGTCCACCACTGCGAGAAGTGGTTCGTCTGGACGTTGTAATCGCTCAGCCCGTGCGTCATGAAGACGGACGCCTTCACGTTCGACGCGTTCTTCAGGTAGTCCCGCTCGGCCCAGAAGTCGGTGTAGTCACCGGTCTCGTCGTCGTCGTTGTCACCGAGGTCAGCCCGTACGGCGTCGCACGCGGCCGAGTCGTGGCCGACGTACCCGCCGAGCCAGGGCAGGTAGTCGTCGGAGTAGGGCACGCCGCCGGAGCGGGTGTAGTCGTACCAGGACGAGATCGCGGAGATCGGCACGATCGTCTTCAGTCCCTTGACGCCGGTCGCGGCGACACCGTTCGCGAGGGTCCCGTCGTACGACTTGCCGATCATCCCGACCGCGCCGCTGGACCAGGTCGCCTCGACGTCCTCGCCGTCCGCGGTGTGCGCGGTGTTGCGGCCGTTAAGCCAGTCGATCACGGCGACGACGGAGTCGATCTCGTCCTTGCCGCCGACGTCACCACAGCCGGTCGACCGGCCGGTCCCGACGATGTCGACGCCGACGACGGCGTACCCGCGCGGGACGAAGTAGTTGTCGTAGTACAACGGCATCTTCTGGATGACGCCGTTCTCGTCGTAGGTCTTCTTCTCGCTCTCGTTGCCGCGACCACAGCAGGAGTAGTACGGCGACGCGTCCATGATCACCGGGATGCGCAGGCCGGTCAGGTCGGTCTCGCGGGGCCGGACGATGTCGACCGCGACGACGTCGTTCTCGCCGTCGGAGTCGGTGTCCATCGTGGTGTCGACGTACACGGACTCGCGGAGCGCGTCGGCGTAGTCGTAGATCGGCCGGGTCCTGCGGGTGGCCGGGTCGACGTACGGTGGGACTGAGGGGCTCGCGACCGGTGCGGAAGCCCCCCGTGCGACGGGGTCGTCCGGCATCCGGGCAGCCGCAGCGGTACCGGTGACGGTCCCCAGGCTGAGCACGGTGGACGAGACCAGGATCGTCACCCTGGCGCGGACGGTCGTCATGGCTGGGAAGGCTAGTCACTCAGGAGGCCTAAAGCCAGGTTCAGCCAAGATTGGCAGCTACTTCCCCGCCACACAGCGTAATGGTGGACTAGTTCCTATAAGGTGACGGCAACCACCCCGGGGGGGAAAGTACGAAAGGGTAGGCCAGTGAATCTGCGAGCACCGGTGACATTGCTGGACGTGGCACAGCGCGCGGGTGTGTCGGTCGCGACCGCGTCCCGCGTGCTCAACGGCGGGGACCGGGTGCCCCGTCCTGAGCTGCAGGAACGGGTCAAAGCCGCCGCGGACGAGCTCGGGTACACGCCGAACGCGCAGGCGCAGGCGCTGGCCAAGTCGTCGACCAACGTGGTCGGCATCCTGGTGCACGACATCGAGGACCCGTACTTCGCCGCGATCGCGAACGGTGTGATGCGGGCCGCCGACGAGCGTGGGCTGCTGGTGATGATGGCGAGCACCTTCCGTGACGCGGAGCGTGAGATCGCCTATCTTTCCTCGCTGCGCGCCCAGCGGGCCCGGGCCGCGGTGATGATCGGCAGCCGGCGGACCGACGCGGAGAGCCTGGCCCGGACGGCGACCGAGATCGAGACGTTCCTCAACTCCGGCGCGGGTCTGGCGCTGGTCAGTCAGTCCGGGATGCCGGCGCACACCATCGAGCCGGACAACCGTTCCGGTGCGGCCGAGCTGGCCCGGTCGCTGGCCGGCCTCGGCTGGCGGAAGTTCGCCGTACTGGGTGGACCGGACGCGCTGGCGACGGCGCGAGACCGGCGGGACGGATTCATCGCCGGGCTGGCGGAGGCCGGGCTGCAGCCGGTCGCGGTCGAGGCCGGCGAGTTCACCCGTGACGGTGGGTACGCCGCGGCCGAAGTGCTGCTGGACCGCAGGACCGACCTGGACTGTGTGTTCGCGGTGAACGACGTGATGGCGGTCGGGGCGATGTCCGCGCTGCGGGCCCGCGGGGTCGACGTACCGGGCCAGCTGGGAGTGGCCGGGTTCGACGACATCGCGACACTGCGGGACGTGTGGCCGGGGCTGACCACGGTCCGGCTGCCGCTGGAGCAGATGGGCCGGCGCGCGCTCGAGCTCGCGATCGAAGGTGGCGAGACGACCACCGAGACGTTCAAGGCCGAGGTCGTGCTGCGGGAAAGTACCGCACGCCGGTAAGTCCTGCGGGAAAGCACCGCGCGCCGCTGAAATATGCTCGGCGGCGTGACCGATACCGCGCACGTCTCCGAGATCTTCGACGCGTCGGCCTGGAAGCAGGTGGACGGCTTCGACCTGACCGACATCACCTACCACCGGGCGGTCGACGCCGGGGTGGTGCGGATCGCGTTCAACCGGCCCGAGGTGCGGAACGCGTTCCGGCCGCACACCGTGGACGAGTTGTACCGGGTGCTCGACCACGCGCGGATGTCGACCGATGTCGGCTGTGTCCTGCTCACCGGCAACGGGCCGTCGCCACGGGACGGCGGCTGGGCGTTCTGCTCGGGCGGTGACCAGCGGATCCGGGGCAAGGACGGTTACAAGTACGCCGAGGGGACCACGGCCGAGACCATCGACCCGGCGAAGGCGGGCCGGCTGCACATCCTCGAGGTGCAGCGGCTGATCCGCTTCATGTCGAAGGTGGTCATCTGCGTCGTACCGGGCTGGGCCGCCGGTGGTGGGCACAGCCTGCACGTGGTTGCGGACCTGACGCTGGCGTCGGCGGAGCACGCGCGGTTCAAGCAGACCGACGCGGATGTGGCGTCGTTCGACGGCGGGTTCGGATCGGCATACCTGGCCCGGCAGGTCGGGCAGAAGTTCGCCCGGGAGATCTTCTTCCTCGGCGACGAGTACAGCGCCGAGGACGCCTACCGGATGGGCATGGTGAACAAGGTCGTCCCGCACGCCGAGCTCGAGCAGGTGGCGCTGGAGTGGGGCAAGAAGATCTGCGCCAAGTCGCCGACGGCGCAGCGGATGCTCAAGTACGCCTTCAACCTGATCGACGACGGCCTGGTCGGCCAGCAACTCTTCGCCGGCGAGGCCACCCGCCTGGCGTACGGCACCGACGAGGCCGCCGAGGGCCGCGACTCCTTCCTCGAGAAGCGCCCGGCCGACTGGTCGCCGTACCCGTACGCGTTCTAACACTGATCGCTGAGTAGTTCGCAGAAAGTTTTGTGCGAACTACTGACAGTTCGCGGTAAGGCGCTTACCGTCGAACGGTATGGACAACTTTTCCCGCCGTGGGTTGCTCACCGGAGCCGGCGCTCTGCTCGCCGCCGGAGCCGTGGGTACGTCCACCGCCGCCGCCCGCCCTGTCCGTACTCTCAGCCTCCCCGCCACCAAGCGCTTCGTCATGGGCGGAGCCGGTGGTGAGATCTTCCGCAGCAAGCCGCTGCAGGACGTGACCGTCATGCAGTCGTTTGCGTTCGACACTCCGAACAACCGGCTCTTCGCCGGCCAGTTGCGAGCGGGTCGGCCCGGCAACAACGGCGACCTCACCCTGACCCAACTGCGCATCGACGACGGTGCCCGACTCGGCCACATGTACCTGAACGGCTTCGGTCACGCCGTGTCGATCGGCGCCGAAGCTGTCGGCAGTACGACGTACCTCTGGACTGAGACCGATGTGGACACGGCCAACGGGCGCGGGCGGCAGATCGCCCGGTTCCCGTGGCAGCCCGATGCGACGCTGACGTCGTCTTCGGTGACCAAGTGGAAGCCGGTTGCGAATGGCAGTGTGTTCACGCCCGCGGTCGACCAGCGGTACGGCCGGCTCGGGGTGCGGTACGCGTTGTCGGACGGGATGCACATCAATGTGTATTCGCTCGCCGCGGCGCGGGCCGGAGACTTCTCGACTGTGCTCGCGTCGTTCAAGCAGCCCGCGTTGACGTCTGGTGTCGCCTTCCAGGGGTGGGCGCTGTACGGCTCGTACGTCTACTTCTGGGAAGGCAACCCCTATCCGGGCAGCCCGAATCAGGACGACGCGACGTCGAAGCTGTGGTGCTACGACATCAACGCCGGCCGGCTCGTCGACTCGTTCCGCACGCTGGCGGGGTGGAGCCTGACCTACCGTGAGGCCGAGGGCATGGCCGTCTACGGCTCCACCGACGCGACCGCGCGGCTGTACTTCGGCTTCGCGTCAGGCGGCACCGGAGACCGCCGCGCCAGCTTCTTCTACCGCGACGAACTCGTCCAACCCCCGTCCCTATTGCGCGACGCCGTACAAGCGGTCGCCGGCGTCGCCCAGGCCGGGGACGATGTAGCCCTTGTCGTTCAGGTGTGAGTCCATGCCGGCGATGACGAGGATGCAGGGTACGGCGAGCTCGGCCAGTTCGCGCTCGATCCGCTCGACGCCTTCGGGGGCGGCGAGCAGGCAGATCGCGGTGATGTGGTCGGCGCCGCGGTCGACCAGGAACTGGATCGCCGCGGCCAGCGTGCCACCGGTCGCCAGCATCGGGTCGAGCACGTAGCACTGGCGCCCGGACAGATCCTCCGGCAGCCGTTCGGCGTACGTCGACGCGGTCAGCGTCTCCTCGTTGCGGATCATGCCGAGGAACCCGACCTCGGCCGTCGGCAGCAGCCGGCTCATCCCCTCGAGCATGCCGAGACCCGCGCGCAGGATCGGCACCACGAGCGGCTTCGGTGCGGTCAGCTTCACGCCCTCGGCCTCGGCGACCGGGGTCTGCACGGTGACCGGCCCGGTCCGGACGTCGCGGGTCGCCTCGTAGGCGAGCAGCGTGACGAGCTCCTCGGTCAGCCGCCGGAAGGTGGGCGAGTCCGTGCGCTCGTCCCGCAGCGCGGTGAGCTTGTGGGCGACGAGCGGGTGGTCCACGACGAGGATCTGCATAAGCCGGAACGGTACCGTCGGCGATTCGCGGCGGGGAAGCGAGCTCGCTGTCAGACTGGAAAGTGCACCGGATGTTGCCCTGCTCGCCCCCACAGGGAGTACGCCGATGACCGAGAGCGCCGGCAAGTCGCCCGAACAGCGCGATCGCCTCCGCCGCCGCGCTGCGTTCCTGCGCGAACTGGAGGAGGCTCGTGCCCTCCGCGACCGGATCGCACCGCGGCGCGCCCGGGTCCGACAGCTCCGGGAAGCGATGCGCCGAGCGACGTATCATCACTGAGCGTTTACGGACGTGACAACTACTCATGACCGGGGGCGAGTGGGGTGGGCAAGGCATCTGATACCGCGTCGAGATCGCGAATACCTCCCGTGGTCGCCTGGAGTCTGCGACGATGAGGCCGTGTCTGATGCCACGGCTGGGCCGATGACCACTGATCTCGACTTCGCGGTCGCCGCTTACACCGAGGACGGGGTCTGGACCGTCACACCGCTGGTGTTGCGTGGTGAGCCCGACCTGTCCACTCTCGTGTCCGCGCTGCGGCGCTACCCGGGTGAGGCCGGCGTACTGGGGATGATCTCGGTCGACGAGGACTTCTTCATCCTGGTCCGGATGGTCGGCGGGCGGGCCCGGTTGCTGATCTCCGACGTCACCGCGGCGACCGAGTGGCCGCTGGCCCGGCAGGTCGTCGACGAGCTCGACATCCCGCTGGCCGATGACGACGACGAGCAGGTCCCGGCCGGCGACCTCGGCATCATCGCCGACCTGGGCATGAGCGCGATGGATCTGGGCGCGCTGTGCGACGACGTCGACCTGTACCCGGAGGAGATGCTCGAGGAGATCGCCGAGACGCTTGGATTCGGCAACCAGTTCCACGAGGCGATCGAAGCTCTTGGTTAGCCCGGCGGTCCAGCGGGAGTGGGCACGGCTGATGGCGCTCGCGCTGGCGGAAGGCGAGAAGGCGCTGCCCGACGTACCGATCGGGGCGATCGTGGTGGACGCCGACGGCGGAGTGATCGGGCGCGGTCACAACGAGCGCGAGACGACCGGTGACCCGACCGCGCACGCCGAGTTGGTGGCGATCCGGGAGGCGGCGCGGCACCTCGGCGAGTGGCGGCTGACCGGCTGCACGCTGGTCGTCACGCTGGAGCCCTGCACGATGTGCGCGGGCGCGATCGTGCTGTCCCGGCTGGACCGGCTGATCTTCGCGGCGTACGACGAGAAGGCGGGGGCGGTCGGGTCGCTCTGGGACGTGGTCCGGGACCGCCGGCTGAACCATCGGCCCGAGGTGGTCGGCGGGGTGATGGCCGACGAGGCCGGCGCGCGGCTGCGCGATTTCTTCATCGGGCACAGACCTTGATAAGGTCACCGGCGGTGGCGTGTCCGAGCGGCCGAAGGAGCGCGCCTCGAAAGCGCGTGACGGGCAACCCCCGTCCGAGGGTTCAAATCCCTCCGCCACCGCCATGCGTTGGAGGGTTCCGCACGAAGTGTGGGACCATCCGACGCATATCAAGTGCTGTGGGATTTGGGAGGAGCTGGCGACGGTTCCCTCCGCCACCGCCAACCGTCCCCCGGGACGGAGCAAGACCGGAGACCCTGATGCTGTGTGATGCGTCAGGGTTTTCGTCTCTCGGGACCTGATGCGGGAGAGGGCCCCACGTGGATGTTGCGGAGCTGGACCGGATTCTGCTGGCCGGGGCGGCGGTGCTGCTGGTCGCGATCATCGCGATCCGGCTGACCGGGCGGCTCGGGCTTCCGTCGCTGCTCATCTACCTGTTGATGGGGTTGCTGCTCGGCGAGTCGGGACCGGGCGGGATCCACTTCGAGGACGCCCAGCTCGCCCATGCGCTCGGGTTCGCGGCGTTGGTGGTGATCCTGACCGAGGGCGGTCTGACCACCCGGTGGAACGAAGTACGCCCCGTGATGCCGCTGGGCGTCGTACTGTCGACTCTCGGCGTCGCGGTGAGCATCGGCGTCGTCGCCAGCGTGGCGCACTTCGTCCTCGGGCTGGACTGGCAGACCGCCGTACTGATCGGGGCCGTCACGTCGCCGACGGACGCGGCGGCGGTCTTCTCCGTACTGCGCCGGGTCCCGATCCGGCCGCGGTTGCGGGGTGCCCTGGAGGCCGAGTCCGGTCTGAACGACGCGCCGACGGTCTTGCTGGTCACCCTGGTCAGCACCGGCGAGGTGGGCGAGAAGGGCATTCTGTACTTCAGCGCGCTGGTGGTCTACGAGCTGGTCGTCGGCGCCCTGTTCGGGTTCCTCATCGGCTGGGTCAGCGTCCGCCTGATCCGCCGGGTCGCCCTCGGCTCGGCCGGCCTGTACCCGCTGGCGATCCTGTCGCTGGCGATCATCTCGTACGCCGGTGGCGCGGTGCTGCTGCACGTGTCGGGGTTCGCGGCGGTGTACGTGACGTCGCTGGTCCTCGGGCGAGCGGAGTTGCCGCACCGGTTGGCGACCCGGTCGTTCGTGGACGGGATGGCCTGGCTGGCCCAGATCGGGCTGTTCGTGATGCTCGGGCTGCTCGCGTCACCCGGCCGGATCGGGTGGAACGACGTCGCGGTCGCCCTGGTGATCGGGATCGCGGTGACCGTGGTCGGCAGGTTCGCGGCGGTCGCGATATCGGCGGCGCCGTTCCGACTACCGTGGAACGAGCAGGCGTTCATCTCCTGGGCCGGGCTGCGCGGTGCCGTCCCGATCGTGCTGGCGACCATTCCACTGGCCGCGGGCGTCCCGCATGCCGACCGGGTTTTCGACGTGGTGTTCGTCCTGGTTCTGCTGTTCACCCTGCTTCAGGGGCCTTCGCTGCCGTGGCTGGCCCGGCGGCTGAACGTGCTGGACGAGAACGCGGCGTACGAGGTGGACATCGATGTGGCGCCGCTGGAGTCGCTCGGGGCCGACATGCTGCAGGTGCACGTGCCCAGCGAGTCCCGCCTGGCCGGTGTCGAGATCGGCGAACTCCGCCTCCCGGCCGGTGTCTCGGTCTCCTTGGTCATTCGCGGCGACCGCGCCTTCGTCCCCGATCTGCGCACGGTCCTGCGCGCCGGAGACTCGCTACTGGTGGTCGCGCCCAGCCCGGTCCGCGATCAGACCGTCCGCCGCCTGCGTGCCGTCTCCCGGGCCGGCCGCCTGGCCGGCTGGTTCGGCGAACGCGGCCGCGAGCCGCACTGAACCTCAGCACCGAGCCGCACCAGACCGCGGAATCGAGCCGCCCGTGGACCTCAGAACGCGGCCGCTGACGCTCAGTTCGGGTTCTGGCCGGACGGGATCGGCTGCGGGGTGTGGATGACCGGGAGGCAGACGGTGGAGTCCGGCGGGACGGTGACCGAGGCCAGGCCCTTGGGCTTGAGGGCGGTGTAGCCACGGCCGACGACCAGGTCGACGGTGTGGTCGGTCCGGCCGTCGCCCTCGATCAGTGCCTTCTGCCGGAGCTGGCCGGCGACCAGGAGCAGCTCGGGCGAGTTCTCAGCCGCGCCGCGGACCGAGACGACGTCGATCTTGTCGCCCTTCGGCTCGTTCGCGATCTTCGCGACGTGGAAGCCGCGCTTGGTCAGCACCTCGGCGACAGCGGCCGCCGTCCCCGCCTTGGCGCCGCCGTTGTAGACGTTCACCACCACCTGCTTGGGCACCAGGCGGTTGTTCGGCAGCTTCTGCTCGACGCAGGTCGGCTCGGCGCTGCTGTCGATCAGTGAGTTCCAGCCCCACCACGCGCCGCCGACCAGGATCCCCAGCAGTACCACCATCGTGATCGGCGTACGCCAGTGGATCCGCGAGTGCGGCCTCGGCTGCGGATGGATCGCGGTCATCAGCTCAACCCCCGGGAGCGGACATGGTCAGTCCACGACCAGAACCCTGGCGTGCAGAACGGAACGCTGCTGCAGCGCGGCCCGGAGGGCGCGGTGCAGGCCGTCCTCGAGGAACAGTTCGCCCTTCCACTCGACCACGTGCGCGAACAGGTCGCCGTAGAAGGTGGAGTCCTCGTCGAGCAGCGCGTTCAGGTCGAGGGTGCCCTTGGTCGTGACGAGCTCGTCCAGCCGCACCTGCCGTGGCGGCAGCGCCGACCAGTCCTTCGGCTTGAGCCCGTGGTCCGGGTACGGCCGTTCCTCCCCGACGCGCTTGAAGATCACGCCGCAAAGTCTAGCGGGGTCAAAGGTCTAGTGAGAGGTCGCGAATGTCACCGGAATAGTCCGGAGAGGGGCCTCAACCTTTTGGGGACGATCAGCGTCACACGGGACAGAGAGCGGTGGGGGCCTCGGCGCTCTCACGACTGAGGGGGTAAAACCGGATGCGAATTCTTTCCAAACTCGGCCTCGCGGCCGCCACGATCACGCTCGTCGCCGCTGGTACGGCGCTGCCGGCCGACGCGCTGACCGTGACCCAGGCGAAGGCCGCCCAGACCCGGCTGAACAGGCTCGGCTGCGCCGCCGGCCCGGTGGACGGCAGGATCGGCTCGATGACCCAGGCCGCGACGGTCCGCTTCCAGTCGGCCAACCGGCTCACGCAGAACGGTTCGCTGAGCGGTACGACGTATTCCCGGCTGATGGCGAGTACGGCGAAACGGTGTGACATCCGGCCGGTGCCGGCCCGGTCCGGGAGCGGCCGGAGGATCGTGATCAGCCAGTCGCAGAACTGGGTCTGGCTGATCGATGCCCGCGGCAAGATCGTCCGCCAGGGCGGGATCATCGACAATCCGCGCTACCTGCGGGCCGGGACCTACACCACGGGCGCGAAGTGCGGCCGCTCGGCGCGGATCCGGCGGAACACCGACGGCGGGTCGCTGTACCTGAACAACTTCGTCCGGTTCGCCCCGTGTGGGATCGGCTTCCACCAGATCCCGACGTACAAGTCGAACGGCCGGCAGATCCACGCCGACTGGCTGCTGGGGACGAACTACCGCGCCTCGCACGGCTGCATCCGGGTGTCGGCGTCGATGTCGGCGAGCATCTGGTCGTTCGCGGCCAGTTCGGTCCGCGTCGTCGTGATGCGCTGAGCCTGCTTCCTGCCCCGGGGTGTGGATGACTCTCGCTTCCCCACCCCGGGGCACTAGCATGCCCAGCGGGGGCGCAGGGGCGCCGCCCGTCAACTGGGAAGGCGCGCTGAGATGGCCGAGACAGCCGACGTTGTGGAGACCGTCAAGCAGGGGTACGCGTTCGAGGGGGCGGCGATCGAGCTCGGCGCGCTGCTGGCCGGCGACGAGCCGAAACCGGAGGCGCCGGTCCGGATCCCGCTGTCGATGGTGAACCGGCACGGCCTGGTCGCCGGGGCGACCGGCACCGGTAAGACGAAGACGCTGCAGCTGATGGCCGAGCAGCTGTCCGCCGCCGGTGTCTCGGTGTTCGCCGCGGACATCAAGGGCGATCTGTCTGGGATCTCCCAGCCGGGACAGGAGAGCGAGAAGCTGCTGGCCCGGACCAAGACGATCGGCCAGGAGTGGACCGCGACCGGCTTTCCGACCGAGTTCTACGCGCTCGGCGGCCAGGGCACCGGCATCCCCGTCCGCGCCACGATCACGTCGTTCGGCCCGGTGCTGCTGTCCAAGGTGCTCGGGCTCAACGACGTACAGGAGTCCTCGCTCGGCCTGATCTTCCACTACGCCGACAAGCAGGGTCTGACACTGCTCGACCTGAAGGACCTGCGCGCGGTCATCACGCACCTGACCAGCGACGAGGGCAAGGCGGACCTGAAGGAGCTCGGCGGGCTGTCCGCGGCGACCGCCGGGGTGATCCTGCGCTCGCTGATCGGGTTCGCCGACCAGGGCGCCGACGCGTTCTTCGGCGAGCCCGAGTTCGACACCGCGGACCTGATGCAGCAGCGCGACGGCAAGGGCGTCATCTCGCTGCTCGAGCTGCCGAACCTGCAGGACCGGCCCGCGCTGTTCTCCACCTTCCTGATGTGGCTGCTGGCCGACCTGTTCCACGACCTGCCCGAGGTCGGCGATGTGGACAAGCCGAAGCTGGTGTTCTTCTTCGACGAGGCGCACCTGCTGTTCGACGACGCGTCGAAGGCGTTCCGGGACTCGATCGCGCAGACCGTCCGGCTGATCCGGTCGAAGGGTGTCGGCGTCTTCTTCGTCACCCAGACCCCGAAGGACGTGCCGGACGAGGTGCTCGCGCAGCTCGGTTCGCGGGTGCAGCACCAGCTGCGGGCGCACACGCCGAACGACGCGAAGGCGCTGCGGGCGACGGTCTCGACGTTCCCGAGCTCGTCGTACGACCTGGAGGAGGTGCTGACCCAGCTCGGTATCGGCGAGGCGATCGTCACGGTGATGAACGAGAAGGGTGCGCCGACTCCGGTCGCCTGGACGCGGCTGCGGGCACCGCAGTCGCTGATGGCGCCGGCCACCGCCGAGCAGCTGACCGCGTCGGTGCAGGCGTCGCCGAACAACGCGAAGTACACCGAGGTGATCGACCGCGAGTCGGCGTACGAGAAGCTTGCCGCCAAGGTGCAGGCGGGTGCCGAGGCGGCCGAGGCCGAGGAGCAAGCCAGGCAGGCACCGGAGCCGAAGCCGCGGCCGCGGAAGCAGGACAAGTCGATGGTCGAGCAGGTCATCGGCTCGTCGGCCTTCAAGCAGTTCGCCCGCTCGGCCGGCCGCGAGATCGTCCGCGGCCTCTTCGGCGCCGCCCGCCGCCGCCGCTGATCGTTCGCGTTTACCTGTCCGGCAAGGGAATCCAGCGTTTGATTCTTGATCAAACGACTGAATTCTCAACCAGTGACCATCGTTTCCACATCGTCATCGACAGCACGCCGTCGCGGATTGGGACGAGACGCTCACTCGTCGTACGGTGTTACGTGATGGTTGCGCAGAGTAGGCGAGCGGTACGGCATTGGGCGCTGTGGACCTTGACGGTCCCGGCGTTCGCTGTTGTCGTGCTCGTCGACCTGGCCGCGATCGGGTACGGCGTCCAGGCCTTCGTCGACGTGCCGAGCTGGCGTGGTCTGGACGTGGTCTTCGCACTGACGATCTCCGCGCTGATCTCGGTCGAAGGCGCCCGCCGGGTCGAGAACCGGCGCCGCCGCGGCGGCGCGTTGCACAAGGACCTCGCGCCGACCTGGATGATCGCGGCCGCCGTCGTCCTGCACCCCGCGCTGGCGATCCTGGTCGCCGTACTGCTGCGGATCTGGTGGCGGATCCGGGCCGGCAGGTGCATCCCGTATCGCTGGGCGTTCTCGACCGCGGTGCACGTCCTCGCGGTCGGCGCCGCACACGCGGCCTTCGTCGCGGTCAGCGGGCTGACCGGGGTCGACGGGCTCGGGCTCGTGGTGTCGATGGTCGCGGCGGCGATGGCGTACGTCGCGACGGACACGGTGCTGTGCGGGCTGGCGATCTCATTGATCCTCCCCGGCAGCAGCTGGCGTGAGGCCTTCGGCGGGCTGGACGACCTGTGCACCGACGCGACGGCCGCGACCCTCGGCTGCCTGCTGGCGGCGTCCTGTCTGGTGAGCCCGTGGTTCGCGTTGGTGGCGATCCCGATCACGCTGACCGCGCAGCGGGCGTTGCTGCTGACGCAGTTGGAGTCCGAGGTGCAGACCGACCCGAAGACGAGCCTGACCCGGGTCGACTGGTGGCGCCGCCGGACCGAGGAGATGCTGCGAGCCGCGCGGAACCAGAGCGAGCCGATGGCGGTCCTGCTGATCGACATCGACCACTTCAAGCAGGTCAACGACCGGCACGGGCACCTTGTCGGCGACGAGGCGCTGCGTGCGGTCGCGACCATCCTGCGCAGCGCGATCCGGGCGAAGGACGTGATCGGGCGGTTCGGCGGCGAGGAGTTCGTCATCGCCCTGCCGGACACCGGGCTCGACGACGCGACCGTGACCGCGGACCGGCTCCGCAACGCGGTCGCCGCCAGCCCGCTCGCGGCGATGTGCGCGGGCGTCCTGGACGACCCGGACCTCGATCCGGACACCTTCCACCTCACCGTCTCCATCGGTGTCGCGGTCTACCCGTCCGACGGCATCACCGTCGACGACCTCCTGCTGCGGGCCGATCGGGCCATGTACGCCGCCAAGGCCGCCGGCCGCAATCGCGTGCGGCTGGCCGCGGACGTCGTACCCGTGCCGCGCCTCCTTCCGCAGCCGATCGTGCAGGTCAGCCTCCCGGACACCCAAGCTGATGAGGCCCGGGTGTCAGCAGGCGGCGAACGTCCCGGCTGAGATCCACGCCTTGGCGACGTACATGCCGGGGTGCACGCGGAGCCAGATGTTGCTGGTGCCCTGCGACCCGGTCACGCTCTGACCCGTCGTCTGGCACTCGACGGTCACCTGCGCGGACTTGCCCGCCATGCCGACGATCGCGCCGGAGGAACTGGCCGCGTTCCGCACGTTGAGGTAACCGGACGAGATCGACACCGTGCCGCGACCGCCGTCGCCGGTCCACAGGTAGGTGACGTCGACCCACGCGTTGTTCGTGAGGGCGAGGCCGTCCCAGAACGTCCCGTCCGCGAGGTCGATCCCGGCCGGGTTGGCGACGGTCCGGCCGAACTGGTCCTTACCGCCGTTGTAGCCGTCCTGGTACGCCGCCTGGGCCTCGGGCTTGCCTCGCGGCAGGTCCTTCCACATCTCCCGGGTCGCGCTCGGATTCCAGTAGTCGTCCTTGGTGTTCCACGGGCCGACGTCCCACACCGGCTCGAAGGCGCAGCGCGAGGCGGTGCACACCTTGACCGAGTAGGTGCCGGAGCCGTTGCCGGACAGTCCCCGGCGGGACGGCAGCGCGACGAAGTGGTCGCGATTCACGATGACGTGGCCGTTGGCCGTCGTACCTCCGACCAGGCCTTCGCGGGTGGCGAAGACGCGGGATTTCAGCGGCGCGGCCTGAAGACTCATCCGGCTCGGGTCGACCTTGTCGGTCGGCTGGACCGTCACGTCGCCGACCCACGGGCTGCCGCCGGTCGGAGGGGCGCTGACGATGATCCGCAACTGCACCTGGTCGCTGGCACCGGGTAACGCGGTCGGCGTACCGGACTTTGCCGGAGTCCACTCGGTCCACTTGTCCTTCACCCAGGCCCGTACGTCGACCTCCGCCGACGACCCGTCCGGCGTACCGACCGTGTAGCCGGCGATGACGGCCGAGGTGGCGGCGCCGAACCGGACCGGGGTGAGCTCGGCCAGGCCGGAGCGCTGCTCGACCTCGCTCGAGCCGACCGCGGCCGGAGCGTTGCCGAGAATGATCCGGCTGCCCTCGACCTTCACGTTGCTGGATCCCGCGACGGGCTGGGCGGTGACGGAGACCGGATCGGTCGGTACGGCGTTGCTTTGCAAGGTGGCGGTGAAGATCGCGAGCGTCGCGGCCAGACAGGCGGCGCGCCCGACACTTCGGGTGATACGCATGGGCGGTTACCTCCGGGGCGGTGAAGGTGTGCTGCGTGGTTCACCCAATGTGACAAATCAACCGGCCTTCTGTATAGCCCGGCAATAAATTCCTTCGAAGGAGTTGGTGTACGGACAGAACCTGATCGATCACCCAGCGGGTTTGGACCGGTGTGACAGAGGCAGAGGAGAATCGATGACTCGGACCGCGGACGCCGATTTCGAGCGCTTCGTGTTGGCGCAGTCGACCCCCTTGCTCCGCTTCGCGGAGATGTTGTGCGGCGATCGGCACACCGCCGAGGATCTGGTGCAGCAGGCGTTGATGCGGTCCTATCCGAAATGGCACCGGCTGGACGGCGACCCGATGCGCTACGTACGCCGGGTCCTGGTCAACCGGTTCCTCTCCCAGAGCCGGCGACGCTGGAACAACGAGGTTCCCAGCGACCCGGTGAGCAACGACTGGGACCAGCGAGCGGTGGCGGACTTCGCCGGCGAGGTCCAGACCAGGGAGGCCGTGCTCTCGGCCCTCGCCGGTCTGACCGTGCGGGAGAGAGCCGTGGTCGCGCTGCGCTACTCGCAGGATCTCTCCGAGGCCGAGACTGCCGAGCTGCTGGGCATGGCGGCCGGGACCGTGAAGAGCACGGCCTCCCGCGCGCTGGCCAAGCTGCGTCTGGCACCCGACCTGATCGACACAGGAGTTGGAGGACACTGATGAGTGACGAGCAGCGGGTACGCAGCGCACTCGAGTACGACCTGGAGCCCTGGCAGCCGAACGCGGCCGACCTGATGCGCCGCGGCAAGCGGCTGAGCTGGCTCCGCCGAGGACTGGCCGCGGCGGGCGTGACCGCCTTGGCGGGAACCGTTGCGACGGTGTCCGCCGCGGTCGGCGGACCGTCCGCCGCGAAGAACCTGCTGGCCGGTGACGGCAAGCCGCCGGTGCCGGTGGAGATTCCGTCGGACACCCCGACGCCGGCCGTCGACCCGACCTGCCTGCCGGCCAAGCCGACGCTGCCGACGGTCACGGTGTCGGTGCACAAGACGATCGACCCGAACCAGCAGCCGACCCTGCCGGCCAAGCCGACGGTGCCGAGCGGCAAGCCTTCGCTGCCGTCGAAGCCGTCGGTGCCGACGGTGCCGACGACCATGCCGACCCTGCCGACGCCGACCGGCAAGCCGTCGTTCCCGACCGGTACGCCGTCTCTGCCGCCGAAGCCGACCTTCCCGACCGGCAAGCCGACGATCCCGACGGCCACGCCGAGCTTCCCGACGGACAAGCCGACGCTGCCGACGACCAAGCCCACGCTGCCGACGACCAAGCCCACGCTGCCGGCCGCGCCATCACTGCCGACCGCCAAGCCGACCCTGCCGTCGGTGCCGGTCCCGAGTGAGAAGCCGTCGCTCCCGACGGCCAAGCCCACGCTCCCGGGCAAGCCGGTCCCGACGCCGACGCTGCCCGACTGCGTGCACGGCGTACCGACGGAGAAGCCGTCCGCGCCGGCGCCGAAGCCGACGCTGCCGGGTAAGCCGTCGCTGCCGACGACCAAGCCGTCCGCGCCGCAGCCGGCCGTTCCGACGGTGACGGTCTCCGGTAGTGCCGAGGTCACCGTCGACCCGGGCAAGCAGCCGAGCTTCCCGACCACGAAGCCGTCGATCCCCACCACGAAGCCGACCTTCCCCACGGAGACGCCGAGCTTCCCGACCACCTTCCCCACCGGTCACCCCTCCTCAAACCGGTAGGGCATCCGAGGTCGCTTCTGGCGAAACGACCTGGTCACCGGCGAGTAGGCGAATGCGAGTCCCTACTCGCCGGTGACCCCATCCGCGAGTTCGCGGACCACGTCCAGATGGCCGGCGTGACGCGCGTACTCCTGCAACACGTGAAACAGAATCCAGTTCACCGTCGGCGGTTCCTCGCCGAACCGGCCGCCGGTCGCGGCACGGGTGGCGGGATCCACTCCGGTCACCAGACGCCGGGTGATCTCGCCACCCTCGCGCAACCGCGCGATCAGGCCGGCCAAGGTCTCGTCGGGCCCGACCGACCAGCGCCCGCCCGGATCGCCACCGGAGTCGCCCCACGGCTCGTCCACCTGCTCGGCGGCGAACCCCCAGCGCAACCACCGCCGCTCCATGAACACCAGGTGCTTCAGCAGCTCCAGCGGCGACCAGCCTGACGGCAACCGGCTCGAGGTCAGCTCGGCCTCGGTCAGCCCGGTCAGCTTGGTCTCGATCACGCCTCGGTAGAAGTCCAGGAAGCCGAGATGCAGTTCGATCGTGTCGGCCTCGGTCTTCGGGGGCGGCTGCGTCATCGGAGTCCTCGCAGGAATTCGGCGGTCGTCTCGTCGGCCGGATAGAACGATTCGATCATCAGCTCCGACACGGTCACGTCCAGGGGCGTGCCGAAGGTCGCGATCGTGGTCAGCAGCGACAGCTCGTGTCCCTGATAGCGAAGATTCATCGGTACGACGACTTCCGTCGGGCCGGGGTGGACCGTCTTGTCGCCGGCGGCGTACTCGCGGAGTTCGTCGTACAGGTCCTGCAGCTCGGGATCGGCCGTGCCGGCGACCTGGCGGTGCAGACTGGCCAGCGCGGCGGCGCGGACCTCGGCCAGGTTGCCGAGCCGCCGGGCCAGGCCGTCCGGGTGCAAGGTGAGCCGGAGCGCGTTGACCGGTGCCTTGAGCAACTTTTCGTCCACGTCCGCGGTGAAGATCTGGATGCCGGCGTTGGACTCGACGATGTTCCACCAGCGGTCGACCACCAGCGCCGGGTACGGCTCATGAGCCGTCAGCAACCGGCGGAGCGTCGTCCGGATCGCGAGCATCGACGGCGAGTGCAGCGACGCCTCGCTGTAGATCGGCGCGTAGCCGCCGGCCAGCAGCAGCTGGTTGCGATCCCGCAGCGGTACGTCGAGATGCTCGGCCAGCCGGAGGACCATCTCGCGGCTCGGCTTCGACCGCCCGGTCTCGACGAAACTCACGTGCCGGGTGGACACCTCGACCCGGTTCGCCAGCTCGAGCTGACTCAGCCGGCGGCGCTCCCGCCAGCCGCGCAGAAGTTCACCCACCGGGCGCTGGAACGTCTCCTCGATCGTCGCTGCCATGGCCCGACCGTAACCGTTCGGGTGGTCGCCGCCATTACCTCCGACGTCATCGACCGGACCCGGCAGGTGGCGGCAGGGTTCTGGTCAGCAGAACGAACCGGCTCAGGAGGACACCATGACCGCTCTGGCAGACCAGTACTTCGCGATGTGGAACGAAGCCGACGCCGACCGCCGGGCCGTGCTCATCGAGGGCAGCTGGGCCGAGGACGCGACCTTCGTCGACCCGAGCTTCGAGGTCACCGGGCACGACGACCTGAACAAGCTCGTCGGCGCCGCCCAGCAGATGTTCCCGGGCCTCGCCTTCGTCCGCATCGGCGACATCGACGAGCACCACAGCTACGTCCGCTGGACCTGGCACCTGAAGGCCGAAGGCCAGGAACCGGTGGCCGGCGGGACCGACATCGTCCTGCTCACCCCCGACGGCCGGATTCAGCAGGTCATCGGCTTCCACGACTTCGCCCCCGCCCACTGACGTAGTACCTGGGAATGAGCGAAGGATCGCCTGACGGCGGACGCGGGGTGCCCGCAGTCACACTGCTGACACGAGGCGGGCACAGCGGACGGGATCCTCGGTGAGGCCGACGGAAAGGCCCCAGAGCCAGTAGTCGACGGTGCGGAACAGGACCCAGTCACGGGCGCGGTCCCGGTCCAGACCGGCTTCGCGTACGGCGAGGTCGAAGTGCGGGACGATGTCGGTCATCTCGTCGAGGCGAGTCCACAGCACCCGGCCCAAGTCGTACGCGATGTCGCCGCGCAGCAGCACCGGATCGACGGTCAGCCACTCCTCGCGCCGTCCCGCGAGGACCTGGTCGGAGTGCAGGTCGCCGTTGACCGCAAGGTTCGAGGTGGTGTGCGCGAGCTTGGGTGCGACCGCGAGTGCCTCCCGCAGGATGCCGACGTCAAACGGCCGTCGGAGCCGCTCCCACTGACGCTCCAACTCTGCCGACCGCTCCGCCACGATCGCTGCGGTGGACCGTGCATCCTCCGGCGGCGGCACCGCGAGTCGCCGCATCAGTTGGCCCAGTACGGCGACCGCCTCGGCGACCGGCCTGGTCGTCAACGGCGTCGACAACCGCTCCAGCAACATCGCGCCGGCGTCGAGGTCGGCGTCGTACAACAACACCATGCCTCGCCCGTCCCACCACCGCAGCGCCCGCACCTGCTCGGCGACCTCGGGCCCCGGCGGCGTCATCCGCAGGACACGATCCGTCCCCACGGGCACGACGATCGCGTTCGACCCGTAAGCGACGTCCCCGGTCACTGAGAGTCCCCACGCTGCACACTGCCGCTCCACCGCCGCCGGCAACGCATCCAGCCACTCGGCACCTGCGCGCCACCACCGCGGCATAGCCCGGAATCCCTCAGGAAGCTCGATCACCCGGCAAAACTAGCCGGGGGGAGGTCGGCGACGCTCCTTCATTTGAGCTGTGTGCCGGGAGAGGTCCGAGCTCGGCGGGCGCACCCTGGGATACGCCCGCCGGGGCCGGTCGTTCTCCCGCCCCTCAGTGGGAGAACTCGCGGCTCGGTGAACACCACCCATGCCCGAATGGCACTGACCGAACCGCGGGACTCCCTACTGGTACCCCACTCACCGGGGATCACACCTACTGCCACGCGGATTCCCGCGCGATCTTGACGTTCCTCAAACCTTCGCCGCCCGGCTCGCGACCCCAGGACCCGCTTACGCTGTACGGCGATTCCGCGCGCCGGGGGAGGCCGCGGAACGGGACCGGGGGAAGGACTGGGCATGTCGGAACTGTTCGACGACGAGTTGACCGACGACGACCTGGATGAGCTGGAGGCGCTCGGCGCCGCGGAGGACGCGGAGCTGATCGTCACGGCAGCGCTGCTGGCCGCGGGTGAATCAGATGCCTGAGGCAAGGATCGTCTGGCGGGGCACGAAGCTGAACAAGCGGACCGTGGCGATGATCGAGGCCGCGGAGAAGCTCTACAGGTCGAAGTTCGCGATCCTGCAGGGGTCGTACAACGCCGGCGGAGTCGCCGCATCGGCCGGCACCCATGACGGCGGCGGCGCGGTTGACATCGATGTCGCCTCGAAGAGCCCGGCGCAGCGCCGGGCGGTGGTGAAGGCGATGCGGCAGGTCGGGTTCGCGGCCTGGTTGCGTACGCCGGCCCAGGGCGACTGGCCGTACCACGTGCACGCGATCGCGATCGGGGACAAGGATCTGTCCCGGGGCGCGGCGCACCAGGTGGCCGAGTACCGCCGCAAACGCAACGGGCTGGCCAACCGGGGCAAGGACGACGGCCCGCCCGGCTACTACGGGATGACGTGGGAGCTGTACCTCAAGGCGCACCCGCCGGCGCAGCCGGTGCCGGACTCGACCATCTCGCTCGGCGCGATGGAGCACGCGCGGACCCACGACGTGATGACCGGGGCGTGGGGTGCGGACCGGGCCCGGCTGATCGCCTGGGCGGCGCACCCGAAGGTCGGCGCGATCACGAAGGCGGAGACGGTGCCGCCGAAAGGTGTGCCGTGGCACCTGCACTTCCAGCGGGTGATCCGCAAGGTGCAGCTGCACTTCAAGCTCGAGGTCACCGGCGTCTTCAACGCCGCCGTCGCCGCGGTGATGAAGCGCTACGGCTACAAGATCGTCGCCTGAGCGAACCGCCAGGCCATCACAATCGCGGCCCGCGTCGGCGCGTGAGCGTGCCGGGCGGCGCCTTGTGCCGATTGTGATGGCCTGGGGCTCCGCGTCGACAACGACAAGGCCCCACCGGTAGCAGCCGGTGGGGCCTTGGTAGTCCACTACCGCCCGGGCATTCCCGGTGCAGCTGTGGAGGTGGAGAGCGGAACCGACGCCGATGCAGGGGTCAAGACGTCAGCTCCGCTTGCCTGTGTGGAGTTATCTCGTGTCGACCGCCCAGACGTTCGCCTGGTGGAACTCGAGGTGCTGCCGCAACGCCGCCGGGGTGCCGACCGAGCCGAGGTGGTTCATCGTCGGGACGACGACGGCGCGGACCTCGGTCCGCTTCACCTCCTCGAGCAGCGCGTGGAAGGCCGCGGACTCGGCCGCGTCGCGCTCGGTGTACACGGTGCCGAGGGTGAATCCCTCGGCGCTGGCGAAGGCGGCGAGGGAATCCGTCGCCGCGGCCAGCTCCTCCGCGCAGCTCAGCGCGTCGGCCCGGACGTACCCGAGCACGGTCGGCCGGGTGGTCATCGTCCCGGCCCCGCCATGCTGTCCCCCAGGCTGTCCACCAGCACCGGCTCGCTCGTCACCCGGAGGGAGGCGAACCGCCGCCGCATGGCTTCCTCGTACTGCGCTGCCTGGTCCGCTGTGGCGATGTGGTCCGCGATCGGGTGAGCGCCGAACCAGACTCGCACCCGGCGGTGCGAGGTGGGGGTTTCGAGCGTCTCGGTCATCAGCGAACCTTTCGGCAGTCTCGGTCGGCTCCCGGACGGCTTTGTCCGGTGCTGAGAAAAGAACACAGCACCCGCAGGTCCCTCCGGAACAGTTCCGAAGGGACCTTTACAGACACCTAACGCAGAGTAGGGAAACCCTACGAACCCGCTGGTCAGGGCCGTCGCGCCGGACCGGTCTGGACCGGTGGAAATGTCCTGTCAAGAATGTTTGCAGGAATTTGCCAATAACGATTCGGCAGCCCCCCGCTTTTTCGACCGAGACCGAAATATATGACGTCCTGCTAACCGTTTGCAGCCACTCGCTTACTCCCCGGTAGAGCCACCAGTACTCCCAGCACCGCGGCCGCCAGTGGCACCACCAGTCCGTTGCGGAAGCCATCGACAGTGAGGTCGTCCGCGGCGGTCAGCACCGCGGCCACAACGGCCAAGCCGAGCGCCGACCCGAACTGGAACGACGTCGTCAGTACGCCGCTCGCCAGTCCCTGCTCGTTCTCCGCGACCCGCTCGGTCGCCGCGATCGTCAATGGCCCGTAGGCGAGTGCGAACGCGAGCCCGAGCAGGAGGAAGGCGGGCAGCATCGCCGCGAAGCTCGACCCCAGCGGCAGGAAGGCGGCATAGGCGAGAGCGGCGAGGACGAACCCGCCGAAGACGACTCGCCCGTTGCCGAAGCGATTCACCAGCCACGGCGTCAGGGTCGGTGCCAGCACCGAGTCGATGCCGATCACCATCAACGCCAGCCCGGTCTCCAACTCGGACCAGTGCCGCAGTTCCTGCAGGTACAGCACCGCGACGAACTGGAACCCGACGAACGACCCGACCAGCAGGATCGCGCCGACGTTGGCCCGGATCAGGGCCGTGTTCCGCAACAGTCCCAGCCGGACCAACGGCGCGGACACCCGCTTCTCGATCATCACGAAGGCAGTCAGCAGGACCAGTCCGCCGATACAGGTCGCCAGCGTCTGCCCCGATGACACGTCCGGCGCTCGGACGACGGTTGCCACCAGCAGCAACATGGCACCGGTCAGAGTGAGTGCCCCGGTGACGTCGAATCCCTGCCGGGGCTGGGCGTTCGGCACGTCCCGTGGGATCAACGTGATCGCCCCGGCCAGGATCGCCGCCGAGACGATCACCGGCGCGAAGAAGACCCATCGCCAGTCGATCGCGGTGAGCAGTCCGCCGGTGACCATACCCAACGAGAAGCCGCCGGCGGCCGTACCGGCGTACACGAGCAGGGCCTTGGTGCGCTGCGGCCCGTCCGGGTAGGTCGTGGTGATGATGGACAGGCCGGCCGGGGTCATGAACGCGGCGGCGACGCCGGTGACGAAGCGGGCCAGGATCAGCACCCAGCCCTCGGTGGCGAACCCGCCGAGGCCGCTGAACAGCAGGAACACCACCAGCCAGCCGACGAACATCCGGCGCCGGCCGAGCAGGTCCGCGGCCCGGCCGCCGAGCAGCACGAAGCCGCCGTAGCTGAGCGCGTAGGCGCTGACGATCCACTGCAGTTCGCCGGTGGCCAGGCCGAGCTCGGCCCGGATGGACGGCAGCGCAACGCCCATCATCGAGACGTCGATGCCTTCCAGGAAGATCGCGCCGCAGAGCACGAACACAACGGCCCAGGACCGGCCGGTCAGCCGGTCCTGGGTGACGGTAGATGACACGAAAGACTCCCTTGATTCATGGTTACCTCTTGTAACTGACCCCATCATCAGGAACCATCGGGAGTTGTGGAAGAAGGCACTTCAAAGGAACCGAGTCACTCCTGCTGCACCGAGGACGCGTTCCAGTGGGACACCCGGGAGGACTGTGACGTCCGGCAGATCCTGGACCGGATCGGCGACAAGTGGTCCCTGCTGGTGATCGCGCTGCTGGACAACCGGTCGATGCGGTTCACCGAGGTGAAGAAGACGATCGACGGGATCAGCCAGCGGATGCTCACGGTGACGCTGCGCCAGCTCGAGCGTGACGGTTTGGTCAGCCGCACGGTGCATCCCGTCGTACCGCCGCGGGTCGACTACGAGCTCACCCCGCTCGGCGTCACCTTGCACGCCACGATCCAGTCGCTCGTCACCTGGACCGAGTCGCACCAGTCCGAGATCGCCTCCGCCCGCGCTAGGTACGACGCTGAAGTGCTGTCCTCGTGAAGTGCGCCGGATGACCCGGTACGGCGACCAGCGTGAGCGGAGCCGCGAGGACGGCGAACGCCGCGAGAACGTTGAGAGTCAGAGGTAGGGCGAGGAGCAGCGTCAACGCGGGGGCCGCAAGAGAGCCGACGAGTAGGGCGAGGGAGTCGGCGGCGAAGAAGAGGGCGCCGATGCGGCCGAGCAGGCCCGGCGGGGCGGTGCGCTGGATGGCAGTCCCGGCGGTGATCAGCAGGATGCTGCCGGGGAGGCCGATGAGGGCAGCGGCGGCGATCGCCCAGGGGACGCCGGGAGCATTGACGAGGGCGAAGTAGGCAGCGGCGCTGGCAAGCTGAGTGACGACGAGAAGGTCGCGGATCCCCAACCAGGTCAGGGCTTTCGTGCTCAGGGCGGCACCGAGCAGGTAGCCGGCGCCGAGCCCGGAGATCAGGTAGCCGAGGACGTAGCCGGGTGCGTGCAGGCGGTCGACGGTGAAGGGGACGGGCAGAGCGGTCAGGCCCGCGTTCGCGGTGAGGAAGACCGTTTGGCCGAGCAGGAGTCCACGCAGCGCTCGATGACCGGCGACGTACCGGAAGCCGGCCAGTGGGTTGTCGAATCGCTCGGTGGTCGCGTGCCGACGGGTGTGAACTGTGGTGATGATTGCCGCTGACAACAAGTAGCTGACGATGTCGACAGCGAGAACGAACTCGATCCCGGGCCCAGCCAGCAGCAACGCACCGAGCGGTGGTGCGGCCAGCCGGATCGCACTGCCGGTGAAGGCGTTCAGAGCGTTGCCCGCGGCAAGTTCGTCGCCGGTGCCGACGACTGCGGGCAGGAGGGCGCGGGCTGCCGGCCGGAAGACCGTGGTGGCGGTGCTCTCGACCAGGATGGCCAGGTAGATCGGCCAGATCCGGTCCGCGTCGGCGAACAGGATCAGCGCGACCGCGGCCGCGCTGACGAGGTCGGCGATCCACATCGCCCGGGTCAGGTCGCAGCGGTCGAGCAGGACCCCGGCCCACGGCCCGACGAGCAGCGCCGGAAGTGCCTCGAGAGCGAGGGCGAGCCCGGTCGCCATGGTGGATCCGGTCAGGTCGAACACGTGGAAGGGGATCGCGACGACCAGCAGCCACGAGCCGATCCCGGAGATCCCGCCGCTGATCCACAGGCGGCGGAAGTCGCGATTCCGAAGGGCGCTCACGGCTCGGCAACGTATCTTGTCGAGATAGATGTTGGCAACAGTGTTCTGTGAGAATAGGCTGACGTCGTGGAACTGGGCGAAGTACTCCGCGAGCGCCGCAAGGCCGCCGGTCGCACGATCGCGTCGGTCGCGGTCGACGCCGGCCTGTCCGTCCCCTACATCGCAAACCTGGAGAACGGTCGCGGCAACCCGACCGTCTCCGCCCTCGACCGCCTCGCCACCGCTCTCGGCGCCCAGCTCGAGGTGAGCATTTCCGATGAGCCGCCGCCTGCTCTGCCGTCGGTCGGCGCGGATCTCCTGACCGCCTACCCACGAGCCGCCCAGGTGGTGGCCAAGCTCGCCGCCGCCCAGTCCCGCCCTCGCGCTACGATCCGCGCCCACCTGACCGAAACCCTCGACTCCCTGGCCGCCGTCCTCGGTCGCCCGCCTGCGACAGCCGACCTCGACCGTCTTCTGGACCTGCTCCTGCTCGCCGACCGGGGATAACCAGTCGAGTGGCGCCGTCCGTCCCCGTAGGGTCCGAGCATGGAGATCGGTGCGCGGATTGCCGCGGCTCAGCTGGCCGGAGCGACGAGATCGAAGCGGCAGGTGGTCGCCGGGCCGCTGGTCGGGTTGTTGCACGAGGACGATGTCTGGTACCTGTCCGGCATGCTCGCGGCCGAGCCCGGCAAGCCGTTCGAGCCGGCCGAGGTCCCGTGGGCCCTCGCCATCATCCGCCAGGCGTTCGCCACCGAAGGCCGCTGGTTGAGCGCCGAGCTCGTCGACGAAGCCAATCCCGGGCTGGCCGAAGCGCTCGAGGCCAATGGCATGACGATCGTCTCCCGCCCGCCGCTGCTCGCGGTCGAGCCGGACGGCCTCACCCTCCCGGAACTTCCGGACGGCGTCACCGTCGAGCTGGTCACCACCGACGAGGAGCAGGCTGAGGCGAACTCGGTGTCCGCCGACGCCTACGAGATGGACGGCGCGGGTTTCACCCGGCATGCCGATCCTGTCGACGGCGGCTGCGTCCTCGTTCGTGTCGATGGTGTCGCCGCTGCCAGCGCTTCCTGGACCGCGGTGGCGGACGCTGTCACCGAGGTGGCCGGTGTCGGCACCATCCACAGTCATCGCCGTCGTGGGCTCGGAGCGATCGCGACGGCGTACGCGACCCAGCAGGCCTTCGACCGCGCCGGCGCGACACTCGCCTGGCTCACCCCGGGCGACGACGGCGCCGACCGCATCTACCGTCGGCTCGGCTGCGCCCCCAAGGCAACCGCCGTGCACCTGGGCGACCCCGGCGGTCACCTCGCCGACCTGCGCTGAGTCATGAACCTGCGCGCGGAGATCGTCTTCGCCGGCGGCCAACCTCTGGCCTGATTACGGTGTCAGCAGTCGGATGACGCTGGTGTGAAGCGAGGTGGACGCCTTTTTCGCCGGCAGGCGGTTGGCGGCCACGGCCTCGCCGGCCGCGTGACCGAGCGCGATCAGGGCTGAAACCAACCAGGCGACAGGCAAATCGCGGGGGATTTCGCCCGCGCGTTGACCGCGGCGGATGAGTCGCTCAAACCGCTCGACCACGGGTCCGTGGCGGTCGTCCCGCTGCACCGACATCGGTAGGTGTAGCAGTAACGGGTGCTGCTCGAAACCGCGCCAGGCGAGGTCGATCAACGTCAGGATCGTGTCCACCGCCGGCCCGTCATCGACATCGACGGCGTCGATCGCCTGCATCGTCTCGCGGGTGAGCTCGTCGACGACCGCGTTCAGCAGTACGTCGCGCGACGGGAAGTGGGCGTACACGGTCTGCCGGGTGACACTCGCGGCCTCGGCAACGCTCTCCATGCTCGCGTCGATCCGTTCGTCCAGCAGCGTGATCGCGGCGGTCAGGATCGCCGTCCGGCTCCGATCCGCGTCCGCTCGGCGTCGCCTCCGCCGTACCGGCTCATCCTTTGACACCTTGTCAAGGTTAGCCGACCGAGCTAGCTTTGACAGCATGTCAGATTTAAGTGTGCGGGAGTTCGTCGCGGACTTCTTCGACTCGTTCACCCGGGAGGTCGTCGCGGGTGGGGACGCGGGGGCGATCGTGGATCGGTACTACACGCCTGATGTCGAGCAGATCGCCGACGGCGTGACGCTGGACCGGCAGCGGTTGATCGACCACCTGCGCCCGGTGCGGAAGAACCTGGTGGCGTGGAAGTACGACGTTCATGAGGCGATGCGATCGGGGGACCGGCTGGCGGCGCGGTTCACAGTGCACGCGGAGATGCGGCGGGGGCGGACGATCTCGACCGAGGTGTACCTGTTCGGCGAACTGGCCCCGGATGGGCGCATTCGCCGAACGACGCAGGCGACGCGCGAGGTGAGTGCGCGATGAGTACGCAGGCGACCCGGGAGGCGGGTACGCGATGAGTTCGCAGGAGTTCCGCGTGCTGGGGATGAGTTGTGGGCACTGCGTGCGGTTCGTGACCGAGGAGCTCGAGACCCTACCGGGGGTCGAGTCGGTCGCGATCGATCTGCCGGCCGAACTGGTCACGGTGGTGAGCGAACGCGCGCTCGATCCGGCCGCCGTCCGAGCAGCGGTCGAGGCGGCCGGCTACCAGCTTGATCAGCCGTAGACGTACAAGTTGCCCTGAGCACCGACCATTCAGCCCTCCGGCAAAGGCCGGTAGGTCAGTAACACGATGCCGGACTCGAAGGACTTGACCTCCGTCAGCCGCAGCGATTGCGGGATGCCGTCAGGGAAGAGCCGGCGACCGGTGGTGACCACGGTCGGGTAGACGAACAGGCGGTACTCGTCGACGAGACCCGCCGCGATCACTGCGTGCGCCAGGCTGATGCTGCCGGTGCAGACGATGTCCCGGCCGGTGGTGGTCTTGAGCCGGCGTACGTCGTCCAGCTCGCGCAGGATCGTGGTCGGCTCCCACCCGGGCTCCTGCAGCGTGGTGGAAACGACGTACTTGTGCACCTGGTTGAGATACGCCGTGACACCGGTCGTGTCGTCCGTCTGCTGCGGCCAGAATCCCCGCATCGCCTCGAACGTCAGCCGCCCGGTCAGGAACGCGTCCGCCCGCGACGCCTGCTCGTTCAGCACATCCAGCAGGTCCGATCCACCGCCGCCCGCGTCGAACCAGTGGCCCGCCTCGACGACGCCGTCCACGGTGATGTTCTGGGTGACGATCAGGTCCCGCATCAGCTCTCCTCCAGCGATAGGTTCAGCCGGTACGTCGGACTCGATCGCCGCCCCTCGACATCAGCGGACCGTGAAACCCGCCTTGCGGAAGGCGTCCGCGAGCGAGGTCTCGTCCATCGGCGTCTCGCTCTGCGAACCGCCGCGGCCGCCGCGTCCATCGCCACGCCCACCTTGGCCACCCGGCCCGCGTCCACCACGTCCGCCTTGACCGCCACCCGGCCCACGACCGCCCTGACCACCGCCGGGCCCACGACCACCCTGGCCACCCTGACCACCCGGGCCGCCGGCAGGCCCGCGGCCCTGACCGCCCGGACCACGGCCGCCCTGACCACGGCCGCCCTGACCACCTTGGCCACCTTGACCGCCCGCGCGTGCACCGCGGTCACCCGGGCGACCGCCGGGGCCGCTGCCGGGCTCGTCGTCGAGGCGGAGGGTAAGGGAGATGCGGTTGCGCGGGATGTCGACCTCGAGCACCTTCACCTTGACGATGTCGCCGGGCTTGACCACCTCGCGCGGGTCCTTGACGAAGTTCTTCGACAGCGCCGACACGTGCGCCAGCCCGTCCTGGTGGACGCCGATGTCGATGAACGCCCCGAACGCGGCCACGTTGGTGACCTGACCCTCCAGCCGCATCCCCGGCTTCAGGTCGGCGATCTTGTCCACTCCTTCGGCGAACACCGCGGTCTTGAACGCCGGCCGCGGGTCCCGCCCCGGCTTCTCCAGCTCGGCCAGGATGTCGGTTACCGTCGGCAGGCCGAACATGTCGTCGACGAAGTCCGCCGCGTTCAGCTTCTTCAGCGCCGCCGACCCGATCAGCGACTTCACGTCCTGACCGGTCGCGTCGAGGATCCGGCGGACGACGGGATACGCCTCCGGGTGCACGCTGGACGCGTCCAGCGGGTCGTCGCCGTCGGGGATCCGGAGGAACCCGGCCGCCTGCTCGAACGCCTTCGGGCCGAGCCGCGCCACCTCCTTCAACGCCGTACGGGACTTGAACGGACCGTTCTGGTCGCGGTGCAGCACGATGTTGTCGGCCAGGCCGGGCGTGATACCCGAGACCCGGGTGAGCAGCGGTGCGGAGGCCGTGTTCAGGTCGACGCCGACCGCGTTCACACAGTCCTCGACGACCGCGTCGAGGGAGCGGGACAGCGAGTTCTCCGGCAGGTCGTGCTGGTACTGCCCGACGCCGATCGACTTCGGGTCGATCTTCACCAGCTCGGCCAGCGGGTCCTGCAGCCGGCGGGCGATCGAGACCGCGCCACGCAGCGACACGTCCATCCCGGGCAGCTCCTGCGAGGCGAACGCGGAGGCCGAGTAGACCGACGCGCCGGCCTCGGAGACGACCGCCTTGGTCAGCTTGAGCTCCGGGTGCTTGGCGATCAGCTCGGCGGCCAGCTTGTCCGTCTCGCGCGACGCCGTACCGTTGCCGATGGCAATCAGCTCGACGTTGTGCGCGGCGGCCAGCGCGGCCAGCGTGGCGATCGACTTGTCCCACTGGTTCTGCGGGACGTGCGGGTAGATGACGCCGGTGTTGACCACCTTGCCGGTCGCGTCCACCACGGCGACCTTGACGCCGGTCCGGAAGCCCGGGTCGAGGCCCATGGTCGCGCGGGTGCCGGCCGGGGCGGCGAGCAGCAGGTCGCGCAGGTTGGCCGCGAACACCCGGATCGCCTCGTCCTCGGCGATCTGCCGCAGCCGCATCCGCAGGTCGATACCGAGGTGGACCAGGATCTTCGTCCGCCAGGCCCAGCGGACCGTCTCGACCAGCCACTTGTCGGCCGGGCGGCCCTGGTTCTCGATCCCGTTCTTGCGGGCGATGGTGGTCTCGTACTCGGTCGGGCCCTCGGGCTCGACGCCGGCCGGGAGCGGCTCGACCGTCAGGGTGAGCACGTCCTCCTTCTCGCCGCGGAACATGGCCAGGATCCGGTGCGACGGCATCTTGGTGAACGGCTCGTCGAAGTCGAAGTAGTCGGAGAACTTCGCGCCCTCGGTCTCCTTGCCCTCCCGGACGGCCGAGGCGAGCCGGCCCTGCGTCCAGAGCCGCTCGCGCAGCTCGCCGATCAGGTCGGCGTCCTCGGCGAACCGCTCGACCAGGATCGCCCGCGCGCCGTCCAGCGCCGCCTGCGCATCGGCCACCCCGGCCTCGGGGTTCACGAACACCGCGGCCGCCGCGAACGGCTCCACGTCGGGGTCGGCCAGCAGCCCGTCGGCGAGCGGCTCCAGCCCGGCCTCCCGGGCGATCATCGCCTTGGTACGCCGTTTGGGCTTGAACGGGAGGTAGATGTCCTCGAGCCGCGACTTGGTGTCGGCGGCAAGGATCTGCTCCTTCAGCGCGTCGTCCAGCTTGCCCTGGCTCGCGATCGACTCGAGCACCGTCTGGCGGCGCTCATCCAGCTCGCGAAGGTACCGCAGGCGCTCCTCGATCGTGCGCAGCTGCGCGTCGTCGAGCATCCCGGTGACCTCTTTGCGGTACCGCGCGATGAACGGAACCGTCGACCCCTCGTCGAGCAGCGCCACCGCTGCCCGCACCTGGTTCTCGCCGACCTCCAGCTCACTGGCGATCCGCTGCTCGACCGACTGCACCACCACTGTCCGATTCCCCTCTACCGACAACTTGCCCCGGGCGACCCGCACCCGCGTGGGCCATATCCTTCCCCATCCCACCCCCCACACCGAAACCCGATCCCTCACCCTGTGGACAACTTCCGTGCGATGATCACGCCACGACCTGGGAGGAACGACGCATGGGGCAGTTCGGCAGGTTCGTGGTGCGGACGCTGGAGCCACCGCGCGTCGTGCCGCGCATCCTCACGCGGCTGAATACGGTCGTGGCGGCGAGTCGATGAGCCGGAGCGCCGAGTCCCCGGGGCGCGGGCCGACGTGGATCGGCGTGGCAGCCTTGGTCTTGGCGCTGCTCGGCGTACTGGTGCTGGCCGATGCCACCTCCCGCCAGCGGCTGAGCCGTGAGCTGCTCGACGACGGGATCGAGACGGTGGCCGACTCGGTCCAGGTCGAGGTCACCGGTGGGGCAGGCCGTCCGTCCATCGCCGAGGTGCGGGTCGACTTCACGGCCAGCGGGGTGGACCGGATCCGGACCTCCCTGGACCACATCAACGACGACCGCCAAGGGATGCCGGAAGGTGTTCAGGCGCCCGATCCCGGCACTCGGTACGCGATGCCTCTGCGCCTCGTCTACCGCCAGTCCGATCCCACGACCGTGCTGGCCATGGAGGACGCCCGTCAGTGGGTCGCGGACAAGGACGCTCCCCGCCTCGGTCAAGGCCTTCTCGGCGCAGGCGTGGCGCTCCTCTTCCTGGCGATGTTGCTCCTGACCATCAGCGCCCGCCGCCGCGGCCTGTCCTGGTGGCAGTGGTACACCGAAACCCCCGCCCGCCACCGCAGGTAACCAACCACCGGGTCGACCGGGACTGGCGCCCTGATCACGCTTGCGGTGGCTGAGCTCCAGTTGAGCCGGGTACGACGAAACTCCCCGCAGCCGGCGTGGTTGCGGGGAGTTCGTCGTACCGGAGTCAGGCTGCTTCGAGGGCGAGGTCTTCTTCGGTGGTTGTCTCGATCGGCTGCTTGGCCGGGCGCATCAGGGTGCAGGCGATGACTACTGCGGCGGTGACGATGGCGGCGGCGATCGCGAAGGACAGGTGGTAGCCGGAGGTGAGGGCTTGCAGGGGAGCCTTGCCGGCCGCGTCCAGTCCGGCGGTGCGGGTGGCCGCCAGGGTGGCCAGGACAGCCAGGCCCAGGGCGGCGCCGACCTGGGCGGTGGTGCCGATCAGGCCGGAGGCCAGGCCCGCGTCCTCGGGCTTCACGTCCGCCATCGACAGACCCATCAGGGCCGGGAAGCAGATGCCGGCGCCCAGGCCCAGCAGAACCAGCACGGGCAGCACGTGGACGATGTAGTTGCCACCGACCGGCGCCTGGGTGAACAGGGCCAGACCGACCACGATCAGCACCAGTCCGGCGATCAGCGGGCGGCGCGGACCGAACCGCATGACCAGCTTGTCGGAGTACCTCACCGACAGCAGGCCCATCACCACGGTGGTCGGCAGGAACGCCAGCCCGATCTCGAGAGCGTCGTACCCGAGGACGCGCTGCAGGTAGAGCGAGCCGAGGAAGAAGATGCCGAACATCCCCGAGGCGGCCAGCGCCTGGATCAGGTTGGCGCCGGTCAGTTTGCGGGAGCGGAAGATCCGCAGCGGCACCAGCGGGTTGGCCGCGGTCGCCTCACGAACGATGAAGCCGGCCAGCAGGACGACCGTCACCAGGCCCAGGACGAGCGTGCGGGGTGCGGTCCAACCGAGCTCGGCGGCGGGCTTGACGATGGTGAACACGCCGACCATCAACGCCGCGGTGATCAGCACGGCTCCCGGCACATCGGTGCCGCGGCCCATCCCGAGACCCTTGTCCTTCTCGATCAGCCGGATCGCCAGTACGGCGGTCAGCGCGCCGATCGGCAGGTTGACGAAGAAGATCCAGTGCCAGTTGATCGCCTGGGTCAGCACGCCGCCCGCGAGCAGCCCGATCGAGCCGCCGGCCGATGCCACGAAGGCGTAGACGCCGATGGCCTTGGCCTGCTCGCGCGGTTCGGGGAACAGCGTCACGATCATGCCCAGGATCACCGCGGAGGTCAGCGCGCCGCCGACACCCTGGACGAACCGGGCGATGACCAGCACCTCCTGCGACTGCGAGAGCCCGCACAGCACCGAGGCGATGGTGAAGACGGTCAGGCCGCCGACGAAGACGTTCCGCCGGCCGAGCAGGTCGCCGAGCCGGCCGGCCAGCAGGAGCAGGCCGCCGAAGGCGATCAGGTAGCCGTTCACCACCCAGGCCAGCGAGGAGCTGGTGAAGCCCAGATCGTCCTGGATGGCCGGCAGGGCCACGTTCACCACGGTGACGTCGAGCACGATCATCAACATGCCCGCGCACAGCGTGTAGAGGGCCAGCCAGCGCGAGCGGCCGCCCTGCGCGGCCGGCGTCGTCGCCAGGGTCTCGGTCGTCGCGTCCATTTCCGGTTCTCTCCTTGGTCCGTAGGGGCCTTACACCCATACGTCGAACCAGAACCGGTCAGATTGACACGTCGCCGGAAGTTTTTCTGGCCGGCCTCGCCATCCAGTGCGCGATCAGCGCCGGGACGAGGCCGGATCCGATCACGAACAGCGTCACCACCTGCGACACCAGCGCGAACCAGGTGAACAGGGCGACCACCCCGCCGGCGACCGGCAGCGAGCGGCGGAGCAGGAAGATGTTCGCGGACCGGAACAGGCTCTTCGTGGTGGTCTCTTCACCCACCTCCGGCAGTACGGCGAGCGCACTCAGGTAGAGGCCCACGATCATCCCGGTCAGTGGGATCAGCACCGCCAGCGCCAAGATCCGCACCACGCCGTCGCTGTACGCCCAGAAGGCCAGGCCGAAGGCGAGCGCGATCCCGCCGAAGTACAGGCCGAGCCCGATCAGCCAGAACCGCCGGAAGGCCCACCGGAACTGCTGGAAGAACCGCCGCAGCAACGCAGGCCGGTCCTGGCTGATGGCGTCCGGCAGTACCCGCTGCATCGCGAACGCGGCCGGGAACAGGGTGACGATGCCGATACTGAGGACCAGGAACACCAGCTGCAGCATCAGCAGGTCGCCGATCATGGACAGCTTCGCCAGGACGGTGTTGGTCCGGCCGGCACCTTCCACCGATTGCCTCCTCGTTCCGCGTGGACCGATGTTGATCGTATGATCACGTTCAATCACGTGAGACACCAGGGGACTACATGCTTGCACCGGAGCGCCACGAGCTGATCCTGCGGAGCCTACGGCGGCACGGCCGGCTCCGGGTGGCCGAGCTGGTCGCCGAGCTCGGCGTCTCCGCGATCACAGTACGCCGGGACCTCGCCGAGCTGGACTCGGCCGGCCTGCTCCGCCGGGTGCACGGCGGCGCGATCGGCACCAGCCCGGAGGGCCGGACCGCGTCCGGCAGCCAGTTGACGATCGGCATCGTCGTACCGAGTGCGGCGACGTACTACTCCGACGTGATCCGCGGCGCCGAGGCGATGGCCGAGCGGTACGGCGCCCGCCTCGTGCTCGGCGTGTCCGGGTACGACGCGGTGAAGGAGGAGGAGCGGATCGAGCGGGTGCTCGGCATCGGCGTGGCCGGGCTGATGATCAGCACCGCGCTCGGCGACGGCGACGCGGACCAACTCGGCTCCCGCCTGGACGCGATCGACGTACCCGTGGTGCTGATGGAGCGGGCGTTCGGGTTCCCGCAGGTGGCGCGCGAGTACGACCACGTCCGCACCGACCACGCGTACGGCGCGATGCTGGCGCTGCGGCATTTCGTCTCGCTCGGTCATCGGCGGATCGCGATCAACCTGCAGGCGACGGTGACGGCGTACTGGCTGCGACGCGGGATCGAGGCGGCCGCGTCCACGCTGGACGTCGAGCTGTTCTTGTCCCCGGTGGATCTGCCGGCGCATGGCGAGGATCCGGCCGCGGTGGCGCAGCTCGACGCGTTCCTGGCCGAGTGCGAGTCGTTCGGCAGCCGGGCGGTGCTGGTGCACTCCGACGAGCACGGCGCCCGGCTGGTGGAGCGGGCGATGGAGCGTGGACTCCGGGTGCCCGAGGATCTCGCCGTCATCGCGTACAACGACGTGACCGCCGCGCTGGCCGTCGTACCGCTGACTGCCGTCTGCCCGCCGAAGTTCGCCCTCGGTGAGGCCGCCTGTGAGCTGCTCCTGCGCAAGCTCCAGTCCGGGCCGGGCCCGGTGCAGCACCTCAGCCTGCTGCCCGACCTCAACATCCGCACCTCCTGCGGCGCCGCCGCCCGGCCAAGCCTGGAACTTCGATCGGTCTAGTTCCGGAACTGATCGAAAGTGATCATTCGAGCGCCGAGCTATTGACGAGGAAAGCCCTTTCCCATACTTTCGCTGCACTTGGGGTGACGGTCTGATCACCGCACCCTGGCCGGAACAGGCAGCGAAGGAGCTCCCCTGTGAGACGTGGTGTGGGACTGACCATGCTGACCGCCGCGCTCGCGGTCGTCGTCAGCAGTTGTGGCAGCGGGGTG
The DNA here is from genome assembly GCF_040639075.1 of Kribbella sp. NPDC023972. Classification (NCBI taxonomy): domain Bacteria; kingdom Bacillati; phylum Actinomycetota; class Actinomycetes; order Propionibacteriales; family Kribbellaceae; genus Kribbella; species Kribbella sp. NPDC023972. Next base: position 74,648 of record NZ_JBEZZH010000004.1, on the reverse strand, counting down.
ATCGACAAGAGCACGGACGGCGTCCCGCCGGCCGAGGCCACCGGGACGTTGCGGGTGCTGATCCCGTCCTTCCCGCCCAGTACCCAGGGCCGGGCGGAGTTCCAGAAGGTCGTCGACGACTTCCACAAGACCTATCCGAAGATGAAGGTCGAGCCGGACTTCGCGACGTACACCAATCTGAACGAGAAGCTGTCCACCTCGATCGCGGCCGGTATCCCGTACGACGTGATGGTCACCGGTGTCGGCTGGGTCCAGCCGTTCGCGTCGAAGCGGATCTTCCTCGACCTGGCCCAGTACGGCGTCACGCCCGACGTGATCAAGGAGAAGAGCATCGCCGCGCTGATCCCGGCGGCGACGTACGACGACAAGCTGTACGCCTACCCGCTGCTCGCCGACGCCCGCGCGGTCGCATTGCGCACGAGCGCGTTCCGCGAGGCCGGTCTCGATCCGGACAAACCGCCGACCTCACTGGCCGAGATCAAGGTGGCGGCCGAGAAGCTGACCAAGCGGGACGCCAACGGGACGATCACCCGCAGCGGTTTCGACCTCGCCTCGCCGACCGGTTTCCGCCAGTCGTTCACCACCTTCCTGGCCTCCACCGGTACGCCGCTCTACGTCGGCGGCGAGCCGAACTTCAACAACAAGGAAGGCCTGGACACGCTGTTGTGGATCAAGTCGATGATCAACAACGTCCAGCCGTACGGCCAGCGGAACGCGTCCCAGCAACCTCTCGTCTACACCGGTGAGGCCGCGATGGGCATCGTCGCCGGCGCGGTCGACTGCTCGGAGAAGGGCGTCGGGCAGAAGACCTGTGACGACCTGAAGTTCTTCCGGTTCGACAGCGGCAAGCAGATCGAGTACGTCGGTGGCGACCTGGCCTCGATCGGGTCGCGCAGCCGGCACAAGGACGCCGCCTGGGCCTTCATCCAGTCGCTGACCAAGCCGACCACGCTGGACGCGGTCGCCAAGCTGAACAAGAAGATCCCGGCCTACAAGGACGCGAGCAACTCACCGCAGGCGAAGTCGAACCCGTTGAGCCAGTTCGTCGCCGACGGGTTGGTCTACGCGGTCAACGAGAACGAGGTGCCGTCCAACTGGCTCGAGATGCGCGGCAATTTCGACATCCAGCTCACCCAGGCGGTCCTCGGCCAGAAGGATCCCGCCAAGGTGCTGAACAACCTGGCAGGGCAGTCACGATGAGTACAACCCTCGAACGTCCCGCACTTGACACTTCGCGCAAGGTCGCGCCGGCCAGGGACCGCCGGACGCTGATCCGCGGTCAGGCCCGGGCCGGCTGGATCCTGTTGTCGCCGGCCCTGCTGCACTCCGCCGTCTTCATCGTCATTCCGGTGGTCGCCGTCCTCGTGCTGAGCCTGACCGACTACAGCTTCGGCGACTCGTGGGCCTGGGTCGGGTTCACCAATTACACCGACCTCTTCCGCGACGTCGACTTCCAGGCCTCGCTGTTCAACACGGTGCTGTACGCGATCGTGGTCATCCCGGTGTCGATGGCGGTCGCGCTGGCGGTCGCGGTCGGGCTGAACCAGAAGATCAGGGCGCTCGGCTTCTTCCGGACCGCGTTCTACATCCCGACGGTGACGGCGACGGTCGCGATCGCCACCATCTGGCTGTGGATCTACAACCCGGGTTCCGGCCTGGCGAACGGATTCCTCAGCCTGTTCGGTTTCGCGCCCACCCAGTGGCTGTCCGACCCGGCCACCGCGCTGCCGTCGCTGATGGTGATCGGTGTCTGGCAGGGCCTGGGGACCAAGATCATCATCTACCTGGCCGCGTTGCAGGGCGTCTCCCGCGACCTGCTGGAGTCGGCCGACCTGGACGGCGCGAACCGCTGGCAGAAGTTCGCCAACGTGACCTGGCCGGCGCTCGGCCCGGTGCAGTTCTTCGTCCTGATCACCTCGATCGTCGGCACCTTCCAGGTGTTCGACCTGGTCTACGTGATGACCCAGGGCGGGCCCGGCACCGAGACCCGCGTGCTGGTGCTGGACATCTACCAGAACGCGTTCACGGACCTGAAACTCGGCTACGCGTCCGCCGAGACCGTGATCATGATGGTCGTGATCGCGATCTTCATCGGCCTCGGACGCCTGCTCCAGAAGGCGGATGCCAATGACTAGCGTGACTGTGGCCGGCCCGGCGGCGGCGCCGAAGCCGTCGTCGATCCGGATCGGCCGGATCCTGTTGTACGCCGTCCTGACCGTCGGCTCGATCCTGATGATCACGCCGTTCGCCTGGATGCTGCTGACCGCTTTCAAGAGCAACCAGGAGATCATGCAGTTCTCCTGGCTGCCGGGTGAGCTGCGCTGGCGCAACTTCACCGAGGCGATGCAGACCGCGCCGTTCCTGCGCTATTTCCGCAACAGCCTGCTCATCGCGGTCGGCGAGACGGCGTTCACCCTGGCGGTCTGTACGACGGCCGGTTACGCGCTGGCGAAACTGCCGCTGCGTGGCTCGAAGGCGTTGCTGAACTACTTCATCGTGCTGCTGCTCGTGCCGTTCCAGATCATCCTGGTACCGCTGTTCCTGATCGTGAAGTCGATCCCGCTGTTCGGCGGCAACAACATCCTCGGCCAGGGCGGGATCGGCTGGCTGAACTCCTGGTGGGGCCTGATCATCCCGCTCGGCGCGGCGCCGCTGTTCACCTTCCTGGCCCGGCAGTTCTACGTCTCGCTGCCGGACGAGCTGGCCCAGGCGGCCCGGGTCGACGGGCTCGGCGAGTTCGGCATCTTCTGGCGGATCATGACGCCGCTGATCAAGCCGGCCCTCATCACCATCTGCGTGTTCCAGATCGAGGCGGCCTGGAACGGCTTCCTCTGGCCGCTGATGATCACCACCTCGGACGCGATGCGGCCGCTGCAGCTCGGGCTGGCGATCTTCGCGCAGAACCAGGACGACATCCAGTGGCCTTACCTGATGGCGGGTACGGCGCTGGCCGCGCTGCCGATGATCGTGTTGTTCGTGTTCGCCCAGAAGCGCTTCATCGAAGGAATGGCGAACGTCGGCATCAAGGGCTGAAACCCTCGAACAGGTGCTCACCCCGCCCCGGGTGAGCACCTGCGAGGCCCCCCACAACATGCGGTGGTCCCGAAGAAGCACCGGAGCTTCCCGCTCGGTCCCCCCGCCGGGTCGCTCACCCTTTTATCGTCACAGTGTGGCCGCCGTTACATCATTCCTCCGGATTTCTGCCCGACTTTCCGGATGATTTCTCCCGGAGCCCTGCGGAGTTACGTTTCGCATCCGCGAGGCGACCGTGAGTAGACCGTCGCCGTCGGGGAACCAGAGGTGACATGCGGATCCGCGTGCTCACCCTGAACGTCCAGCACGACGCCGGCGACCCCCGTCGTACCGAGCTGATCAACGCCGAGCTCCGGCGGTTGTCGCCGGACCTGGTCGCGTTCCAGGAGGTCTGCTACCCGAGCCGCAGCGATCAGCTCGCCCAACTGGTTGAAGGCACCGGGCTGGCCCACACCACACACCAGGCCGGGGTGCTCGACACCGATTGGAACGACGGTACGGCGCTCGCGACCCGGTGGCCGCATCGAGTGGTCGACGTACAGGAGCATCGCGCTTCGGCGGACTCGCAGGTGCATTGGTGGACCTTGGCCGCGGCGGTCGACGTACCGGCGCTGGGTGAGTTGCTGTTCGTGCACCCCGCGACGCCGTGGCGACTCGATCACGCTGCGGCTCGCGAGCAGCAGTTGCTGGCGGCGGTCGAACTGGATGAACGCCATCGCTTCCGGTTGCCGTCGATCATCGCCGGTGATCTGAACGCGACGCCGAAATCGGCCGGGATCCGGTTCCTGACCGGGCTGCAGGCGCTCGGTGGGCGCAGTACGCAGTACCACGATGCGTGGGTGGTGGGCGGCAATGGCACCGGCTTCACCTGGACCGTGGCCAATCCGCTCGCGGCGGACGAGATCGAGCGGCTGGTCGGCCAGCCGCGGCACCGGCGCCGGATCGACTACATCTTCGTCGGCTCCGCGCACTCCCATCCGGAGGCCCGGGCCCGGGTGCTGCGGGCCGAGCTGATCGGAGACGGACCGGTCGACGGCGTCTGGCTCAGCGACCACTTCGGCGTACTCGCCGATCTGGAGTACTCGGTCCTCTGATCGCCGGAATACTCGGCGGCATGCCGATTCTCTTCGTCGACCTGGAAACCACGAGTGTGCGTGAGCCTTGGCTGCCCGGCGGCCGGCAGATCTGGCAGTTGGCTGTCATCCGGCGTGAGGACGACGGCAACGAGACGGCGTACAACCGGTTCATCCACCTCGACGAGCTCAGCCTGTCCCTGCGCGTCGGCTGAGGGTCGGCTACCGCAGGTGGCTGCGGACTATCTGCTGTACGAGGGGGGTGAGGTTGGTGGTGCCCAGGAGGTCCAGGGCACGGGTGGCGCGGAGGGTGGCGAGGCCGTGGATGTTGGTCCAGAGGGCGATTGCCCGGTCGCGGGGGTCGGGGGTGCTGGGGCGGGCCTGGGCGACGAGGTCGGCGAAATGCTGGAAGAGGGGGAGTGAGCGCGACCTGAGGTTGCCGCCGGCGCCTTCCAGAAGGTCGTGCCTGAAGAGGAGTTCGAACATGCCGGGACGTTCGGCGGCGAACCCGAGGTAGCGCAGAGCCGCGTCGATCAGTCCTTCTTCCGGAATGCCTTCCGCCGCCTGGAGGCGGGCCGAGAGATCTTCCAGGCCGGTCGCGGCGATCGCCGCGAGCAAGGCGTTGTGAGTAGGGAAGTAGCGGCGCGGTGCGCCGTGAGAGACGCCGGTACGGCGGGTGATGGCGCGCAGCGTCAGGTTGCCGAGGCCCTCTTCCTCGAGGAGTTCGACGCCGGCCTGGACGAGTCGGTCGCGCAACGGGCTGCTGGTCACAGTAGACATTGTCTACTATGGTCGCGTAGACAGTGTCTACCCGTGCCATTCCAGGAGGACCCGTGTGGTACTGGCTGTTCAAGTACGTCTTCGCCGGCCCGTTGCTGCGGTTCGTCGGCCGTCCGACGGTCGAAGGGCTGGAGCACATCCCGCGGTCCGGGCCGGTGATCGTGGCGGGCAACCACCTCGCGCTGGCGGACTCGCTGTATCTGTGCCTGCTGGTCCGGCGCCGGATCACGTTCGTCGCGAAGCAGGAGTACTTCGCCGGGGCCGGCCTCAAGGGCCGGCTGATCCGCTGGTTCTTCACCGCCGCCGGCCAGGTGCCGATCGACCGCTCCGGCGGTCGCGCCGCACAGAACGCGCTCGCCGCCGCGACCGCGATCCTCGAAGCCGGCGGGATCTGGGGCATCTACCCCGAGGGCTCCCGCTCACGTGACGGCCGCCTGTACCGCGGCAAGACCGGCGTCATGCGCGTCGCCCTGGCCACAGGTGCGCCCGTCGTACCGGTCGTTGTCACCGGCACCGATCAGGTGAACCCGCCGGACTCCCGCCGCTGGCACTTCGGCCACGTGCACCTGAAGATCTGCCCGCCGCTCGATCTGTCGCCGTACGCCGGCCGTCCGCTCAGCCAGCCGGTGGTCCGCCAGGCGACCGACCACCTGATGCGCGTGCTGCAGTCCCATTCGCAGCAGGAGTACGTCGACACCTACGCCCGCCGGGCCTCGTGATTCGGACCCTTCCCCGGCTAAGCTTCACCACGTGACTGCCGGGTCGGCCTTTGGCCATTCACGAGTTGGGGTCCCGGCCGCGTTCTGAGCGCCGGTGCGGCCGCTCGCGGCCCGCCTCTCGTTTCTCTTTGTAGACAAGGTCATTTCCGCATGCCTGAAATCCACGAGAGAGAAGCGAATCCTGAACCAGATCATCGAGAACTTCCGGGCGAACGCCGGCCAGGTCGACGACGGCAGATACTTGCTGTTGACCACCACCGGTGCTCGCTCGGGCAAGCCGCACACCGCGATCCTCGGCTACTACCCGGATGGCGATCGCGTCCTCGTCGTCGGCTCGGCCGGCGGCAGTCCCAAGCACCCGGACTGGTACCACAACCTGGTCGCCCATCCCGAGGTCACCGTCGAGACCGGCTTGTTCACCTACCCGGCCACGGCCGTCGTCCTGCCCGCTGCCGAACGCGACGAGGTCTTCCCCCGGCTGGTCGAGGCGGACCCGGGATGGGGTGAGTACCAAGCGCGAACCAGCCGCACGATCCCGGTCGTGGCGTTGGTTCCGCATCCCGGCCCACCGAAGGGAGGCGGCTCGTTCGGCGAGACCCTGAAGCTCATCCACACCACCTTCCGGCGCGAACTGGCCCTGATCCGCAAGGAAGTCGCCACCTCCGGCACAGCAGGTCTGGGCGCTCAGCTCCGCATCAACTGCCTGACGCTCTGCCAAGGCCTGCACTACCACCACACCGGTGAATCCGCCGGCCTCTTCCCGGCGCTCGCAGCTCAGCACCCCGAGTTGGCCGACGTGATCGCCGTACTCCAGTCCGAACACGACCAGATCGCCGTACTCCTGGAAGAGCTGGAGAAACACCTCTCCGATCCGTCCCCCGATCTGCTCCCTCAGGTGGACCGGCTGATCGGTTCTCTCACCGCCCACCTGGACTACGAGGAGGCCGAACTCCTGCCGTACCTGTAGCCAGCTCTTGCGTTCGGCGGCCGACGAGGATCAGCGTTGGCCTGTGTACGACGAGGCTGTCGAGGCCGGCCGGGTTGCCCTGTCGCGGGGCGCCTGGCCGGCCGCCCGGCTGCGATCTGGTGATTCAGGGCCGGCGGGCCAACAGGGCGTAGGAGTTGGGCAGCCGGCCGGACCAGGCGGCGGCGTTGTGACCGTCGGCGGGGCGCCAGAACGGCTCGGCGTATTCCTCGAGGGTTTTGATCTCCAGCCCGGCGGCGACGACGGCAGTGACGATCTGGCCGAGGTTCCACTGCCACTCCTGCGCGCCGTTGGCCGGGAACGTGTCGTTGATGTGCGACGGGGCGAAGTAGCTGCGGTCCGGGCGGATCCGCGGCTCGTCCTCGTCCCACGTCCACAACGGCACGGCGGGGTGCGCCTCGTACACGAAGAGGTGACCTCCTGGTCGCAGTACCCGGGCGGCATCGCGTGCCCAGGCGGCGATGTCGCGCATCCAGATCAGCGCACCTTTGCCGGTGTAGACGAGATCCGCACACCCGTCCTTCACGGGTACGCCGGGCACCTCGGCGACGACGTACCGGCAGCTCAGGCCGAGCTCGACCGCCCGACGCTGAGCTGCCCCGGCGGCCACCGAGCTGTAGTCCACGCCAACTACCTGATGGGCCCCCGCCTTCACCAGCGCGACGTCGTCCAGCCCGTGACCACTCTGGAAATGCACAACCGTCGGCCGACTGTCGAGCAACGGCCGGAGGAGTTCCGCTTCCCGCTCGAACAGCCGCGCATCACTCCGCGCCTCCTCCAGCAGGTCGTCGTACTCCAGCACGTGCTTGGTCGAAGCCTTCTCCCAAGCCTCCCGATTGCTCCGCACGACCTCATCCATGCGCCACAGTCTCCCGTACGACGTAACACCCGTCGGCCGGCTATTCGTTGTGGAGGACTTTGGCGATGGTGGTGTGGGCGGCCGTTCGGGCTGGGAGGTAGGCGCCCAGGGCGGCGATGGCGATGCCGGCCAGGAGGAACAGGACCAGGAGCGGGACGGGGTAGACGTCGAGCATGAAGGAGGGGAGGGCTACCTGGGCGCCGTTGGCCATGGCGGGGACTACGAGGCGGTGGGCGATGATGCCGAGGGGGATGCCGAGCAGACCGCCGATGGCGCCGAGGGCGGCCATGGAGGTCACCACCATCACAGTAACCTGGCCGGGCGTCATGCCGATCGACTTGAGCATGCCGAGGTCGCGCCGTCGTTCCCGGGTGTTCAGTACGACGGTGTTGAACACACCCAGCGCAGCCACGGTCCCGAGCATCAGGGTGAGCAGTACGACGGTCGCCAGTACGATCGCGACGAACTTGCCCGGATCCTGACCTGGGACCTCCTGCAGTCCGGGGTCGCCGGCCTGCACGGCTTTGACATACGCATCGATGTCGGTCCCCGGCTTGAGCTGGATCTCGTACATGGTCGCCCGCAGGTCCGGTGCTGTCAGTGCCAGCGTCTCCCAGTTGGAGAGCACTTCCTCGCCCGAGTTGTAGAGCGCCTTGGCAACAATCTTCACCTGGGTGCTCTTGCCCTTCGACTCCAGCGTGATCGTGTCGCCGACCGAGAGACCGTGCTGCCGCAGGAACCGTTCGGACACGGCCACCTGACCCGGTCCGTCGAACCAATGCCCCTCCAGCACCCGGTAGCCGATCTGCTCCGAATCGCCCCGGTAGAAGCTGACCCGGAGATCCTGCTTCGTCCCGGCCAGCCGCATCGGCAGGTTCCGGCTCGCGGTCACGTACTGCGCTCCCGACGATCGCAGCAACGCCTCGTCGGCTGGGTCGCTCAGCTTGGCAACCTGCCGCTCCGGCGCCGGTACTGCCCCCGGCGGATCGGGCTGCGGACCGCTCTCCGCCGTACCGGCGGACATCGTCACGTCGACCGCGCCCGTCCGGCTCGCCGCGGTCTGGTAGCTCGTCAACGACTTCCCGAGGCCGACAGCCAACGTCACGCTCGTGACACCGAGTACGACGGCTGCCAGCGTCAGCGCCGTACGGGCAGGACGGGCGAACGGCAGCCCGAGCCCAAGGCTGACCGACCGCGGCGGCCGGGTACCGCTCAGCCAGCGCTGAGCCCGCAGCCCTCGTCCGGCCCGCGGCGCGCTTCCCGCACTGATCGCCTGGGCCGCCGACAAGCCACGAGCTCGCAGCGACGGCACCAGCGCAGACAGCGCGACCAGCAGTGGTACGCCGAGCAGCGCCGCCACGTCCACCCAGATCGGCACGCTCACCCCGTCGGCGCCGTAGTTCTCGAAAGCCCTTGCCAGCAAGGAAGTTGCCAGCACATTCCCGACGACCGTGCCCAGCGCGCAACCGACGACAGCCGGAATGGAGATCATCGCGAGATAGACAGCCATCACCTGGGTGGGCGTGAACCCGAGCGCCTTCAGTACGCCGATATGCCGGAAGCCGGCCACCACCGCACCACTGACCACGTTCGCGACGATCAGCACCGCAACCGCCAGACCGAGCCAGCCGAACACCATCAGGAACGGAACGAACGTGTTCGGTTCGCCGGTGGCAGTAGCGCGCAGCGCGAGGTACGACTGCGTGCCGAGCAGCGCACCCGTCGGCAGACCGGTCATCACCGCGGACTGCCCCGCCGAGACCTCAGTGTTGGTCGTGGCGTGAGTAAAGCGGTAGAGCATCTGACTGGCAGTCGGCTTCAACGCCGTCATCTGCTCAGGCGTGACCCACGCGTCGGCCGACTCGCTCACGCTGTAGGCGAACCCGACAACGGTCAGCGTGGTCCCGCCGGCCGTGAGCTGCGTCCCCAGCGTCGCGGCGCCGCGTTGGTTGCCGGAGGTGATCGGGTTCCGGTTGAGCACGATTTCACCGGGCTTGTCGGGCCAGCGGCCCTCCCAGACGTTGAGGCGGTCGACAGGTCCACCAGCGTCCGCCCGGCCCACCACGACCAGCGGACGTCCATCCTTGTCCAGATCCAGAGTGGTCAGACCGAACGGTCCCGCCACTGCCTCGACCTCAGACTGCTTGGCGGCGTCGGTGAGCTGACCGTTCGAGACCTTGCTCCGGTCGTACGTCGCCACGAGATGCGCACCGCTCTGCCGCGCGTACGCTTGATCGAAGGGTCCGGTTGAGGCTGCCAGGAGTCCTAGTGCGACCACGATCATCGTGGTGGACAGCGCGACGACGACACCGATCACGATCGTCTGGAGCTTGCGCCGTCGTACCGCTGCTCGGGAGACCGGCCAGACGGCGCTCACGGCGTACGCTCCAGAGTGCGCTCGCGGGCGACCTGCCCGTCGACGACCTCGATCAGCCGGCTGGCGCAGCGGGTGGCGAGTTGCTGGTCGTGCGTGACGAGAAGCAGGGTTTGGCCGATCTGGTTGAGGTCAAGCAGGAGGTCCATCACCTGTTCGCCGGCGCGGGTGTCCAGAGCGCCGGTCGGCTCGTCGGCCAGCAGTACGGCCGGGCGGTTCATCAGCGCCCTCGCGACGGCGACCCGTTGCCGCTCGCCACCGCTGAGCTGGGCCGGGTACGTGTTGCGTCGTCCGGCGATGCCGAGCTCCTCGAAGAGTTCCAGCGCGCGCTGCCGGGCGTTCGACGCGGAGGTCCCGGTCAGCTGCGCGGCCAGTGCGACGTTGTCGAGCGCGGACAGATCGTCGAGCAGGTTGAAGAACTGGAAGATCATGCCGATCCGCCGGCGCCGGTACAGCGCCAGGCCCTTCTCGTCGAGCGCGCCCAGATCCTCGCCGTGGACCACGACGGACCCAGAGGTCGGCCGGTCCAGGCCCGCCACCATGCTGAGCAGCGTCGACTTGCCGCTGCCGGACGGTCCCATCACCGCGACCGCCTCGCCGGCATGGATCTCCAGCGACACCCCGTCCAGCGCGATGGATTCGCCGTACTCCTTGCGAACTCCGCTGAGCCGCACGACCGCCTGTTCGTTGCCTTCTGCATCCGTCATGCGTTCACGCTAGAGCCGGTGGTGCTCGGTCGGCGTCAGTCTGGCGACGTAACGTTCGCGGCCCGTCATCCTGGGGATGTACGGCGTGCCACCTGCGGATGATGCGGAATCACCACGGCCTTGGGACAGTGGTCCTTGTGATCACGATCTGGCTGCTCGTCATCGCCTGCCTGGTGGCCTTGACGCTGGCGGCCGCCCTCGTCCGGGCCCGGCGTGCTCACGCCCGGGCGCTCCAGGAACGCGGCTGGTTGCTGGAGCGTGAACGGGAGAGCGCGGCACAGCACGCGGTTGACGCAGAGCGGGCCAGAATCGCCCACGACCTGCACGACATCGTCAGTCACAACGTGAGCGTCATGTTGATCCAGGCCGGAGCCGCCAGGCACGTGCTCGCGACCGAACCGACCGAGGCAGAGGCGGCCTTGCTCGCGGTCGAAGCGGCCGGTCGCGACACGATGACCGAGCTCCGGCACCTGCTCGGCCTGCTCGCGCCGTCGTCGGACGGCTCGGCCGAAGAGCTCTCGCCGCAACCGAGCCTGAGCCGGTTGAGCCCGCTGATCGACCGGATCGCGTTCGCGGGCCTGCCGGTGGAGGTGCGCATCTCGGGAGATCCCCGGCCGTTGCCCGCCGGCGTCGACGTCACGGCGTACCGGATCATCCAGGAGGCGCTGACCAACGCGCTCAAGCACGGCAACGGGGTCAAGGCGGAGGTGACGGTGCGGTACGCCGACCACGCGCTGCGCGTCGAGGTGCTGAACACTGGGCCGAGCGTGCTGTCCGGTGGGCGTTCGCCTGGCCCGGAGGGAGAAGGCCGGGGTCTGCTCGGGTTGCGTCAGCGGGTCGCCGTGTACGGCGGTGACCTCGATGCTCGGCGCAGACTCGGCGGCGGGTTCCGCGTCCGGGCCAAGATCCCGCTGGAACGCCCATGAGAGAACCGCGAGTGGTGATCGCCGACGACCAGGCATTGGTGCGGATCGGCTTCCGGATGATCCTTACCGCCCGCGGCATCGAGGTCGTCGGTGAGGCCGGCGACGGTGGCGAGGCGGTCGACGCCGTCCGGCGGCTGCGGCCGGACGTCGTACTCATGGACATCCGGATGCCGACGATGGACGGCCTGGAAGCCACCCGCCGGATCCTGGCGCAGACACCGGACTGTCGCGTGCTGATGCTGACGACGTTCGACCTGGATCGCTACGTGTACGCCGCTTTGGCCGCGGGAGCGAGTGGGTTCCTGCTGAAGGACGTCACGCCCGAGCACCTGGCGGCAGCGGTTCGCCTCGTCACCACAGGCGATGCTCTGCTCGCGCCGTCGATCACTCGACGGCTGGTCGAACGGTTCGCGGTCGGGGAACACGGTCCTACCCAGCCCGCCGTCCATCGCGATCTCGCCGTACTGACGCCGCGAGAGCTCGAGGTGCTCACGCTGATGGGCCACGGGTTGTCCAATGCGGAGCTCGCCGCAAAGCTGACGCTCAGTGAGGCGACGGTGAAGACGCACGTCGCCCGGATCTTCGCGAAGCTGTCGCTCCGCGATCGGGCCCAGGCCGTCGTACTCGCCTATGAAACCGGGCTGGTCTCGCCGGGCGGGTCCTGAACCATTGCCGTTGACAACGGTACGAACTACAGTCCCCACGTCAGCAAAGGGGATGTGTCTCCACGAGTAACGGGTCGTGCATTCTGTGCGCACGGATCGGACCGTTCCGCCCGCGTGCGGTGAAGGACGGCTACGGCATCGAAGAATGCCCGGCATGCGGACTCGTGCAACTCTTGCCCACACCCACCGCCGAGACCCTGCACGCTTTGTATGAAAGCGATTCGTACTTCGACGGCGACGGCGGCTCGGGGTATTCGCAGTACGAGCATCAGGAGCTCGAGTACCTGGCGACCTTCCGCGAGGACGTACGCCGGATCGCCGAGTTCGTGCCCTCGGGACGGGTGCTCGAGGTCGGCTGTGCTTATGGCTACTTCCTGCAATGTGCGTTGGACGCTGGGTACGATGCCTACGGCATCGACCTGTCACCTGACGCCGTCAAATGGGCCGCCGAACATCATCCCGGCCGCGTGTTCCGTGGACCTCTCGAAGAGGTGCCGGAGATCCAGGAGCAGCAGTACGACGTCATCTTCGGCTCACACGTGATCGAACACCTCACCAATCCGGGCGCGTTCCTGGAGAACGCGAGTCGACTGTTGCGTCCCGGCGGGTTGATCGTCCTCGTCACTCCCAACATCAAGAGCCTGCTGGCCCGCGTGTCCGGCTCCCGCTGGGTCTCGTTCAAGATCCCGGAACACGTCAGCTACTACGACCCGGGCACGATCACTCAGTTGCTACGCCGTACCGGCTTCACCGTCCGGGCGATTGACCCCGCCTATCAGTACTACGCCGTGCCCTTCGTCGCCAGCCGCCTGCGAGAACTCCTGCACCCCGTCTCCCGGCTGATCCCACCCGTCGAACGCCTTCCTTTCATACGCACCCGGAGAATCCGGGTAACCAGCGGCTCCATGCGGGTCATCGCCACCCTCTGACCTCGTCAGCGGGCCTTCGTGATCATGGAGGACCTCACCCGCTGAGTTCTCGAACCGTGACTGCACCGTCGGCGTCGTACCCTCAAGGCTTCTCGGGGATGGACAAGGGGGAATCACCGCATGATCAAGAACAGACTGTCCCGCCTGCGTGCCGCGCTTGCCGTGTGCATCGCGGCTGCCATCGGGACCGCTGTGCTGGCGACCGCGCCGGCCAACGCGACGACCATCTCCCCTTCGACCGCGCAGGCGGCGACTGTGGCGAGCACGTTGCTGCCGGGGCAGTCGCTGAAGGCCGGTCAGTACATCCGCTCGGCGAACGGCGTCTACACGCTGCAGATGCAGTCGCACGGCAACGTGACGTTGAGGCAGAGGGGCTCATCGGTGGTGCTGTGGTCCTCGGGCACTTACCGGTACAACGCCGTACTGGTGATGGCGAAGGACGGCACGCTGCAGATCATCTGGGGCCGGACGAGGATCTGGTCCATCGGGGCATACAGCCCCGGCGCCAAGTTGGTGCTTCCGGACACCGGCAACCTGGCGACGTACAACACCCGCGGCAAGGCCGTCTGGAACCGCCACATGGTGCTTGGGACCTTGATGCCGGGCAGTGAGCTCCGGGGCCTGGACGCGTACGGGCGCGACGTGACGATGTACTCGACGAACCGGGTCTACACAGTCCAGATGCGCACCGACGGCAACCTGGTCCTGCTCCAGTACGGCAAGACCGTCCTGTGGAGCACCAACGTCACCGGCTGTCCGAACTCGTCGGCCTCGATCGGCGTCCGTGGCAGGTTCTCCACCTACAACCAGAACGGCGAGGAAACCTACTTCATCGACTCCCGCCGCCCCGGCACAGTCCTCCAACTCCGCAACGACGGCCGCCTCCTCCTCATCCACGGCCGCACCATCTACCGAACCCTCCACTGACATCGAACGCCCGTGAACGCTGGAGTCGTCCGATCGGGCACAGCGCAGCCTCACCATCTGCCCACTCAAGAGGACAGGCTGGGATGCCGATACACAAAATGCGGAGCAGGACCTCAAGACAACAACCGAGCGCCGAACGGAGGCAGCCGGACTTCGTTCACGGCGCCGTGTGTCGGGTGATTGGATGACATCTGTCGTCCTGCGTGTCATCCGATCACCCGATGTTGCGAATCTCCGCCCCAAGGCACCCTGTACGTAGTGTCTGACCGCGACACGCACAAGAGAGTGCACAACCCACGGCGGTGGGCGACGGCGCTGGACACGACTTCAACGCCAAGCAAAGCGTCACTTGAACCTGCGCCATGAATGGCGGAGAAGCCGACGTGACGATCTACAGGCGTTGACCTGAAGTCAGTGAGAGATTTCCATGTCCGAGCCCGAGGAAACGCAAGAACTGCAGCCATTCGTCCGATGGGGATGGCCGACGTCGATCGGTGTCAGCGTGCTCACGTTTGTGTTCGGGTTCGTGCTTGGAGGCGCCGGAGAAGGCTCCACAACTTCGACAGCGGACGGCTCTGTCCCGGGGCCGACAGTCACCACGACGGCAACGGCAACGCCCGGCTGGCCGACCATCAACACGGACGGCAGGTTCGAGCTCGGTATCAACATCCTGCCCGGCACGTACAGCAGCACCACGCTCGGCTGCTTCTGGGCCCGGTTCGATTCCGGCAAGGTCGTCGCGAGTCGTTTCGGCGCGCATGAGGTCGTGACTATCCGGCCCACCGATGACGTATTCGAGAGCTTCGGTTGCGCGCCGTGGACGAGGGAGCGGTCACCACGCCCACCCACCCCACCATGGCTGCCGAGCCCGAGCTGAAGGGCTAATCGTCGCGCTCTTGTCAGGGTGTGGAAAGGGCGGGGAACGTCGATGGCTGCTCCGTACCAGCACCTGACGGACCCGATCCGGCGGGACATCGCCAAGCGACTCGGAGGCTGCTCTGGGCCGCACCAACGACGACGACCAGGACTCCGGGGAGAACGGCCCCGAGGACGCTGCCGGATCCGTTCCGGTCCCGGCGTAGGACAACTGAGACGGAAACTGAGACGGAACGACTCCGGGGCGGCTCCCTGACTAGGGAGCCGCCCCGGCTCTTGTTCGTCCTCCGGAAGCGTGAAACCTGGCTCTGACCTGCGGTTTCTTGACTCCGGGGAGTGGCGGAGGATACGAGATTCGAACTCGTGAGGGGTTGCCCCCAACACGCTTTCCAAGCGTGCGCCCTAGGCCTCTAGGCGAATCCTCCAAGCGGAGAGGATACGCGAGACGGCTCGGGAACCTGAAATCGGGGCTGTGAACCTGGAGGACTGTGCTGGTAGGGGTGAGCGTGAGCGGGAGTGGGTGGCAGTGGTGGCGCATGCTCCGCCGGGCCGCGCAGGGCCATCGCGGGCGGGCCTAATCCTGCTGCTGGTGGTGGGCGTGCTCATTTAGGGTCGGCGGCATGGACGGAGCTCCGGATCCGGATGTGGTTCACCCGATGCCTGACGTCGAGCGAGTGGTCCTGCTCAAGGCTGTGGTGAAGTCGCCGTTGATCGAGGTAGGGGACTATACGTACTACGACGATCCGAATGACCCGGGCGCGTTCGAGACCAGCAACGTGCTGTATCACTACGGTCCCGAGCGGCTTCGCATCGGCAGGTACTGCGCTCTCGGCGAGGGCACCACGTTCATCATGAACGGCGCCAACCACCGGATGGACGGCCCGTCGACGTTCCCCTTCCCGATCATGGGCGGGGCCTGGGCGGAGCATTTCGACCTGATCACCGGGCTGCCGGGCCGCGGGGACACCGTGGTCGGGAACGACGTGTGGTTCGGGTACCGCAGCCTGGTGATGCCCGGGGTGACGATCGGGGACGGCGCGATCATCGCGTCCGGTGCGGTCGTGGTGGACGACGTACCGCCGTACGGGATCGTCGGCGGGAACCCGGCGAAGCTGATCCGCACCAGGTTCCCGGCAGCGGACGTCGCCAGGCTTCAAGAGATCGCCTGGTGGGACTGGCCGGTCGAGCGGGTGACGGCGAACGTCCGCGCGATCATGGCCGGCAGCATCGAGGAGCTCGAGTCGTGACGTTGGTACTGCGGCCGATCGAACCCGGCGACGTGGACGCGCTGCAGGAGCTGATCGAATCCGATTCCGGTTACACCGAGCGGATCACCGGTTACCCGCCCGGATCGTCGGACGCGCAGAGCCTGCTGATGATGCGTCCGGAGCACTTGCCCGAGGAAGCGAAGGTCGTGCTGGGCGCGTTCCAGGACGACCGCCTGGTCGCCGTGGCCGACCTCCTCCGGGGCTATCCGAACGACCACACCGCCTTCATCGGCTTACTCGAGGTCCATTGGAACCACCAGGGTCTCGGGCTCGGCAAGGCGACGTACGAACTCATCCAGCGGTACGTCGAGACGACGTGGCCCGAGGTGCGGACACTGCGACTGGCAGTCGTGGACACGAACGCGCACGTGGCCACGGGGTTCTGGCTGCGGCAAGGGTTCGAGCCGACCGGTGAGGAGCGGCCGTACCGGTACGACAAGCTGGAGTCGACCGCGCGCCTGTACGAGAAGCAGCTGACCTAGCGCGTCACTCGAGCAGCGTGCCCGCCAACGCTCGCCACTGCTCGATCGGCTGCGGACCTGTGACCCCGGTGATCACGTTGATCGCGACGTGGTCGGCGCCGGCGTCGAGGTGCTCGCTCAGCTTCGCCTTGACGTCGGCCGGCGTACCCCACGCTGCCAATGCGTCGATCAGGTGGTCCGGCAGCTGCTCGAGCTCCGCATCGGTGAACCCTTGCCGCTTGAGCGAGGCGGCGTACCCGGGAAGCCGAGGGAAGAAGCCGATCGTGTTCCGCGCGATCGCCCGCGCCCGCTCCGCGTCGGTCTCGACCACGACCAGATGGCTGACCGCGAGCAGCTTGTCCGGGCCGAGCACCGTCCGCGCCTGTGCGGAGTACGACGGCGTGATCAGGAACGGGTACGCACCGGCCGACCGGTCCCGGGCCAGTTCGAGCATCCGTGGGCCGAGCGCGGCGAGCAGGCGACGCTCTTGCGGTACGCCGTCCAGCGCGTCGAGGAAGGTGTTGAGCGTGGCCAACGGCCTAGGGCCGTGCGCACCACCGAGACCGACGGTGAACCGGCCCGGCGCGGACGCTTCCACCGAGGCGTACGTCGTACTCACGTCCTCGGCACGGTATTGGTCGACCGAGAGGATGCCGCTGACGAAGTTGATCGATGTGGTTGCACCGACCAGGTCGACGATGGTCTGGAGACCGGGCAGCCGGCCGCCGGACAACCAGATCGCGGGGTACCCGAGCTCCTCGGCCGCGAGGGCCGCGGCCAAGGACTCAGGGCTGCTGTCAAGACCCGTGGTGATCCCGAACGGACCAAATTGATGACTCGTCACCCAACCAGCGTAGTTCGCCTCACAGGCCAACGCGGACGGGTAGCCAGCTGGCCGGGTTCTGGGGGTTCGCCAGCGTCATCCCGTCGACGATCTCGAACAGTTCCCTCCGGGGATCGGCCAGTCCGGCGTCTTCGGCACTCATCTGCAGGTTGAAACCGGCGTACCAGACCCGGAGGTAGGCGGGCCCCTCGAGCCGGGCCGGCCGTCCGTCGACCACCAGGTGGGTGCGGGCCCACTGCTCGAAGGTCATCGGCTCTCCATCCGCCGGCTCGGCACCGGCTGGAGGTAAAACGCGCCACCGGGCGGATCTGTTGTGTTCGCTTGAGGAAAAGTTTGAGCGGCGGTGGGGGCATGGCCCCGGGGTCTCGATTTCGGTCGTGGGGTCGCCATCACGTACACTTCTGGCTGGTTCCCCGCGTGGCGGTATCTCGCCCAACTCCCCCAGGGCCGGAAGGCAGCAAGGGTAAGTGAGCTCTTCCGGGTGCGCGGGGAATCCTCATGTCCGGGCCCTTGTCTAGGCTGGTCCAGCCGAACCGAGACAGCGAGGGAGCCCGATGAGCGAGGAACGCCGCTACCTGCAGGAACTGATCATCGCCGAGCTCGGCGTACCCGCGTCGTTCGACGTGGACGTGGAGATCGAGCGGCGGATCGAGTTCCTGGCCGACCAACTCCGGCGTACCGGCGCGTCGTCGTACGTGCTCGGCATCAGCGGCGGGGTCGACTCCGGTACGGCGGGCCGCCTGTGCCAGCTCGCGGTCGAGCGGGTCCGGGCCGAGGGCGGTCAGGCGACCTTCATCGCGATGCGGCTGCCGTACGGCGTCCAGGTGGACGAGGAGGACGCGCAGCGATCGCTGGAGTTCATCCGGCCGGACGAGACGCTCGTGGTCGACGTGAAGCCGGCCACCGACGCGATGGTCGAGTCAGTCCGGCACGCGGGCCTCGGCGACGACCGGGCGGACTACCACGTCGGCAACATCAAGGCGCGGCAGCGGATGATCGCGCAGTACGTCGTCGCCGGCGCGCGCGGCGGGCTGGTCGTCGGCACGGACCACGCGGCCGAGGCCGTGATGGGGTTCTACACCAAGTACGGCGACGGCGCGTGTGACCTGACGCCGTTGTCCGGGCTGACGAAGCGCCGGGTCCGGGCGATCGGGGCGCGGCTCGGTGCGTCCGACGTACTCACGGGCAAGGTGCCGACGGCCGACCTGGAGACGAACAACCCGGGTCTGCCGGACGAGGTCGCGCTCGGGGTGACGTACGACGAGATCGACGACTTCCTCGAGGGCCGTGACGTGAGTGAGCAGGCGGCGGCCACGATCATCGCCGCGCACCGGCGTACGGCCCACAAACGCGCTGTGCCGCTGGCAGTCTGAGCCTGTTGCTGGCAGCTGAAACGAGGGTGCTGGGCTTCTGGTCGGGAGCTATGGGCTCCGGGTCAGGAGGTGTGGGCGAACTGCCGGATGCGGTTGGCGAGGCGGGCCAGACGGATGGTGGCGATGTTGCGGTACGCCGGGCGGAGGACCGTGGCCAGTGGGCCGGTCTGCTCGAAGGCGTGGGTGACCTGGCCGTCGGCGGCGATGGTCCAGGTGCCGACCTCGCGGAAGCCGGGGACCTGCCAGGTGATCTCGATGCGGTCCGGCTCGATCACCGTGTACTGCAGTTCGCCGGTGAGACCCGGCCGCACCCGGAGGTCATAGCGGGTGTTTGCCTGAGCGTCGGCCGGACCGTCGATGCTCAGGAAGGCCTCGTTCCACTCCGGCAGCGCGAGCGCGTCCAGGAGGACGTGACGGATCGCCGCCTGGCTGGCGGGGATGGTGTCGGTCGCTTGTTCCATGACTATCTCTCCTGAGCGAGGGTGTGGTCGTACTCGGGGTCGCGCCGGCGGGCCAGAGCGGCTCCGGCGGGAAAGGCGTCGGCGATGGCCCGCAGTGTCGTGATGGTCTCGTCGAGGGGCTGGCCGGCGACGAGGTTGTTCATGGTCCGGTGCAGGCGGTTCTCCGCGGTGACGATGCGCCGGTGCAGGGCACGGCCCTGCGCGGTCAGGCTTAACGCGAGGTAACGCCGGTCGACCTTGTCGATGCCACGTTTGACCAGTCCCTGCGCGACCAGGCGGTCGACGAGACGGCTCGGGCTGTTGCCGGTCTCGCAGACCAGGAGACCGCCGAGGGCGTTGAGAGTCAGCGGCCCGTGATCACGGAGTACGCGCAGCACTTCGGCCTGTGAGGGCGTGATTCCGAGCGGGCGCAGCTCGGCGGCGAGCAGCCGGTTGCCCTCGCGCTGGATCGCCAGCACGAGATAACGCAGCTCCTCGACCACCTTCATGGTCTGAAATATTACACGACATGTATGTCATGTCATCTAACTGCCACGCTGATGGTGCGTTGCGCTTTCGGGCGGTCCGGGGTGCGGTCGGAGTGCGGTCGGAGTGCGGTTCGGAGTGCACGAAGAGTGCGTGAGAAAGTCCGGTTGAGGTCATGGTCAAGGGGACATCGCGGCTGGCAGAGTGTCTGCATGAAGGGTCTGATGCAGAACTACCAGCTGTCCCTGGACACGATCTTCCTCCGGGCTGAGCAGTTCTACCCGGACAAGACCGTCTACACCGGCGGTCCGGCGCCGACGAGACTGACGTACGCCGAGTGGGCCGCGCGGACCAGACGACTAGGCGGCGTACTGGACACACTCGGGATCAGCGCGGACGGCCGGGTGGCGACGTTCGCGTGGAACTCGGGGCGTCACCTCGAGCTGTACTTCGCCGCGCCCTGCACCGGCCGGGTGCTGCACACCCTCAACATCAGGCTCTTCCCCGATCAAGTCGTCTACATCGCGAACCATGCCGAGGACGAGGTCGTCTTCGTCGACAAGTCGTTGCTCGGTCTCTTCCTGCCACTGCTCGACCGGTTGCCGTTGGTCAGGCATGTCGTCGTGATGGACGATCTGCCGGCTGGCGCACCCGGGCCTGAGGTGCCGGACGATCCACGATTCCACGACTACGAGGAGCTACTGGCCGCGGCGGAGCCGGTCGAGTTCCACGTCTCGGACGAGAACCAAGCGGCCGCGATGTGCTACACGAGCGGTACGACGGGCAATCCGAAGGGTGTGGTGTATTCGCACCGATCCACCTGGCTGCACTCCATCGGCGTACTGACCAACGCAGGAATCGGGTTGGCCGAGACGGACACGGTGATGCCTGTCGTGCCGATGTTCCACGCCAACGCGTGGGGTCTCGCGCATGCGGCTCCGATGGCGGGGGCCAGTCTGGTGTTCCCGGGGCCGGACATGAGCCCGCAGGGGATCCTCAAGCTGCTCCAGGAGCAGGAGGTCACGCTCGCTGCGGGCGTGCCGACAATCTGGCAAGGCCTGTTGCCCTTGCTGGAGGGGGTTGAGTTGCCGAAGCTGCGACGGGTCCCGTGTGGCGGGTCCGCCGTACCGATGGCGTTGTCGGAGGCGTTCCGAGAGAAGCTCGGCCGGCCGATCCTGCAGGCGTGGGGTATGACGGAGACCAGCCCGGTGGCGACCGCCGCGCACGTGCCGGCTCGGTACGAGGACTTGCCCGAGGACAAGAAGGCCCGGCTGCGTGCCCGACAGGGACAGCCGCTGCCAGGTGTCGAGGTGCGCATCGTCGAGCCCGGGTCGATCAAGCCGTTGCCCTGGGACGACGAGGCGACGGGCGAGCTCCAGGTGCGCGGGCCGTGGATCGCCGCCGAGTACTACCGTCCCGACGACGGTGTCCGGCTGAGCACGGAAGACGGGTGGATGAAGACCGGCGACGTCGCGGCGATCGACCAGTTCGGCTCGGTGCGCCTGGTCGACCGCACCAAGGACCTGGTGAA
Organism: Kribbella sp. NPDC023972; assembly: GCF_040639075.1. Lineage (NCBI taxonomy): Bacteria > Bacillati > Actinomycetota > Actinomycetes > Propionibacteriales > Kribbellaceae > Kribbella > Kribbella sp. NPDC023972. The sequence goes on along the minus strand of NZ_JBEZZH010000004.1, from coordinate 53,392 downwards.
GTCCGGCGGCGAATGGATCAGCTCAGTCGAGCTGGAGAACCTCCTGATGGCCCACCCCGCGGTCAAGGAGGCCGCCGTCATCGGGGTACCCCACCCCAAGTGGGACGAACGCCCCCTCGCCTGCATCGTCCTCCAGGAAGGCGCCACCTCCACCGCCGACGAAATCCTCGACTACCTCAGACCTCAGGTAGCCAAGTGGTGGCTCCCCGACGCCGTCGAATTCATCGACGAAGTCCCCAAAACCTCAGTAGGCAAATTCTCCAAGAAGGACCTCCGCTCCCGCTTCGCCAACTACCCCCTCGACTAACTGCGGACGATGCGGGCACACCCCGCACCCCGGACTCCGGCACCCCGCACCTGGCACCCCGGCAGCCCGCACCTGGCACCCCGCACCCCGGACCGCGCATCCCGGCAGTCCGCACCCAGCAGCCCCCTGGACCGCGCGCCCCGGAGCCCGCACCCGGCAGTCCGCGCCCCGGACCGCGCATCCCGGCAGTCCGCACCCAGCAGCCCCCCGGACCGCGCGCCCGGGAGCCCGCACCCGGCAGTCCGCACCCCGGCAGTCCGACTGCCCGCGCCTCGCACCCCGCTCCAGCCCCGGTGCTCGGTGCGTCTGCCGCTAGCGCGGGTTGTCCGCCGGGTGTGGGGCTCGGTGCAAGCGTCCGCGCGGGTGTGCGGTGCCAGCCCGGGCCTCCATGGCCGACGCTTGCGTCCACCTCACAGGAGCGGGGCGTCGGACCGCCTCCTCGGGCTCGCAGTCCGGTGCCCCGCGCTCCCGATAGCGCGGGTTGTCCCGCACGGGATGGGGCCCGGCTCTGCGCGGTGTGAGATTCGGGCCAGCCCCCACGGGTGGGGGCCGGCGTAGGCCAGCCCCATCGCCGACCTCAGATCTCATGGTGTCGGGGCCCGCCTCGTCGGACGTGGACAAGGGAACGGGTGACCGGGGGTGCGTTTACGGGTTGAGGGCGTGGGACGTCTCGAGGAGGTTTTGCATTGCTTGGTGGAAGGTGGCGCGTTGTCGAGAGGTCCAGGTGGTGGTTAGTTGGGCGAAGATCTCTTCCTGCCACTGGTGGGCGTGGTTGAGCATGGCGAGGCCCGACTTGGTGACGGTCACGTCGCGCCGGCGAGTGTCGGTTTCGGCGGGTTGGGTCTGGAGGTAGCCGGCGGCAACTGCTTCCTTCACCAGTCGAGAAGCCCCGCTTTGGTCGATGCCGATTTCATGGGCGATCGCGTTGATGGTCGCCGCCTGGCGCTGGGCGACCGAGTTGACGGCCTCGGTGACGAGGACGAGACGTCCCTGTTCGGCGATCCGAGGATCGTCGTACGAGCGCCGCGACCAGTGCCGGACGAACTCGAACAAGACCTGCCCAGGTCCGCGGTCGTGACCTGCAGGCCGTGCAGTTGGCGTGCTCACTGGGTGGCGGCCAGTTCGCGGTAGATGTAGGCCAGTTCGAGCGCCGACCTGAGGTCCGGCAGTCGCAGTGCCGCCGAGACCTTCTCGCCGGTGACCCTGAACAGCGTGGCCACTCGGGTCGGGGAGGTGCTGCCGGGCCATGTGGCGTCCTGTTCGACGACCATGAGGCGCTCGCTGATCGGATGCCACGACTTCGGGACCAGCCTGATCCCCGACCGCTGCACCCAGTCCGCAAACCCGCTCGGCGTGATCGGCCCGGCGCCCTTCGGTCCCAGTACGACGACCGGATCGGTGACCGCACCAGCGGCTCCGTCCAGATCACCGCCGTTGACCGTCAGATGCCAGCGATTGACGGCCTTCTCCAGCTCATCAGCTCCCATGGCCGTAATTGTATGCGATTCGCATAGATCGCGGAGGGCTCAGACGAAGGTGACGTCAAAGTGGTCATGGAGGTGAGCGAGCGTTGCGTCGACGAACTCTGCCGGCCACGGCCCGCCGGTCTGGTTCGCCAGAGTGGTGCCGCGGCGGATGAACTCGCGGACGATGTACTGATTGGCGGCCAGGATGTCGGCCGGGTCGGTGCCGGTAGGCGGGATCGCTTCGAGAACGGCTCGTTGCTCGTCGGACAGTAAGGCGTTGAGGCGTTTGGCTCCGCTGGTACGGCGCACTCCGCGTTCGGCGAGCATCAGGGCGATGAGCTGGTCGCGGAGCACGCCAACGCCCTGGTTGGCGACGATGCGTTCGTCCCGGCCGAGCACGGTGACCAAGTTCCCCAGGAAGTAGAAGAAGAGGTTCACCGTCTGCTCCGGCCAGTACGGCGTACCCACGCGACCGCCTTGCGAAGGCTGGTCGCCGTCCGGAAACAGCGTCCCGTCACGGTCGAACAGCACGCGGACCCCGTCGTACTGGAAGCGGTCGAAGGAGCCGAGTGGATGGATGATGAGGTCGACGTGAACCCAGTCGGGCGTGATACCGAGACCGCCGCACACGATCCCGGGGATCCGATCGGCGAGCACGGTCGGTCCGGTGATCCTCCGCAGCACGTCCGCCCAGTTCTCCACGAACCAGTCAATAGCGTCGTCGGTCACGACACAGTGCACATCGACATCGCTGAACCTGTCCGCCTCCCCGGTGCCGTAGCTGCCGATCAGATAGACGGCGAGAATGCGTTCGTCCTCTGGGAGTACGGCGCGAGCGCGCTCAATAACCTGCTGCTGCCTGTGGTCTCCGCTCGTCACCCGCGCCAGCGTACTTCCGCCCACGCGCCCCGGCGGCCGCTAGTCGGCATCCCCGGTCGTCTCCCGCACCAGCGTGCTCCCACGTGTTCGCCGTACGGCGGCCGCTCGCCGGCCCATCCGGGGTATCACCGACTGGCGGGTTATGTCACCGCTGGCGTGCTGCAACCCGCCAGTGGAGACGAAACCCGCCATGGCCCCGGCCTACTCGCCGTACGGCGGTCGCTCGGCGGCGCATCCTCCGGTTGCCGGAGCCTGGTGTCGGGGGTGGAGTTGGGGTTGGTAGGGCGTGGGGAGGATTTGTCGGCGGGCGGCGCTAGGGTGGCGGGCGTGGAAGCACCCCTTGCGTTGTACCGCCGGTATCGCCCGGAGACGTTCGCCGAGGTGATCGGGCAGGACCATGTCACGGCGCCGCTGCGGAACGCGTTGAGCAACAACCGGGTCAACCACGCCTACCTGTTCTCCGGCCCGCGCGGGTGCGGTAAGACCACCAGCGCCCGGATCCTGGCCCGCGCGATCAACTGCGAGAAGGGCCCGATCGCCGAGCCGTGCGGGGTGTGCAAGTCCTGCACCGACCTGGCCCGTGGCGGCCCCGGCAGCATCGACGTGATCGAGATCGATGCCGCCTCGCACGGTGGTGTCGACGACGCGCGTGACCTGCGCGAGCGGGCGTTCTTCGCGCCGGTGGAGAGCCGCTACAAGATCTACATCATCGACGAGGCGCACATGGTCACCACGCAGGGCTTCAACGCCCTGCTGAAGCTGGTCGAGGAGCCGCCGCCGCACCTGAAGTTCATCTTCGCCACCACCGAGCCGGACAAGGTGATCGGGACGATCCGGTCCCGGACCCATCACTACCCGTTCCGTCTGGTCCCGCCGAAGGTTCTCGGCGACTACATGGCCTCGCTCTGCCAGTCCGAGGGCGTCGCGATCGAGCCGGCCGCCCTGCCGCTGGTGGTGCGGGCCGGTGCCGGTTCGGTCCGTGACTCGCTGAGCGTGCTGGATCAGTTGATCGGTGGTGCGGGGCCGGGCGGCGTCACGTACGAGCTGGCCGTCGCGCTGCTCGGCTTCACGCCGGACTCATTGCTCGATGCGTGTGTGGACGGGTTCGCCGCGCATGACAGCAAGGCCGTGTTCGAGACGATCGAGAAGGTGATCGAGACCGGCCAGGACCCGAAGCGCTTCGCCGAGGATCTGCTCCGGCGGTTGCGCGATCTGGTCGTGCTGTCCGCCGTACCGAACGCGATCGTCTCCGGCCTGATCGAGGGCGCCGAGGACCAGGGCGAGCGGCTGCAGACCCAGGCCGCCGGGATCGGCGCCGCGGAGCTGACCCGGGCGGCGGACATCGTCGCGGCCGGTCTGCTGGAGATGCGCGGGGCCACGGCACCGCGACTGCAGCTGGAGCTCATCTGCGCGAAGGTCCTGCTGCCCGGCGCCGACGACTCCACCAACGGCATCCAAGCCCGCCTCGACCGGATGGAACGCCGCCTCGCCATCGGAGTCCCCGGTACGGCGGACGCAGGTCAGCCGGCCGAGTACGCGAGCGCTCCGGGCCCCGACGCAGCCACCAGCCGCGCCGCAGCCCGCGCCGCCGCGGGAGCCGGGGGCACGCCGACTACTGGCAACGCAGGAGCTGGTACGGCGGCAGCCGGTGCAGTCGGCGCCAGTACGGCGACTGCCGGCGCAGCTGGCCCCGGTACGACGCCAGCCGGTGCAGCAGGTGGAGGTACGCCAGCCGGTGCGTCAGGTGATGGAGCGGCAACTGCTGGTGCGGCCGGTGGCGCGGCTGGTGGTGCGCCGGTGCGCGGTGAGACAGGCGCTGGTGCGTCAGGTGGTGGCGGGGCTGGCGGCGGTGCGGATGCCAGCGGTTCGGCCGGTGGTGTCGCGCTGGGGGTAGCGGCTGATGCTGGCTCGGGGCAGGCCGCCCGGGATGGGACTGGTTCAGGCGACGCGCAGTCAGCCGCTCGTGCTGTCGACGGCCCACCCGCCAGTGCGGCGGCGCGGTCTGGAGCCTGGGCGGATGAGTCGGCCGGCTCAATAACCTCTGCGCATCCAACGTCTGCGTCGGCGTCCGCACCAGGATCGGTTACTTCGCCGCAATCGGGCGGCGCTGCGCCTGCAGCGGGTGGGGCGGGAGCGGCGGCTGCTCCGTCAGCGGGAGCCGTTGGGTTGGCGGATATCCGGCGGTTGTGGCCTGAGGTGCTCGAGGCGGTGAAGGCGAAGCGGCGGTTCGCCTGGATCATGCTGAGCCAGAACGCGCAGGTCATCGCGATCGACGACCAGACTCTGACGCTCGGTTTGGTGAATGCAGGTGCGCGGGAGAGCTTCGCCCGTTCAGGGAGCGACGAGATTCTGCGGCAGGCGATGATCGACACGATCGGTCTGAACCGCCGTGTCGAGGCAGTTGTCGACCCGTCCACCGATCCCGGGGCGGGCGGTGGTCACCACACCGGCGGCCCGCGCTCCGGCGGACCGCAGGGTGCCCCGGGTGGATCGAGCGGCGGTGCGCCCGGTGGATCTAGCGGCGGTCCTGCTGGCTCGGGCGGCGGTGGACCGCACGGCGGAGGGTCGGGTGGCGCATCAGGCGGCCACGCGGGCACTGCTGGAGCTGGTGGCGCAGGTGCGGCTGGAGCTGCAGCCGGTGGTGCGGGCGCTGGCGGCGCGGGTGGAGCCGGAGTCGGCGGTGCCGGTGCGGGCAGGGCCGCGGGTGCCGGTGCGGGCGTGAGCGGGCCTGGGGCTGGCGGTGCTGGTGCGGGTGGTCCTGGGGTCGGCGGTCCTGGGGCTGGCGGGACAGATGCTGGTGGGCCAGGTGCTGGTGGGCCAGGTGCAGGCGGTGTTGCTGCGGGTGCCGGTGCGAGCGGGGGCGGGTCCGGAGGAGCGAGTGGATTCGGCGACGCTGCGGCGCGTGCCAGTGAAGCTAGCTCTGGTGCGGCTGTAGCAGGCTCGGCCGGTCCAAGGACGGCCTCCGGCGGTGCAGGAGCGGGCTCTGGTGAGGCTGGGGGCGCTGGAGCTGGTGGGGCAGGTGCTGGCTGGTCGGAGACGGGCGGGACGCAGGGGTCGTCGCAGTCGGGTGACCAGGCTGGGGTGCGAGGGCCTGCCGGTGGAGTAGCTGGCAACGGCTCGTTGGAGAGTGGCGGTCAGGCCGGCGCTGGGTCGGGCGATGTGGGTGGGCCGGGCAGCTCGGGGCGTACCGGTCAGTGGACCGATGAGCCTGGGGCGGCGGTCGCCGTCCAGGAGCCGCCGGACTCGGAGTACGACGTGCCGCCGGAGCCGGATCCTTGGGATGACGGGCCTACCCCGCGACCGGGGGCGGGCACAGGGCGGTCAGCCGGGGCGGCATCAGGAGCGCGGCGGGCGGCGCCGGTGGATCGGCGTGAGCAGGCGGCCAGCAAGCGGCGGGCTGCGGAAGCGGCTGTGGCGGCAGAACAGGCTCGTCGGGCTGCCGCGGCTCCCGCGGCGCCGGCGGTACCGCTGACGCCGGAGGAAGAAGCGGACGCGATCGGCGAGGACGACATCGTGCTGGAAGAGGACTCGCGCTCCCACACCGACCTCCTCCGCGAGACCCTCGGCGCCCAGATCATCACCGAAGAACCCAACTGACCAACTGATGCCCGGCCCTGGGCCCCCGCCGAGGATCACCTCGGCGCCCAGATCATCACCCAAACCTCAAACGCGCTCCCGAGGTGTCGACTTACACCCGTGGGCCGGCGGGCTCGCCGAGGCGCCGGCGGGGTGCCGACGTACGCCGGTGGGGTCGGCGAGGTCTGGCGGTGGGGTCGTCGAGGTGGCCGGTGGAAGCCGAGATAGGTCGCCGACGTGGGCCGATGAGTTGGCCGAGGTTGCGCCGGTGAGATCGACGCCGACGTGCGCCTGTGAGTTGCCGAAGTGGCTGGTGGGTTCGCGGAGGTACGCGGGTGAGGTAACCGAAGTGGGTCGGTGGGGTCATCGAGATAGGTCGGCAGGTCGCCGACGTGCGCCGATGGGGTCGGGGAGATCAGCCGGTGAGGTCGCCAACGTGGCCGGTGGGGTCGTCGAAGTGGGACGGTGGGTTGTCGGTGGGGGGTGGCAGATTGCGGGGTATGGGTTTTCAGGGGTGGGCCGACGCGGCGTTTGACGTACTGGCTGATCTCGAGGGGGATCCGAGCCCGGGTCAGTTGGAGACGCACCGCGATGACTTGGAGCGGTACGTTCGGGGGCCCTTGCAGGAGCTTTGCGATGAGCTTGAGGCGATGGGGGAGTTCGGGAAGTTCTGGTTGGGTGGGCTGTCCGATCGGCCGGGCGCTTGGCAGCGTCAGCGTGCGACGTCGTGGATTGCGCGCCGGATTCGGATCACGTTCACGTTTGACCTTGACCGGCTCACGCTTGGTGGTGGGTCGGCGAGTCCGGCTGGTGATCAGGTGGAGCTGTTTCGGGCGATGGTCGACGCCGAGGCCAGTGGCGGGGAGCTTGCCGGGATCGTCCAGCGGCTGCGGTCCAACGGTTTCGAACTCGCCGGGTCGAGCAGGCTTCGTATGCCGGGTCAGTACTCGGCGGACCATCCTCGGGCCGGCCTCCTCCGGCTGCGGTCTGTCTACGCGGAGAAGCCGATCGACACCGACGACATCGGGCTGATCACCGAGGCGCTGCGGCCTCTCGTCGAGCTCACCACCTGGTACACCGATTACGTCGCTCCGGCCGGCTGGGAGAAGCCGTAGCTCGGCAGGGTCCCGTGCACAGGGTCGCGCGGGGGGTGTGGGTCGTGCCCAGACTCGGGGTGACGGGTATCCACAAGATCCACAACCCTGTGGACACCTCTATCCACAGGGTTGTGGATAGGTTGGGGAGACAGGTCGGTTTCTGGTGGGTGGTGGGGTTGTCCGGGGGACCGGATAGGGTTGAGGCTCGGTGACAAGTAGCGGCTCGACGAGGAGATCGCGGTGTTCGACGGTGGCGGTGCTGGCGGCTTCGACATGTCCGACCTGCTCGCGCAGGCGCAGGCGATGCAGAACCAGTTGATGGAAGCCCAGGCCAACCTGGAGAGCCAGGAGATCGAGGGCTCGGCCGGTGGTGGGCTGGTGACCGCGCTGGTGTCCGGGACCGGTGAGCTGCTGAGCCTTGACATCAAGCCGGAGGCCGTCGATCCGGACGACACCGAGACGCTGGCCGACCTGGTCGTTGCCGCCGTCCGGGACGCCTCGGAGAACGCCAAGCAGGCCGCGGCCGCCGCAATGGGCCCGCTGGCAGGCGGGATCCCGGGCTTCGGATCCGAAGGCCAGTCCGGCCTCGGTGGTGGCTCGTCGGCGCCGGCCGGGTTCAGCCTGCCGGGCGCCTCGGCCGCCCCGGGGATCACTGGCGGAGACAAGACCGACGAGAGCGGTCCCGGCTCGGGCGCTGGTGATACCGACGAGAGCGGAAGCACCGGCCCAGGCAGGAGTGGTCCGAGCGCGGGCAGCACCGGCCCAGGTCCGAGCGCCGGCGGGTCCGGTGGTGGGGTCGGGTTCATCAACCCGGGTGGCGGGGCCGGGGTATCCGGTCGGAACTCGGGCTGACGTGTACGAGGGGGCCGTTCAGGACCTCATCGACGAGCTCGGCCGGTTGCCCGGTGTCGGTCCGAAGTCCGCGCAACGGATCGCGTTCCATCTGCTCGCGGCCGACGAGACCGACGTACGGCGGCTTGCGCACGTGCTCGTGCAGGTGAAGGAGAAGGTCAAGTTCTGCGAGATCTGCGGCAATGTCGCGGAGGAGACGCAGTGCCGGATCTGCCGGGACCCGCGTCGCGACCTGAGCCTGATCTGCGTGGTCGAGGAGGCCAAGGACGTGGTCGCGATCGAGCGGACCCGGGAGTTCCGCGGCCGGTATCACGTGCTCGGCGGGGCGATCTCGCCGATCGAGGGCATCGGGCCGGACGAACTGCGGATCAAGGAGCTCCTCCAGCGGCTGGCCGGTGGCGAGGTGACCGAGATCATCTTGGCCACCGATCCGAACCTGGAGGGTGAGGCGACCGCCACCTACCTGAGCCGGTTGCTCCGGCCCATGGGGTTGCGCGTCACCCGTTTGGCTAGTGGACTTCCAGTAGGCGGTGATCTCGAGTACGCCGACGAGGTCACACTCGGACGGGCGTTTGAAGGGCGACGATCTATCGATGACTGAACCAGCGGATATTGCGGGCCCTGCTGACATTGCGGAGAGGGCATTGGGCACGGACTCCGAGGACCTGACCGAGTTCGCCGAGCAGATCGCCGACCAGGTGCGAAGCTTCCTGATCTCGGTGCGCGACATCGCGGCGCAGCCGGACGAGGACGGTGTCGACGAGGGTCTCGCCTCGCTGCCGTACCTGCTGCTCGAGGTGAGCCAGCTGCTGCTCGCCGGCGGCCGGCTGGGCGCGTTCGAGGACTTCGTGCCCGAGGAGCGGTTCGAGAGCGACGCCGGGCCCGACCCGGATCTGGACGCGATGCGGGACCGGCTGGCCGTGCTGTTCGAGGGCCTGGACGAGTACGCCGAGGTCTTCGACCCGTACGCCGCTCCCCCTGAGATCACCGTGAACCGGCTGTCCGACGACCTCACCGCGATCGCCAACGACCTCGTGCACGGCCTGGCGCACTACGAGGAAGGGCGGGTCATCGAGGCGCTGTGGTGGTGGCAGTTCTCCTACGTGTCCACGTGGGGTGCCGCGGCGAGCGCCGTACTGCGGGCCATTCAGTCGCTGATCGCGCACGACCGGCTGGAGCCGGCGCACGACCCGGAGACCGAGGCCACCGACCGCGAACTGGTCGAGGTCGCCGAAGAAGTCGTCCAGCGCCGCTGAGAGTTATCCACAGGCGGACTCCTGACCGCCACCCGACGGGTCCCTCAGCCACTACGGTGAGGGACCCGATCACGGTCAGGAGGCCTGAATGCACCAGCACATGGACGTGGGGACGACGTTCACCACGAAGCGGGCTCGCCCGGCAGTCGTAGCGGTGCTCATGACCCTGCTCTCCTTCGGCCTGTCGCCGCGTCCGCATGATTTCGCGGAGCTCGACCTGGACCGCCTACCCACCATCCTGCTCCTGAACGTCCTGTGTGTGCTGTGCCTCCTCCTGGCCGTTCGCAGTTGGTTCCTGGTCATCCGGCGACCGGTCGAGTTGCGGTTGACGGCGACCGATCTGACCGTCAAGCGCGGCGGACGCGAACTTACCGTTCCGTGGGCCGCGGTCGGTCACATCCGCGTCGGCGGGGACTTTCGGTGGCCCTGGATGGTGGCCTACCTGGATCCCACTTTGAGCCCGGAGCAGGTGCCCGCGTCGCGCGGCCGTGACGGGGCCTACAAATTGTTTCCGGTCGGGCATGGCCTGTCGGCGAAGAAGCGCGAGGCAAAGCTCCGCGAGCTCCGCGCGGCGGTCATGGGGTACGGCCGCCGCTATCTCGACGAGACCTCCTAGTCCCGCTTGAATGGGGCGATGTCTGTCTTCGACGTGATTCAGCGGTTGCCCGATCTGCAGACCACCAAGCGGGTCAGCCGGGCGTTGGCCGTGCTCGATCTGGTGCTGAACGACGACGAGAACACCAACTACTTCTCGTTCGACGCGCGGTGGTCGGAGACGGAAGAGACCGCGTTGATGCGAGACGGGTCGGGGAACGAGTACTCGATCGTGTTCTCGGCCGACGGTGCCTTCGGGTACGGCTTCGACCACGAGTCGCCGCTGTCGCCGTACGCGAACGACATGCGGCCCTGGCCGGAGCTGATCGACGATGTGCCGGAGGTGTTCCACCACGCCCGGGACGACAGGGCGTTCTGGGATCCGCTGGGTGCGCCACGCGCGACGGTCGCCTTCTGGCGTACGACGGCCGACACGCAATGGCGGTGTGGACCGGTCGAGGGTGCCGAGAAGGACGGCGCCGACCAACTCTTCGAGGTGCTCGCGGACGGACGGCCGGAGGCGTACCTGACGTTCGCCGAGGACTACTACGAACTGGCGCTCGACCTCGAGCCGATCCGGCACGTCTACGCGCTGATGCCGCTGACCGAGTACGTCGTGACGTCGCTCAACCGGCAACGCCGCCTGTCTGATCTCTCCGAAGGCATCGCCGAGATCGGTTACCCGCGCTCCTGAAACCTGCAACCGCTAGTCCGGCAGCATCGGCACCGTCAGGCCCTGGTCGCGGCCGAGGAGGATGCCTCGGGTGATGGCGTTGGTGCCGAACTTGTCCTTGACCTGGTCGAGGGCTGAGTCGAGTTCGTCGTTCGCTGCCTTGTCGAAGGGGAGGGCCAGTTGGAGGGCGGCTTCGTTCTCCAGGTTGCCGACCGAGATGCCGATCATGGTGATGCCCTGGGTCGCGATCAGTGGCCGGGCCGAGGACAGCAGCGCCCGTGCGGTGAGCAGGATCGCCCGCGTCTGATCCGTTGCCTGGGGCAACGTGTGCGACCGGGTCGCGCGGCTGAAGTCGTCGAATCGCAGTCGTAGGGTGACCGTCCGCCCGGCCCGTCCCGCGGTCCGCATCCGTCGCGTCACCCGGTCGACCAGCCCGGCGAGCACGGCGTCCAGCGTCGCCGGCGACTTGGGTGAGCGGCCCAGCGCCCGTTGTGATCCGATCGAACGGCGTCGCCGGCCCACCTCTATCGGTCGTGGATCGCGGTTGTGCGCCAGCGCGTGCAGATGCCGTCCGGACGCCCTTCCGAGCATCGACACCAGCGCGGCCTCGGGCAGCATCGCGACATCGCCGACCTTGGTGAGCCCGCGGCTGCGCAGCTTCTCCGCGGTCACCTCACCCACACCCCAGAGCCGCTCGACGTCCAGCGGATGCAAGAACTCCAGCTCGCGCTCCGGCTGCACCTCCAGCAGGCCGTTCGGCTTCGCCACGCCGCTGGCCACCTTCGCCAGGAACTTCGTCCGCGCCACCCCGACCGTGATCGGCAGCCCCACCTGCGACAGCACGTCGGCCCGCAACCGGCGAGCGATCTCCAGCGGCCTCCCGGAGATCTTCCGCAGGCCGCCGACGTCGAGGAACGCCTCGTCGATCGACAGCCCTTCCACCATCGGGGTGGTGTTCTCGAAGACGCGAAACACCGCTTTGCTGGCTTCGGAGTACGCCGACATCCGGGGCTCGACCACGATCGCGCCGGGACAGCGGCGCAGCGCCTGTGCGCCGTTCATCGCGGTGCGGACGCCGTACGCCTTGGCCTCGTAGCTGCAGGCGAGGACCACGCCGCCGCCGACGATCACCGGCCGGCCGCGCAGGCGCGGGTCGTCCCGCTGCTCGACCGACGCGTAGAACGCGTCCAGGTCGGCATGCAGGATGCTCGCCGTACCGTTCGACACGAACATATGTTCGCATACTCGCGGACGGTCGGGATAGGGAGAAATCCTGAGGCGGCGAACCGGTTTGTCAGGACAGAATGCGGTCCATGGACCTGACGGCGTACCGCGATCTCTGGAAGACCCACGGTGTGATGGCCCTGCTGGCGTCGGCCCTGATCGCGCGGCTGCCGGTGATGGCGACGATGGTCCCGCTGTCGTTCCTGGCCAAGGATGCCGCCGGCAACTTCGGCTGGGCGGGTGTGGTGGCCGGCGCCTACTCCGTCGGCATGGCGATCGCCAGTGTGGTGTGGTCGCGCCTGGCGGACCGGAGAGGCGCCCGCTGGGTCGTGATCGGCACCGGGATGGCGTGGGGTGTCCTGATGGCGGTCGTCGCGCTGCTGCCCTACAGCTGGTTCCGGGTGCTGCCGGTTGCGGCTGCCCTGGCCGGTGTGTTCGTCGCGCCGGTCACATCGGCGCTCAGAGCGAGCTGGCCGCGGCTGGTCCAGGGTGCGCGACTGCGGGCGATCTATGCGCTGGATGCGACCGCGCAGGAGTTGCTGTTCGTCGTCGGCCCGATGCTCGGGGCGATAGTGGTCAGCTTCGCGAGTCCGCGAGCGGGTCTGCTGGCGTGCGCTGTGACAGCCGCCGCGGCCATCTGGTGGTTCGGTCTCAAGCAGCGGCCGGCCACCCTCCACGAGAAGACCGACGAGCCCCGGCCGACCGCCCGGCAGTTGGTGTTCCACCGCCACCGGCTCGGGCTGCTCATCGCTTTCGCTTGTATGGTCACGGGTTTCGCGTCGATGTCGCTCGGCATCGTCGCGTTCGCCGACGAGCACGGCAACCGGCTGATCGCCGGCGTACTGGAGATGGTCGCCGCGCTCGGCAGCCTGATCGGCGGTCTCGTCGGCGGTGCGCTGCCCGGCCGGCGCGACTCGTACGTCTGGCGCCGGATGCTGGCGATGACGGTGCTCGTCACCGGCTGCGTCTTCGCCACCTCATCCGTGGTCGCGCTCGCCGTGATGCTGTTCGCGGCCGGCTGCCTGATCGCGCCGACGGTCGGCGCGATCTACGAACGGCTGGGCGTGATGACGCCGGCCTCGGCGCGGACCGAGATCTTCGGCTGGATGCTCAGCGGCGGCATGATCGGCTCCGCCGTCGGGTCCGCGGTCGCCGGCACGGTGGTCGAGAGCCTCGGCGTCCGCTACGCGTGGGTCCTGATGGCCGTACTCGCGCTGGTGGCGACGCTGTCGGTGCTCCACGTCCCGCCCCACCGACCGGCCGACGCCGACCTGGAGGAAGTCGCGGCCGCGGCGTAGTCCACCCGGTAGCTGGCCTCCAGTACGCCGGAACCGCCCGCGCACATCGAGATCAGCCGCAGCGAGCGCCGGTCCTCGAACAGTGGAGTACCGAAGCCGGCCTGGACCGGATGGATCAGCAGCGACACCTCGTCGATCAGCCGCCACCGCAGCAGCGACCGGACCAGCGTGACGCTGCCGACGACGTGGAGGTCAGCACCCGGCACGTGCTTCAACGCTCGCAGCACCCGGTGCGGGTCACCTTGCAAGACTTCGGTGTGCGGGCGCGCGATCACCGGCCGGGACGCGATCACCAGCTTGCGAACCCGATCGAGCGGTACGACGGCATCGTGGTACCTCGCGACCGAGGCGGCGTACTGCTCGAACGTGGTCCGTCCGAGGAGCACCGTCTCCGCGCCGGTCATCAACCGGTCGAGCGCCCCGGCGTACTCGGGCAGCCAGTACTCGGGCCGGTCCACGATGCCGTCCTCAGACATCCGCAGCCTGGCGACGATGTTGCGCATGCACTGCTCCTCTGGGTCTCCTTACCAACCCAGATGCAGTCCGCGGCACGAATGTTTCAGGCCAGAAGTCGGCGAAGCTCAGTCGGCGGAAATCTTCCGGCGGTCGCGGTGGAGCTCGGTCTCCAGGGCGTCGAGGCGGTTGATCCAGAACTTGCGGTAGCGGTCCAGCCAGCTGTCGATCTCACGCAGCGGTCCGGGGGCGACGGCGTACAGCCGCCGGGTGCCCGCCACGGTGACGGTGGCGAAGCCGTTCTCGCGCAGCACCTTGAGGTGCTGGGAGACGGCCGGCTGGCTGATGCCGAACTCGTCGCCGATCGCCGTGGCGATACTGCCGGCCGGCAACTCGCCGTCGGCCAGCAACTCGAGGATCCGGCGCCGGACCGGATCGCCGAGGACGTCGAACGCGTGCACGGACGGAAGTATTTCAGTGATGACTTATATGAACAAGGGGTGGTGGCGGCCGGACGGCTTCCGGCCGGTCCGCGGTGTCGCCGTGGAACCTTCCGGCGCCGCCGGATTCAGCCGGACGGGCGGCCCGGCTGCTGGTCAGCGGGTAGGCAACGAACGAGTCACGGCTAGAATGAGGCCCGAGACTACGCCTGGTGCAACGCCGCACGGCGTACCGCAACCAGTGGTTTGAGGAGACACAGCTGTGGGACGCGTCGTGCACAAGTACGGCGGTTCTTCGGTCGCTGACGCCGATTGCATCAAGCGCGTGGCCCAACGGATCGTCGCGACGAAGAAGGCCGGGAACGACGTCGTGGTGGTCATTTCCGCCATGGGCGACACCACCGACGAACTGATGGACCTGGCCCAGCAGGTCTCCCCCTTGCCGCCGCCGCGCGAGCTGGACATGCTGCTCACCTCGGGTGAGCGGATCTCGGCCGCCCTGCTGGCGATGGCGATCGCGAACCTGGGGTACGAGGCCCGCTCGTTCACCGGCTCGCAGGCCGGTGTCATCACCACCTCCGCGCACGGCAACGCGCGCATCATCGACATCACGCCGGGCCGGATCGAGGAGGCGCTGGGCGAGGGTCACATCGCGATCGTGGCCGGGTTCCAGGGCGTCGCCCAGGACACGAAGGACATCACCACGATGGGCCGCGGCGCCTCCGACACCACCGCGGTCGCGCTGGCCGCCGCGCTGGAGGCGGACTACTGCGAGATCTACACCGACGTGGACGGCATCTTCACCGCGGACCCGCGGATCGTGCCGGCCGCGAAGCACATCCCGATGATCTCCTACGAGGAGATGCTCGAGATGGCCGCCTGCGGCGCCAAGGTGCTGCACCTGCGCTGCGTCGAGTACGCGCGGCGTTACAACGTCCCCGTCCATGTGCGCTCCTCCTTCTCGCAGAAGGAAGGCACCTGGGTCGTCGATGCGAAGGAACTGAATCAGATGGAACAGGCGATCATCTCCGGCGTGGTCCAGGACCGCAACGAGGCCAAGATCACCGTCGTCGGCGTACCGGACAAGCCCGGTGAGGCGGCCCGGATCTTCGAGACGGTCGCCGGCGCCGAGACCAATATCGACATGATCGTGCAGAACGTGTCGGCGGTCGCCACCAACCGCACCGACATCTCCTTCACGCTGCCCCGCGCCGACGGCGCCCGGGCGATGTCCGCGCTGGCCCGGACGAAGGACGAGGTCGGCTACGAGCAGTTGCTGTACGACGACCAGATCGGCAAGGTCTCGGTGGTCGGTGTCGGAATGCGCTCGCACCCGGGCGTGTCCGCGAAATTCTTCTCCGCGCTCGCCGACGCCGGCGTGAACATCGAGATGATCTCCACCTCGGAGATCCGGATCTCGGTGGTCGTGGACGAGAACCTGGTGGACGCCGCCGTGACCGCGGCGCACACCGCATTCGACCTGGACGACGAGCAGACCCAGGCTGTCGTGTACGGAGGAACTGGACGGTGACCCCTGTGAGCGCTTTGGACAACGAGACCGAGGATCGGGCGGGCCTGCCCTCGCTGGCGGTGGTCGGGGCGACCGGCGCCGTCGGGACGGTGATGCTGGCCCTGCTCTCCACCCGGGAGAACGTCTGGGGAGAGATCCGGCTGATCGCGTCCGAGCGCTCCGCGGGCAAGAGGCTCAAGGTCCGCGGCGAGGAGGTCGAGGTCGTCGCGATCAGCGAGGCGGCCTTCGACGGGATCGACGTGGCGATGTTCGACGTACCGGACGAGGTGTCCGCGCACTGGGCGCCGATCGCGGCCGCCCGGGGCGCCGTCGTGGTGGACAACTCCGGCGCCTTCCGGATGGACCCGGACGTTCCGCTGGTGGTGCCCGAGGTGAACGCCGAGGCGGCCCGGAACCGGCCGAAGGGCATCATCTCCAACCCCAACTGCACGACGCTGTCGATGATCGTGGCAATGGGTGCGCTGCACCACCGCTACGAGCTCGAGCAGCTGGTGGTCGCGTCGTACCAGGCCGCCTCCGGGGCCGGTCAGGACGGGATCGACGCGCTGTACGACCAGCTGATGAAGGTGGCCGGCAACCGGGATCTCGGCACGACGCCGGGCGACGTACGGCGGGTGATCGGCAACGCGCTCGGCCCGTTCCCGGCTCCGCTGGCGCTGAACGTCGTACCGTGGGCCGGCTCGCTGAAGGACGAGGGCTGGTCGTCGGAGGAGCTGAAGGTCCGCAACGAGTCGCGCAAGATCCTCGGCCTGCCCGACCTGAAGGTGTCCGCGACCTGTGTCCGGGTGCCGGTGATCACCACCCACTCGCTGTCGGTGCACGCCCGGTTCGCCCATGAGGTGGACGCCGACGAGGCGCGGGAGGTACTGCGGGACGCGCCCGGTGTGCTGCTGTTCGACAACCCGGCCGAGGGCGAGTTCCCGACACCGGCCGACGTGGTCGGCACCGACCCGACCTGGGTCGGCCGGATCCGCAAGTCGCTGGACGACCCGAACGCGCTCGAGCTGTTCGTCTGCGGCGACAACCTGCGCAAGGGCGCTGCCCTGAACACGGCCCAGATCGCCGAGGTCGTGGCCAAGGAGTTCGCCGCCGCGACGGCTTCCTGAAAGTGTTGAAACAAAGGGCTTCTGGCACCTGCCAGGAGCCCTTTGTTGTCTCAGGCAACTGCTGACTACAGCCAGTTCTCCCGGGCCGCGTGCAGGGCCAGCTGGAAGCGGGTGCTGGCGCCGGTGCGGTTCATCAGGCGTTCGAGGTAGCGGAAGAAGGTACGGCGGCTGATCCCCAGCGTGCGAGCGATGGTGTCGTCCGCGGCGCCGGTCGCGAGCAGTGCGAGCAGCCGGCGCTCGATCGGCTCCAGCCGGTCGTCCTCGGTGCCGACCGAGGCGTGCAGCGGCAGCGCGTTGCGCCAGCACAGCTCGAACATGCCGATCAACGCGGTCAGCAGGCTGCTCGGCCGGATGATCAGCAGCGACCGGTTCACATCGGTGTCGCGCACCGACATCGACACGAACGCGATCGAGCCGTCGATGATGGTCAGCTTCGCCGGTACGTCGGGCAGCACCCGGGCCTGCTCACCGGCCTCCACACAGGGCAGGATGTTCTCGGTCAGGTAACCCGGCACCTCGACCGACTCCGGTGAGTACACCACCCGGTAGGAGACGCCGCGCTTGAGGTGCTCGATCTCCTCCTGGTTCGGGCCGCCGATGTAGTACGGCGGGGAGTCGATGGCGAGGATCTCGCGCTGCGCACCGCCCTTGATCTGGCGGATGCGCTCGACGATCGCGGTCCCGGTGACGACCTCGATCAGGTGCGTGGTGGACTCGTTGTGCACGGTCCGGCGGAACTCGTCGTACGCGTTCAGGACCTCGATCCGGGCCTGTTTCAGCTCGGACTCGCGGCGCAGTGTCATCGCCTCGAGACCGGCGTCCGGTGGCACTGGCAGGAAACGGGAGTGGTCCGAGCCGGAGCGGCGGGCCAGGCCGGCCTGCACCAGTCCGCCGAGGGTCGTGTCGATACTGGCGTCCCGGTCGGGGACCGCCTCGTCCAGTTCGGTGATCGACGCCGGGCCGGTCCGCAGCAGGTGCTGGTAGACCTTAATCTCGTCGTCGTTGAGCCCGAGCACGCGCAGGTGATCGGCACGCTCCGTATCGGTTGTGCTCACAACCCTCCCCTCCCCTCCGAGTGCGGTCACTGTCCGCTACCGCCCCTCCAGGGTAGGGCGGTAAGTCCAGTGCAGTCTGCACTGTCCGTGTCGAGGTGTATGCATCCAGCGATATTTGTTGTCCTGTCAGCATTCTTGTGCCGTGTCACCATCTGGCCACCATTTCCGCGCAGTCGTGAGCGAGAATTGAGGTCCAGCAGCCCGGCGACGGACCACCTGAGCGCCGCCGGGCTGCTGTTCCAATTCTGGCCTGAGTTCGCTGTCGCGTCAGCGGAGGCCGTTGCGGTTGGGTCTCGATCCCGGCGCATCGGTGCCCTCGCACTTCCGTGCCATCACCGGCTGTGCCGGAGGGTATACAAAGTGTGCATCTCCATCGTGAGGCCGATGAGGAGGAGAGCCCGATGCGACCGGTTCCGCCGCACACCGCCGCTCGCTTCGGCGCTGCCGTCCCCAGTGCGATGACCGCCGCCCTGGTCATCGTGCCGGCCGATCCGGCGCGTGCCCGGTCCGCTTCCGCCCATGGCGGACAGGCCCCCGGATCATCGGTGAGGGCCGTGTCCTCGCGGACGCGGCCCGGGCCCCGGGAGGTGCTGAGCGGAGCTCCGTGGATGGTGAGGCTGTCCATGGGGTGCGGGGACCTGGTGTCCCCGGCCCGGCTCGCCCCGGCCAGGAAGCACCCCCTGGGGCCCCACCGGTCACAGCAGTGATCAGAGCCCCCCGGCTTCACAGTGCCGGTGGGACATGTCACCCCCTGGGCGCCAACTTCCGCCTCGCGCTGGGCGTCGTACCACTGAATTGACCGCGATTTCACCTTGATCGCTGTTGTTCGAACGGCGCTCCCGCCAGCGCTGAAACCAGCGGAGTTTCGTGCTCTGGCAGGCGTTTTGGCCGTGGAGAGCTGTCAAATGTATATTCCAGATAACGATCGGCGAAGGACGACCCACGGCGGAGCCGGAAGTCGGCCCTTCGGGGCAGGGCGCGACGTTTGGTAGCCGTGTGTACGTCGTTGCTCACTATGGAGGACCACTGTGTCGTCGGCATTGACGCCGATCCGCTACTCTGCTTCCCGGTCTGCGTGGCCCGCCGTCGTACCGGGCGGCAGCCGCCGAGCCCCAGTCGGATACCGGGCAAAGAGAGGCGTCGCCTGAATGAACGCGACTAGCGTCGACGAGGAGTTCAACCCGTCGGTGCATGTGTACGAACCACACAAGGTCGGCCTGCCGGCGCTGCGTCCCTACTTCAAGGCGCTGTGGCAGCGCCGGGAGTTCGCGGCCGAGATGTCCCGGACGAACATCCGGGCGGCAAACACCAACACCTTCTTCGGTCAGGTGTGGCTGGTCCTGAATCCGCTGCTGCTGGCGGCGGTCTACTACCTGCTGGTCGACATCATCGCCGGCGGTAGCACGAAGGTCGACGCCGCGGAGCGGTTCGCCCACATGTGTGGCGGCCTGTTCGCCTTCTACTACTTTTCCGGCGCGATGACCGCGGGCGCGGCCAGTGTGGTCGGCGGCGGCAAGCTGCTGATGAACCAGTCGTTCCCGCGGATGCTGCTGCCGCTGTCGGCGGTGCGGACGGCGTTCTTCCGCTTCCTGCCGACCCTGGTCGTGTACCTCGCCATTCACCTGCTGATGCGTCAGCCGCTGAGTTGGAAGATGCTGCTGGCGCCGGCGTTCCTGATCATGCTGACGGTCTTCGCTGCCGGCATGGGCATGATCTTCGCCGCCCTGCAGGTGTACTTCCGCGACACCACCAGCTTCCTGCCGTACTTCGTCCGGATCTGGCTCTACCTGTCCCCGGTGCTCTGGTTCGCCGAGCAGGCCCCGGCCAAGTTCAAGGGCTTCATCCAGTACAACCCGCTCTACTCGCTCATCGGCGGGTGGACCGACCTGCTGGTCCGCGGCGACATGCCGAACCACATGATGTGGCTCGGCGCGGGGTTCTGGGCGCTGCTCGCCTTCGTGGTGGGGTCGTTGTTCTTCATGTCGAGGGAGCGTGAGTTCGTTGTCCGTCTCTGAGGCAGAGAAGAAGGCCATGCAGAAGAGCACGTCGGGTATGCCGGCCGTCAAGGTGCAGGACGTGTCCATCACCTACCGGACCACGTTCGAGCGGGTGCCGACCTTCAAGAGCGCGCTGGTCCGCTTCGGCCGTGGCGAGCGGGCGGTCCGCGAGGTCAAGGCCGTCCAGAACGTGTCCTTCGACGTCGATCACGGCACCACCATCGGCATCATCGGCGCCAACGGCGCCGGCAAGTCGACGCTGATGCGCGCGATCGCCGGCATCCTGCCGCCGACGTCGGGCCGGATCGAGGTGCACGGCCGGGTCTCCACCCTGCTGTCCCTCGGTGTCGGTTTCAACGCGGCGCTGTCCGGCCGGGAGAACGTCGTACTGGGTGGCCTGGCCGCTGGGCTGAGCCGCAAGGAGATCCAGGCCCGGTACGAGGAGATCGCCGAGTTCGCCGAGCTCGGTGACTTCATGGAGATGCCGATGCGGACGTACTCGTCCGGCATGTTCAGCCGGCTGGCGTTCTCGGTCGCCGTCCACATGGACCCGGACATCCTGCTGATCGACGAGGCGCTGTCCGCCGGTGACGCGTCGTTCAAGACCAAGGCCGCGGCCAAGATGAAGGACCTGGTCACCAACAGCCGGACCATGTTCCTGGTCAGCCATGCGATGAGCAGCGTCCGGGAGATGTGCAACGACTGCATCTGGTTGCACAAGGGCAAGGTGATGATGCGCGGCGAGCCCGACGAGGTGATCGCGGCGTACACCAAGTTCCTCCAGGTCGGTGAAAAGGAATCCGTCTCCCTCGAGGACCTCTGACCATGTCCGATGCAGGGTCCAATGCCGGGTCACGCAGTACGGCACCGGACGTGGGGATCATCACGACCGGTCACGACGTGGCCGACGCGCGCCTGCACAAGATCACCGCGGCCCTGCAGCACCGAAACCTGAGCGTCGAGCTCTGGGGCCTGGGTGAGGCCGAGGGTGGCCCGGCCGGCGCGGCCGTCCACGCCGGTCCGCGGGGCAACCTGGTCCAGCGGCTGGCCCGGACCGCGGTGCTGCCGTGGCGGACCAACGCGAAGGTGGTGATGACGGTCGACCCGGACATGATCCCGGTCACCCGCCTCGTCACCACCCTGCGCCGCCGCAAGATGGTCGCCGACGTCCACGAGGACTACGGCCGGCTGCTCGCCGACCGGGCCTGGGCGAAGGGGCCGGCCGGTCTGCCGGCCCGCTTGATCGTCCGGGCCAGCTCCAAGCTGGCCGCCGGCGCCGACCTGACCGTGGTCGCGGACTCGCACCTCGCCCCGCAGGAAGCGAAGCGGCGGCTGGTCGTCCAGAACTTCCCCTACCAGCCGTTCCTGGCCCCGGCGCCGCCGTCGGGTCCGCCGCGGGCCGTGTACGTCGGGGACCTGCGGGCCAGTCGCGGCCTGTTCGACATGGTCGAGACCGTCGCCGCCGCGACGGACTGGTCCCTCGACCTGATCGGCCCGGTCGCACCGTCGGACCGGGACCAGCTCGAAGCCCGGATCGGGCAGCCCGACCTGGCCGGGCGGGTCCGCCTCCACGGCCGCCAGCCACCGGCTGACGCGTGGCGGCTCACCCAGGGCGCCTGGGCCAGCCTGGCCATGCTGCAGCCGACTCCGGCCTTCGTGGAAGCGATGCCGTCCAAGATCTACGAGTACCTCGCCAGCGGTCTTCCCGTTCTGTCCACCCGGCTGCCCCGGCAGACCAGGGTGATCGAGGAGTCCGGTGGCGGAGTCCTGGTGGACTCGGTGACGGAGGCGGCCGAGACGCTGCGGCGCTGGTCCGCGGATCCCGGCGAGCTGGAGAAACTGCGCGACCACGCGCTTCAGTGGGCGGCCGGCCACCTGCCCACGACCACGCCGTACGACGAACTGGCCGACGCGATTCTCGACTTGCTAAGAGGCTGAACTTGCCTGAGAGGAAGGGCATGACCGACCGCCCACATCTGCTGTACGTCGCCTGGGGCTTCCCGCCCTGCCGGGGCGGCGGTGTCTACCGGGCCCTGGCCACGGCCAACCGGTTCGCCGCGCTCGGCTGGAAGGTGACCGTGCTGACGGCCGAACGTGAGACCTTCCACCGGTTCACCGGTGCCGACCTGACCCTGGAGGAGCGGATCGACCCGTCGGTCGAGGTCGTCCGGGTGCCGTTCGAGTGGCCGATCCTGGAGGCGGACCTGCGCAAGTGGTCCAAGCGCCGCGCCGCGAACCCGAAGCTGTGGAGCAAGTGGCGGACCAAGCAGGACCAGATCCCGTTCCCGGAGACCGGGTACGGCCCGTGGCGCTCGGTCATCGAGAAGGCCGCCGAGCGGATCCACCAGGCGAACAAGGTCGACCTGACCGTCGCCACCGCGAACCCGCACGTCGCGTTCACCGCGGCGTACCACCTGCACAAGAAGCACAGCGTGCCGTACGTGATGGACTACCGCGACGCGTGGCTGCTGGACGTCTTCACCGGTGACCGGCTGCACGAGCCGAACAGCCGCGCGGCCAAGTGGGAGAAGAAGCTGGTCGAGTCCGCGCGCGAGGTCTGGTTCGTGAACGACCCGATCAAGGACTGGCACGAGAAGCTCTACCCGGCCCACGCCGCCAAGATGCACACCGTCGCCAACGGTTTCGACCCGGACCTGGTGCCGGACACCCACGACCGCGGTCCGGTGACCGACCGCCCGCTGGTGTTCGGGTACGTCGGCACCGTGTCGCCGAAGGTGCCGCTCGCCGAGTTCGTCGAGGGCTGGCAGATCGCCCGCTCGTCGTCGGAGGAGCTGGCCGGCGCCAAGGCCAAGATCCACGGCTACCTCGGGTACTACGCCCAGCCGCGGGCCGACATGCTGGCCACGATCAACAACGCCAAGGACGACGGGGTCAGCTACGAGGGCCCGGTCGGCAAGGCCGAGATCGCCAAGGCGTACGACGAGTTCGACGTCCAGCTGCTGATGCTCGGCAAGGGACGGTACGTGACCAGCGGCAAGGTGTTCGAGTACCTCGCGACCGGGTTGCCGATCGTGTCGGTGCACGACCCGGAGAACGCGGCGTCCGACGTACTGCGTGGGCATCCGTTGTGGTTCCCGGTCGCGGAGGTGACGCCGGAGGCGATCGCGGCCGCGCTGACCGAGGCGGCGCACGCGGCCCGGACGGCCGACGAGGGGATCCGGGCCAAGGCGCGGGAGTTCGGTGCGTCGTACCGGCGGGATCTGCAGCTGGATCCGCGGATCGAGTCGCTGGCCGCCTCGGTGAAGGGAGTTCGGGCGTGAGCAAGAACGTCGTACTGCTGAGCACGCGCCGGCTGCCCCCGGCGTACTTCGACACCGTCCGCGAGGACCTGGGTGACCCCGACGTGACTCTCGACGTCGTCGGCTGGGTCGCCCCGGCCGGCCCCGTCGCGGACAAGGTCAACAGCTTCACGTTGATCGGCCCCGGCCGCATGCCCGTCGCCCCACCGCCGGAGCCGGCCGCGGCCGACCCCACGGAAGAAGCTCCCGACGCGGTCATCGCACCGGAGGCCGTCGCGGAGCCGGAGGCGGTCGTCGCTGAGACCGAAGTACCGCCCGCTGCGGCTGAGGTCCCTGCCGATGCGGCGGGAGAGGCAGCTGCCACCTCCGCCGCTCCCGCCGGGGAGGGCGCTCAGGCGCAAGCCACTTCCACCACCCCGCCTGCTGCTGCGGCGAAGCCGCGGCCCACTGGTGCCAAGCGGGTCGTCAAGGCTGTGCAGTGGCGGGCGCGGAAGGGGAAGAAGATCGCCGGGCGGATGTTGCCGAAGGCAATCAAGACGTCCGCGCCGGTGAAGTTCCTGCGCGGGAACCGGGCCAGCAAGGATCTCGGCAAGACCTACTGGGGCCGGATCCTGACCCGTCGCGACGTGATGACCACGATCGGGAAGGCGGATGTGGTTGTCGCGCTGGATGCCGGTGCGATCTGGGCCGGCTGGAATCTTGGTCAGCGGAAGGCGAGCACCCCGGTGGTGCTCGGTATCCCGGCCGCCCGTCGTGAGCTGGACATGCT
Organism: Kribbella sp. NPDC023972; assembly: GCF_040639075.1. Taxonomy (NCBI): domain Bacteria; kingdom Bacillati; phylum Actinomycetota; class Actinomycetes; order Propionibacteriales; family Kribbellaceae; genus Kribbella; species Kribbella sp. NPDC023972. Next base: position 29,559 of record NZ_JBEZZH010000004.1, on the reverse strand, counting down.
GAAGGCACCGGCAGGTAATGGGTGATTCGATGACGGTGTCGCGTTCGATCCGCGAGCACCTGCCGGCGCCACTCGCCCGGACCGCGGGAGCGGTTCGGCGGCGTCTGCGCGGCTTGCGGTACTCGTACGCGCAACTGCCGGCGTTCCCGCCGGTGGCGACGACCCCGGTGCGGATGCTGGTCGGGCCGACCAACTCGGCCGGTCAGGGCTACGCGTGGGCGCAGGCCGCCCAGCAGGTCCCAGGGGTCAGCGCCGTCTCGTTCGCCCTGCACCGCAAGGGGCAGTTCCAGTTCACCACCGACTACGGCGTCCCGCTCGCGTGGTTCGGCCAGCCCCGCTGGCAGCGCGCGCAGGAGCAGTACATCGCCGGTTCCTACACCCACGTCCTGGTGGAGTCGCTGCGCCCGATCTTCGGTGCGCGCGGCTTCCCGGACGCGTCGGCCGACATCGCCGCGCTGCGGGCGGCCGGTGTCAACGTCGGTCTGCTGTTCCACGGCTCGGACATCCGCCTGCCCAGCCGGCACGCGAAGCGCGAGCGCTGGTCGCCGTTCACCCCGGGTGACGACCTGACCGAGCGCCTGGAGAAGCAGGCCCGCCGGCACGCCGAACTGGTCGAGGGCCTCGGCCTGCCGGTCTTCGTCTCCACGGTCGATCTGCTGGACGACGTACCTGACGCACAGTGGTTGCCGGTCGCGATCGACCCGGCGCCGTGGCAGCAGGCAGCCCGTCCGTTGTTCACCGGTGAGCGTCCGGTGGTCGTACACGTTCCGTCGAACGCGCAGCTCAAGGGCACCGACCGGATCGACGCCGTGCTGACCGAGCTACATGACGCCGGGGTACTGGAGTATCGGCGAATCACCGGCGTACCGCACAACCGGATGCCGAGCGTGATCGGCGACGCTGACATCGTTGTAGACCAGCTCAGAATCGGCCTGTACGGCGTGGCGGCGGCCGAAGCCCTCGCCGCTGGGCGGATCGTCGTGTCATACGTCGGTGACGGTGTGCGCCACCGGGTGCGTACCCTGACTGGGCGAGAGGTGCCGATCATGGAGGCTGACCCCGACACTCTGGGTGAGGTGATCGCCGCATTGCTCGCCGATCGTGACGCCGCCGCCGAGCGGGCGGCCGCCGGCCCCGGCTTCGTGGCGGAGCTGCACGACGGACGCCGCTCGGCCGAAGCACTCACCAGCTGGCTCACTTCGAAGGAGATCCTGTGACGTCCCGCATCGCGCCATCCGCCGACGTCGACGACAGCGCCCAGATCGGCGACGGTTCGTCGGTCTGGCACCTGGCCCAGATCCGCGAGAACGCGGTCCTGGGGGAGAACTGCATCGTCGGTCGCGGTGCCTATGTCGGGACCGGGGTCCGGATGGGCAACAACTGCAAGATCCAGAACTACGCCCTCGTCTACGAGCCCGCGTCGCTCGAGGACGGCGTGTTCATCGGCCCGGCCGTGGTGCTCACCAACGACTACTTCCCGCGGGCGGTCAACCCGGACGGTACGCCGAAGAGCGGCCACGACTGGGAGCCGGTCGGGGTGACCCTGAAGGAGGGCTGCTCGCTCGGTGCGCGCAGCGTCTGCGTGGCGCCGGTCACCATCGGCCGCTGGGCCACCGTCGCCGCGGGTGCGGTGGTGACCAAGGACGTGCCAGACTTCGCGCTGGTCGCCGGCGTACCGGCCCGTCGGCTCAAGTGGGTCGGCAAGGCCGGCGTTCCGCTGCTCGACACCGGCGGCGGCGAGTGGAAGTGCCCGAACACGGGTGAGATGTACATCGAAACCGACGGGCGGCTGCGGCCGGCCGGTGAAGACATGGAGGAGAACTGATGGTGCAGCCGATTCCGGCCGCGAAGCCGATCATCGGGAAGGAGGAGCGCGAGGCCGTCGACCGGGTCATGCAGTCCGGGATGCTGGCCCAGGGCCCCGAGGTGGCGGCGTTCGAGCAGGAGTTCGGCGCAGCGCTGGTCTCCGGCCGTGCGTGCGTCGCGACGAACTCGGGCACGTCGGGTCTCCACCTCGGCCTGCTGGCCGCGGGCGTCGGACCGGGTGACGAGGTCATCGTCCCGTCCTTCACCTTCGCCGCGACCGCGAACAGCGTCGCGCTGACCGGCGCCACCCCGGTGTTCGCCGACATCGAGTCGACGTACTTCTGCCTGGACCCGGCCGCGGTCGAGGCCGCGATCACCGAGAAGACCAAGGCCGTCATGCCGGTGCACCTGTTCGGTCACCCGGCGAACATGACCGCGCTGCAGGCGATCGCCGACAAGCACGGCATCCAGATCTACGAGGACGCCGCGCAGGCGCACGGCGCGACCTGGAACGGCGCGCCGGTCGGCACCTTCGGCGAGTTCGCCATGTTCAGCCTCTACCCGACGAAGAACATGACCTCGGGTGAGGGCGGTATGAACTCGGTCGCCAACGCCGACATCGAGCGTCGGATGCGCTTGCTGCGCAACCAGGGCATGCTCAAGCAGTACGAGAACGAGCTGGTCGGCCTGAACAACCGGATGACCGACCTGCACGCCGCGATCGGCCGGGTGCAGCTGACCAAGCTGGCCGGCTGGACCAAGCAGCGGCAGGAGAACGCGGCCTTCCTGGACGCGAACCTGCAGGGTGTCGCCGTCCCCGCGGTGGCCGCCGAGGCGACCCACGTGTACCACCAGTACACGATCCGGGTGACCGAGGACCGCGACGGTTTCGCCGACGCGCTGCGCAACGAGTACGGCGTCGGCTGCGGCGTGTACTACCCGATCCCGAACCACCGGCTGCCCTCGTTCAAGCGCGAGCTGGACCTGGCGGAGACCGAGAAGGCCGCGGCCGAGGTGCTCTCGCTGCCGGTCCACCCCTCGCTGTCCGAGGAAGACCTGAACCGGATCGTGTCCGCAGTGAACACCGTGGCGAAGGCTGGTGCGTGAGATGGCGAACCTGAGAGCCGGACTGATCGGCCTGGGCATGATGGGGCGTCACCACGCCCGCGTGCTCGCCTCCCTCGACGGCGTCGACCTGGTCGCCGTCGCCGACCCGGGTGGTGACAAGTTCGGCGTGGCCGGCGGTCGCCCGGTGCACGAGACCATCGAGCAGTTGATTGCCGAGGGCATCGACTACTGCATGGTCGCGGTGCCGACCCAGTACCACGCCGAGATCGCGAAGGCGCTGGCCGAGGCCGGCGTCCACGCGATGATCGAGAAGCCGCTGGCCGGGTCCTCGGCCGAGGCGACCGAGATCGCCAAGGCGTTCGAGGCGGCCGGCCTGGTCGGCGCGGTCGGTCACATCGAGCGGTACAACCCGGCGCTGCAGGCGCTCCGGGTGCGGCTGGAGGCCGGTGAGCTGGGCGACATCTACCAGATCACCACCCGCCGCCAGGGCCCGTTCCCGTCCCGGATCGCCGACGTCGGCGTGGTGCTGGACCTGGCCACCCACGACATCGACCTGACCGCCTGGGTGACCCAGTCGCCGTTCGTCACGGTGGCCGCGCAGAGCGCGCACAAGAGCGGCCGGCAGTTCGAGGACCTGATCGCGGTGACCGGCCGGCTGGCCGACGGCACCGTGACCAGCCACCTGGTCAACTGGCTGTCCCCGATGAAGGAGCGGCTCACCGTCGTCACCGGTGAGAAGGGCGCCTTCATCGCCGACACGCTGCTGGCCGACCTGTCCTTCCACGCCAACGGCACCGTGGCCACCGCCTGGGACGACGTCGCGCACTTCCGCGGTGTCAGCGAGGGCGACATGATCCGCTACGCGATCAACAAGCCGGAGCCGCTGCGCACCGAGCACGAGGCGTTCCGGGACGCCGTCCTGGGCAAGGAAGCCGACATCGTCACGCTGCAGCAGGGTCTGGCCACCGTCGCGGTGGCCGAGGCCGTCATCCAGTCCGCTGCCGAAGACCGCACCATCAAGGTCGCCGGGGAGTCCGCCGAGTCATGAAGGTCCTGAGCGTCGTCGGGGCACGACCGCAGTTCGTCAAGCTGGCGCCGGTGGCGGAGGCGTTCGCCGCCACCGACCACCAGCACGTGATCGTGCACACCGGCCAGCACTACGACAAGAACATGTCCGACGTGTTCTTCGCCGACCTGCGGATCCCGGCCCCGGACGTCCACCTGGGCGTCGGGTCCGGCAGCCATGGGGTCCAGACCGGCGCGATGCTGTCCGCGATGGACGCCGTACTGGACGAGCACCGGCCGGACTGGGTGCTTGTGTACGGCGACACCAACTCGACGCTGGCCGGGACGCTGTCGGCGGTGAAGATGCACCTGCCGGTGGCGCACCTGGAGGCCGGGCTGCGGTCGTTCAACCGGCGGATGCCGGAGGAGCACAACCGGGTCCTGACCGACCATGCGGCCGACATCCTGCTGGCCCCGACCCAGGTGGCGATGGACCACCTGGCCAACGAGGGCCTGACGGACCGGGCGCGGCTGGTCGGCGACGTGATGACCGATGTGTGCTTCCGGGTCCGCGACGCGGTGACGGATGACTCGTTCGACCTGCCCGAGGGCCTGAAGCGCGGCGAGTACGTCGTGTCGACCATCCACCGGGCCGAGAACACCGACGACCCGGCCCGGCTGGCCGCGATCGTCGACGGCCTGGCCGAGGCCGGCCACCCGGTGCTGCTGTTGGCGCACCCGCGGCTGGTCGCCAAGTGCGCGGAGCACGGCATCAAGCTGGAGCGGCCGGACGGTTCGCTGCACGTCCGGGAGCCGCTGGCCTACCCGGAGATGGTCGCGGCCGTGCTCGGGTCGGCCGGTGTGGTCACCGACTCCGGTGGTCTGCAGAAGGAGGCCTTCCTGCTCGGCCGGGTGTGCACCACGCTGCGCACCGAGACCGAGTGGGTCGAGACTCTGGAGGACGGCTGGAACGTCCTCACGTCCGACGTGAGCAAGCTGCCCGAGCTGGCCGCCCGGCCGGTACCGGCAGCCGACCGCCCGATGCCCTACGGAGATGGCCACGCCGCCGGGCGTGTCGTCTCCGCTCTAGCGGAGTAACTACGTGACCAAAGCCGCCGAAGAACAGAGCCAGCCGCCCTCCCCGGGCTCTCCGGGGCCGGCGGCTTCGGCCGTTACGGCCACCGACGCGGCCACGCCCCCGCCGGGTGCTCCGGTCAGCGCGTTCCCGGGCGAGTCCGGGCCGCCGCCGGCCGAGCCGCGCAAGCGGCTGCCCCGGGTGGAGTCGCTCACCGGTCTGCGCTGGTGGGCGGCGTTCTTCGTTTTCGCCCATCACATGACCAACCTGGCGCCGCTGCCGGTCTTCAAGTTCCTGAAGTACGGCACGTCCGGGGTGACGTTCTTCTTCGTGCTGTCCGGTTTCGTGCTGACCTGGTCGGCCCAGCCGGGGACGAAGATCCGCACCTTCTACCGGCGCCGGTTCGCCCGGATCGTCCCGCTGTACATCCTCACCCTGGTCGCGGCGATCTTCGTGTTCTACCGGTTCGAGCCGCCGGCCGGGATGTCGTGGATCAAACCGGTCTCGGTCACCGTCCTGGTGCTGTCGGCGTTCCTGGTGCAGGGCTGGTCGAACAACCCGACCATTCTGTACGGCGGCAACCCGGCGGGATGGACGTTGTCGGTCGAGGCGTTCTTCTACGCGTACTTCCCGTTCGTCTGGCGGCTCACGCAGAAGCTCAAGGTGACCGGCGGCCTGATCCTGTGTGTCGCCGTGATCGTGCTCGGCGGGGCCTATCGACTGGCGCTGTTCCACTACCGCGACGTCGTACCGGTGCTGCCGCAGCCGGTCCTGCACTCGGTCGCGTTCCTGTTCGGGATCGGCCTGGCGATCGCGCTACGGTCCGGCTGGAAGCCGCGGATCCCGGTCTGGTTCGCGTTCCTGGTCACCGCCGGCGGGCTGTTCACCCTGTACTACTCCGGTGAGCACCCGGCCAAGGTGCCGTTCGCGATCACCATGGGCCTGTGCCAGAAGGAAGTCCTCACGCTGCTGTACGGCTTCCTGATCTTCGCCGTCGCGTCCCGCGACATCCGGGGCGGCCGGTCCTGGCTGCGCAGCAAGCCGCTGGTCGCACTTGGCCAGTGGTCGTACGCCTTCTACCTGGTGCACGCCACCATCCTGTACGCGATCAAGGAGTACCACGGTGTGGCCGGGCCGATCGGCTGGTCCAACCTGACCTGGTACGCCGGTGTCGGCGCCATCTCGATCCTCGTCTCGTGGCTGTTGTACAAGTTCGTCGAGCACCCACTCGAACGGAAGCTGCGAGGACCCCGATGAAGAATCACTACCTAGTGGAGTTCCTGTGCGTGTCAGTGTTGTTGCCTTAGGCAAGATCGGGCTGCCGTTGGCGGTCCAGTTCGCGGCCAAGGGCCATCAGGTCGTCGGCGTCGACATCAACCCGAAGACGGTCGAGCAGGTGAACGCCGGGCAGGAGCCGTTCCCGGGTGAGGCGCACCTGGCCGAGCTGCTCGCCGAGACCGTGGCCGACGGCCGCCTGCGGGCGACCACCGACTACGCGGACGCCATCCCCGGCAGCGACGCGGTCGTCCTGGTCGTGCCGTTGTTCGTCGACGAGAAGACCGGCGAGCCGGAGTTCGGCTGGATGGAGAACGCCACCCGGTCGCTGGCCGAGCACCTGAGCCCGGGCACCCTGGTCAGCTACGAGACCACCCTGCCGGTCGGCACCACCCGGAACCGGTGGAAGCCGTTGCTGGAGGAGGTCTCCGGCCTGAAGGAGGGCGAGGACTTCCACCTGGTCTTCTCGCCGGAACGGGTGCTCACCGGCCGCGTCTTCGCGGACCTGCGCAAGTACCCGAAGCTGGTCGGCGGCCTGTCCGAGGAGGGCGCCAAGCGCGCCATCGCGTTCTACGAGGCCGTGCTGGACTTCGACGACCGCCCGGACCTGGAGCGCGGCAACGGCGTCTGGGACCTGGGTACGGCCGAGGCGGCCGAGCTGGCGAAGCTGGCCGAGACCACCTACCGCGACGTCAACATCGGCCTGGCCAACCAGTTCGCCCGGTTCGCCGGCGAGCACGGCATCGACGTGCACCAGGTGATCGAGGCGTCGAACTCGCAGCCCTACAGCCACATCCACCGGCCCGGCATCGCGGTCGGCGGCCACTGCATCCCGGTCTACCCGCGGCTGTACCTGTGGACCGACCCCGAGGCAACCGTTGTCCGCGCCGCCCGCGAGGCGAACCTCGGCATGCCCGACTACACCGTCGGCCTGCTCGAGGGCGCGTACGGCGACCTGGCCGGAGCCAAGGTGGTCGTGCTCGGCGCGGCGTACCGTGGTGGTGTCAAGGAGACCGCGTTCTCCGGGGTCTTCCCGGCCGTGGAGGCGCTGAAGGCCCGTGGTGCGGAGGTGTCCGTGCACGACCCGCTGTACACCGACGAGGAGCTCCAGCAGCTCGGCTTCACGCCGTACGCCCTGGGTGCCCCGGTGGACGCGGCTGTGCTGCAGGCGGACCACCCGGAGTACGCGCAGCTGACCCCGGCCGAGCTGCCGGGCGTGAAGGTGCTCGTGGACGGCCGTGACCGCACCGACGCGGCTCGTTGGGCCGGCGTGCGCCGGATTGTGATCGGAAGGTCGGTTCGACAGTGACAACTGCCGACCTGCGGGTCGTGATGATGGTCGCAAACGACGTCACGAACGACAGTCGGGTCCGCAAGGAGGCCGCAGCACTGGCCGAGACCGGAGCAGAGGTGACTGTGCTCGGGGTCTCGGCCAGCGGTCTGCCGTCGAGGGAGATGCTCGACGGCGCGCTGATCGTCCGGGTGGCCGTTCCGTTCAGCCTGCGGGAGGAGCGGAAGCGGAGCCGCAAGGCCCGCCGGGACTGGCGGCCGCCCTTGGTGGGGTACAGGTACCGGTCGACGTACGTCGCACGCAGCCAGCGGATCCAGGCCGAGCTGAAGGAGCTGAAGTCCGACACCGGTCACGCGATCGCACGGGCGAAGGCGGGCAAGAGCAATCCACTCAAGTTCAAGGCCGGCGTGGCCACGCGATTGCTGCGCAAGTCCCGGTGGCAGGCCGCGCAGAAGGCGACCTGGGTGCGCAAGGGGGTCGGCAACAAGGCCGACGCGCCGTTCAAGTTCGGCTGGCGTGCGTACGACGGGGTGATCCACCGGCTGCCCTGGCCGGCGCCGTGGCGCAAGCTGCACCCCGAGGCGCTGGACCTGGAGATCGCCTTCGGTGACTTGATCGATCGACTCGAGCCGGACGTGGTGCACGCGCACGACATGCACGTGATCGGCGTCGCCACCCGCGCGGCCGGCCGGGCCAAGCTGCGCGGCCGGAACCTGAAGGTCGTCTACGACGCGCACGAGTACGTCGCCGGCCTGTCCCGGTACGGCGCTCGCACCCGCCGCTCGATCGCCGCCTGGGCCAACCACGAGCGCGAGTACATCGGCGACGCGGACAAGGTGATCACGGTCAGCCCGGCGATCGCCCGGACGCTGCGCAAGGACCACAGGCTCGACCACGAGCCGACCGTGATCATGAACACGCCGAACCCGGTGGACGTGTCGGTCGAGGTGTCCGACATCCGCAGCCGGATCGGTCTGAGCGCCGAGGTGCCGCTGCTGGTCTACAGCGGTGGCGTCACCCGGGCCCGCGGCATCCACACCGCGGTGCAGGCGCTGGTGGATCTGCCGGACGCGCACCTGGCCGTAGTCTGTGTCCCCGGTGTCGCGACGGACGCCGTACGCGAGCTGCAGGCGCAGGCCGCGACGCTCGAGGTGCAGGACCGGTTGCACTGCCTGGACCCGGTGAAGCCGGACGAGGTGGTCGCGTTCCTGCGGACGGCGGATGTCGGGCTGATCCCGATCCTGCCCTACCCGAGCCACGAGATGGCGCTGCCGAACAAGCTGTTCGAGTACGCGTTCGCCGGCCTGCCGGTGGTGGTCAGCAACATGCCGAGCATGAAGGAGTTCGTCGACCGGACCCGGATCGGTGAGGTGTTCGTCGCGGCCGACGCGCACGACCTGGCCTCGAAGGTGCGCACGGTCCTCGGTGACCTGGACGCCTACCGCGAGCGGGTGGCCGACCCCGGCTACCAGCAGGAGGTCTCCTGGACCGGGCAGGCGGACAAGCTGCGGGCTCTGTACGGCGAGCTCGTCGGCCGCCAGCTGGGAGTCGTGCAGCCTGGTGGCCGGGCGATCAAGAAGCAGCGCCGGTTGCTGCTCGGTCCGGTCAACAGCGCCGGACAGGCCTGGCTGTGGGCGACCGCGCTCGAGCGTGAGGTCCCGGATCTCAAGGCGGAATCGCTGACCACGGGCAGCGGCGCGTTCGACTTCCGGGTGCACCGCACGGGCACCTATCGCCAGTACCGGTCCGACCTGCGCTGGCAGCTGGAGCTGACGGCGTACGCGTTGCGCGAGGTCACCCACGTGCTGTTCGAGGCCGGCCGGCCGATGTTCGGGCAGCAGCGCGGGCAGATGTGGACGCACGACGTACCGATGCTGGACCAGGCGGGGATCAAGCACGGCCTGGTCTTCCACGGCTCGGAGATCCGGGATCCGGCACAGCACCGTGCGCAGTACCAGTGGTCGCCGTTCCGGAACGCCGACGACGAGCTGACCGTCCGCCTGCAGGCAGCCAACGACCTGATGCGGCGGCACCTGGAGGGCTACGAGGGACCGGTGTTCGTCACCACGCCGGACCTGCTCGAGTTCGTCGACGACGGGATCTGGCTGCCGCTGACGGTCGACCTGGACGCGTTCGCCTCGTCCGCGCCGGTGCTGGAGCGGGAGGTGCCGGTGGTGCTGCACGCGCCGTCGGCCAGTGCGTTGAAGGGGTCGGTGTACGTCGACCCGGTGCTCACGGACCTGGATGCGCGGGGCCTGATCAAGTACCAGCGGGTCCAGGGCGTCCCGCACTCCGAGCTCGCCGAGATGGTCCGCACCGCCGACATCGTGGTCGACCAGCTGCTGCTCGGCTCGTACGGCGTCTTCGCCTGTGAGGCGATGGCGGCCGGCCGGGTCACCGTCGGGCACATCGCGGACCCGGTCCGCGACCTGCTGCCGACCGACCTGCCGATCGCGGAGGCGACCCCGGACGACCTGACCGAGGTGATCGAGCGGCTGGTCGCCGAGCGCGACTCGGCCCGCAAGATCGCCGACGCGGGTCCGGAGTACGTCCGCGAGCTGCACGACGGGCGCAGGTCCGTCGAGGTCCTGCTGCCCTTCCTCTCCGATGAGCAGAGCCTGGACGGAAGGTGACGTGCGGGTTCTGATGATCGCGCAGTCCCCGATCGCGGGGGACTCGCGCATCCTGCGGGAGGCGACAGCTCTGGTCGCGGCCGGTCATGTGGTTCACGTGATCGGCCGCGACGTACCGGAAGCCTGGCTGGAAAATCAACGAAGCGAGGTCGGTCCGGGCGTCACGGTCGAGTCCGTCTCCCGCTCGGCCGGACTGCGGGGCAGCAACGGTGGTCCCGCGGTCGGTCACGGCCGGAACGGGCCGAAGGTGATGGTTCAGCGGTTCGGCCGGTGGCTGTTGCTGCCGGAGCACCGGAACCGGACCGAGAAGCAGTGGCGGACCGCGGCGGCTCCGCGCGTCGCCGCCGCGGGGCCGTTCGACGTGGTCCACGCGCATGACTTCAACACGCTCGAGCTGGCTGCTACCTACGCCTCGGAGTGGTCGGCGGCGCTTGTCTACGACACCCACGAGTTGTGGTTCGACCGCGCGCTGCCGGGCCGGCCGACGCCGTTGTGGCGGGCGCGTGGGCGGCGGTTCGAGGTTTCGCTTGCTGCTCAGGCGCGCGTCGTGATCACGGTCTCGGACGGGATCGCGCGGCGGTTGCGCGAACGTGGGTTGGCTGACGTTCGCGTCGTACGGAACACGTTCCCGAAGGTTGACGACGTACCGGCACCGCTGGACCGGCCGGAGGGTCTGCTGTACGCCGGTCGCGTCGGAGCCGGTCGGGATCTGCCGACGGTGGTCGCCGCCGCGCGTCAGCTCGCGCCCTTCCGGACTGTCTTGATGGGCTCGGTGGACCCGAACTACCGGCTGGACCTCGGTCCGGTCGAAACCGTCGCCGAGCGCTCCATCGACGAGGTCGACGACACCCTGCGCTCCTACGGCATCTCGCTGGTCACGTTGACCGACACCTGCGAGAACCACCGCTTGGCGCTCCCCAACAAACTCTTCCACGCCGTCCGTGCCGGGGTGCCCGTCGTAGCCGCCGATCTCCCCGAGATGCGTTCGGTGGTCACGCAGTACAAGCTCGGAACCCTCTACAAACCAGGCGATCCCGCCTCCCTCACCGCCGCCGTCCGCGAGCTGATCGAGAACTACACCACCTACGCCGACGGAGTCCGCACCGCCGCCACAGACCTCAACTGGGAAAAGGACTCGGCGACGCTGCTAGCCGCCTACGCCGACCTCTGACCCCAACGTCCGAAGAAGTGGCGGCGAGGTCTCGCCACTTCTTCGGACGTAAGGTCACGTCAGCGGGAGGCTTCCACCATTTGGCGCATGAGTTCGGCCGGGTCCTTCTCCGGCTCGGGCTGGGCCAGCTGGGTGGAGGCGAGGCGAGACTGCGGGACCTCGGCGGTTTGTAGCGCCGCGGTGTAGCCCGTGAGGGGGAGGGTGAGGGAGGAGCGGGACGGGTCCAGGGTGATGGTGGCACCGGTGAACGGGATCGATGGGTTGTCTGGTTCGACGGTGAGGACCAGGCCGAGGCGGTGGCCGGGTGGGAAGACCACGTCGTCGGCGTTCAGTTCGAAGGTCAGGTCGTACCACGTGCCGGACCGCAAGGATTCCTTGGCGTACAAGGACTTGTAGTGGCCGACGTCGGCGAGCGTCCGGACCACGACTGACGTGTCCGACACCGCCGTGTTGATCTGCGTCTCGGCATAGCACCCGGTGTCGAGCGCGTTCCCGTCACCCCAGCACACCCTGGTGTCCGGGACGTTCGTGACGTTGGCGTACCGCTTCGCCGTACCGTAGTCGACCAAGCGGGCTTTGATGCCTGCGGCAACCTTGTCGACCTTGACCCGGACCGACACCTTCCCGGTGCCGGTGACCCGGACCGCCCTCTCCAGTTCGTCGCTCAGGAACACCGCCCGATCCGGCCGCGCCGTGGTCGGGTCGAGTACGACGGTGTCCTCGGACGGATCCGACGTACCGGTGAAACTGACCGGGGCACTCGACGCGGCCGCGATCGACAGCCCTCCGGTCTTGGCGCCGGCCGCCTTGCTCAGCTTCAATGTCGTCTGCCGGGCACCGACGGCCGGCCAGCGCGGCTCGTCGAAGAACGTGCCGTCCTCGCGCTGGATGGTCGCCTGCGGGGTCTGCATCACGCCGTTCTTCAGCCCCTGCAGCCAGTAGTCGAACCACGGGTGCAGCTTGTTCACCCACTCGTCGCGGAAACTGAAGCCGTCCAGGTGCACGCCCTGGTGCAGGAAGATCTTCCGCGGCACGTTGTAGCGGGACAGCTGGTCCCACCACTCACCGAAGTGCCGCGTCTTCACGTTCTCGTCGCCGAGGCCGTGGACGACGTACACACTGCTGTGGACGTTGCGCGCGTCCAGGTTGTAGTTCCGCGGGTCCCACCAACTGCTGTAGCTGCCGGTGCGGGTGTCGGAGTCCTGCTCGATCTCGTTCGTCAGCTCCACACAGCGCGGTGACGCGTCGTTGCTGACGTAGTCGTGCAGGAAGCCCATGTACTCGTCGTAAAAGGGCACGCCGAAGCTCCGGGTGTAGTCGTACCAGCTGGAGATCGCGGCGATCGGGACGATGGTCTCCAGACCGCGGACGCCGGTGCTCGCGACCGAGTTGGCGATGGTGCCGTTCCAGGAGACGCCGATCATGCCGGCTTTACCGGTGGACCAGTCGGCCCGGGCCCGGCTGCCGTCGGCGTTGTAGCCGGGCACCCGGTTGTTCAGCCAGTCGATCACGGCCTTGGTGCCGAGCACCTCCAGGTCCGCGCCGACGTCACTGCAGCCGGTCGACCGGAACGTTCCGGGCATGTCCACGAACGCGACGGCGTACCCGCGCGGCACGAAGTAGTTGTCCAGCCAGCTGCCGAACACCTGCCGGACGCCGTTGGCATCGAAGTACGACTTGTTGTCTCTCGCGTAGTACGGCGACGCCTGCACGATCACCGGGACGTCGATACCGGCCTGAGCCGCCTCGCCCGGCCGGATCACGTCGACCGTGATCCGGTCGGTGACCCCGTTGGCGTCTCCGTCCAGCTTGGGTACGTCGACCTGGATCCGCTCGTGGATGGCGTTGTCGTAGTCGTACGCCGGCACGGTGGCGGTGCCCTGGACGAAAGGCTTGGCCGGTACGGCGGTGGGCCCGGCGGTCGCGGTCAGTGCGGCCAGTGGTGCCATCGCCGCGGCGACCAGAAGAGTGATCCCGGTCCGGAACCGAGTTCTGCGCATGCGTGTCTCCCCCTGTGGGCGGTAGGTGAAGACCCATTCTGTGCACAGATCTCATCCGAGCGGTCACTTCCTGTGCACAGCAAGGGAAAGACTTCGCGCGGCAACTTCTCCGGCTCCCCGTGCATCGAGTGATGCGAGACGAAAGGACACTGGATGATTCGCAAGACCATCGGCACGGTCGGCGCGGCGGCGTTGGTGCTGACGCTCGGACCGGCTCTGCAGCCCGCCCAAGCCGCCACGACAGCTCCGACGGCCGTGAGTGCGGCATGCGCGCTCGGGCTCGGCTCGTTCACGCAGGACTGGGGCCACAACAGCCGAGTCATCACCGCGACCGCGCCACCGACCGTCAGCCCGGTGATCTCCACGCCGAACGTCTACACACCGCCGTACAACGTCGGTCAGCCCACCACGTTCACCGCGGTTCCCGCGGGCGCGGGCAGGACGACCCGGATCGGCAAGGTCGTGTACGGCGCCGGCTACCTGTACGAGAACCGGTACACGATCGGCGCGGACGGCAAGCTCGTCGGCCCGTCGGTGATGCGCCGGATCGGCAACGGCTGGGGCGGCCGGTTCCTGCACCAGTCGCAGTACAAGGCGTCGGCGACCAGCAAGCCGACCCGGACGATGCTGTACCAGCAGGATCAGTACGGGCGCTTCGGGCGCTGGACCGATCTCGGCACGGGACTCCGCAACACCGGGTACGTCACCGGCCTCAGCACGATGAAGTCGTTCGCGCTGATCGCGGCGACCCCGACGTACGACACCTTCCTGGCCAACAACCGGGGCGGCGGTCTCTACACGGTCAAGATCCCCACCACGAGCCCGCTCAAGCCGATCGTGACGCCGGTGCGCACCTCGAGCTGGCAGGGCTTCGAGCAGCTCATCGCGGCCCCGTGTGGCAAGACCGGCTCGATCGTGCTCGGCATCGACAAGGACACCGACACCGGTTACCTGTACGCCGTCGGCCACGCGAACGGCACCCAGACGGTGATCAAGAACCTCGGCAAGGTCCCCGGAACCTTCACCGACTGGGACTACTTCCGCTTCGCCCCCGCCTACGACCCCCTCAACGGCGCCTGATACTCGCTGGGGGATTCCAGGGACACGACAGGGGAGGTCTAGTTTTCAGGTGCGGCTGGGCTCGGGTTGGCCGCGCCTCCGGGGGGCGGAACCGCCGTACCGCGCCTACACCGCGGCGGGCGACTGAACGATCACGCCGTACCGCGCCGCCGTGGTGACGAGAGTTGTGGCCTCCTCGGGGGCAGGAGGCCCGGCGGGGACGTCGGTCGCCAGCCTGCCGGAGAGCTCGAGGAAGAACTCCTCCAATCCGCCGGGGAAACAGACCAGCAGAGCGCGCGCGGGCCGATCCGACAGGTTGGTGAACGCATGCGTGCGTCCCTTGGGCAGGAACATCGCTTCTCCCGGACCCAGCGTCGAGCGGCCGTCTTCGGTCTCCAGGACGATCGCGCCTTCGATCCCGTACCACAGCAACGCCTCACGGGTGTTGGTATGCCGTGGAGCGCCGGCGCCAGGCCGGACGGAGACTTCGAGGACCCCGACGACACCGTCGGTGTGTTCCTTCCGCAGCAGGATGTGGTTGTCCATGCCGAGGAAGGTAGACGTCTGGCGCTCGCTGATGCTGATATGCACGTTGTTGTTGCTCATGACAAAGCCTCCGGTCTGTCAGTAGTCATGGACCCCGCTCACATATCCATGGTTGGCGACCGGTGTACGCGCGGCATCGGTAGGATCTACCCATTCTCGGGCCGATGGCGGATCCGCAGAGTGGTCAAGACTCCTTGGCGGGCAGCAGGTCGTGCTCCAAGGCGAAGAGCGCTGCGGCCGAGCGGCTGGTCACGCCGATCTTGGCGTAGGTGTTCTGCACGTGGTGCTCGGCCGTTCGGGGTGAGATGTGCAACTGCTCGGCGATCTCCCGGTTCGAGCACACCCTCGCGACCAGCCGAAGGACCTCGACCTCCCGGTCGGTGAGTCCGGCCGGTCGGGCTGCCCACCGACGCTGGACTCGATGTCCGGCAGCCTCGAGAACCGCCGCGACAGCCTCGTGATCCAGTCGGCCCCTGTCGGCGGCAGTCCGGAGCTCCTGGGCGGCATGTTCCGGATCCAGGGCATCACGATGAGGACGCCGCTGAGTCATCGCCTGGTACTCATCGGCGGCCGCCAGCACGCGTGCGGAGATCGCGATCTCAGGAGTCCGGCACCCACGGTGGTAGCCGGAACCGTCGAGGCGCTCGTGATGCATCCCGGCGATGCGAGCCAGTGGCTCGAGAGTTCGCGACGTCGCAAGGATCCGCTCGGTGTGGTAGGCGTGCAGGCGGATCTGCTCCCACTCCGGACCGGTGAGCGGCCCAGGTCGCTCCCAGAGCAGGTCGGAGATCCCGACCTTGCCGACGTCATGCAGCAAGGCGGCGACATGCAGACGCTGGGTCGCTTCGGCATCGAACCCAAGGCGCTCTGCCGCGGCCTTGGCCAGTCTGGCGACTTCTTTCGAGTGGCCATGCGTGAACGGCGTCTTCAGATCCACCAGATCGCCGAAGGCGGCGGCTACCAGCGGCATATCACCTGCCGGCTTCTCCACCACAGGGTCCGGTTCCATCGCCAGTACCCCTGCCCGCGGATCCCCGGCGTCGGCGTCCCTCAGCAGCGCATCCGCGTTCGAAACGAAGTCCGCGACGATCGCGGGATCGAGAAGCGAACCACTGCGCCGCGACACCGCGTGTACGGCGAGCTCGACACCCCCGATGTCGTAGAAGAGGGTCGCTTCGGACGCCACCCGCGCAACGCGGGCCGGTGCGAGAATCTCGTCCCCTTCGAGCCGCTGTGGGTACCCGCGCCCGTTCCAGGCCTCCTTCACCTGGAACAGGGCACTCTGCACCCCGTCGGTCAGATCGATCCGGCGTGCGGTTTCCCGGGCGATCTCACACACCGTCGAGTCGTAGCGCCGTCCCAGCGCACGGCCTCGGGCCAGGATGAAGGCTGTGGTTCTTCCCCGCTCCAGGAGCGGCATCCCGCGTGTGGACTCCGGAATCAGCGACAAGATGATGTCCTTCGGATCCGCGAAGTTCGTTCTCGCGCCTGCCCGGTTCGCTCTCAGTTCATCGCCGAACGCAGCGGACATCTCATGGGAGAACGCCGCACATCCAACGTGGGACAACAGCGATGTGTAGAAGGTTTCGGCGGCCTCATGCTCAGACAGGCCGGTCTCTCGTGCGAGGGCCACTCCGACACGGCACGAGCGCATCGCGTGGCCCGGGGTCAGTCCATAGCCCAGGTCAGCCACGAGGGACAGACCCGCGAGCAAGTCGGCGAGACGCAGATTGGTGCCCACCATTCGATTGTGACCCGCGTCGCCGGTGCCCATAAGAGCTTGGGGCGGTCACCTGACCAGGTGGAGGCGGGTCTCGGCGACGGTGACGTCGAGGCGCTGACCCCAGCTCAGGGCGAGCGTGTCGGACTCGATGCCGTCGCCGAAGACCACCAGGTCGGATTCAGCGGTGACGGTGAGCTGCTGGTCCGCCTTCAGCATGCCTTCGGTACAGGTCGTGCCGGTCGTCGGCGAAGGCCACGCCTCGCGGACGAACCAGCTGAGTGTCGACTCGGTTGCTGTCGGCAACGTGAGCGGACTGTGCCGCTCCTGCCAGGCGGAGCGACACCAGCCGGTCGAACCGGTTCCCGTGCCTACCAGCAGACCCGACGACGACTGGCGTTCTTCCTGCGCATCGGGCGTGCTCAGTCGATAGCGCGCCGACTGATGCGTCCGATGGCCGACGTACACCTCGTTGAGCGCGAGCAGACGCTGGCCGTCATCGGTGCTCGCGGCCACCATCGTGCGCAGTTCGGCAGCCGCAGTCAGCTCGGATCGCAGCAGGCCGGCCACCGCTGCGGGCTCGTGTGCTACCAGTACGCCGGGATTGCGGCCGGGCTCCGGGTCGACTCCGATCACCGGCTGCCCGTCCAGGTACTTGGCCACGTTCGCGACCAGTCCGTCCTGGCCGACCGCGATCACCACGTCCTCCGGGCCGAACCCGAACCGGTCCAGGTCGTTGCGCTCGGCAACCGCACGCCGCCAGTCCAGCGGGATCGCGGCGGACACCGCGGCCAGCGCCTCCTGCTGGGCCCGGTGCCGAGCGTCCAGCTCGGCCAAGTCGCGGCCGCGCGCCGAGAGGAAGAAGCCGGCCTGCTGACGGGTGCCGTGCCGGGCGACCAGCTCGGTGAGCTCGGTCGCCCGGTGCACGATCACCGCCCTGGGTGGAAGGCTCATGTGAAGTCACCGGCCGCCGTACTCAGGCCTGCTGCCCGGAGGTCAGCTTCGTCAGCAGCGGGGTGAGCAGGTCCGGCGTCAGGTTCAGCGTCCCGATCTCCGGCAGTGCGCCCTGCTTGATCGCCATCGCGAGGATCGTCCCCTGGTCCAGCTCGGCGTACGCGTCCAGCAGCGCCTTCTCCACGGCTGCCTCGGCCGCGCCGATCGCCCGCTTGGCATCCGCCTCGGCCTCGCTCAGCGCCCGCTTGCGACCGGCGGCGGCCTGGGTCTCGATCTGCCCGGCAGCGGCCGCCTCGGTGGCCCGGCGCCGCTCGTTCTGACCGCGCTGGTTGACCAGCTGCTCCTCGCGCCGGGCCAGCTCGATCTGGTTCTGCAGCTCGTTCTCCGCGATCGACCGCTCCCGCTCGACCGCCATCGCGCGCCGCTCGTACGTCGCCTTGTCGGCGGCCTGCTGCACCATCTCCCGGGTGGGGGTCTGCAGCGCCTTCTCCACGTCCCGCTCGGCCCGTACGGCGACGACGCGGACGTCCTCGACGCCGATGCCGAGTCCGGTGAGCCGCTGATCCGCCCGCAGACCGGTGCCGACCGCCTGGCGGAGCGCGGTCATGCCTTCGGACAGCGCCTCGGTGAGGCTCATCCGGGCCAGCAGGTCGAGCGCCGTCTGCTGTGCCAGCTCGGTCAGCAGTCCACCGAGCTGCTCCAGCGGCGTGGACCGCCACAGCCCGATGTCGGGGTCGATGCCGAAGTCCAGCCGGGCCGCGGCCAGCCCCGGGTCGGTCACCCGGTAGGTCACGGTCGCCTGCACGGCCACGTCCTGGAAGTCCTGCGTCCGGCCGTGGAACAGCAGCGGCTGCTCGCGGTCGTCGACCGGGATCTCGCTCAGCGACGAGTTCAGCGCGCGGAACCAGAACGCCTGGCCGGCGCCGTCGTGCACGAGCTTGCCGTTGCGCAGATGCCGCACGTGAGTGGTCGGGTTGGCCCGCAGGTGGCTGATGAAGCGGAACCGGGTGATGTCTGCCATCGGACTCTCCTCGTTGTCGTCACTTTGACGATAAGGGTTGGATGACTTTTCGTCAAGATGACGATTAGAGTGGTCTGCATGGACTTCGTACCGCTCGGCCTGGCTACCGACCTGATCATCCTGACCGTCCGCGACGGCACGCTGCAGGTGCTGCTGATCCGCCGGGGGATCGCTCCGTACCGCGGCCGCTGGGCGTTGCCGGGCGGATTCGTCCGGCCGGACGAGGACCTCGAGCAGACCGCCCGTCGCGAGCTCGCCGAGGAGACGGGCCTGTCCGCGGACCGGATCCACCTCGAGCAGGTCGCGACGTACGGCGCTCCGGATCGCGACCCGCGGGGCCGGGTCGTCAGCGTGGCCTACCTGGCGCTGGTCCCGGATCTGCCCGCCCCGGTCGCGGGGACGGATGCGGCATCGGCCAGCTGGGTCGACGCCGGTGAGGTGCTCGGCGACCCGGACCGGCTGGCCTTCGACCACCACCGGATCCTGTCCGACAGCGTCGAGCGGGCGCGGGCCAAGCTCGAGTACTCACCGCTCGCGGCCGCGTTCTGCCCGCCCGAGTTCACCATCTCGGAGCTGCGCGGTGTGTACGAGGCGGTCTGGGGTACGCCGCTCGACCCGCGCAACTTCCATCGCAAGGTCACCAAGACCGCGGACTTCGTCGAGCCGGTCGGCGCCACCACCACCCGCGACGGCGGCCGCCCCGCCCAGCTCTTTCGCCGCGGACCCGCCACCACCCTCCACCCCCCGATGGCCCGCGGTTGACTTCAACTCGGCTTGAAGTGCTTGCATCCGGCCATGACCCTGACCGGAGCACACGTCCTCGTCACCGGAGCCGGCCGCGACACCGGCCGCAAACTCGCGTTCGCCTTCGCGGCTCGCGGCGCCCACGTGCTCGCCACCGCCCGGACCCAGGCTGCGGCCGAGGAGACCGTCGCGCAGATCGAGGCGTCCGGCGGCACCGCGACACCCGCCGTACTCGACCTCGCGGACCCTGGGTCCATCGAGCGATTGGCTGTCGACCGTCTCGACGTCCTCGTGAACAGTGGCGCGCGGTACCTGGCCGGTTCCCCGTCGCCGGCCGATGTCGTGGACACGATCGCGGGCGGCGTGACCGGGACGGTACTGCTGACCGAACGTCTCTTACCGTTGCTCAGGGCATCCAACCGACCCGACATCGTGAACCTGATCTCGGCCGCCGGGGAAGTCGGTCACCACCGGTCGGACGCGCATCCGGCGTTCTACGCGGCCAAGCACGCGCAGGCCGGGTACGCCGAAATCCTGTCGGAACGGCTGCGTCCGGACGGGATCCGGGTGATCTCGCTGTTCCCGCCGGATTTCGTCCAGGACGGGCCGCGTGTCGCCGGCTCCGATCTGACCGCCGACTCCGTGGTCGAGTGCGTGATGTTCGCCGTCAATCAGCCGAGGGACTGTTTCATCCGAGCGTTCTACTTCGAACAGCCAGCTCCTCGGCGGTGATCAGCTCCGTGTGCGTCCCGGGGGAGCCGCAGGCCCAGGCACCCGCGATCGATCCGGCGCGGGCGGCGTCGTACCAGCTGACGCCGTCCAGCCTCCGGGCCAGGAAGGCCGAGACGTAGGCATCGCCGGCGCCGTTGCTGTCGACAACTGGCCGGTCGGGGAGCTTGACGGCCGGAATGTGTTGTGGGGGTTGGTTCCTGAGGTGCAGGTAGCTGCCGTCGGCGCCGGCCATCGCGACCACGACCTCGGCCCGGCCGTTGGCGAAGATCCAGTCGACGGCGTCGTCCGGCAGCGCGCTGGTGGAGACGAACACGATGTCGGCGGCAGTCGCGAAATCCTTGTGGTGGTCGTTCCGGCCGTCCCAGTCCTGCAGGTCCGTGGAGACCGTGCAGTCGGCGGCGAGCGCTTCGGGCAGTGCGTGCCGTGCGAAGTCCACGATCGACACGTGGACATGCCGCGCCCGTACGACGTTCGTTCGCCAGAGGTCCGGGTCGACCTGCAGACCGGTGTGGTCGCGTCCGTCGAACAAGGAAAGCCGTCGCCCGTCGGGGGTGACCAGGTTGACCGCCCGTCGGGTGCCGTTCGGGTGGATCGCGACGTGTAGCGGTAGGCGGAGTTCGTCGTACAGACGGCGGATCCGGTCACCCTCGGCGTCGTCACCGATCACATCCGCCAGCCCGGTCCGCAGCCCGAGCAGGTGACACCCGAGCGTGACGCCGTGTCCCGTGTGAGCGACGTACGACTCGACAGGCTCGACCAAGATCGTCTCCACGGGGGGCAGCGGCAACTCCGGCACCCGCACGATCGTGTCGATCCCCGCGCCGCCGATCACGAACACGTCCAGTTCCATGCCACCATCTTCGCCGAGATCGGCGACGGCCAGGCAGGACGGGTGCCTGCCTGGCCGTCGGGCTGCTACCGCGACGTCTCGACGAACTGGCGGATCAGCTCGGCCGGGTCCTTCTCCGGCTCAGGATGCGCCTTCTGCCGCGCGGTCACCGTCTCGGCCGGTCCGGGGCTGCGCAACGAGGCCGTCGTACCGGTCAGCGGCAGGGTGAGCGACGACCCGGCCGGGTCGATCGTCAGTGCTCTACGTTCGACGGTGTCGTCCGGGTTACCTGGCTCGACCGTCAGTACGAGCCCGATCCGATGCCCGGCGGCAAACACCGCGTCGTCGGCGTTGAGCTCGAAGGTCAGGTCGTACCAGACACCGCGCCGCAACGGCTCCAGCTCGGTCAGCGAACGGTAGTGGCCGATGCTCGCCATCGTGCGGGCCACCACGTTGAGGTCGGACGTTGCCGTCGCGATCCCGGTGTCGGCGTAGCAACCGGTGTCGGTCGCGTTCCCGTCACCCCAGCACGTCGACGTCGGCTTGTTGACGTACGACGTGTAGCGCGTGGCCGGACCGTAGTCGACCAGACGGGCCTTGATCGCCGCGGACGGCGCGGACGACTGGACACGGACCTTGACCGTGCCGGTGCCGGACAGTCGCACCGCGCTGGTCAGCTCGTTGGTCAGGAACACGGTCCGGTCGGATCGCAGCGTTGTCGGGTCGAGCACGTAGTCGTCGTCGGAGTCCTTCCGGTCGGCGAAGTTGACGGTGCCCGAGCTGGCCACCGCGTCCGTGGTCAGCGTCCCGGCGGTCCGCCCGGCCGGCGCGGCCAGCGACAGCTTCGTCTGCTGGGCGCCCGCGGCCGGCCACGTCGCCTCGGTCGTGAAGGTGCCGTTCTCCCGCTGGATCGTCGCCATGGGGGTGTCCATCACGCCGTTGTCGAGGCCCTGCAGCCAGTGGTCGAACCAGGGGTGCAACCGCTGCACCCACGTGTCGCGGTAGCTGAAAGAGTCGATGTGGACGTCCTGGTGCAGGAAGATCTTGCGCGGTACGCCGTTCTTCGCGAGCTCGTCCCACCACTCGCCGAAGTGCCGCGTCTTGACGTTCTCGTCGTTCAGGCCGTGGACGACGTACACGCTGGACTTCACGTTCGCGGCGTCGAGGCGGTAGTTGCGCGGATCCCACCACGAGCTGTAGCTGCCGGTCGCCGAGTCGGACGCGTTCTCCAGTTCCCTGGTCAGTTCCGGGCATCGCGGGCTGACGTCGTTGCTGACGTAGTCGTGCAGGAAGCCGACGTACTTGCCCCAGAACGGAACGCCGTAGCTGCGGGTGTAGTCGTACCAGCTCGAGATGGCCGCGATCGGCACGATGGTCTCGAGGCCCTCCACGCCCGTGCTGGCGACCGAGTTGGCGATGGTGCCGTTCCAGGAGACGCCGATCATGCCGGCCTTGCCGGTGGACCAGTCCGCCGTCACCGGCGCCCCGGCGGGCGTGAAGCCGTTGGCCCGGCCGTTCAGCCAGTCGATGACCGCCTTGCCGCCGGCCACCTCGTAGTCGCCGCCGACGTCGTCACAGCCGGAGGAGCGGAAGGTGCCGATCAGGTCCACGAAGGCCACGGCGTAGCCGCGTGGCACGAAGTAGTTGTCCAGCCAGGTGTTGAACACCTTGCGGGTGCCGTTGGCGTCGAAGTAGCTCGCCGGGTTCGAGGCGTAGTACGGCGACGCCTGGATGATGACCGGTACGTCGACTCCGGCCTGCGCGGCCTCGCCCGGGCGGATGATGTCGACCATCACCCGGTCGTGGACGCCGTTGTCGTCGGCGTCGACCGGCACCTCGACGGAGACCCGTTCGCGGATGGCGTTGTCGTACTCGTAGACGGCCGTCGTCTGTGCACCCGAGACGAACGGCCGGTTCTCGGTCGGCTGGGGCTGGGTTGGCGGCGCCGCCGTGGAGGTGAGCGGGCTGAGGGCGATTGTGGCGAGAACTGCGGCCGCTGTGGCGACCGTGGTGGTCCGGCGTGGTCGCCGGGACAAGCTGAGCAGCATTGGCGGACTCCTGAGCTTTGGCGGATACACCCGACGCTGTCCGGCGCGGGCGTGGCCCCGAACATTAAGCCGAGTCGGCGACCAGCGCCAGGGTTTCGGCGACCTGCCGATCGTCAGTAGCCGACGCTGTCGATCGGCAGAAGCGCGGCAACGGTCCGGCAGACGAGGGTTGGAGCATGCTCACTCGACGACTGCTCATCGGCGCCACCGGAGCCGCCCTGCTCGGCCCATTCACCGGCCCCGCCGCCCTGGCCACAGGTCCCGCCGCCCAGCCCACCTTGGTCAGCGCTGCCCGGCCAAGCTCGGCCGGCGCTGCGAAGCGACGTACACCTGTGCCGCTGCGTTTCCCCCGGCCCACCGGCCCTTTCCCCGTCGGCACCACCGAGCTTCATCTCGTCGACCACGGCCGGGACGACCCGTACGTTCCGGGGCGGCCGCGGGAGTTGATGATCAGCATCTGGTACCCGGCCCGGAACGCAGCCGGCCCGCCCGCGCCGTACCTCCCGCCGCTGACCGCCAGGCTCTACGCCGAAGGAGCCGCCGCGGCACTTCAGCAGCCGGTGGACGCGGTCGACTGGGTTGGCGCCCGAGCTCACGCCACCACTCTCGCGCCTGTCAGCCGGAGTTGGGGCCGCCGGCCGATCGTGGTGTTCTCACCCGGCTTCGGCGTACCACGAGGGCTCGCGACGATCATGGTCGCCGAGCTGGCCAGCCGTGGGTACGTCGTCGTGACGGTGGACCACACGTTCGAGGTGGCCGGTGTGGAGTTCCCGGGCGGGCGGCTCGAGGCGCAGACGTTGGCGTCGGGCTCGTACGCCTTGATGGCGAGGAGCACCAGGGTCACGGATGTCCGGTTCGTCCTCGACGCACTCACCAGGCTCGCGCGCGGTGAGAACCCGGACGCCGAAGGCCGTCGCCTGCCATCCCACGTCGGCGACCTTCTCGACCTGCACCGGATCGGCGCGTTCGGTCACTCAGCCGGTGGCATCACCTCGGCCGACGTGATGGACGTCGACCGCCGGGTCAAGGCCGGGATCGACATGGACGGAACCCTTGCCTACGGCTACCCCGACCCGGGACAGTGCCCGACTGTGGCACACGGCACCGACCGTCCGTTCCTGCTGATGGGAGCCGGCGGCACCGGTCCGAACGGCGCACCCCAGACGCACCGGACCGAACCGTCGTGGGGTCTGTTCTGGGACCACTCGACCGGCTGGAAGCGAGATCTGAACGTCCCGGACGGGCGGCACTACACCTTCATCGACCACCAGGCGCTGATCCCGTGGTTCCAGCGGTTCTTCACCGTGCCGCCGGAGCTGGTCGCGAACACGGTCGGCACGGTCGACGCCGACCGGATCCTGCGCTCGCTGCGAAGCTACATCCCCGCGTTCTTCGACCAGCACCTGCGTGACCGGCCGAGCCGCCTGTTCGACGGCGACTCGGCCCGGCATCCCGACGTACGGCGCATTGCCTGAGCTACTGCTTGATCGGGGCGCCCGTCTTGGACTGGAGCTCGTCGAAGGTGACGCCGTCGGCGAGCTCGACCAGTTCCAGGCCGTCCTCGGTGACGTCCAGGACGGCCAGGTCGGTGATGATCCGGTTGACCACGCCCCGGCCGGTGTACGGCAGGTCGCACTCCTCGAGGATCTTGTGCGAGCCGTCCTTGGCCACGTGCTCCATCAGCACGATCACCAACTTGGCGCCGTGCACCAGGTCCATCGCGCCGCCCATGCCCTTGACCATCTTGCCCGGGATCATCCAGTTCGACAGGTCACCCCTGGCCGACACCTGCATGGCGCCGAGGATGGCCGCGTCGATCGCGCCGCCGCGGATCATCCCGAACGACAGCGCCGAGTCGAAGAACGATGCCCCCGGCATCGTCGTGACCGTCTCCTTGCCGGCGTTGATCAGGTCCGGGTCCTCCTCGCCCTCGACCGGGTACGGGCCGACGCCGAGGATGCCGTTCTCGCTCTGCAGGACGACGGTGACGCCGTCCGGGATGTAGTTCGGCACCAGCGTCGGCAGGCCGATACCGAGGTTCACGTACGAGCCGTCCTCCAGCTCCGCGGCGGCCCGGGCGGCCATCTGCTCACGGGTGAGTGGCATCTCAGGCCTCCAGCTTCTCGCGCTGGGCCTCGTAGGCCTCGCGGGGTTGGACCGTGCGCTTCTCGATCCGCTTCTCGATGTCCTTGCCAACAGCAACAACGCGCTGGACGTAGACACCGGGCAGGTGGATCTCGTCCGGGTCCAGCTCACCAGGCTGGACCAGCTCCTCGACCTGCGCGACGGTGATCCGGCCGGCCATCGCGGCCAGGGGGTTGAAGTTCCGCGCGCTCCGGTCGAACACCAGGTTGCCGTGCGTGTCGCCCTTGAGCGCGTGCACCAGCCCGAAATCGGTGGTGATCGACTCCTCCAGCACGTACGTGGTGCCGTTGATCTCCCGCGTCTCCTTCGGCTGCGACGCCTTGGCCACGGTGCCGTCGGTGTGGTACTTCTGCGGCAGCCCGCCCTCGGCGACCTGGGTGCCGACACCGGCCAGGGTGAAGAAGGCGGCGATCCCGCAACCGCCGGCCCGCAGCTTCTCGGCCAGCGTGCCCTGCGGGGTCAGCTCGACCTCGAGCTCACCGGACAGGAACTGCCGGGCGAACTCCTTGTTCTCCCCGACGTACGACGACGTCATCTTGGCGATCCGCTTGTCCGCGAGCAGGATGCCCAGGCCCCAGTCGTCGACGCCGCAGTTGTTCGACACCACGCTCAGCCCGGTCACCCCCTTGTCGTGCAGGGCTCTGATCAGCTCCATCGGGTTACCGCACAGCCCGAAGCCGCCGACCGCGAGGCTCGCGCCGTCGCCGATGTCGTCGACCGCGGCCCGCGGCGAGTCGTACGTCTTGTCCATCCGGCTGCTCCGTTGCAGTGTCGGGGCTGGTTCGACCTCGACTCTAACCAGCCATCCGCAAGTCCGGCGAGACCCGCCATCTGTGGGCACTGCCACAGGTGTTTCGTGGCCCTACACCGAGGTGTGCCGGGGCACTATGCGGAGGCTTCGGAGTTGATCAGCAGGTTCAGCTCGTGCAGGGCCTCGTACCGGGCGTCCTCCAGAGCTTCGGAGTCGCGGGACAGCACGATGGCCAGGTGCTCCCTGGCGGTCAGCAGGTCGCCACCGGAGCGGGCGACCCGGGCCAGGCCGATGTGGGCGGCGGCAGCGGTTTCCGGCAGGTCGGCGTGCTCAGCGAGAGCCAGCGCCCAGCTGAAGTCCTCGCCGGCCGCGTCCAGGTCGCCCTGGCGGCGGTAGAGCTCGCCGCGCTGGCACAGGAGTAGACCGGACTCGTCGTCGGCCCGGAGCTTCTCCGCAAGTTCCAAGGCCTGGCTGATGATCTCGAGGGGCTCGTCGACGAGCTCTCGGAGCGCTGTCAGCGCCAGGAACATCCCCCAGCGGTCGTCGAGCATCCGGAAGCGTCCCAGCGCCGTCCGGAGTGCCTGCACTGCCTCACCCGGGGTCGCGGAGGTCAGGCCTGGGTAGCCTCGGCACAACTCGACCGCGGCCCTGGTCCAGGCGTCGCCATTCTCGTTCCGCGCCAGTACCTCCTCCACCACCGAGGATGACTCGAACGGACCGAACACCAGCGACCACAGCAGCACGGTCACCGAGTACCGGAACGGGCCTGTCGTGGTGAGGACGATCTGCTGAGCGAGCTCCACCTGCTCCTGCTCAGCGGACCCCGCTCCGTGGAGCACTGCCAGCAGATACTCCTCGTCCAGCCCGACCGGTACGGTCCTCCCCAGCATGCTGAGCACTCGTTCCGCAGCTGCCGCGGCCTCGTCCTGCAGCCCGTGCGACCACCAGTGTTCGGAGTACTCCGCCACGAGCCGCAGTGCGGTCCTCAGGTCGCTTTCACAGGCGCGCTCGATCGCGCTGACGATGTGGTCACCCTCGAGGCCGTCCAGATCGCCGTACCCCTCGAAGTCCACTGCCTCATTCTCACCCCGGCGGGTTCACAGCCTGTCACCGGGCCCTAGAACCGCAGGATGCCCCACCGGTCCGGGCGGTGCATGTCGGCGACGTACTGCGGCGACCAGACCCAGAAGCTCAACTCGGTCCCCTTCACGTACTCGCCGTCGACCACCTCGTGCGGCCACTCGCACCGCATCAGGTTCATCCGCCACTCGTCACCGGGGCGGGGCGGCGTGGCCCGGCCCTCGTCGGCTGCGCTGCCTTGGTTGTATCGCGCCAGCTCCGCCCACGGTACGGCGACTTCCACCGACCAGCCGGTGTCCGTGTCGGACGGGTCGTTCAGCGTGCCGTCGACGTGGACCGCGGTCCGAAGGCCGGGCAGGTTGGTCGGGTCCACCGGTACGCCGCCGTCGACGTACGGCTTCGGCAGGGTCAGCTCCCAAATGGTGCCGAGCGGGTTGATCTCGAACTCGTAGTAGTTCAGCCCGTCGCCGTCCGGGTCGAGGAACAGCTCGAAGTTGTTCTCCTCGAACAGCTTGGTGTTCTTCTCCCGCATCGTGGACCAGACGTGCGGTTCCTCGAGCAACCCGCCGACGTAGAGGAACTCGTCGTCGTACATCAGCTTCGCCCGGGTCCGGAAGCGCGGGATCGGGCCGTCGCCGGTGATGTCGACGAACGGAGTCGTCCACGGCGCGACGTTCCAGGCCGGGTCGGTCAGGGTCCCGTCCAGGTTGGGTGCGACCGGCGTACGTGGGCAGTCGTAGACGGGCAGGTCAGGCATCGGCACGCTCCAGCAGTCCGGCGACGAGGTTGGCGACGAGGAAGGTGATCGCGGTCAGCACCGGTACGACGGCCAGCGTCCACGGCGACGACAGGTTCTCGGTGAGGAAGGCGAGGACGAGGATCAGCATGAAGGCAACGCCGAGGAACGCCACCAGCCGTGGGTGCGGCATCGCCAGCCGGCTCAGCGCGAGCCCGCCCAGCACGATAGTGACCACCACGATCAGCACCAGCAGCGGGAGGCCCAGGACGCCACAGTTCGCGGTGTCACGGAACCGCTCGCAGCCGCGCTCGCTCAGCCACACCAGCGCGATCGTCGCGAACCCGCACAACAGCCCGACGACTCCGAGGATCAGCAGCGGTGGCAGTGGCGGCGCGTCGTACCGGCCGTCCTCGTCCTCCTGACTCATTTCCGCAGGCTACCGGGATCAGGCGGCGCCCAGGGAGTGGGCGATCGCGTCGCGCACCGCCGCGTCGGTGGGAGCCGGGATCCCTCGCTCGGTCGCGAGCTCGGCCAGCGAGACCATCGTGACGTCGTGCAGCCCACAACTCGTGAACATGTGAAACACGCTCATGTCCGGGTCGACGTTCACCGAGAACCCGTGGCTGGTCACGCCCCGCCGGATCCGCATCCCGATCGAGCACAGCTTGCGCCCGTCCTCGGTCCACACCCCGACCAGGCTGCTCGCACCCTTCGGCGTGTCCCGCCGTACCAGCGGGAACCCGAGCGACCCGAGCGCCTCGATCAGCCCGTTCTCCATCCAGCGCACGATGTCCACCGGGCCGCGCCGCTTCAGGTCAATCACGAGATACCCGACCAGCTGCCCCGGCCCGTGGTACGTCGCGAACCCACCCCGATCCACCGCCACGGCCGGAATGCTCGCCGCCTCAGCCGGCAGATCCTCCACCACCGTCCGCGGCCCGTACGTGATCACCGGCGGATGACTCAACATGAACAACCGATCCTCGGCCGTCCCCTCAATCCGCTCCTCCACCCAGTCGCGCATCTCCTTGGCCGCGACCTTGTACTCCACCTCACCCAGATCCACCCGCTGCATCACGCTCACCCGCCCAGCGTAGGTCGACCGGGAAATCAGAAGGGCGGTGACCGGAGTCACCGCCCTCGAAGAGTCACCGCGAGACACGTGGGCGACTGTTTATGCCTAGATCGGGTCGGTATTCGGTACTTTGGATGCTCGTGGTGGTGGCGGTTGCTGTACTGCCGATCGCAGCCGTAAATATCCTGCCAGGGGGTGCTCAGGCACCCGATTCCGATCGGGCGACGAGACTCCGACATCGCTCATCCGGTGCAATCTATGAAGTGGTCCCGGCAGCGGGCTAATGGCCAAACGCTGTTCCGTAGTCGAAACTGGTCAGGTCAGGCGAGCCGCCATGGGTGCCGGCGGCGATCGCCCGCACGATCTTGCCCCGCGCCTTGGTCGACAGCTCTGGGTCCAGTGCAGGGCAGATCAACTGGTAGCGGCATTACTGGGGGCAGCTTCACGATGCATTACGTCATGTTGCTCACTGCGGCGCGAACAGGCGCCGTCTGACCCGGCCTACTGGCCATCCACTGCTGATGGGGATGCCGACCAGGCTGAACCCGCCGCAGCCGACCCGGCCGTGTGGTACTGGAGCTCCGCCCACCCGTCAGGTAATTCTCTGTAACGACGGCCGCGGTGCGTGAATCATCCATGCGCCCCTCCGGATGTCGGCCAACGACCGTCTGCCGACACTCGCTTTCGTGGCCACTGGTGTACTGACCACGGAGGTTGGTGACGGCGTGGCGGGCTGACAAGGCGAAGACCTCCGGGTGAAGTGCGAGCTGCCAAGCAAACGCATTTCACCAC
>NZ_JBEZZH010000003.1:537936-800153 GCF_040639075.1 Kribbella sp. NPDC023972 | reverse complement strand
CCGTCGTCCGCTTCGCCCACGAATCACTCGACCGATCCGACCGCACCCCGTACACCACATCGACATCCCCACCCCGCACCGCCTCCAGGAACGCCCCGATCACCTCCGGCGGATCCTGCAAATCAGCATCAATCGTCACCACAAACTCACCCCGCGCCCGCCGGAACCCCGCCGACTGCGCCGCCTGATGACCGCTGTTCCGCAACAGCCGCACCACCCGCAACTGCGGCCAAACCCTGGCCGCCTCCAACAACAACGCCGCCGTCCGATCCCGACTCCCATCGTCGACGACCAACAACTCGTAGCCGATCCCCAACCCATCCAGCAACGGATGCATCCGCTCGAAGAAGATCGGCAGCACCTCCTCCTCGTCGTACATCGGTACGACGACAGAGAGCTCGGGGTCCGTGTCCCGCATGACTGCAGACCTTCCAGTTCAGGTTGTCGAAAGCATTGACCCTACTAACGACGCAGTGGGCCGGTTGGCACGATCACAGTGGCGGCGAGATCGCGACCGCACCGGTACGCCGTGGGTCGCCGACCGCGAGCAGGCCGTCGGCCGGATCCCAGAACGCGGCCGCGACGCCGCCGAAGTACATGGAGTGCGGCGGCATCGGCCGGGTCGGCAACGCGGTCGAGCCGGACACCGGCAGCTCGTCCTCGTAGTCGACCACCACATCCTGCCGGACCCGGACGTGCAGCCGCGGGTGCTCGACCGCCTCGGCCAGGGGCAGCCCGCCATGCGTGTAGAGCGCGTAGACCTGCGCCAGCGCGGTCGGGATCCGGTCCGAACCGGGCGAGCTGATCGCGAGCACCGCGCCGTCACGTTCCCGGCGCGCGACACTCGGCGCCATGTTCGAGGTCAGCCGCGTCCCCGGCGCCAGGCTGTGTGGCCCGCCGTGCAGCAACTCCTGCTCGCCGAGCGCGTTGTTCAGCCAGATCCCCGTGCCCGGGGTCAGCACACCCGAGCCGTAGCCGGACGACACCGTGATCGCGCACGCGTCGCCCTCGTCGTCCACCACCGAGACCGTCGCCGTACTCGGTGAGGTCAACGCGCGCAGATCACCGGACGCCGCGAGATCGAGCAGCTTCTTGGCCTCCAGCTGCCGCACGTCCTCCTCGTCCAGCTCGGCCAGCCGCGCTCCGAGGACGGCGTGCTGCACGTCGATCAGGCGCTCGAGCTCGGACTGCGTCCAGCTGCCGTCCGCCGGTACGCCGTCCAGCAGTGCGAGCATCGCGGCCACCGCGACTCCCCCGACCGCGGGCGGCGGGTTGGTCGCCAGGCGCCAGCCGTTCTGCCGGACGATCAGCGCCGGGCGTACGACGGCCTCGTACGCGGCGAGGTCCGCCGCGGTGAGGATGCCGTCGTTCTCGGCCATGTCGCGGATGAGCAGCTGGGCGAGCTCACCGGTGTACATCGTCTCGGCGCCGTCGCGGGCGATCAACTCGAGCGCCTCGGCCAGCTCGGGGATGACGACCGTACTGCCGGCCTTGATCACCGCGCCGTCGTCCGCGTGCACGACCCGATGACTCGGCTGGTGCCAGCCGAAGATGATCTCGTGGGTGTAGCCGAGGTAGTAGCCCGAAGTCCGGCTCAGCGGGAAGCCCTGCCGGGCGATGTCGATCGCGGGCTGGACGACCTCGTGCCACGGTGCTTTCCCGGACCGGCGGTGCGCCAGGTCGAGCGCCTTCATCCCGCCGGGAGTAGCGACCGACCCGTGGCCGACCGTGGTCGTCGTACCGCCGCCGTAGTCGGTCGTGACGTCCCAGACCCCGCGGCCGAACCGGTCCGCCGACAGGCCCCGGCCGGGCATCTCCACCCAGCCGTCGATGGTGACTGCTTCGCCGCCGGCGACCTGCAGCGTGACGAAGCCGCCCGAGGCCGGCGACACCACGCCGATCTCGTTCACCATCGTCACCAGGGTGGCCGCGATCGCGGCGTCCACCGCATTCCCACCCTCGGCCGCCACCCGGACGCCCGCGTCCGCGGCCGCGGCGTTCGGCGCGGCCACCGCGACTCTCGAGTGTCCCATCAGACCCACCGGTGCAGGGCGCGCGGCGAGGTGGCTCGCCGGTCGTCGCGAGGCGTGTCGCCGCTCGGCAAGCGCACCCCCTTGCCGGTCATGGCGTCAGCCGACCCGTTGGACGGCGCCGAAGCGGTCGACGGCGACCTGGACCGCGGCCTGCCGTACGTCGGCCACCTCGTTCTCCTTCAAGGTGCGGTCGGGCGCCCGGAAGCGGAGCGCGAACGCGAGCGACTTCTTGCCTTCGCCGATCTGCTCGCCGGTGTAGAGGTCGAACAGCCGGATCGACTCCAGCAACTCGCCCGCCCCCTCGACCAGCGCCGCCTCGACCTCCGCCGCCGCCACGTCGGCCGGGACGATCAGGGCCACGTCCTCCTTGGCCACCGGGTACGACGAGAACGGCTGGGCCGCGATCGACGACGGACCGGCCGCGATCAACGCGTCCAGGTCGAGCTCGATCGCGCCGGAACGCGCGGGCAGCCCGAACGCCTGGCACACCTTCGGATGCAGCTCACCGGCGTGGCCGACCACCTTGCCGTCGACCGAGAACTCCGCACACCGGCCCGGGTGCCACGGCGCCAGCTCGACGTTGCGCAGTATCGGCTCGACGCCAACCGCGTTCGCCACCGTCCGGGCGATCTGGACAGCATCCGACCAGGAGGCCGGCTGACCCTTGCCCCACCAGCCGGTCGGCGTCCGCGCGCCGGTCAGCACCGCACCGAGGTGCAGCGGCTGGTCGGGCAGGGCGTCGTACAGCGACTGGATCTCGGCGTCGCTCGGGCGCTGTGCGACGGACGGCAGCGGCGCGGGCTTGGACTCCCGCTTCGGCAGGAAGACCAGGCCGGTCTGGAAGATGGCCAGGTCGGTGTTGCCGCGGCCGACGTTGCGCTCGGCGGTCCGCAGCAGCGTCGCGAGCAGGGTGGTCTGCATCGACGGCTCTTCATCGGACAGCGGGTTGACCAGTTTGACCGTCGTACGGCGTGGGTCGTCGGCGGGCAGGCCCATCGCGTCGAAGTCGGCGACACCGGTGAACGGGTACGAGACGACCTCAGTCAGGCCGGCCCCGACCAGCGCGGTCGCGATCCGGCGGCGACGAGTCTGCGACACGGTCAGGCCCTGACCACCCGGCGCGGGCGGCAGGATCGACGGCACGTTGTCGTAACCGAACAGCCGGATGACCTCTTCGGCGAAGTCGTTGGGGTCCCGCAGATCCGGCCGCCACGACGGCGGCGTCACGCTCAGCAGGTCGTCCCCGGCCAAAGCCGCGACGCCCTGCGCCGTGTGCTCGCCTCCGAGTGCCGCGCCGCCACCAACTCCAGCCGAGCCCGGCTGGGCGGGGCCGCCGGCGCCGGTCGCGCCCGGGCGGGCCTGGACGACGAGGGCCGGCGCGTGAACGCCCGCAGCCAGCGGAGCCGGGGTCGCGCCTGCGGCAGCCGGCTCGACCTTGCAGCCGACCGACTCGAGATGACGAACCGTCTCCTCGATCGAGATCGGCGCACCGGCGACACGCGCCGCGTGGTCGGCCCGGAACGTCACCGGCTCCGGCAGCTTGTGCACATCGACGTACGTCTCGGCCGGCTCGATCGTGCCGCCGGCCAGGTCGCGGAGCAGGTTCGCCACCCGCTGCGCGGCGTACCGCGGCAGACTCGGGTCGACGGTCCGCTCCCAGCGCTTCGAACCCTCGGTGGACAGCTTGTGCCGCCGCGAGGTCCGCGCGATCACGATCGGGTCGAAGTGCGCCGCCTCGATCACCACGTCGCGCGTGGTCGGCGACAGCTCGGTGGTCGCACCGCCCATCACACCGGCCAGGCCGATCGGACCGGACCCGTCGGTGATCAGCAGGTCCTCGGGGTCGAGCTCGCGGGTCTGGTCGTCGAGCGTGACCAGCTTCTCCCCCGGCTGCGCGCGCCGTACCACGATCTCGCCGGACAGCAGGTTCTTGTCGTAGCCGTGGATCGGGTTGCCCAGCTCGAGCATCACGTAGTTGGTGATGTCGACCGCGATCGAGATCGGCCGCATCCCCGAGGCGAGCAGGCGCTTCTGCATCCAGCGCGGCGACGTCGCGTCCGGGTTGATC
The DNA here is from genome assembly GCF_040639075.1 of Kribbella sp. NPDC023972. Classification (NCBI taxonomy): domain Bacteria; kingdom Bacillati; phylum Actinomycetota; class Actinomycetes; order Propionibacteriales; family Kribbellaceae; genus Kribbella; species Kribbella sp. NPDC023972. The sequence continues at coordinate 796,052 of NZ_JBEZZH010000003.1, read as the reverse complement.
CCGGTCACGGTCCGGGTGACGAAGACATCGCACCCGTGCTCGTCCTCGATCCGGACCGGGTAACCATCCTTCTGGTCCCCGTCCAGCTCCAGGTCGGCCGGGTCCTTGAGTGGTACGCCGTACGCCGTCGATGCCTCCCGCGCGACCCCACGGATGGACAGGCAGTAGCCACGATCCGGCGTGACCGCGATGTCGAGTACGTCGTCGTGCAGCGCGAGTAACTCGATCGCGTCGTCACCCGGCCGAGCCTCACCCGGCTCCAGTACGACGATGCCGTGCGAGCCGTCGTCGCCGAGACCAAGCTCCGAGCTGGAGCAGATCATCCCGTTGGAGACGTGCCCGTAGGTCTTCCGTGCGGAGATGGCGAACCCACCCGGCAGCACCGCGCCCGGCAGCACGACGACGACCAGGTCGCCGACCTCGAAGTTGTCGGCGCCGCAGACGACCCACTGCGGCTCGTCCTTGCCGATGTCGAGCGAGCACCAGCGGATGGTCTTGCCGTTCTTCTGCGGCTCGTTCTCGTAGGTGAGCACCTTGCCGACCACCAGCGGGCCGGTCAGGTCCGACTCCTCGACGGTCTCCACCTCGAGGCCGGCGCGGATCAGCTTCTCCGCGACGTCGCGACCGGTCACGCCGGCCGGGAGGTCGACGTACTCACGAAGCCATGACAGTGGGACCCGCATCAGATCTCCATCCCGAACTGGCGGCTGAACCGCACGTCACCCTCGACCATGTCCCGCATGTCCTCGACGCCGTTGCGGAACATCAGCGTCCGCTCCAGGCCCATGCCGAAGGCGAAGCCCGAGTACCGGTCGGTGTCGATACCGCAGGCCTGCAGGACGCGCGGGTTCACCACGCCGCAGCCGCCCCACTCGATCCAGCCCTCGCTGCCACAGGTGCGGCACGGACGGTCCGGGTTGCCGACGGACGCGCCGCGGCAGACGAAGCACTTGAGGTCCACCTCGGCCGACGGCTCGGTGAACGGGAAGAAGTTCGGCCGCAGCCGGGCCTCGAGTCCCTCGCCGAACATCGAGACGACGAAGTGGTCGAGGGTGCCCTTCAGGTGCGCGAGCGTGATGCCCTCGTCCACGACCAGGCCCTCGACCTGGTAGAAGACCGGCGTGTGAGTCGCGTCCAGCTCGTCGGTGCGGAACACCCGGCCGGGACAGATCACGTAGATCGGCGGCTTGCGGGTCAGCATCGAGCGAGCCTGCACCGGTGACGTGTGGGTCCGCAGCACGGTGCCGGAACCGGCCGGCTCGACGAAGAAGGTGTCCTGCATCTGCCGGGCCGGGTGGTCCGGCTGGAAGTTCAGGGCGTCGAAGTTCAGCCACTCGGCCTCGATCTCCGGGCCTTCGGCGACGTCCCAGCCGAGTGCGGTGAACACGTCCGCGATCTGCTCGGAGATCAGCGACAGCGGGTGCCGGGCGCCGAGCTCGGGTGTGTGCCACGGCAGCGTCACGTCGACCCGCTCGGTGGCGAGCATCCGCTCCTCGTGCTCGGCCTCGAGCACCGTGAGCCGGGCCGCGAACGCCTCGTTGATCGCCTTGCGGGCCGCGCCGATCCGCTGGCCGGCCTCCTTCCGGCCCTGCGGCGGCAGCGCGCCGATCTCGCGGTTGGCGAGCGCGATCGGCGACTTCTCGCCGAGATGCGCGACCTTGGCCTCCTGCAAGGCGGCCAGATCGGCCGCCTCGGCAAAGGCCTTCAGCGCCTCGTCCCTGGTCCGCTCCACCTCGTCGGCATGCAACGGCGTCACTTCGACCGGGTCGTAATCAGTGTTGGGACCGGACATGGCTCGCTCTCGGGTTTCGGAACTCCTGCGGAAGCAGTCTAGGAACCAGGAGCCCGAGAGCGTGAATCGGCTGTCCACAGCCCCCGCTCCCACCACCCGAACCCACCGGGTAAAGGTCCGAGCGGACAACCCCCGACGCGAGGGGTCAACCCCCGAGCTCGGGGGTTGCCCACTCGGATTCTCAGTGGGCAACCCCCACTCTCAGTGGGCAACCCTCGGCTCAGCGGGTCGCTTCGGGCCCTCGATGCGAGCGCTTCGTCGTCGGGGGTGGCTGGCGGTGGTCCGGTGCGGCGGCAGCCGAGCCGGGCGACCCCGGAGCGGCGGAGGCCGGTCCGGACGACCCGGGGGCGGCTACGCCGGCGACCACGAAGGTCTGGTAGAGCGCCGCCACGTCCCAGCCGGCGGGATCCGCGTCGACCGGCTTGCTCGGCAGTGGGTCAGCGCCCGGATCGGGACCACCCACTCGACGGTCCATCGGGAGCCTCGCGACGACCACGGGCTGCCGCGGCAGTACGGCGCTCTCCTCGTGATGGTGCTGATCGTCATGGCCGGCCAGGTGACCCACCGCGGGCATCGCGGCCGCCGCGATGTCGTCACCCGGGCACACGACGAATGCCGCGGCACGGATCGTGACTCCTGCAGCCTTCAGACCGAGAGCCGTCAGTCTCCTGCCCCGGCCACTCTTCAGTCTGTCGTTCACCCGCTGCTCGGCCCTCCCCAGCCAGCGGGCGACCACACCATGCTCGTGGTCGTGATCGTGATCGTGCCCATGACCATGCCCATGACCGTGCCCGTGGTCCGCCTGCTGCCGATGGTCAGGTCGCTGTCCGTCGATCTCGCTCATCTCCTGCTCCTCCGCGCCTCGAGGCACGCAGACTAACAGGAATGAAAACCGTTTCCATCAACGCCGGCGACTTCTTTCCGGAAGATCACTGCCAGCAGGTGCAAACAATCTTCCGGAAAGACGCGGCGGATCAGGAGTCAGCCGGGGCGTTCGCCGGAGCGCCGGACTCGGCGAGGTCGGCGGCGGGCGTCGTACTGTCCGTCCGGCGACGCGGCAGGGCGACGAGGGCCACCAGGGCACCGGCGACAGCGCCGACCAGGCCGGCCGTCATGGCGATGGACATGGCGTCGGTGAAGGCACTGCGGGCCGCGGCCACGAAGTCCGGACCGAGGGCGAGCGTCTCGGCGATGGAGTTACGAGCAGCCTCCGGCACCGAGTCAGGCAGCGACGAGGAGTACGCCGCCGCCAGCACACTTCCCAGTACGGCGACCGAGAGAGCCGCGCCGGTCTGCTGCACGGTGTCGTTCATCGCTGACCCGACACCGCGATGCTCGGCCGGCACTGACTGCATCAGCAGCGTGTACGCCGCCGGCCCGGCCAGACCACCGCCGACGCCCATCACGAGCAGTCCGACGATCAGCAGTCCGTAGCCGGACGTCGCACCGACCTGAGTAAGGATCCCGAAGCCCGCCGCGATCACCACCAGCCCGGTCGCGATCAGCGTGCGGTCGGCCAGCTTCTTGCCCAGCGTCGCACCGAGACCGTTGAACAGCATCGCCGACGCCGCGTACGGGATCAGCGCCAGCCCAGCCTTCAGCGGCGTGTACCCGAGCACGAACTGCAGGTACTGCGTCAGCGCCAGCAGCAACCCACCAGCGGTGAACGACAGCAGCACGATCGAGAAGCTGGTCCCACTGAAGTTGCGATCGCGGAACAACGCGAGCGGCACCATCGGATGCGCACTCCGCTTCTCCCAGAACGCGAACGCGGTCAGCGCGACCACACCGACGGCCAAGCCGCCAAGCACCTTCGCGGACCCGAACCCGTCAGCCGGAATGGAGATGATCGCCCACACCACCGCGGTCATCCCGACCATCGAGAGCACCGCGCCGCCGGGGTCGACCGCACGCGCAGGACCACGGGACTCCGGGATCATCGCCACCGCTCCGATGATCGCCAGCACCGCGATCGGCACATTCAGCAGGAAGATCGAGCCCCACCAGAAGTGCTCGAGCAGTACGCCGCCGACCGTCGGGCCGCCGACCACGCCGACCATCGCGACCATCGACCAGGCGGCCATCGCCTTGCGCTGCTCCTCCGGCGGGAACACCGTGAACAGCAGCGACAGCGTGCTCGGCATCAGCAGCGATCCGCCGACGCCCATCAGGAACCGGCAGCCGATCAGCTGCCACGGGGTGTCCGCCAGCATGGCCAGCAGCGACGCCAGCCCGAACAGCACCAGCCCGAGGATCAGCATCTTCCGCCGGCCGAACCGGTCGGACAGGCTGCCCGCCGTCAGCAGCAGGCCGGCGAACGCCAGGATGTAGGCGTCGATGATCCACTGCACGTCGGCAGGAGTGGCATCCAGGTCGCGCATCAGCGACGGGATGGCCAGGTTGAGCACGGTGTTGTCGACCACCAGCACCATCAGGCTCAAGCACAGGATCAACAGGATCCACCAGCGTCGCGGATGACCGGTCGCGGTGGACTCGAACGGTGTACTAGTCACTCGCACACTGTACGACAAACCCGTACGGTGTGCGAGTCCCGGCTACGATGGGCTCATGAAGGAATCGATCTGGACCCGGACGCGGGCCGCCGCACCTGCTCGAGAGACGCTGAGCCGGGAGCAGATCGTGCAGGCCGCGATGGAGACCCTGGACGCCGAGGGCGTGGCCGGGCTGAGCATGCGCAAGCTGGCCGCCAAACTCGGCTCCGGCGCGACCAGCCTCTACTGGCACGTCCAGACCAAGGACGACCTCATCGACCTGGTCATCGACGAGACGTACGGCGAGGTCGACGTACCCGAGCCAGAGCTGGCCGGCTGGCGGTCCGGCGCGATGCTGTTCGGGCACAGCCTGCGCGCGATGATCCTGCGGCACCCGTGGCTGCCCGAGGTCGTCTACACCCGGCCGAGCCTCGGCCCGAACGCCACGTCCCTCGGCTCCCGCGGGCTCGTCCTGTTCGGCGCCGCCGGTTTCGCCGAGCGCGACGTCGACTTCGCGATGAGCAGCGTGATGTCGTACGTCTTCGGCACGGCGAACGCGGAGGTCGCCATCCGCACCGCCATCCAGAACTCGGGCCAGACGACGGAGGAATGGGTCAGCGACGTGCTGGAGCAGGCCCGCGTCGCCATCGCCGACGACACCGAGATGCAGAAATCGCTCCGGCGCCGCTCCAACCGGGACCTGGCGACGATGCACAACGAGGCGTTCGTCTTCGGCCTCGACTGCCTCCTCGACGGCCTGGAAACGCGGGTGAAGAAATAAGTCAGCCGGTCCGGCGCTGGGCCCGGGCCGACGCGTAGAGGCAGATCGCGGCGGCGGTGGCCAGGTTGAGCGACTCGGCCCGGCCGTAGATGGGGACCTTCACCGACCTGTCGACGATCGCGTCGAATCCGTCGGGCAGGCCGTGGGCCTCGTTCCCGAAAAGCCAGACCGTGGGCTTCGTGAGCGTGCCGTCGTCGATGCAGGTGTCCAGGTCCGTGGAGCCGTAGCCGTCGGCGGCGAGGACCTGGAGACCTTGGTCGCGCCACGACTTGGCGGCCGCGGGGATGTCCACGTCGACGGTGATCGGCAGGTGGAAGACGCTCCCGACGCTGGCCCGGACCGCCTTCGGGTTGTGCGGGTCGACGGATTCGGACGACAGTACGACGGCATCCGCGCCGGCGGCGTCCGCCGTACGAATGAGGGTCCCGACGTTGCCGGGATCACGGACCTGGACGCCGACCGCGACCAGTTGGGCCGTGCGTCGTACCGACGCGTCCAGCGCGACGTCGACGAGGGAACAGACGGCGACGACGCCCTGGGAGGTGACGGTCTCGCTCAACGCCTCGATGGCGGCGCGGTTGACCTCGAACCACGGTACGCCGGCCGCGCGGGCCAGGTCGCGGAGATCGCGATGACGGGTGGCGACGTCGGGTTCGGCGTACACCTCGAGGACGAGCTCGCGGTGCTCGAGGGCTTCCCGGACGGCCTGCGGGCCCTCGACCAGGAAGCGGCCGGACTTGCGCCGGAACGCACGAGTGGCGAGCCGCCGGGCCTGCTTGATCCGCACGGACTGTGCGGTCAGCAGACCAGGGCTCGCCACTGCGGTGCTGTCTGGGGTGCTGCTCAGGCCGCGGACGCGTCGCTCTTGGGCGCGTTCACGTCGGCCGGCAGCGCCGCCTTGGCGACCTGGACCAGCGCGGAGAACGCCGCCGGGTCGTTGACAGCCAGGTCGGCGAGGATCTTGCGGTCGACCTCGACCTCGGCCAGCCGCAGACCCTGGATGAACCGGTTGTAGGTCAGGTCCTCGGCGCGGACCGCGGCGTTGATCCGCTGGATCCACAGCTTGCGGAAGTCGCCCTTGCGCGCCTTGCGGTCCCGGTAGGCGTAGACGAGCGAGTGGGTGACCTGCTCCTTGGCCTTGCGGTACAGCCGCGAGCGCTGGCCGCGGTAACCGCTGGCCTGCTCGAGTACGACCCGGCGCTTCTTGTGGGCGTTGACTGCCCGCTTCACGCGTGCCATGAGGTGTTACTCCTTGTATTTCTGCGCCGGAGAGATGGTGCCCAGTCGGCGGGGGGTGTTCGGGGAAAGGGGTGCTCAGATGCCGAGAAGCTTCTTGGCCTTCTTGACGTACGACGGCGCGACCTCGACGGTGCCGGACAGGCGCCGCTTGCGCTTGGTCGGCTTCGCCTCGGCGAGGTGGCGCTTACCGGTCTGCTCGCGGCGCAGCTTGCCCGAGCCCGTGACCCGGACGCGCTTCTTCATCCCCGAGTGGGTCTTCATCTTCGGCATGGCTATGTGCTCCTGATTGTCTTTCGTTGACTCGATCTTCGGTGTGACGGTGCTCCGGCGTCGGCATCGAGGCCGGAGCGATGCGTCACTCCGGGTCGAGGTTGTCTGCCGGACCCTTCGGCTTCTTCGTGACGCCGGCGGCGCGCTCGGCCTCGTGGGCCTGAACCTGCTCGGCGCGCTCGGCGCGCTCCGCCTGCTCCTCGGCCTCACGTTCGGCCTTCTTCTTCGCCTTCTCGGCCTCCACGTCCACGCGCGCCTCGGACTTCTTCTTGTGCGGCCCGAGCACCATGATCATGTTCCGGCCGTCCTGCCGCGGCGAGGACTCGACGAAGCCGAGCTCGCTCACGTCCTCGGCCAGCCGCTGCAGCAGCCGGAAGCCGAGCTCCGGCCGGGACTGCTCACGACCGCGGAACATGATGGTGATCTTGACCTTGTCCCCGGCACGCAGGAACCGGACGACGTGACCCTTCTTGGTCTCGTAGTCGTGCGGGTCGATCTTCGGCCGCAGCTTCATCTCTTTGATGACCGTGTTGGTCTGGTTCCGGCGGGACTCGCGCGCCTTCTGCGCGGTCTCGTACTTGTACTTGCCGAAATCCATCAGCTTGCAGACCGGAGGGCGGGCGGTTGCCGCGACCTCGACCAGGTCGAGATCGGCCTCCTGTGCCAGCCGAAGTGCGTCCTCGATCCGGACGATGCCTACCTGCTCACCGTTCGGTCCGACCAGTCGCACCTCGGGAACGCGGATGCGCTCGTTGACGCGCAGTTCAATGGTGATGGGTCCTCCTGGGTTGTACTCGCATGTCGTGCCACCTCGCGATCGCCGCGGACCCCCGGAAACGACGAAGGCCCTCGTGCGATCACACGAAGGCCCAATTTCCCAGATCGACGGCGCCCCCTTGCGGGAGGTACGCCGTACTATCGCCGGAATCACCGGATCGCTCCGGAATCCCGACGTGACCGGGACCCGCCGACTGTGCATCGACTGGGTGGGAGGTGGCCCTCCGCTTAGACCAGAACCACCGGGTTCCCTCGAGTATTCCACTCAGGGGTCACCGCTGGACCAGGTCGGTCGCCGTGCAAGAGTAACAGCATGACCGATCCAGGTGCCACTTCGCAGCCAGACCCCTATTCGATGGTGTCCCGCGACATCGCCGACGTACCCAGCGTCGAGATCATCTCGACGGCGGCGTTGCACCTGATGAGCGCGGCGGCGGTCAACCTCGGCCTGGCCGAGGACCTCCCCGACCACAAGGACCTCGACGAGGCCCGCTCCCTCATCGACGCCCTGGCCGGCCTCCTCGACGCCTCCGCCCCCGCCCTCGGCCACCACCATGCCGCCCCCTTGCGCGACGGCCTCCGCTCCCTCCAACTCGCCTTCAAAGAAGCCTCCACCATCCCCGACGAACCCGGCCAAGGCCCCGGCGAGAAGTACACCGGCGCAGTCCACCCCGCCGCCGCCCGCAGGTAATTCCCCCACGCGCACTCCCGCGGCCACTCCTACGTCGTGGCTTGCTCATACACGAGCCACTGCCGTGGATTGCAAGGCGAGCATGCGTGGGGGCCTGTTGTCAGGCCGAGCGGGTGTCCGGGGCGGGGAGGGAGTTGGCCTCGGCTTCGTCGTCGATCCATTCGAGGAGGTCGCCGGGTTGGCAGTCGAGGACTCGGCACATGGCTTCGAGGGTGCTGAAGCGGACTGCTTTGGCGCGGCCGTTCTTCAGAACCGCGACGTTGGCCGGGGTCAGGCCAACCTTCTCGGCGAACTCTCCGACGCCCATTTTGCGCTTCGCCAGCTCGACGTCGATGCGCACCACGATGGGCATCAGATCACCGCCTCCATATCGGACCGCAGCGTAGTCGCCTGCCGGAGCAGGGCGCGCATGACCACCATGAGCAGCACGAGTACGCCGCCGACCAGCACCATCCCGAACATCAGGATCGGCAGGCCGGGGTCGTTGGCCAGGAAGCCGAGGTAGACGAACACGCCGAGGAACAGCACCCAGCCGGACCCGAGCGCCCAGATGATCGCGTCGACCCAGGCGAAGGCTTCCGCACTGAAGATGCGGTCGCTGGTGACCAGGGTGAGCAGCTTCCAGGTGCAGACGATGACGACCTGGATGCAGAGCAGTTCGATGATCGACCAGATCGTCAGCGGCCAGCGCAGGTACGCCAGGTCGGGCTCTTCCTTGGCCATGTACGCGAACTGCCCCGGCATGCTCATCACCTGCGCCACCACCAGCCCCGCGAACAGCATCACCAGCAGGACCCTCAACGGCACGACCACCCGATGCACCAAGTTCATACATCGACAATCGACCGTCATCTATCGAAAGTCAATAGGCCAGCGATGGTGCCCTCACCCACCGCAGCGAGACCTCGAACAGGTCGCCGGGCCTTCGACCACCGCAGCGGGCCGTGGACAGGTTGCGGGGGCCTGAACACGCCAGGGGGACCTTGAACAGGAAATGCCACGTCCAAAGCCCCCGCGAACTGTCTCAGGCCCCGCCTTCAAGCTCCCGTGCGCACGGGAGGTGTGCCGGGCGCCGTAGTGGCCCGGCGGGCCGCTAACCCTTGACCGCGCCTTCCTCCACGCCCTTGAAGAAGAACCGTTGCAGGGTGGCGAACACGATCACGATCGGGATGAACGCGATCATCGTGCCCGCGGCGATCAGCCGGGGGTTGTTGCTGAAGGTGCCGGACAGGTACTGCAGGCCGACGGTCAGCGTGTACTTGTCCGGGTCGGTCAGCACGATCAACGGCCAGAGGAAGTCGTCCCACGCACCGATGAACGCGAAGATCGCCACCACACTGATCGTCCCCCGCACCGACGGCAGGCCGATGTGGACGAACCGCTGCCACGCGTTCGCCCCGTCCACGATCGCGGCCTGGTCGACCTCGATCGGCAGCGCACGGAACGCGTTGTACATCAGCAGCACGTTCAGCGCCCCGATCATGCCGGGCAGTGCGACGCCGAACAGGGTGTTCGCCAGCCCGAACTCCCGCACCGTCACGTACTGCGAGATGATCGTGACCTCACCCGGCAGCACCAGCGTGGCCAGGAACAGCCCGAGCACGATCCGCCGCCCCTTGAACTGCAGCCGGGACAGCGCGAACCCGGCCAGCGACGCACCGAGGACGTTGCCGCCGACAACCAGTACGGCGACCACCAGCGAGTTCCTGGCGTAGTCCCAGACAGGGATGGTGTCGGCCACCGCGCCGTAGTGCTCCAACGTCGGCTGGGCCGGCAGCAGTCGCGGGATCCGGGTGTAGATGTCCTCCCCGGATCCCTTCAGCGACGTGGACAACTGCCACAGGAACGGCCCGATCGTGATCAGCAGCACGAACACCAGCAGGACGTACCGGACCACCTTCTCGCGCGTCGAGATGGTGTTGAAGCCGAATGATCGGCGCTGCGGTACCGGAGCAGGTTCGGGCACAACGACTTCCGGGACGGCGTCCTTGATCGCGGTCATGGGGCCTCCCGGCCTGGACTGAGGAGCGCAGCGACTGGAGCGACGAGGGAAGGCCGGGAGCCAAGGCCCCATGACCACGCCGGCGCCGGAGGCCCGGCCAAAAGCACGGTCATGCCTCAGCCCCTCTCCGATTGAGCCGCGCCAGGATCAGCATCGGTACGACGGTGACGAAGAACAGCACGATCGACAGCGCCGACGCGTACCCGAGGTTGCCCTCGAAACCCTGGCTGTACTGCTGGATGAGCATCACGACCGAGTTGTCCCGGCCGCCCGGACCGCCCTTGCCGCCGGTCAGGATGAACAGCTCGGAGAAGACCCGCAGCGCCGACACCGAGATCAGGATCGAGATCAGGATCATCGTCCCGCGGACCCCGGGCACGGTGATGTGCACGAACCGCCGGAACGACCCGGCGCCGTCGACCGCGGCCGCCTCGTGCAACTCGCGCCCGACGTTCCCGAGGGCAGCCAGGTAGATGATCATGTAGTACCCGAGTCCCTTCCAGATCGTCAGACTGATTGCGCTCAGCAACAACAGCCACTGGTCGCTGAGGAACGGCAACGGCCCGGAGATGACACCGAGCTTCTCGGCCAGGCCGTTGACCAGACCTCGGTCGTCCAGGATCCACTGCCAGATCAGCGCCACCACCACGGCCGACGCGACCACCGGGGTGTAGAAGGCGGTCCGGAAGAAGGTGATTCCGGGCAACTTCTTCTCCACCAGTACGGCGAGCAGCAGCGGCAGGATGGTCAGGAACGGCAGGCAGACCACCATGTAGATGACGCTGTTCAGCAGCGCCCACCGCAACTGCTCGTCGTGCAGCAGGGTCTCGAAGTTCTTCAACCCGACGAACGTCCCGCCGCCGAGCGGTTTGGCGTTGGTGAACGACAGGATGACCGTGTTGACCGACGGCCAGAGGTTGAACACCAGCAACCAGGTCAGGGCCGGGATCACCAGCACCCACGGCGTGCACCAGCGTTGATGGCGCATTACTGGGTGAGGAGCTGGTTGGCCTTGGCCACCGCGGCGTCGAGGGCTTGCTGGGACGAGATCTTGCCCGCGATCGCCAGCGAGATCTGCTGGCCGATGAAGTCGTTGGTGGCCCCGCTGATCACCGGCGGCTGCAGCACCTTCGCCTTGGACAGCGACTCGAACGCGAGCACCTTCGCGTCACTTTCCGGCGTACCGTCGCTCTTGGAGAAGTACGGGTCGCTCGCGGACGCCTTGGTGGACGGGAAGATGTTCACGATCTTGGCGAACGCGGCCTGGTTCTCCGCGTTGGTGACGAACCGGGCCAGCGCGATCGCGGCCGCCTGGTTCTTCGTCTTCGCCGACACCGACAGGCCCTGCACGTACAGCGGCGGGGTGTCCAGCGCGGGTGACGGGACGACCTTGCCCTTCAGCGACGGGTTGTCCTTGACGAAGTCCTGGATCGCGTTACCACCGCCGGTGGTCCAGGCGACCTTGCCCTGGGTGAAGAGCTTGGAGTTGCCCAGGTACTCCTGGGTCAGGATGTCGCGCGGCAGGTAGCCGGCCTTGTAGGCGTCGCGGTACTTGTCCAGCAGTTCGGCGGCCTCGGGCGTGTTGAAGACGAACTTCGTGCCGTCGTCGGACAGGATCTTGACCCCTGCGTTGGTGAAGTCACCGATCCCCGGCAGCCGGCTCATCAGGAACTCCTTGCCGCCGGTCTTGTCGTGCATCACCTTGGCGGCCGCGAGCAGCTCGTCGAAGGTCTTCGGCGGGTTCTTCACGTCCAGTCCGGCCGCGGCGAACTTGTCCGCGTTCCAGTAGTCGATGTCGGTGTTCAGGTACCACGGGTAGCCGAACGTGCCGTTCATCCCCTGGTACTGGTACGCCTGCACGCCACCCTCGACGTACTCCTCGCTGATCTTCGGGTCGGCGGCGCCGACGTCGAGCAGCATGTTCTGCTTGGCCAGCGAGAGGGCGAAGTCCGGCGGCAGGTTCACCACGTCGGGCAGCGAGCCGGCCGAGGCCTGGCTCAGCACTTTCTTGTCGTAACCGTCTCCCGGCTGGTCCAGCCAGGTCACCTTGGTGCCCGGGTACTTCGCCTCGAACGCCTTGATCACGCCCTCGACGTACGCGGTGAACTTCGGCTTGAGCGCCCAGGTCTGGAAGCTGACCTCGCCGGTCACGGCTGCGTTCGCGTCGACCGTCGGCGTGGCGCCGCTGCCCGAATCCTCGGTTGACCCGAGGCCGCAACCGGCGAGGGTGAGAGCCGCGGCGGCAAGAGCTGCCACCGGTGCCAGACGACGTCTACGCATGGAATCTCCTGGATTTGATAAACCGGTATAGCTCCTGCACTATCCGGGATCGTAGAATCCGCTGTCAAGGGTGAGAGGGTGTCTGGGGACTCTGCGCCGTCGCGAGCAGGTGCTCGGCGGAGTGCAGCGCAAGGCGGAGGACGAGGCACGGAGTGGGTTTCTCCGTGCCTCGTCCTCCAACGCAGCGATGTGCCCGCCGAGCGCCGCGCAGTAGGCGCAGAGTCCCCAGACACCCTCACAAGGGAGGTACGACGTGGCCAGACCGACGATCGCCGACATCGCGAACCGCGCGGGGGTGTCCAAGGGCGCGGTGTCGTTCGCGCTGAACGGGCGGCCCGGCGTGAGTGACGCGACCCGGGAGCGGATTCTGCGGATCGCCGAGCAGATGAGCTGGCGGCCGCACAGCGCCGCCCGGGCCCTCGGCGCGTCCCGGGTCGACTCGGTCGGGATGGTGATCGCCCGGCCGGCCCGCACGCTCGGCGTGGAGCCGTTCTTCGCCCACCTGCTGTCCGGTGTGCAGTCCGGGCTGTCGGCGGAGTCGATCTCGCTGCAACTGCTGATCGTCGAGGACACCGCGGCCGAGATCGAGGTGTACCGGCGCTGGGCCTCGGAGCACCGCGTCGACGGCGTGATCCTGGTCGACCTGACCGTCAAGGACCCGCGGGTCGACGAGCTGACGGCGCTCGAGCTGCCCGCCGTGGTGATCGGCGGCCGCGGTGGCAAGGGCGCGCTGCCCTCGGTCTGGGCCGACGACCGCGAGGCGATGCTGTCGATCGTGGAGTACCTGGCCGCCCTGGGGCACCGCCGGATCGCGCACATCGCCGGTACGCCGAACTTCCAGCACACCCAGCGCCGGATCCGGGCCCTCCGGGACGCCGCTCCCCGGCTAGGCCTGCTCGATGCGCCGTCGCTGACCACCGACTTCAGCGACGCGGAGGGCGCCGCGATCACCCGCAAACTGCTGTCCCAGTCGCAGCGGCCGACCGCGATCGTCTACGACAGCGACGTGATGGCGGTGGCCGGGCTCGGCGTCGCGATGGAGATGGGCGTCGCGGTGCCGGGCGACCTGTCGATCGTGGCGTTCGACGACTCGATCCTGACCCAGCTGATGCACCCGGCCCTGACCGCGCTGTCCCGCGACACCTTCGACTTCGGCCGCCAGGCCGCCGAGGTGCTGCTCGAAACCATCGCCGACCCGGGTCACGTCATCAACCGCCGCACCCCCGACCCGGTCCTCACCGTCCGCGAGTCCACTGCTCCCCCGGCCTGAGTTGCCGCAAGTTCTAAACCGTTTTAGCATCGTCGGCATGCTCTCGGATCCCGTCACGCCGCGGTTCGGCGCGAACTACGTGCCTTCGGCCGGGTGGTTCTACAGCTGGCTCGACTACGACGGCGCCGCGGTACGACGGGACTTCGCCGACCTGGCCGGGCTGGGCCTGGACCACGTCCGGGTGTTCCCGGTCTGGCCGTGGATCCAGCCGAACCGGGCGATCATCCGCGAGCGCGCGATCGAGGACCTGCTGGACACCGTCGACGCCGCCGCCGAGCACGGGCTGACCGTCGCGGTCGACCTGATCCAGGGCCACCTGTCCAGCTTCGACTTCCTGCCGTCGTGGGTGCTCACCTGGCACAAGACCAGCCTGTTCGAGGACTCCACGGTCCGCGACGGCCTGACGAGGTACGTCGACACCGTCGCGCGGGCGGTCGCGGCCAAGCCGAACGTCTTCGCGATCACGCTCGGGAACGAGGTGAACAACCTCTGGCCGGACAGCGCGACCAGCTTCGAGAGCTCGACCGGTTGGGCGCGGGAGTTGCTGACCACGGTCAAGAAGGCGGCGCCCGGCGTACTGGCGCTGCACTCGGTGTTCGACGACGTCTGGTACAAGGCCGACCATCCGTTCCATCCGGCGGACGTGGTGGACCTGGGGGATCTGAGCACTGTCCACTCGTGGGTTTTCAACGGGGTCTCACAGGTGGACGGTCCGCTCGGTCCGGCGACGCTCAGCCACGCCGACTACCTGATCGAGTTGGCCGTGGCGACGTCGCTGGATCCGACGCGGCCCGTGTGGCTGCAGGAGATCGGCGTACCCGGGCCGGACATTCCGGTGGAGCTGCAGGGCGAGTTCACCCGGCGGACGGTCGGGCTGGTGCTCGCGAATCCGGCGTTGTGGGGGGTGACCTGGTGGTCGTCACATGACGTCGACCGGCGACTGCTGGACTTCCCGGACCGCGAGTACGACCTGGGCTTGTTCACCGTGGATCACCAGCGGAAGCCGGCCGCGCAAGCCCTGGCGGACCTGATCGCCGAGGTCCGGGCGCACGGCATACAGCACCCGCAGGCGACCAGCCTGACCGCGCCCGTCAACCTGCGCACCGAGCCGCACCGCCGGCCGGAAGTTGCCCCCGGCAGCGAATTCCACCTGCGGTGGGTCGCCGCCCGGGCCGACGGTCCGGTGCGGATCGCCTTACCCGACTAGCTTCTCGATGCCGTCGAGGATGCGGGTGAGGCCGAAGTCCAGGTCGTCGTCGATCTCGTCCTCGTACTCCTGGTTGGTGTAGAGCGCGGCCACCAGGTCAAATCCTGCGTGCTGCAGTCTCGGCACCAGGAACTCCCCGACGGCGGGAGCCTGCACCGGCACATCGGCATTGGCGGTCAACTCGCGCACCATGGCCGAGTAGCTGCGCGCGTACCCGGACAGCAGCACCGCGCATCCGAGCGCGTCGTGCTGACTGAGGGACGTCTCCGCCAGCACCCGGAGCAGCACCTCCAGCCAGTGCAGCTGATTCGGCGTCGCCGGCGCACCCCGGATGGGTACGTCGATCAGCCAGGGACGCTCGGCGTACCGGTCGACAGCCGCACGGACCCATGAGTCAGCGCCGGACCGCCAGCCATCGGCGGCAAGAATCGAGTCCGGCGCGCGGCCGAACGCCTTGTCCTGGGCGAGGACGATCAGCTCGTCCTTGGAGCGGACGTAGCGGTACATCGCGTTCGTGGTGACGCCGAGGTGGGCCGCGATCTTCTGCAGCGAGATCGCCTCGAACCCGTACCGATCACCGAACTCGATCCCGGTGTCGACGATCTGCGCCACCGACAGCCCCGGCTTGGGCCCACGCCGCTGCGCGGGCTGCACCCCCCAGGACAGCGCAAGCCCCGGCGGCAGCTCCCCGCGGTCCTCGGTCATGGCTCCCATCCTCGCGTACGGCGAGCCCGAGCGCTCAGCTCATCGACCGGGGTGAGCTTCCGGAGGCGCTCTGTGGCAGTTATGTTCCGGAAACCGGGGGTTCGATCCAGGCGTAGCTGCCGTCTTCCAGTCGGATCACCTGGAGGCCGGCGGCCAGGCGCCGTACGTCGTCGGTCTCGATGACACCGGCGGCGGGACCGGCCACGTCGAGGACGATCGCGGCCGCGCCTTCCTGGACCGCGGCGGTCGCGACGACCTGTGACTGCGCGGGCATCGGGCGGGCGTCCGGGCTCCAGCGGGCCAAGGTCTCGGTGCTGGTGAAGGCGAGCAGGGCGTGGCGGCCGTCCTGGCCCTGGAGCAGCGCGACCGCCATGTCCGAGGTCTTGTCGTGCGCCAGGCCGTTCTCGTCGTACTCGACCTCGCCGAGCATCGCCACCACCGGCACCAGCAGCCGGGCCTTGGTCAGCGCCGCCAGCAGCGCTCCGTGATCACCCTCCGCGAGCGCCTTCGCCAGCGCGGGGTCAGCCGACCCGTCGTCGTTGTCGAACCCGGTGAAGGCCAGCCGCCGCTCTGGTTGCATACGCATGATTCTGCCTCCGCCCCTCCGCCGCTCGGGAACCGCCCTCGGCCGAAGCGGACCGCCAGCACTCCACAATCGCGGCGGCCGGCCGTCCGTCACGCTCCGGCCGGGGCTCAGCCGCCAAATGTGATGGCCTGGCGGTCCGCATTGCCCGGAGCGGTCTTTCAGGGGTGCGTCAGGGCTGTTCCCGGCTTGGTTCCTCCGGCGACTGTGCGAGCCTGGGTATGTGCCTGACTTCAACGATCTGACGCTGCTGCCGTTCTGTGTGGGCCTCACGCTGCTCGGCCTGATCGGCTCGTGGGCCGCCTGGCGGCGCCGCGGGGCGGCGGCCGGCACCCGTGGCGTGGCCTGGTCCCTGTTGCCGGTCTCGCTGTACCTGACCGGCCTGCTCGAGCTGGTCTGGGATGTGGTGCGCTCGGCCGTCAGTTGGGTCACCCACCTGATCTTCTCCCCCACCGTGTGGGCCGGGGTCGCGCTGTTCGGCGTCTCGGTCGTGCTGTACGTCGTCTCGGGTGTGGCCCGGGGCCGCGGTGGGAACCGGGCACCGAAGAGCAAGGACCAGTCCACGCCCGCCTCGCCCGCGGGTGAGCTGACCGCGACGGGTCCCGCACCCGCGTCGGCCGCTCCCGCCAAAGCTGCCAAGCCCGCCAAGGGGTCGAAGGGTAAGCAGCAGGAATCGTCGGAGTTCGACGAGATCGAGGACATCCTGAAGCGCCATGGAATCAACTGAGACAGAACACCTTGCCCCGCTGACCATCGACTCCTTGCTGGACCACGTCCAGGCCGCCCCGCCCCGGCTCGGCAAGACCCGGCTGATCGGCATCGACGGACCGGCCGGGTCCGGCAAGTCCACCCTCGCGGCGAGCTTCGCGGCCCGCGCCGAGGCGCGCGAGCTCAATACCCGCGTCATCCACATGGACGACCTGTACGACGGCTGGACCGGCGCCGAACGGGGATTCGGCCTGTTGCGCGACCATGTCCTGCAACGGATCGCGGACGGCCGCGAAGGACGGTACCGGCGCTACGACTGGCACGTCGGCGCGTACGCCGAGCTGCACGTCGTACCCGTGACCGTGGAACTGCTGATCGTCGAAGGTGTCACCGCCTGCGACCGCGACGCGGACCACTGGCAGTCGCTGCGGCTCTGGATCGAGACCTCGAACGAGGTACGCCTCGATCGTGGCATCGCCCGCGACGGCGAGGCGCTGCGCGATCACTGGCTCGAGTGGATGCGCTGGGAACGCGACCACTTCGCTGACCAGGCGACCCGCTCCCGGGCTCACGTCATCGTCGACGGCAACCCTTCGGTCCCGCACGACCCCATCCTCGAACTCGTCACGAAGTCGGTGGCGCTGCCACCGCACGACTCAGCGGCTTCCTGACCACGATCAGCCGCGCTCGCGGATGGTGGGTCCACTCCCCCTCGGGTGCGAGTTTCAGGTACTTCTCCCTGAGTTGCGCGATGAAGGCGTCGCCGCGGGCAAGCGCCAGCGCGCGCATCGACCCGGCATGGTTGGCGGCGTCGAAGTACGTCGCGGCGTCGGGGTGGGTCATCGGGTAGGACACCAGTTCGTCGCGCTCGATCTCGGCATCGTCGAGTACGACGACCAACCGGTCCTCCCACGAGTGGTCGCTGCCTTCACCGATCACCTTCGCCACCAGGGCGAACGGGCCGTCATCCTCGGTGACCTCAGGCCAGTAGACGACGGACAGGATCCCGCCCGGCCGTAGGGCATCGAACCACGACCTGATGGCGGTTTCGGGATCGGGCAACTGCTGGAGGCCGAGGACCGACACGACCGCGGCGCAGGCTCCGGACCACCGCGGGTCGAGTGTGCTGGCATCGCCCTGCACCACCTCGACACCAGGACGTGCCGAGCGGGCGGCTCGCTCACGGGCCCGGCGTACCATCCCGGCCGACAGATCGATCCCGGTGATCTCCCGATCCGGGAACCGCTCGACCAGCAGGTCCAACTCGGGAAAGGTCCCGCAACACGGCACCAGCACCGGCCCTTCCGGTATCTCGCCGATCGCCTCCACAGCGGCACTCACCCAGGGCGCGAACCGGGGCACGAAGTACGCGTCATAGCCCTCGGCGGCTTCGTCCCACCCACGCGCGACCCTGGCCAACCGCTCGTCGCCGGTCATCTTGGCATCGGTCATGGCTGTGTCTCCTCGGCGCTGGGCTTGTCGATGAACTCGCTGCGCTCGTCCACTTCGGCAAGCCGGCGGCGCAGGTGGTTTCGTTCTGGTTCGGAGCCGGCCAGGGCCAGGGCTTCCTGGTACGCCGCTGTTGCCTCAGGCAACCGTCCGAGGCGCTGCAGGAGGTCGGCGCGGGCCAGCCGGTAGGGGTGGTAGTCGCGCAGTCGTGGCTCGGCGGACAGCTCGTCGAGCAGCGCCAGGCCCGGCTCGGGCCCGTCGCGCATCGCGATCGCGGCCGCCCGGTTGAGGGCAACCACCGGCGACGGGTCCATCGCGATCAGGACCTCGTACAAGGCAACGATCTGCGGCCAGTCGGTGCCGGCCACGTCGGCCGCCTCGTCGTGCAGCGCGGCGATCGCGGCCTGGACGCCGTACGGTCCGGCCGCGCCGCCGGTCAACGAGGCGACGACCAGGTCGCTGCCCTCGGCGATCATCTCGCGGTCCCAGCGGCTGCGGTCCTGGTCGTCGAGCAGGACCAGTTCGCCGTCCGGCCCGGTGCGGGCGTCGCGCCGGGCGTGGATCAGCAGCATCAGGGCGAGCAGGCCGGCCACCTCGCGTTCGTCCGGGAGCAGCCGGCGCAGGATGCGGGCCAGCCGGATCGCCTCCTCGGCGAGGTCGAGCCGCTGCAGGAACGGTCCCGAGCTGGCCGCGTACCCCTCGGTGAAGACCGAGTAGATCACCTGCAGCACGCCGGGCAGCCGCTCCGGCAACTCGTCCGCGCCCGGCACGCGGAACGGGATCCGGGCCTCCCTGATCTTCTTCTTCGCCCGGACGATCCGCTTCGCCATCGTCGCGACCGGGACGAGGAACGCCCGGGCGACCTCCGGTGTGGTCAGCCCGGCCAGGCACCGCAGCGTCAGCGCGCCGCGGTCCTCGGCCGCGAGGGCCGGATGAGCGCAGGTGAAGAACAGCTGCAACCGCTCATCCGGCAACTCGTCCCCCGAGGTGGGCGGCGCGGCCCGGTCGGCGTCGACCTGCAGGACGGCGAGTTTGGCGGCGTACACCTGGTCGCGCCGCAACCGGTCGACCGCCTTGCGCCGTGCCGTGGTCATCAGCCAGGCGCCCGGGTTGGGCGGTACGCCGTCGACCGGCCAGCGCACCAGCGCCGTCTCGATCGCCTCCGAGGTGACCTCCTCGGCCAGGTCGAGGTCACCGAACCGCCGGGCGAGCGCGGCCAGCAACCGCCCGCGCTCCTCCCGGAACACCGCCTCGACCTCGGCGTGCATGGTGGCTCAGGCCGCTGGGAACTCGGCGACGGGGCGCACGACGACGGATCCGCCGGCCCGCGAGCCCGGGCACTTGGCGGCCCAGTCCAGCGCGACGTCCAGATCCGGTACGTCGATCACGTAGAACCCGCCGAGCACCTCGCGGGTCTCCGCGAACGGCCCGTCGGTCACGGTCCGCTTCCCGTCGTTGGCGACCTGGACCCGGGTCGCGGTGACCAGGTCGGCCAGCGACTCGGACGCGACCACGACCCCGGAGTCCTGGATCTCCTTGTCGAACCGCATCCAGTCCTCCGGCTCACATCCGGCCGCTCCGCCGCTCAGGTCGACGTCACCGGCGTTGATCAGCAGCATGTACTTCATCTGGGAACCTCCTGTTGGCGTGTTTACAGCATCACTACGAACGGGTCAGGCCCCGATGGACAGCATCCTTCAGGAAATTTGTGAGGATGGTGGCATGAGCGAGCGGAGCGAGTTCACAATCAAGCACAGCGCGCCTCGTGTCTCATCCGCGCCCGGAGCGAAGCGAGGACGTGGATGAGCACAAAGGTTCTGCCTTCCGGGGAGCAGTGGGCACTGGCGGCCGACGGGTACGCCGGCACGGTGGTGAGCGTCGGCGGTGGACTGCGGGGGCTCACGTACGACGGGCGTGAGGTGCTGCTCGGGTACGGCGAGGACGAGCCGGCGCAGGCCGGGATCGGGCAGCACATGTTCCCGTGGCCGAACCGGATCACCGACGGGAAGTACACGTTCGAGGGTGTCGACGAGCAGCTGTACCTGACCGAGCCGGCCCGGCAGAACGCCATCCACGGTCTGACCCGCTGGGCGAACTGGGAACGCCTCGACGACGGCAATGACCCGGCTGTCGTCGAGGTCGGCCATCGGCTGCACGGTCAGCCGGGATACTCGCATCAGCTCGACCTGCGACTGGCCTACCAACTGAGCTCCGACGGGCTCACGGTGACCGCCACCGCGACCAACGTCGGTGCGAGTGATGCGCCGTACGGGTATGGAACGCACCCCTACCTGAGTGTCGGCCGGTCGATCGACGAGTGCGTGCTGGAGTTCCGCGCGGCCGAGTGGCTGGAGGTGTCACCGGAGCGGATGACGCCGATCGGGCTGTCACCGATCCATGACACGCCGTTCGACTTCAGCGGGGGCCGGTTGATCGGCGACCTCGAGATCGACAACGCGTTCACCGGGCTCGGCGGCGGCTCGTGGTCGGTCACGCTGACGGATCCGGACACCGGCAACAAGTCGGTGCTGACCAGTGACACGGCCTGGTTGCAGCTCTACACCGGTGGCGCGATCGGGCGTACAGCGCTCGCCGTCGAGCCGATGACCTGTCCGCCGAACGCCTTCATCACCGGGCAGAACCTGGTGGTCCTGAAACCCGGCGACTCCCACACGACTAGTTTCCGGGTGTCTGTCTAGGACCGGCTCCCCGTGACCGGGCGACCGCGGCCAGCTCCTTGGCGGCGCGGCTCGCCCGGGCACCCTCGGCGGCCTGGACCGCGAGGATGCCCAGCCGGTTGCCGTCGGCATCGAACAGCTGGAGCCACGCGTCACCCGGCTTGAACCGCAGCGCGGTCACGTCGGCCCAGTTCAGCGTGTAGGTCTTGAAGACGTTCCGCACGTGGAGGCGGTCCGGATACGCCGACACCCGCAGCGTGGTCATCCGGTAGAGGATCCACAGCACCGCGCCGAAGAAGGCCAGCAACGTCAGCCGCTGGAACCAGGTGAACGTGTCCCGGGAGTCCTCCGACAGCCGGAACCAGATCACCCCGAAGACCGCGATCAGCGACGACCCCATCCCACCGGCCATCAGCGCGATGATCCGCGGATGGAAGGTGAAGAGCCGGCCGTCGGCGACCATGTCGGATCCCCGGTCAGATCCGGCAGGCGTGGATGTCCGTGGTGAGGATGGCACGCGCGCCCACCTCCCAGAGCTGGTCCATGATCCGCTGCGCGTCGGCCCGCTGCACCATCACCCGGACCGCGACCCAGCCCTGCCGGTGCAGCGGCGACACCGTCGGCGACTCCAGGCCCGGGGCGACCGCGGTAGCCGCGTCGACCTGTTCGGCCCGGATGTCGTAGTCCATCATCACGTAGTTCCGCGCGATCAGGACGCCCTCGAGCCGGCGGACCAGCTGCTGTATTCCGTTCGGCGGGGTCTCCACGCCGTGCCGCTTGATCAGCACCGCCTCGGACTTGAGGATCGGGTCGCCGAACACCTCCAGTCCGGCCTGGCGCAACGTCGTACCGGTCTCGACGACGTCCGCGATCACGTCCGCGACGCCCAGCTGGACGGCCGTCTCGACAGCGCCGTCGAGGCGGACCACCGAGGCCTCGACGCCGTGCTCGGCCAGGTGGTCGCTCAGCACCCCGGCGTACGAGGTGGCGATCCGCTTGCCGGCCAGGTCCTTGATCGAGTTCGCGGCCCCGGGCGGACCGGCGAACCGGAAGGTGGACCCGCCGAAGCCGAGCTCCATGATCACCTCGGCGTCGGCGTGCGAGTCGAGCACCAGGTCACGGCCGGAGATCCCCACGTCGAGCGTGCCCTCGCCGACGTACACGGCGATGTCGCGGGGGCGCAGGTAGTAGAACTCGACCTCGTTCGCGGCGTCGGTGAGCGCGAGGTCCTTGGTGGTCCGGCGCTGTTTGTAGCCGGCCTCGGTGAGGATTTCGGTGGCGGCCTCGCTCAGCGAGCCCTTGTTGGGTACTGCGACGCGCAGCATGACACTGCCCTTTCCGAAGAAGTGAACGAACTGGTCCGCGGCTCGATCACAGATGTCGGTACACGTCGTCGAGGTCCAGGCCGAGCGCGTGCATCATCACCTGCGCGTGGTAGAGCAGCTGGGACAGCTCCTCCGCGGCCCGCTCCCTGCTCTCGTGCTCGGCGGCCATCCAGGACTCGGCGGCCTCCTCGACCAGCTTCTTGCCGATCGCGTGCACGCCGGCATCCAGCGCCGCCACGGTCCCGGATCCCTCCGGCCGCGTCAGCGCCTTCTCACCCAGCTCGGCAAACAGTTCCTCAAAGGTCTTCATCGCGCGCCCAGCCTAGATGCCCGGCGCGCATCCCCCGCCGCCAGGTCCGCTAACCGGACTCCGCCAGGGCCTCCGAGCGACGGCGCGGTGGCGAGTGAGCGTCGATGTACCAGGAGTGACGTTCGGCCAGCAGTCGCTTGACCAAGGCGTGGTCGATGGTGTCGCCGTGCGCGCGGAGATGGTACGGCGGCGGGTAGAAGCAGTCGCCGAGGAGGATGACACGTGAGTCCGGCACGGTGACGACGAGCGAGTCGGGCGCGTGGTTGCCGCCGACGTGATGCAGTACGACGCCAGGTGGGAGCGTGATCGTGTCGGTGAAGGTCTGCTCCGGCACCCTGATCCGGAAGCCGGTCCAGTCGGGTACGGCGAGGGCCCGGGCCCGGAAACTGGGTCCGAGCTTCGGAATCGCCTCGACCTGGTCGTGGAGGTAACGATGGCTCCACGGGCGCTCGGCCTCGGCCGCCAGGAGGGGTACGGCGGAAGCGTGCGCGACAACCGTGAGGTCATCCCAGGCACAAGCGCCCCACGTGTGATCCCAGTGGTGATGTGTGTACACGAGCCACTTCGGCGCCGGCAGCCCCGCCTCGGTGATTGCGTGTTGTACGGCGTACGCGTGCTCGGGCCCGTTGCCGGCGTCGACCAGCACGCTCCCCCGGTCGTCGGCGATCAGCGCGACCGACGGGCGGATGGCGTCCGGGTCCGGATCATGTGGATAGATCCACACCCGGCCGGCGATGTGCTGCAACTGGGCGCCCACCTGCCTGACGATAGCTTGCATGCAGATTCCACGGAGAGCCCGCGAACTCGGCGTCATCGTCGGCACCCTTCCGACCGGCCCGCTCAACGCGATCACCGACGTACCAGGGGTGCGCGTCGGGCAGGCCACGATCTCCTCGGGGGACCTGCACACCGGGGTGACGGCGATCGTGCCGGACGGGTTTGCCGATGGTCTTCCGGCCGCGGTTGCGGTGGGCAACGGGTACGGGAAGCTCGTCGGCTCCACCCAGGTGGACGAGCTGGGTGTGATCGAGACCCCGGTGCTGCTGACCGGCACGCTGAGCGTCTTCCGGGTCGCCGACGCGCTCCTCACCTGGCTGCTCGACCGTGACGCTCGGGCGACCAGCCTGAACCCGATCGTCGGCGAGACCAACGACGGTCACCTCTCGGACATCCGCCGCCGCCCGATCACGCCTGAGCACGTCCACGCCGCGCTCGGCTCGGCCTCCTCCGAGCTGCCCCTGGAAGGCTGCGCCGGCGCCGGAACCGGGACCACCGCCCTCGGTTTCAAGGCCGGCATCGGTACGGCGTCCCGCACGACCGGCTCGGGCCTGGTCGGCTCGGGCACGATCGACTCGGGCGGGGTCGACTCGGGCACGGGCGGCTCGGGGGTGGTCGGCGTACTGGTGCAAGCCAACTTCTCCGGCACGCTGACTGTGCTCGGCACTCCAATCCCGGCGCCACCGCTCGACGCCGACGGCAACTCCTGCATGATCGTCGTCGCCACCGACCTCCCCCTCGACGCCCGTCAACTCGGCCGGGTCGCCCGCCGGGCCGTGTTCGCGATGGGCCGCGTCGGCTCGGACTTCTCCCCCGGCAGCGGCGACTACGCCATCGCCTTCAGCACCAACCGAACCCCGGCCTTCACCGACCGAGACCTCAAGCCCGTCTTTCAAGCCACCACCGAGTCAGTGGAAGAAGCCCTGCTCAACTCGTTGACCACGGCAACAACCACCACGGGTTTCCAGGGCCGGACCGCGCACGCCGTCCCGCACGACCTGATCCGGCTGAGATAGTCGTCCGATGCATCACCGATCTCGCGCGTGGGTACAGCGGCGGCTGCGCTCACTCGCGCTGCTGGAACTGCTGAACATCCCGCTGCAGTTCCTGATCTGGTTCCGCCTGCTCGACTTCCCGGCGACGGCCGCGAACCTGGTCGGCTTCGGGCTGTTCGCGATCCTGCTCGTCGAGGGAGCGTCGTACTGGATCGCCAAGCTCCGGCAGCCGGCCGGCGCACCGCTTCCCGCCGCCGGCGTGTTCGCGGCGGCCCGGCGGGGCAACCTCGTGATGCTCACCGCCGGCCTGCTGTTCGTCCTGTGGGCCGTCCTGCGTGACCCAGGAGCCGGCAACCTGCTCGGGCTGGGGTTCGTCCTGATGGCGGTGCTGGAGCAGGTGAACTACTTCCACGTCCAGCTCATGTACGACACCCCCGAAGACCTGCGCCACCTACGCACCCACGGCCTCCGCCGCTCCCACCTCTCCCGCGACCTCGCCCGCCAATAGGGCCACGGAATCAGCCCCGTACGGGCGCTGGGCTGGTGCGGGTTCGGTAAGTGAGGGCGGTGGTCAGAGTGGCAAAGGCCAGGAGGGCGGCGGTCGTGCGGATCGTGTGGGCCAGTTGCCAGCGGTCGCGCACGGTTGACCAGTCCGCGGGTGGGTTCTGCGCCGACCAGTCGGCCTGGTCGGCGTTGATCGGCAGGTTGATCGCGAGCGAGATCGCGAACACCAGCACCAGCAATGCGGCCGCCACCAGCACGCGACGCCGGTCGTTACCCCGGGCCCGGATCGCGAGCACGACAGTCGCCAGGATCGCCGGGATCAAGGTGACCGACGCCAGCGTGTCCAGCGAATCCAGCTCGACCTGCCGCACCTGGGTGTAGACCGAGGCGCCGTAACCGCGCAGCGAGTTCTCCAGCACGAGTACGCCGACCAGGAACCCGGCGAACACCCCGGTGAACAGCAAGCTGGCCCACCGCACAAACCTGGTCATGTGGTCCCCTGAAGGATCAGGATCATGAGTTGGTCCTCTCAGTACGCGATGCCGGCGGGCTGGTGGATTGTCGCCGGATCGTCGATCGCGGCGAGCATCGAATGCGCGACATCGGCGCGGGAGATCGTGTAACCGCGAGACACGGTGCCGCCTACGGCCGTGCGGTACCGCCCGGTCAGCGAGCCGTTGGTGAGCTTCGGGGGACGGACGATCGTCCAGTCGGTGTCGCTGCCCTCGATGTCCGCCTCCATCACCCGGAGGTCGGCGTACACGTCGGCCGCGAAGGCGTTGATCAGCGGCAGCAGGATGCGCCGGTTGAGGAAGCTCTCATCCAGGGCGGCCGGCCCGAGGGGCGCCGCGCTCACCGCGACGAACCGCCGTACGCCGGTCTTCGTCATCGCGGCGAGGATCGAACGGGTGCTGCCGGAAGCAACGGGCCCGTCCTTGCGACCGCGCGGCCCGACACCGGAGATCACCGCGTCGACCCCATCCACTGCCTCGACCAGCGGCTCGGTCGCCGACAGCCCGGGCACGCGCAACACCTCGAGCGCGGGATGTGCCACCTCGTACGACGACGAGGTGCGAACGACCGCGGTCACCTTGTGCCCCGCAGCCAGGGCCTGCTGTACGACGTGACCGCCGATCCCTCCGGTGGCCCCGAAAACCGTGAGCTTCATCCGTACTCCTCCTGCGTTATCGTGCTCTCGTCATCTGTAACTCATATAGTACGGAACTCATAAGATATGGAACAGACACAACCGGGTGACCCGCGTCACCGGCGGCGACTCAGTAGCGAGATCAAGGCCGCGCTGCGCGACCTGCGGATCCAGCTCGCGCTGCTCAACCACCAGGTCGGCGGCCGGCTGGCGCTGAAGGACGTCGACCTCGACTGCCTGGACGTGCTGGCGCGGAGCGGTCCGTTGACCCCGAGCGCGCTGGCCCGGCAGGCGGGTCTGCACCCGGCCACGCTGACCGGGATCCTGGACCGGCTCGAGCGGGCCGGGTGGATCGTCCGGGACCGCGCTCGGGCCGACCGCCGCAGCGTGACCATCCGGCTGCTGCCTGATCGTGGCGTGGAGGTCTTCCGGCTCTACCAGCCGATGATCGGCGCGATGGACGACGTACTGGCCGAGTACACCCCGGAGGAACTCGACCTGATCGCCGGCTTCCTCCGCCGCAGTGCCGAGGCCGGCCGGACCGCCACCGAGAAGCTGACTCAGGACTCGTAGAGCTCGACCAGGGTGCGGCCGAGGTTCACGAGCTCCGCTCGGAGCTCAGCCGGTTCGAGGATCTCGAGCGCGTTGCCGAACCGGCACAGGGAGGCGGCCGCGTTGCCGATGGACTCGATGGGGATGGTGACGGTCACGGTCCCGTCCTCGGCCGGCTCGGCGGCTGCGACCGCCTTCACCAGGACCGGGAAGGACACGTCGTGCATGCGGGTCGCAAGTTCGGCGGACACGCGGACGACGGCCTGTCCGGTGAAGCGGGTCTGGTCGAAGTCGGCCAGACGTTCCTGCCAGAACCGTGGCAGGTCGAACCCGTCCGGTCGCTCGAACTCCTCGTCGGTCAGAGTGAGCTCGAGGATGCTGGACACGCGGTACGTACGGATGCCGCCGGGTGTCGCGGCGACGACGTACCAGGCACCGTTCTTGAGCACGAGGCCGTACGGTTCGAGTACGCGCTCGACCTCGCGGGGTGCCTCCCAGCGGCGGTACATCACCTTGATCCGGCGGTCGTGCAGCACCGCGTCGGCGACGGCGGACAGGTGCGGCGAGTCCTCGGCATCCTGGTACCACGCGGGCAGATCCAGGTGGAAGCGGTTCTTCAGCCGGCCGGCGCGATCGCGTTGGTCCGGGGCGAGCGCCGCCAGCAGCTTGAGCTCGGCCGCACTCGTCTCCGCGGTGAGCCCGAGTGCGGCCGCCGCTCCCGGCATGCCGACAAGGAAGAGCGCGGCCGCCTCCTGCTCGGTCAGTCCGGTCAGGCGAGTGCGGTACCCCTCGACCAGGCGGTATCCACCGGCTCGGCCTTGGTCGGCGTACACCGGGACACCGGCCGCCGCGAGTGCCTCGACGTCGCGGTAGATCGTCCGGAGCGAGACCTCGAGCTCGTCGGCGAGCTCCCGCGCCGTCAGCTGCCGGCGGGTCTGCAGCAACAGCAGGATCGACAGGAGCCGGCTCGAACGCATGGTTCGAGGTTAGCTGCGAACACTGCCACTTGGTGTCAGGTATAGAGCTGATGCTGGCGGTATGACGACATGGACCAAGGTGACCGGCGACTTCGACTTCCTCAACGGGTACTTCGACGTCCGGCACCGAACCCTGAAGGAAACCTTCGTGGGTTGTGACGAGTGGACGGAGTACGACGGGACGACGACAGCGCGGACGCATTTCGACGGGGCGATCAGCCTGGACGAGATGCGGTTCCCGACGAAGTCGTCGTACGGGATGTCGGTGCGGCTGTTCGACCCGGTGGAGAAGGAGTGGAGCATCTGGTGGATCGACAGCCGGACGATGAAGCTGTACCCGCCGGTGCGGGGCCGCTGGACGGAGGACGGTACGTCGTGCCGGATGGTCGGCGAGGACGAGCTGGACGGGCAGCCGATCCTGGTCAGCTACGAGTGGTCCGGCATCACCGAGCGAACGGCGCACTGGGAGCAGTGCTTCTCCAATGACGGCGGGGAAACCTGGGAGCTCAACTGGGTGATGGACTTCACCCGGCGGGACACGCCGCCGCCACCGCTCGACGTACCGAAGCTGACCGGCGACTTCGACTTCCTGGTCGGTCGCTGGCACATGCACAACAGCCGGCGCAAACCCGCGCTGGGGCCGGCGGCCGAGTGGTACGAGGTGGAGTCGGAGATGGAGGCCTTCACGTACTTCGACGGCGCGGTCAGCTTCGACGAGGGCTGGTTCCCGACCGAGGGCTTCCGCGGCGCGACCCTCCGCATCTACAACCCGGACGCGAAGACCTGGTCCATCCACTGGATCAACAGCCTGCGCGGCCAACTCGAAACCCCGGTCATCGGCTCCTTCACCGACGACGGCACCGGCGTCTTCGAAGGCCCCGATGTGTGGGAGGGCCGGCCGATCGACGTCCGCTTCAGCTGGACACCCGGCACCGACAAAGCCTCCTGGGAGCAGTCCTTCTCCACCGACGGCGGCCAGACCTGGATCCCGAACTGGCGGATGCAGCACACCAGGCTCGGTTAGGTGGGCACCTCGTCGTACTGGCGGGCCCTCGCGACGATCAGGTGGAGGCCCAGCGTCAGGGCGAGAACGGCGGCGGCGACGACGAGCAGCCCGGGCGGCGACGAGCCGGCGGCCAAGGTGATGCCGCCGAGGCCACCGCCCAGGGCAACGCCCAGCGAGATGGCGCTGCCGTTCAGCGCCATCACGATGGCGGCCGAATCCGGGGCGAGGGCGGCGAGGCGGGCCTGTTGGGGGACGGCCGCGCCGCCGTTGCCTATGCCGGCGGCGAAGAACCACAGCAGGCCGGTGGCCACCCCCAGGCCGCCGAGCGTGAACACGAGCGCCCCCAGCACCGCGTCCAGCAGCAGCCCGGCCAGTACGACCGTCAGCACTCGGAGCGCTGTGAATCGGTCAGTGAGCCGGCCGGTGACGGCGTTGCCGAGCATGCTGGCCAGGCCGTAGCCGAACATAGCCAGGATCATCATCCACTCGGCCGGGACGGCCGGCCGCAGGATCAGGGTGGCGTAGGTGAAGCAGGTGTAGCTGCTGCAGAGGATGCCGGTCGTGACGAGCAGACCGGCCAGCAGACGTGGCCGGCCGAGCGGGCGCAGCCGGTCGGCCAGTGTTCCGGACGGGAGATGCAGGCGTGGAAGCTTGATCAGGAGGCCGGTCAACGCGATGGTGCCCACCACCGCGACCAGGACCATCGGGAACCGCCAACTCGACTGTCCGATCACCATGCCTACTGGCACTCCGAGCGCGGTCGCGGCCATCCACCCACCGAGTACGAAAGACAACGCCTTGCCGTGGTCCTTGGCCGGCGTCAGTGCGAGCACGTACCCGGTGACGGCGGCGTTGAGCAGGCACGCGCCGAGCGCGGCCACCACCCGCCCGCCGAGTGCGATCGGGTAGTTGGTCGCCAGGCCGACGATCAGGTTCCCGAGCACGAAGACGCCCAGGGACAACGCGATCGTCCTGCGTCGTTCCCAGCGGCTGGTCACCGTACTGAGCAGCGGTGCCGCCAGCGCGGACGTCAACGCGAACGCCGATACCAACTGCCCGGCGGCCGCCTCGACGACGCGCAGGTCATCGGCGATGGCGGGAAGGAGACCTGCCAGCACATAGCCGTCGATCCCGGTCGAGAACGTCGCTACCGCAAGCCAGATCAGCGGTCGGTAGTTCACTGGTGTCTGACGAACGTGAACATGCTTCGTCCCAGCACGAGAGGATCCGGCCGGCCGGTGAAGCGGTGGACGCCGACGCCGAAGCCCGCGTCCGGATCGGACAACCACACCAGGTCGAACTGGCGCTCCTCGAACCAGCGGCAGATCGTCGGCACGAGGTCAGGTTCTTCGCGGTGCCGCGTCCAGATGACGGTGCCGCCGGTCTTGGTCAACCGGCGGCACATGCCGATGGTGCGCTCGATGTCCTCGTCGCTGATGTTGCCGAACACTCCGCACACGAGGACGATGTCGGCCGGCACCAATCCCTGGTAGCGATCAGTCAGAGCCGCATCGCCTTCGACCACTTCGACGTTGGTCAGTCCCGCGACCCGGATAGCCTCGGTGGCAACCGCCGTACTGCGCGGATCCAGCTCGACCAGCCGGGCCCGCACATCATCGCGGCGCGGATGCGTCGGAAGCACCTCCAGCAGGTCGCGGCCCTCGCCCGCGCACAGACTCACGACCGTCAGCGGGCCAGGCGGAGCGGCATCCAGCGCGAGCCGGAGCCGCGCCTGCACAACCTGCAGACGCCGTGCCAGCGACGAACCCGGTACGTCGTAGTCCCTGTGCCAGCTGTGCCAATCCATGCAGCTACAGACTGCGGATGGCCGCGAGGGTCGACAGGGCCGCCTGGGTGGCCTCGTAGCCCTTGTCCTCGCGGCTGTCCGGGAGACCGGCGCGATCCAGCGCCTGCGGGTCGTTGTCACACGTGAGTACGCCGAACCCGATCGGAACGCCCGTGGTCACGCCCACCTGCATCAACCCCTCGGTCGCGGCCTGGCAGACGTACTCGAAATGCGGGGTGTCACCGCGGATCACGACGCCGAGCGCGATCACGGCGTCGTACCCGCTCTTTGCCGCATGCAACGACGCGACCGGGAGCTCGAACGATCCCGGCACCCGGATCACCGTGTAGTCGGTGACACCGGAGTCGTCCAGCGCGCGGATGGCGCCGGCGACCAGCGCGTCGGTCACCTTCGGGTGCCACAGCGCACCGACGATCGCGACGCGCGCACCGTCCACCCGCGGGGTCTCGATGGTGGGGGCTCCACTACCCGACATCAGCCGGCTCCGTTCTCTTCAGCCAGTACGCCGCCAAGCGCCCCGCTCACGGCACCCCCGGGCAGGTGATGGCCCATCCGGTCGCGCTTGGTCCGCAGGTACCGCAGGTTGTGTTCGGTCGGGTCGATCGAGATGCTGCGCCGCTCCACCACGTCGATGCCGTAGCCCTGGACGCCGGCCAGCTTGTCCGGGTTGTTCGTCAGCAACCGCGCCTCCTTGACGCCCAGGTCCGCCAGGATCTGCGCGCCCGTACCGTAGTCGCGGGCGTCGGCCGGCAGCCCGAGGTCCAGGTTCGCGTCGACCGTGTCGCGGCCCGCGTCCTGCAGCTCGTACGCCTGCAGCTTGTGCAACAGCCCGATCCCGCGTCCCTCGTGTCCACGCAGGTACACGACGACACCGCCCTCGGTCGCCACCTGACGCAGCGCCTCGTCAAGCTGCGGACCACAGTCACACCGCAGCGACCCGAACACGTCACCGGTCAGGCACTCCGAGTGCAGCCGCACCAGCGTCGGCCCGTCACCGATCTCACCGCGGACCAGCGCAAGCTGCTCCGACCCGTCCACCGTGTTCCGGTAGCCGTGGGCAACGAAATCGCCGTACCGGGTCGGCAGCGTGGTCGTCGCGACCCGCTGGATCTGGGATTCGGTACGGCGCCGGTACCGGATCAGGTCGTCGATCGACACCAGTACCAGCCCGTGCTCGTCGGCGAACTCACGCAGCTCAGGTCCGCGCTTCATCGTGCCGTCGTCGTTCACCAGCTCCGAGATCACCGCGGCCGGCGTCAATCCGGCCAGCCGGGCCAGGTCGATCGACGCCTCGGTGTGCCCGGGCCGGACCAGTACGCCGCCCTCGCGGCCGCGCAGCGGGAACACGTGTCCCGGCTGGACCACGTCGTACGGCTCGGACGCGGAGTCGGTCAGCACCCGGATCGTCCGGGCCCGGTCCGCGGCCGAGATCCCGGTGCTGATGCCGTCGCGGGCATCGACCGAGATCGTGTACGCCGTCCGCATCCGCTCCCGGTTGTGCGGGGTCATCAGCGGGATGCCGAGCCGGTCGAGCTCGGCGCCCTCCATCGGGACGCAGACCACGCCGGAGCTGTGCCGGATCAGGAACGCCAGCAACTCGGGGGTCGCCTTGGACGCGGCGAAGATCAGGTCGCCCTCGTTCTCCCGGTCCTCGTCGTCGACCACGATCACCGGCCGGCCCGCCCGGATCTCGTCGATCGCGTGCTCGATCGTGTCCAGCTTCAGAATCTCGCCCATGTCAGCCCACCACCACTGGTTCCGGAGTCACGGTCCGCTCGCGGTTCTGGATCCGCCACCAGGAGGCGAAACCGAGCACGCAGAACAATCCGTAGACGACGTACATCGCCGCCGACGGGTAGAACTTGGCCTGTATCAGCAGCGGTACGCCGACCACGTCGACGGCGATCCAGATCAGCCAGAACTCGACGAACCCACGGGCCATCCCGTACGTCGCCAGAATCGAGCCGGTCAGGATCCACGCGTCCCACTGCGGTCCCCACGAGCCGAGCTCGCGCAGGACGAAGTACGAGATGGCGTAGAGGACGACTGCCAGGCCGAGCAGCTCGAGCCGCTCACGCGCGGTCGCCCAGCGCGGCTGCACTGCCTTGTCGGCACCGCCGTGGCGGGTCTGGTACCACCGGTACCAGCCGTAGAGGCTGACCAGCGCGAAGAACACCTGACGGCCGGCCTGGCCCCACAGGTCCTTGTCCTGCGGGGTGTCGAAGATCCCGCCGACGAACACCGTGAACAGCAGCACGTTGCCGACGATGCCGACCGGCCAGGCGGCCACCAGCCGGCGCATGCCGAACACGGCGCTGCCGAGGCCGAAGACGTTGCCGACGATCTCGCGGACGAGCACCGGCGAGCCGGCGATCTCCACCTCCGCGTGCAGCAACCAGTTGATCACTTGGTGCCTCCGTTGGTGAGCAGGCGTTCGACGTACTTGGCGATCACGTCGACCTCGAGGTTGACGGTGTCGCCGACCGCGTTGCGGCCGAGCACGGTGAGTTCGAGAGTGGTCGGGATCAGGCTGACGCCGAAGGTGCCGGTCGCGTCGTCCACGTCGGTGACCGTCAGGGAGACGCCGTCGATGGCGATCGAGCCCTTCTCGGCGACGTACTTGAGGATCTGCGGCGCGGCGGCGATCCGGACGTCCTCCCAGCGCTCGGCCGGCCGGCGGCTGGCGATCGTCCCGACACCGTCGACGTGGCCCTGGACGATGTGACCGCCGAGCCGCGCGTGGGCGGACACCGCGCGCTCCAGGTTGACCTGCGAGCCCTTGGTGGCCTGGCCGAGGCTGGTGCGCTGCAGGGTCTCGCGCATCACGTCGGCGGTGAAGGTGCCGTCGCCGGTCTCGACCACGGTCAGGCAGCAGCCGTTGACCGCGATCGAGTCGCCGTGCTTGGCGTCCTCGGTGACCTTGGGGCCGCGGATGGTGAGCCGGGCGGCGTCACCTTCGAGCAGGTCGAGCGCTTCGACGGTGCCGAGCTCCTCGACGATTCCGGTGAACATTCAGTGCGTCCTTTGCGGTTCGAGCGGCGTCAGGATCAGCCGGACGTCGTCGCCGAGGCGGGTGACGTCCGCTAGCTTGAACCGCCGCAGGTGGTCGATCGATTCCGCGCCCAGGTCACCGATCGCGGCGTACCCCGAGCCGAGCACGGCCGGGGCGACGTACGCGACGATCTGGTCGACCAGCTGCGCCCGGAGGAAGGCGGCGGCCAGCGTCGGGCCGCCTTCGAGCCAGAGGTGCCGGATGTGGTGGTCGTCGAGCTGCCGGAGCACCTCGGCGGGGTCGTGCGTCGGCAGGATCAGCGTCTGCGCGCGGTTGTTGCGGACCCGCGCGGTCAGCGGGATCTCGCGATCACCGACTACGACGCGCAACGGCTGGCGGGCGGCCGGTACGTCGTTGTCGTCCCGGACCGTGAGCTCGGGGTCGTCGACCAGCACGGTCTGGGTGCCGACCGCGATCGCGTCGCACTCGGCCCGCTTCCGGTGTACGTCGGCGCGCGCGATCGGACCGGTGATCCACTTGCTGCTCCGGTCCGGCGCCGCCGAGCGCCCGTCGAGGGTGGTGGCGAACTTCCAGGTGACGAACGGGCGACCCATCCGGACGCTGTGCAGCCACACGTGGTTGACCGCCTCGGCCTCCACCTGCAGGACGCCCTCGGTCACCTCGATGTTCTTGTTCTTGAGCTTCTCGGCACCGCCGGCCGCCTGCTTGTTGGGGTCCGGAACGGCGTACACGACCCGGGCGACCCCGGCTTCGATCAAGGCGTCGGCACACGGACCGGTCCGTCCGGTGTGATTACACGGCTCCAGCGTCACGTACGCCGTACCGCCCCGGGCCCGGTCACCGGCCATGGTCAGCGCCTCGACCTCGGCGTGAGGGCCACCGGCAACGGCATGGAAGCCCTCACCGACCGGATGCCCGTCCCGGCCGGTGACCACACAGCCGACCACCGGATTGGGGTGGGTGCTGCCGATGCCCTTCGCGGCCAGCTCGATGGCCCGCCGCATCCAGGCGACGTCGATCGGCGAAGCGTTGTTCACTCACGGTCCCTCGTCGTCACGGACGCACTCCGGGGCTCGTGACGACCGGCGTACACGCGCTGCCGTCCAGCTCTTCCGCGGACCTTTCGGCCCGCGTCTGTGCGGGCCTTTGGGGACCCGCGTCACCGGACGCCAGAGCGCACCCGCCGATCGCGTGCGCCTCCCATCCGGACTTTCACCGTCGGTCCCGGAATTCCACCAGGTCAACCGGCCGCTCAACCGCTGCGGCCGGGTCGCGGACTTTCACCGCCGGCTCGGAATTACACCGACCCCGGAGCACGCGAGTGGGTTCACTCGTACCCCAAGTGTGCCACTCCCGCACCACCCCACCCCCACCCAGGCCACATCCCGGTCACCCCGAGCCCTCCGGACGGCCCCGGCCCCGGGTCCACCGACTTCACCGGATCACTGCCCTCAGCGCGCCCACCGCGTCCACCGCGGTCACCTCGCTCACCGGGCTCGGTGAGCTCGCTGGGTTCGCCGGGTGAGCGCCAGCGCGGCCGCGGCGGTCACGCAGGCGGCTGCGACCGTCAGGATGAGCGGCCGGTAGCCGACCGCCTCGGCGAGCGCCGCACCGCCAAGCGGCCCGACCGCCTTGGCGATGGTGACCGGCGTGGCCAGCATCCCGGAGATCGTCCCGAACCCGTCGGCGCCGTACCGGTCCAGCAAGATCGCCGGCGTCGCGATCGACGACACCCCGAACCCAAGCCCGAACAATGTCAGGGAGAGCACCGCCCCCACGACCTCCCGGCCGACCACCGGAAGCAACGAGATCGCGACCCCCTGTACCGCCAGCACCAGCGCCGTGACGGTGGCCATCGGCAACCACCGCACCGACAAACTGGTCACAAGCCGCCCGGTCACGGACAACAACCCCAGCAACCCGGCCAACGTCGCCGCGGTCGCCGGTCGATGCCCGAGGCTGATCAGGTACAGCACCAGATGAATCGAGATCACCGCCAGCGCCGCACTGTGCATTACGAACGCCCCGGCGAGCAGCCAGAACCCAGGATCCTTGAGCACCCGCCGCGGCGATCCTTCCTTCTGCCGCCCCGGCTCGGGCTGCCGGATGGTCCGCCGTACCACCAGAGCATGCAGCGGGATCGTGATGACGGCGGTAACTACGGAGAGGATGACCAGGGTGTTCCGCCAGCCGTACGCCTGCACAAGGTGACCAGTCAGCGGAATGAAGATCGAACTGGCGAGCCCGCCGACCAGCGTGATCGTCAGAATCGCCTTCGTCCGCGACTCCGGCGCCGCGGCCGCGACCACCACCGCGAACGCCGGCGGGTAGAGCACCATCGCCGACGCGACCCCGATCGCCACGAAGACGCCGTACAACTGGAACACATCCCGCACCTGCGACCACCCCAGTACGGCGACCGCCGCCAGCACCGACCCGCCGGTCATCAACCCGCGCCCACCCCTGGCGTCCAACCACCGCCCCACCGGAATCGACATCAACCCACTCACCAGCACAGCCACCGTCGACGCCCCCACCGCAGCCGTCGCGGAAACCCCCAACTCCCGACTCATCGGCCCAACCAACACGCTGAACGCGTAAGTCAGCACCCCGTACCCCACCGTCGTGGTCACCGCCAGGCCCGCAGCAACCCTCCACACGCGCCCACCCACCCGCGCTGCCACCCCCTCCGCATTCACCACCGCACCATTCCACCGCACCCCAGCAACCCCTCCCCAGCGCCACACCAACCCCGCTCGCAACGCCTACCCCGGCACATCCCTCACGTTCCCACCCCTGCCCGCAACCACCGGCCGTCCCACACCCACCCCAGTCCTTCCACACCCGCCCTGCGACGCGTCCCGGCCGTCACTCCTCAGCCCATCCACCACACTCGCCGCCCAGGCCGACCACCGCCCCCGGACAAGGTCGAAGCACCCAAACCCCGCACCGCTTCACCCCCTCACAGACCCCCTCAGCCCACGCACTACCCCGGCGGCCCAGACCGACCCACCACCCCATCGCCGCCACCGACACCTCCCGTCCGACCGCGTCGAGGCACCCAGCCCCCGCACCACCTCAGCCACCACGCACCGTCGCCCGCACCCACACCTCCCCTCCGACCGCCCACGTCGAAGCTCCCAACCCCGCACCACCTCAGCCACCACCAGCCCACACCGGCCACCCACACCGACCCCCACCCCGTCACCCCCACCTCCCCTCCGACCGCCCACGCCGAGGCACCCAACCCCGCCCCACCTCAGCACCACCAGCCCACCCCGCCACCCACACCGACCCCCACCTCGTCTCCGCCACCACGCACCGCTGCCCCCGACCCACCCAGGTCGAAGCACCCCCGGCGGGACCAGACCTGCGCCACCGCGTGCCCCGCTCCCAAACGTGGTGCTCGCCCGTCACGGCGCCGAGCGCCTGTCGGGCGTGGTGCGTTTGCCAGGGACGGGCTGGTGGGGCGGTAGGTTTTTGCCGGTGGAGGCGTTTGCTGGGCGGTATCGGCTGATCGACCTGATCGGGACCGGTGGGATGGGCTCGGTCTGGCGGGCGTGGGACCTGCGGCGTTCGGCGTACGTGGCGGCGAAGGTGCTCGGACAGCACGATGCCGCGACGCTCTTGCGGTTCGTCCGGGAGCAGTCGTTGCGGATCGACCATCCGCATGTCGTGGCACCGCACGGCTGGGCAGCGGATGACGACAAGGTCGTGTTCGCGATGGACCTGGTCCGCGGCGGTTCCGTCGCGACGTTGCTCGGCGATCACGGCCCGCTGCCCACGTCGTACGTCGCCGTACTGCTCGACCAACTCCTGCACGGTCTCTCGGCAGTGCATGCGGCCGGCGTCGTACACCGCGACCTGAAGCCCGCCAACCTTCTGCTCGACGTCACAGGCAAGGGCCGCCCGCACCTCCGCCTGTCCGACTTCGGCGTCGCCGGCCTCCTCGACGAGCCCCGGATGACCCGCCACAGCACCGTCCTCGGCACGCCCGGCTACATCGCCCCCGAGCAGTTGGCCGGAGCCGACCCCGACCCACGCCAAGACCTCTACACCGTTGGAGCCGTCGCTGCCGAACTCCTCACCGGCGAACGCCCCGGCCCGGACGGCAAACTCCCACCCGTCGAAGGCCCACTGGCCGAGTTCATCCAGCGCTGTACGTCGACCGACCCGTCCCAGCGCCCCGACTCCGCCCACAACGCCGGCCGCCTACTCGCCGAGTCCGGCGCCCTCCCGCCTGCACCAGCCACCCCTTGGTCCACCCAACCCGACTCCCCCGAAGTCTTCGACCAACTCCCACCCCTCCCCTACCCCTGGACCCCCACCGGCCCCACCGCACCCCCAGGCGCGGCCCCCACCACGCACACCGCGGCCCCACCACCCCACACCACTCACACGCCCGCAGCACCACCCGACACCCCACACCCAGCACCCGCCCACTCGACCCATGCCCACCCGCCGGCACCCACCAGCTGGTCGCACCCCGAACCGGCAGCCGCGGCCCACCCGACTCCACACAACCCGCCCGGCCAGGCTCAACTGACGGCAACGTCCGCTCCTGCGCCATCCAGCCACACGGCACCCCGCACCCCAGGAACCAACAAGTCGGCCGCAGCCGCTCCCAAGCCGACAACCCCTACCCCCAGCCGCAGCCGCGCACTCAAGTGGCTTGCCGCCCTGAGCTTCACCGGCGCCATCGCGCTCTTCGCCACCGCTGCCTGGCTGCTCCTCACCTGACAGCACAGAGGCCCCTGACCTGTGTACTCGGCGGTGCCTCGCCCCGGCCCAGTGCGGGACGGGCGCCTGCGGCGGGGGGTGTGGCGGCTCGGTACGCCGCGGCACCCGGCTTCACCGTTTGGTCAGGTTCGCTCGCCGGCGCCTGCTTTCGGCCGGAAGCCGCTGGCGGCGTGTTTGACCGCTGGCGTGTTGCAACCCGCCAGCGATCAAACAACCCGTCATCGGTCGACCAGCACGCGCCGGTATGGGCGGCGTGGCAGCGGGGTGGGCTGTGACTCGCCAGGTTGGTGTGGTGTTCGGCTGGCGGTGAGTGCCAGTTGTACGGCGGTTGGCCGAGGGGAGCTTGGCGTGGAGAAGCACGCGGCCAGCCCCCACAGGCCCGGGCGGGCAAAGCTCGGCTGATGGGGCCAAACCCCGTAGCGGTCAATTGCACGGCGATGACCCCGACGCCAAGCCGTGGTGCCGTCGAACTCATCTCGGGCGTGAATGGGGGCCGACCGGATGGGCCGAGACCGGACCGGCGCCCTGGCTCTGGTGCTGTTGGTTGTACGGCGGCTGACGTTAGAACGTGCCGCGCGCGTGGAAGGCCACGGCGAGCCGAAGCGGTCCGGCCAGGCAAGGCTGCGGCTGGTGACCCGGCTGCGCGGGGTCAGTTAGGCGGCGGCTGACGTGCGGGCGTGCCGTGGGGCGGTCGAACTCGTGGCGAGACTGAGACGGGCGGGCTTGAGACGGGCAGAGTCTGGACCGCGTGGCCCGGACTCCGGTGGGGTGAGTCGGACGGCAGGGGACGTGCGGCCGCGCCGACCGCGGGCTGGACTCGTGGCGTGCGGGAAACCAAGCCCGCTGGGCATGGGCAGAGCCCAGACCGCGTGGCCCGGACTCCGGTGCGGTGAGTCGGACGGCAGCGGACTTGCGGCCGCGCCGACCGCGGGCTGGACTCGTGGCGTGCGGGAAACCGAGCCCACTGGGGATGGGCAGAGCCCGGACCGAGGGGTCCGGGCTCTGGGTTTAGTTGTAGGGCGGTTGTGGGGGTTGGGGGCCGGCTTGGTTTGGGCGGTGGGGTGGGTTTTGGTTGGGGTGGTGCTGGGGGCCGGGGTGCCAGCCGGTGGCGCTTGGTTGGACGATGGCGGGCTTTTTGCGGAGGCGAAGGATTGCTAGGAGCCCGACCAGGAGGAGGGCAACGCCGCCGCCGGAGAGGCCTGCGATGAGGGCGACTGGGGTGGTGTCGTTGGAGTTGGGGTTGCTGCCTTGGACTGGGCCGCCGGCTTGGGGGCCGTTGCCGTTTTCGTTCTCGTTGTTGGTGCCGGACTCGGAGGGGTCGGCGGTGGGGGTCGGGGTGACCGAGGTGCCTGCGACGGGGGTGGCGCCGTCGACGTACTCGGGCTTGCCTGTGCCGGGCGTACCGATCACTGCGACCGTCAGGGTCATCGGGATGGCGAACGCCTTGTCGTTGTCCATGCGGGTCATCGAGACCGCGATGTAGTACTCGCCGGGGATCGACGTACCGGTGTCCTGATTGTTCGGGCCCTCGCGGTTCAGGTAGCGGATCTCCTTGGTGGTGTTCGCCTTGAAGGCGCCGTCCTTGGTCACCACACCTCGCTTTCCGGCGCCCTTCGGGACCTCCTTCGCCAGGACGGCGTACGCTTCCTCGCCGATCGGCGAGATCATGCCCATGTCCAGGTAGCGGATGCCGTTCAGCGCCTTCGCGGTCGCGGCACCGAGCTTCGGGACGGTTACCTGCGCCTGGATCCGCTGGCCCCAGTCCGCCTTCACCTTGTAGAGCTGGACCTCGCCGGGCATCAGCGTCGTCTTGTAGCTGCCCGGAGTGATGAGCGGTGCGTCCGGGAAGCTCGACCCCGGAACGATCTCACGCGGGGTCGAGCCCGTCATCGGCGTCCAGGTCGGGTTGTCGGCCTCCGGCGGCAGGTTTGTGGTCGAGTCGACTGATGGTTCCTCGTCGATGCGCAGTTCGTACGGCACACCCTTCATGGCGCGGAAGTCCTTGCCCGCCGAGACAGTGAGCACCAGTTGGTCGGCGGTCGTGCAGTCCTTCGGGTAGTCCCCGGCCCAGCTCGACGCGGCGCCGGTGGCGATGCCTTGCTCTCCCTCGAAGGCGAGCGGGTAGCTCCAGCCGCACTGCTCCCCGCCGATCGTGCTCATCTTCACCTCGGCCTTGACGACGAAGCTCCCGGCCGCCGGGCGCCGGAAGCTCACGCCGGCCCGCAGCGTCGACTTCGCCATCGTCCGCTTGATCAGGTAGTACTTCGCGGTCTCGTCGTTGCCGAAGGTGTCGGAGTAGTGGCCGGGGGCAACCACGGGCGCGCCTTCCTGCTGCGCGCCGCCCTGGATCGGCGTACCGGAGATCCGGAACGGCCGGAAGGCCCGGGTGGACAGCCGATCCAGCCCCGCCTCGAGGTCGATGGTCGAGTCGGCGTCGTAGTAATCACCGCGGCCCTCGCGGGCGACACACTGCAGCTGGGTGCGCGCCTTGCCGCCGACCCGGAAGCCGACCACGTCGATCTTCAGGTCGATGCCCTGCTTGGCGATCGACCGGGCCACCTCGCACGGGTCCGGTGCGCACGTGGCCTCACCATCCGAGACGAGCACGATCGTGCGCTGGCCGACCGGGCCGAGGTCCTTGGCGGCCTGCTGGAGCGCGTAACCGATCGGGGTCTCGCCGTACGGCTTGTACGTCGCGATCGCGGCTTGCAGCTGCGGCCGGTTGTTCGTCCCGATCGGGACGGTCAGCTGAGTGTCTGTACATGCCCCGGGCTGGCTGCGCTTGAAGACAGTCGCGCCGTACACCCGCAGGCCCACCTCGGCGGCCGCCGGCAGCTTGGTCACCACGCTGGACAGGGCCGTGCGCGCGGCGACGATCTTGGTCTGCCCATCGCCGGCCGGCTCTTTCATCGAGCCGGACGAGTCGAGCACCAGGACCAGCTTGCCGCCGGTCGGGGCGGGGTCGGCCTGGGCATTCCCGGTCGCCAGGCCGGCCAGCAGGGCGGTCAGCGTGATGGCGAGGATCGCCCACACCGCGGGGCGGCGGTGTCGCTGCAAAGCCGTCATCGTTTCCTCCAGTGAGATTCGCTGCCGCAAACACTGCCAGTTTGCAATCGCAAATGTCAAGCCATCTCGGACCGCCTGTGGATCCCTGTGCTTGTGGATACCTGGCTGGAAATTTGCGTTCGCTACTGCGAAGATGTTTGCAGTCGCTACCGGGCGGCGGTCGGAGGATCACGCGAATGGATCAGACAGCGCACAACCTGCAGCAGCAGACGGAACTGTACGGCGAGCCGCTGGGCGAGCTTGTACGCCGACTGACCGGGCCGCTCGGTCTGACCCAAGGTGGCGTGGCACAGGTGATCGGGATGTCCGCGCCGATGTTGTCACAGTTGATGAGCGCCCAGCGGGTGAAGATCGGTAATCCCGCGGTCGTGTCGCGTCTCCAGGCACTCGATGAGCTCGCCCACCTGGCGATGATCGGGGAGATCGACCCGGACGACATCCCGGCGGAGCTCGACGCGATCCGCGGCGCCACTGGTGCGTTCACTCGCTCCACTCCCACCACGCAGTTGGCTGGACCGTCGACCGGGCCGCCTGGTCAGGGCCCGAGTACGCCGACACCGTTCGACAGTCCGCCAACCGTGACACCGAGCACTGCACCACCTCGGGCGCGACTACCGGCCGCCGTGCCGGAGGTTTCCGCATCGCCGTCTGCACGGGCCGTCGTACGCGAGATCCAGGATCTGTTCCGCGCTGTCGCCTCCGCTGACGAGATCCAGCGCGCTGCGAGCACGATCGCCGCCGACTCCCCCGCCCTTGCCGAACTCCTCCTCATCTACGGCACCGGCCGCACCGCCGACGCCCTGGCCCACTACGAACAGCACCACGGCTAGGAGGTCCCGCCCGGCCGACTGCTCTGATCTCACGTAGGCGGCGTTCGACTCCGGGATCGGGAGCCGAACCAAGCCGGCAGTTCTTCAATGAGGCGGGCGGTTGCGCTCGTCAGCTTGGCCGGTCTAGGTCCAGTTGAGCTCGCCGGCACGGCCGATGCAGGCACGGCTGCGCTCGCTGGCACGGGCGCTGCAGACACGGCTGAGCTCGTCAGCATGGCAATGCAGGCACGGCTGCGCTCGCTGGCACGGGCGCTGCAGACACGGCTGAGCTCGTCAGCACGGCAATGCAGGCGCGGCTCGGATCGCTAGTTCGGCGGATGCGGGCACTGTTGAGATCGTCACACGTGTCATGTCCGTCACCCCGGGGGGCTTGCAGGACTGGGAGGTGGGAGCACGTGGTTTTGTGTGGGGGTTGGTGATTCGGATCACGCCGGGGGGCGAGCGTGGGGTGCGCGACAGGGCGCGGATTGGCGGGGGATATCACGGGGTGGGTGGACATTTTGGGGGTGTCTCAATGGGTGTCGGGGTGGAATGGCTGCGGTGGGGGTGGTGTTGGGTTCTGGAGGCGGGGCGATTGGGCCCCGCGTCGGTCAACGGTTGTGAGGAGATACTTGTGCGCGCCTTCAGGGGCTTTCGTCGGGTTGTCGCGGTGGGAGCCGCCGTCACGCTGGCTGTCTCGATGGTTGCCTGCGGCAGCGATGGCGAGTCGGCCGCGAGCGGATCGGATCTCGGGCTGATGAAGGCCGGGACGTTGCGGATCGGGACGCTGACCGACGCGCCGCCGAACGTGTACGTGAAGGACGGCAAGTTCACCGGGTTCGACAACGACCTGATCACCGCGGTGGCGGCGAAGCTCAACCTGAAGCCGGAGTTCGTCGGCACCGACTTCTCCGCGCTGCTGTCGCAGGTCAACGGCGGCCAGTTCGACCTCGGCAGCTCGTCCATCACGGTGACCGAGGCGCGGAAGAAAACGGTTGCCTTCAGCAATGGGTATGACTTCGGCTACCTCGGGCTGAACACCACCAAGAACTCCGGCATCACGAAGTTCGACCAGTTGCAGGGCAAGCGCGTGGTGGTTGTCCAGGGCACGGTCCAGGACGACTACGCGACCCAGCACAACCTCAACCCGGTGCGGGTGCCGAACTACAACGCCGCCCTCGGCCAGTTGAAGGCCGGTACGGCGGATGCGTGGGTCTCACCGGCCGAGATCGGCGAGAAGATGGCCAAGGAGCAGGGCGGCGGCACGGTGATCCTGGCCGCGAAGGAGCTCAGTGACGCGCCGATGGCGTTCGCGGTGGCCAAGAACAACGACAAGCTGCGCGAAGCGGTGAACAAGGCGCTCGACGAGGTCATCGCCGACGGCACCTGGACGAAGCTGGTCGAGCAGTACTACCCGGGTCGCGCCGTACCGCCGAACTTCAAGCCGGGTAGCGGCTCGGTGACGTTCACCGCGCCGAAGGCAGCCGGCACGCCGGCGGCCGGCTGATGGCCGCGGTCCACGACTGGACGACTGACTGAGATGGACATCTGGTCCACGCTGAACGACACCTTCCTCGACTGGGGGTCGATGAAGGAAGTCCTGCCCGAGATGCTCAAGGTGGGACTGGTCAACACCCTCATCCTGGCGGCCGCCTCGGTCGTGCTGGGCACTTTGCTCGGCATGATCGTGGCGGTCCTCGCCCTGTCCCGGAAGCGCTGGCTGCGCTGGCCGGCCAAGGTCTACACCGACATCTTCCGCGGCCTGCCGGCGATCCTGACCATCCTGCTGATCGGGCAGGGCCTGTCGCCGATCACC
The DNA here is from genome assembly GCF_040639075.1 of Kribbella sp. NPDC023972. Lineage (NCBI taxonomy): Bacteria > Bacillati > Actinomycetota > Actinomycetes > Propionibacteriales > Kribbellaceae > Kribbella > Kribbella sp. NPDC023972. The sequence continues at coordinate 752,284 of NZ_JBEZZH010000003.1, read as the reverse complement.
CGGCACTGGTGGGGTCCGAATCCGTACCCGCTCGGCATTCTGGCCCTGTCACTGATCGCGGCCGCGTACATTTGCGAGATCTTCCGCTCCGGCATCCAGAGCGTGGAGAAAGGCCAGCTCGAGGCGGCTCGCGCGCTCGGGTTCACCTACACCGCCGGGATGCGGCTGGTCGTCATTCCGCAAGGAGTACGACGGGTGTTGCCGGCGCTGGTGAATCAGTTCATCGCGCTGGTGAAGGAGTCGAGCCTGGTCTACTTCCTCGGCCTGCTCGCCAGCCAGCGCGAGCTGTTCCGGATCGGGCAGGACGCGGCGGCGACGAACGGCAACCTGTCGCCGTTGCTGCTGGCCGGCATCTTCTACCTGGTGATCACGGTGCCGCTGACCCACCTGGTGAACTACTTCGACAAGCGGCTGCGGGAGGGCCGCCCGACCGACGAGGGCCGGGCGGACGACGTCGTACGGGAGGAGCTTGCTCATGCAGACCACCGTTGAGGCGGCGGCGAGTCTCGACGTCGAAGGGATCGAGTTGGCGTTCGGCAGCAACAAGGTGCTGCGCGGCGTCGATCTCGCCGTACCGGCCGGGCGTACGGCGTGTGTCATCGGACCGTCCGGGTCCGGGAAGTCGACGTTGCTTCGGGCAATCAACCGGCTGCTCGAACCGGACGCCGGGGACATCCGGCTGGCCGGTGAGTCTGTGCTGAAGAGCAATCCGGACGAGCTGCGGCGGCGGATCGGGATGGTGTTCCAGCACTTCAACCTGTTCCCGCACAAGTCCGTGCTGGACAACATCACGCTGCCGCTGCGCAAGATCAAGAAACTCGGGCCGGACGAGGCGCGGGCGGCGGCGCTGGAGCAGCTGGAGCTCGTCGGCCTCGTGAACAAGGCGCCGGCCCGGCCGGGGAACCTGTCCGGCGGGCAGCAGCAACGGGTCGCGATCGCGCGGGCGCTGGCGATGAAGCCCGAGGTGATGCTGTTCGACGAGGCGACGTCGGCCCTCGACCCTGAGCTGGTGAAGGGCGTGCTCGGGTTGATGGCGGAGCTTGCCCAGGCCGGTATGACGATGGTTGTGGTCACCCACGAGATGGGGTTCGCGCGCGAGGTCGCGGACCAGGTCGCGTTCATGGATCACGGTGTCGTGGTGGAGTCCGGCGTACCGGAGCAGGTCTTCACGGCGGCGGAGTCGCCACGGCTGCAGCAGTTCCTCTCCCAGGTGCTCTGAACCTCTCGCGCAAATGGTTGCTGAGGGCCACTATGGAAGACAGGCCCGGCACCGGGTCGACCATGGCTGGGGAATGGTTTGATGAGAGATCTTCGTTTGCCGGCCCGGGCTCCCTGGTCGGGCCGGCTGACCTCGTCAGTGCTTGCCATCGGGTTGAGCGCCGCGCCACCAGGTGCCAACGGGTCGGCGGCCGCGACTTCAGCCGATGCGGTGGATGCGAGCCAAGCCGGAGGTGCGGGCGCGAGCCGAGGTGGATGCGAGCCAAGCGGTGGATGCGAGCCAAGCGATGGGTGCGGAAGCGAGCCAAGCGATGGGTGCGGAAGCGAGCCAAGCGATGGGTGCGGAAGCGAGCGAAGCGATGGGGGCGGACGCTGGCCAAGCGGCGGCGGAGGCGAGCTACGCGGCGGATGGCCGTGCTGTGAAGTGGGTGTACCTGACGTTTGATGACGGCCCCAGTCGGCGGTACACGGCGCAGGTTCTCAAGATTCTTCAGACCTACAAAGTGCGGGCGACCTTCTTCGTGGTCGGGCAGAACGTCAAGCGGCACCCCGCGCTGGTCCGCCGAGCCGACCAGCGCGGCCACAGCGTGCAGAGCCACACCTGGTCGCACCCGAACCTCACCAAGGTCAACTGGTCGACCTTCAAGTATCAGAGCCGGGCCACGGACCGGTACGTCCGTGCGCAAACCGGCTACACCCCGCGCTGCCCGCGGCCGCCGTACGGCGCGACGAACAGGGGCTACGTCTTCTACCCCCTGTGGTGCCGGTAGGGACGCGTCCGGTATCCGTGGATTGTTGACGCGGCAGCGGCGTGGGTCCTCGCTTTGCGGCGGATCGTGCCGATCGTGGACGGGTGAGGAAGTGAGCCCACCACCGCCTTGGGGGACACATGGCTGTGACACGCAGTGGCAACCGCATGGTCGGCCTGGCGATGATGATGGTGGTCAGCGCCGTGATCGGCACAATCGTGGTCGCGGCTGCGCGCACGCCCAGCACGCCGGCGTCAAGCCCGCCGGCCGCGGCAGCGGCAGCAGCACCGGCCCCGCAGCAGGTGGCGCTCCCGGCCAAGTACGTCGTCCTGACCTTCGACGACGGGCCCGATCCGACGTACACCCCACAGATCCTCGACGTGCTCGCGAAGTACGGCGCGAAGGCGACATTCTTCGAGCTCGGCCAGAAGGTGGCGAAGCATCCGGCGCTGACCAAGCGGATCCACGACGCCGGGCACAGCGTGCAGAACCACACCTGGACCCACGCGGATCTCCGGACGCTGTCCGCGCGGTCGTTCAACCAGCAGCTCCAGTCCACGGACCGCTCGATCAGCGCTCAGACCGGCGTGCTCCCGCGCTGCCTCAGACCGCCGTACGGCGCGATGAACAGGGTCGTCACCACGCGAGCGAAGGCCCTCGGCAAGGATCTGGTCGTCTGGGATGTCGACTCGCGCGACTGGACCAAGCCTGGCACCGCGGCGATCGTGAAACGAGTGCTTGCCGGCGTACACAACGGCTCAGTCATCCTGATGCATGACGGCGGCGGCAACCGCAGTCAGACGGTCGCAGCGCTGCCCACGATCCTCAAGACGCTCAAGGCCCGCGGATACGGGTTCCGGACGGTCACCTGCTAGCCGAGCGCCTCGACCAGCGGTACGACGTCCGCGATCGACTCCACGATGCGGGTAGGGCGGTACGGGAAGCGGTCGACCTCGTGCTCGCCGGTGGAGCCGGTCAGGACGAGGACGCTGCGCAGGCCGGCTTCGAGACCGCTGATGATGTCGGTGTCCATCCGGTCGCCGATCATCACCGTGGTCTCGGAGTGCGCCTCGATCCGGTTCAGCGCGCTACGCATCATCAGCGGGTTGGGTTTGCCGACGAAGTACGGCGCGACGCCCGTGGCGCGGGTGATCAGCGCGGCCACCGAACCGGTCGCGGGCAACGGCCCCTCGGCCGATGGCCCGGTCGGGTCCGGGTTGGTGGCGAGGAACCGGGCACCGTCGGAGATCAACCGGATCGCCTTGGTGATCGCCTCGAACGAGTAGGTGCGGGTCTCCCCCAGGACGACGTAGTCCGGCGCCCGCTCGGTGAGCACGTACCCGATCTCGTGCAACGCGGTGGTCAGGCCGGCCTCGCCGATCACGTACGCCGTACCACCCGGGCGCTGGTCGTCGAGGAACTGAGCGGTGGCCAGCGCACTGGTCCAGATCGCGGCCTCGGGGACATCGATGCCACCGGCAAGTAATCGGGCGCGCAGGTCGCGGGGCGTGAAGATCGAGTTGTTGGTCAGCACCAGGAACTTCTTCCCGGATTTCTGCAGCGAGGCGATGAATTCGCCGGCTCCCGGGATGGCGCGTTCCTCGCGCACCAGCACGCCGTCCATGTCCGTCAGCCAGCTGTCCACCGGCTTGTGCTCGGTCATCCACACACTCCTGGCTCGCCGAAGCTGACCGGCCCATCGTAGCGAGCGCTCGAAACTGTCGGTGGCGGGCGTGAGAATGCGGTCCATGGAGCTTTCCGGATACCGCGAGCTGTGGCGCACGCGCGGCGTGATGGCGCTGCTGGCCGCGTCGCTGCTGGCGCGGTTGCCAGTGCTGGCCACGATGGTGCCGATCGCGTTCCTGGCCAAGGACCTCGGCGGGTCGTTCCGTTGGGCCGGAATCGTCGCGGGTGCGTACTCGGTGGGCATGGCGATCGCAGGTCCGCTCTGGGCCCGGACAGCCGATCGCCGCGGCGCCCGTGGGGTGCTGCTGGTCACCGGGATGTCGTGGAGCGTGGCGCTCGCTGTCCTGGCCGCTATCCCATCGGGGCTCTACCGCCTGATGCCCCTACTGACCTTCCTCGCCGGCGCGCTCGTCCCACCGGTGATGCAGACCCTGCGCGCAGCCTGGCCTCGCGTAGTTCACGGGCCTGCGCTGCGGACGGCGTACGCGGTGGATGCGACCGCGCAGGAGTTGCTGTTCATGGTCGGCCCGATGCTCGGGGCAACGGCTGTGAGCGTCGCGAGCCCGCGGCTGGGCGTGCTGCTCGCGGCCGCGATGTCTGCCGCCTTCATCTGGTGGTACGCGCTGCAGCAACCCGGGCCGCTCGACCACGATCACGCGAGTGGGCCGCGACTGACCGCGCGACAACTGCTGTGGCACCGCTATCGCCTGCCGCTGATCCTGTCCTTCGGTCTCTGGGTGATGGCGTTCAACGGCGTCTCGCTGGGCATCGTCGCGTTCGCGGACGAGCATGGTGAGCGGTTGATCGCAGGCATCCTGGAGGCGGTCTGGGCGTTCGGCAGTCTCGTCGGCGGCGCGGTGGCCGGCGCGTTGCCCGGCCGGCGTACGTCGTACCTGTGGCGGCGAGCGGCTCTGGTCACGGCCGGGATGCTGCTGTGTGTCTTCGCGACCTGGTCGCCGGTGGCGCTCGGTGTCGCGCTGGCCGTGTCGGGTTTGACGCTCGCGCCTGCGATCGGTGCCTTGTACGAGCGTCTTGGCGCGCTCACGCCGGACACGGTCCGCACCGAGGTGTTCGGCTGGATGGGGAGCGCCGCGATGGGTGGAGCCGCAATCGGAGCCGCGATATCAGGCGCGATCGTGGAAAGCTTCGGCGTGCGGTACGTCTGGCTGCTGGCCGCCGTACTCGCGGCCGCGTCGCTGGTGCTGCTCGTGCGGATCCCGCCGGAGCAACAGACTGAGCCGTCCCTACCTGCCGGCGGACTGCTCGGCGAGAGTCCGTAGCTGCTCGATCATGGCGTTCGGGTCGTCCGCGGCGTACACGGCAGAGCCGGCGACGAAGACGTCGGCGCCTGCGTCGGCGCAGCGCTCGATGGTGTCGACCGAGACTCCACCGTCGATCTGGACCCAGAGGTCGAGGCCGTGCTTGTCGAGCAACTGGCGGGTTCGGCGGATCTTCGGCACACAGACGTCGAGGAACTTCTGGCCGCCGAAACCCGGCTCGACGGTCATGATCAGGATCATGTCGAGCTCGGGCAGCAGGTCCTCGTACGGCTCGATCGGGGTGGCCGGCCTGAGCGCCATCGCAGCGCGGGCGCCCTTGGCCCGGATCTCCCGGGCGGTACGGATCGGAGCGCGGCACGCCTCGACGTGGAAGGTGACACTCGAGGCGCCGGCCTCGACGTACCCGGGGGCCCAGCGGTCCGCGTCCTCGATCATCAGGTGGCAGTCCAGCGGGGTGTCGGTCGCCTTTGCCAGGGACTCGACCACCGGCATACCGAGAGTGAGGTTCGGCACGAAGTGGTTGTCCATCACGTCGACATGCAGCCAGTCGGCGTTCGACACGGCGGCCGCCTCGTCGGCCAGCCGGGCGAAGTCGGCGGTCAGGATGCTCGGCGCGATCTGAATCCCCATGGGCGTCAATCTACCGGGGGTCCTGATGGGTCTTGAGCCAGGTGAGGACGTCGGTGGTGGTCTGGGCAGTCGTGACGCCTGCCGGAAGTGGAGGGCGTTCGATCAGCACCACCGGAAGGTGCAGCCGGCGGGCGGCCTCGAGTTTGGCCGCGGTCATCGAACCGCCGCTGTTCTTCGTCACGAGTACGTCGATCTGGTGCTGCCGCATCAAGGCCAGCTCACCGGACACGTCGTACGGGCCGCGGTCGAGGATCAGCGTGCACCAGGTGGGCCGAGGGTTTGGTGCGTCGACGCAGCGGGCCAGCATCCACAGCCCGGCGTCCGCGAACGCGTTCAACCCCTGACGACCGGTAGTCAGGAACGCGCGGGTGCCGAGGGTCGGCAGCATTTTCGCAGCCGCCGTCGCGGTGTCGGCCCAATGCCAGTTGTCGCCCGGGACCGGGGTCCAGCCGGGGCGGCGGAGGACCAGGAGCGGGATGTCGAGCCCACCAGCAGCGGCGACGGCGTGCTCGGTCATCGTGGCCGCGAACGGATGAGTTGCGTCGACAACCGCGTCGACCGAGTTGTCCCGCAGCCAGTCGGCCAAGCCCTCAGCGCCACCGAAGCCACCCTGACGTACCTCCCCGACGGGCAGACGAGCGTCGGTCGTCCGGCCGGCTAGCGACGACACCACCTCAAACCCGGCCGCCACCAACGTCCGGGCGAGCGAGCGTGCCTCGCCGGTACCGCCGAGCAGGAGGATCTTCATCGGGCCCGCGTGGTCGAGTACAGATGGCTGTCGCGGAAGGCGGTCGCCGAGAGCACCTTGCCGACGATGATGACCGCCGTACGGCGGATGTCCGCGGCCCGCACCCGGTCGGCGACATCGGCGAGCGTGCCACGCAGGACCACCTCGTCGTCGCGGGACGCCCGCGCGACCACGGCCACCGGGCAATCGGCACCGTAGGCAGGCGTGAGCTCCTCGACCACCCGGTCGATCACCTGGACGGCGAGGTGCAGCACCATCGTGGCCCGACTCGCGCCGAGGGTCGCCAGGTCCTCGCCGGGCGGCATCGCGGACGCCCGTCCCGCGATCCGGGTGAGGATGACCGTCTGGCCGACCTCGGGGACGGTCAACTCCCGACCGAGGGTGGCGGCGGCCGCGGCGTACGCGGGGACGCCGGGTGTCACGTCGTACGGGATGCCGAGGTCGTCGAGGCGGCGCATCTGCTCGGCCATCGCGCTGAACACCGAGGGGTCGCCGGAGTGCAGCCGGGCGACATCGAGACCTTCGGCGTGGGCGGCGGCGAGTTCGGCGATGATCTCGTCAAGGTCGAGGGACGCGGTGTCGACCGTGCGGGCGCCGGGTGGGCAGTGGTCGAGGAGCTCGACGGGGACGAGTGCGCCGGCGTACAGGCAGACCGGCGAGGCCGCGATCAGGTCGCGGCCGCGGACGGTGATCAGGTCGGCGGCGCCCGGGCCTGCTCCGATGAAATGCACGGTCACGGGGCCTCCCGGTCTGGACTGAGGAGCGAAGCGACGAGGGAAGACCGGGAGCCAAAGCCCCGTGACTGGCCGCGCGGCAGCGCGGCATTCAATACCGTCACGGGGCCTCCCGGTCTGGACTGAGGAGCGAAGCGACGAGGGAAGACCGGGAGCCAAAGCCCCGTGACCGGCCGCGCGGCAGCGCGGCATGCAATAACGTCACTTCGTCACGCTCCAGATCGTCACGGGCATGGCTGGACGCCAGCCGGTCATGGTGCCGACCGCCGAGGCGCGCTGGACGTCGAGACGGATGAGGTCGCCGCCGAGGTCGCCGTACCAGCGAGCGATCAGGGCCTCCGTCTCCAGCGTCACGCCGTTCAGCACCAGTCGGCCGCCGGGGGCCAGGGCGTTCCAGCAGGTCTCGACCATGCCGGGAGCCGTCGCTCCCCCGCCGATGAAGACCGCATCCGGGGTCTCGAGGCCGTCCAGCGCGGCAGGAGCCTTGCCCAGGATGGTCCTTACGGTCACCCCCAGGGCAGACGCGTTGCGGTCGAGGCGCTTGGACCGGTCTGGGTCGCGCTCGATGGCGATGGCCCGGCAGGTGGGGTGGTGGCGTGACCACTCGATCGCGATACTGCCGGCACCACCGCCGACGTCCCACAGCAGCTGGCCTGGCACCGGTGCGAGCCGCGAGAGAGTCACCGCCCGCACCTCGCGCTTGGTGAGCTGCCCGTCGTTCTCGTACGCGTCATCCGGCAGCCCTGGAACAGTGGGGAGCAGAGGAGCGTCGTCCTGGCACAGCACACCTATCACGTTGAGCGCGTCGACTTCGCCGGACCACGACGCGGCTGACGCAGTCCGCACGCGCTCCGATGGTCCGCCAAGCTGCTCGAGTACGGTCACCACGCTAGCGCCGTAGCCTCGCGCCACGAGCAGCTCGGCAACCTCAGCGGGCGTGTGTGCGCCCCAGCTCAACACCAGGAGCCGACGCCCCGGCTGGACGTGCGGGTGCACCAACTCCACCTGCCGCCCGACCAGACTGACCACCTGCACCTCGTCCTGCGGCCACCCCAGCCGTGCACAGGCCAGCGACACACTCGACGGGTGTGGAATGACCCGTACGGCGTCCGCGCCGAGCAAGCGCGTCAGCGTTGTACCGATGCCGTGGAAGGTCGGGTCACCACTGGCCAGCACGCACACCCGTCGTCCACGGTGCTCGTTCAGCAAGCCGGGCAATGCTTCTGACAGTGGAGAGGGCCAGGCAACCTGCTTGGCGTCTCCAGGGGGTACTAGCGCCAACTGCCTCGTGCTGCCCATCAGCACCTCTGCTGCCGAGACAGCACTCCGCGCAGCAGGTGAGAGCCCGTCCCACCCGTCTGCACCGATCCCCACGACCGTCACTGGCTCAGGCATTGCCGAGCACCTTCGTCACGGTGATCTCGATGACCACTCGCCGGGGATTGGCTCGCGGCTCCCTGTAGCGCTTGGCATACCGCCGTACGGCGTCCTGTACGCGCTCTGGGTCGTCGCTGACCACTGCACGACCCTCCAGCGTCGACCACCGTCGCCCGTCGACCTGTGTCACCGCCACCGCGGCAGACCCGGCCTTACGGATCGTCCGCGCCTTGTGCGACGTACTCGAGCAGATCACCCGCGCGATACCCGCCTCGGCATCCCAGGTCGCCCCGACCGGCGTCGCGTGCACTGTCCCGTCCGCACGGACGGTGCTCAGCACACACAGATGCCGCTCGGTCCAGAACTCCACCAGTCCATCACTCCAAGGCACCCCGCGATGGTAGACAGAGCGGCCCGCCTGGTGGTCGAGCGGGCCGCCGGGAACCCTCAGCCGACGAGGACTGCCATAGACTTTCAGAAGATTGTGAATCTTACTAAGCCACAGAGGGAGGTGGTCAGGCGGTGAGTGCAGATCGCGACGACGATGCCGTCAAGCAGTACGCCGAACAGTTCGGCAACCTGCTGGCGGACACGGGCTGGCCGCGGATGGCCGCCCGGGTGTTCGCCGCCATCCTGTCCAGCGAAGAAGGGCGGATGACCGCGGCCGAGTTGTCCGACCAACTGCAGGCAAGCCCGGCCGCGGTCTCGGGCGCGGTCAACTACCTGGTCCAACTGCGCCTGGCCAACCGGGAGCGCGAACCGGGCAGCCGCCGGGACGTGTACGTGGTCCAGGACGACGCCTGGTACCAAACCATGATGAGCGAGGACCAGGCGATGGTCCGCTGGTCCGCATCGCTGCGCAAATTGCTCGACGCAGCCGGCGAAGGCACCGCCACCCACCGCCGCATCCGCGTCTCCCTCGCCTTCATCGACTTCATCAGCGGAGAACTCCAAGGCCTTAGCGACCGCTGGATCAAACGCAAAGCCGAACTGGACGCCCAACTGAACACCGAATACGGCAACTAGCGCCGTACCTCAGGAATCGGGGGGTTGGCCAGGCTGCTGGGGGCTTACACAGGTTATTTCCTGTTCAAGGCCCCGGGTTGGGGTGCACGGTCCCGAGAGCTGGTTGTCCACAGGCGCCGAATCGAGGTCCCATTTGGTGCAGGTACGACGGCATGTTGCCGGTATGAACCCGAAGTTGAGTGTGCTGACCGCCGCCCGGCGCGGGTGGTTCACCCGGGCGGACGCGAGGGAGGCCGGCTACAGCGACAGCGAGCTCCGGCGGCGGCTGCGGGACGGCCAGTGGTCGCGCCTGACCCGTGACGTGTACGTCGAACCGGCCGGTTGGCCGATCGGCGAATCCTCGTGGGACCGGACCCGACGACTGCACCTGCTGAAAACTCGCGCGGTGGTCGATCGCATGGGCAGCGGTGTGGTGGTCAGCCATCAATCCGCGACCGTGCTGCACGGTCTTCCGACCTGGGGGTTGGATCTGAGCAGGGTCCACGTGAGCAGAGTCCACGGCAGACAACGAGCCGATGGCATCGCGGACGTCCACCCCGCGCGGTTCCAGCCTGGGGAGATCACTGTGGTCGACGGCCTCCGGACTGTCTCGCCCGCGCGCGCGATCACCGAGGCAGCCTGTGTTTCGTCGTACGAGGTGGGCGTGGTCCTGGCGGATGCGGCTCTGCATCAGCGGCTCGTCACAGCGGACGCGTTGGTGACCACTGCGGATCGGCACAGGTTTTGGAGCGGATCGCCTGCGGCGCGGGCTGCGGTGCGGTTCGCCGACGGGCTGAGCGAGTCGGTCGGCGAGTCCCGGCTGCGGGTGCTGATGGCCAACCACGGTCTGCCGACGCCGACGCTTCAGGCGGAGATCCGCGATCAGGCTGGACGATTGATCGGCCGGGTCGACTTCCTCCTGCCAGGCCGGCTGATCGTCGAGTTCGACGGGGCGCTGAAGTACGGCGACACCGGCGACGCCGTACTCGCAGAGAAACGGCGCGAGGACCGGCTGCGCGCCTGCGGTTACCGGGTCCCTCGGACAAGCTGGGCCGACCTCGATCACCCACGGGCCACCGCGGACCGCATCCGCGAAGCAGCCTGAGCCGCAAAACCAGCCCAACCACAAGCCAGCCAGGGCCCGGGGACGGCCGGGTCTGGATCCGCCAGGACTAGGCGGTGCATCACCGCGTGGTGGCTGTGCACAGGTTATTTCTTGTCCACAGCAACCACGTCCTGTTCACGCCCCCCGCCAAAAAGCGCACATGACCAAGACCTGCAGCTGACATGCCGAGGGCCCGGCGGAAGGCTTCACGTCCGCCGGGCCCTTGGTCAGCGTGGTGTTACCGGAGGGTGCCGGCTGCCACTGTGTCGAGTGCTCGTTGGAGGAGGGGGTTGAGCTTGTGGTCGGTGGACTTGGAGTTGGGGAGGTGTACGGCGTTGCCGTCGACTGGGCCGTTCACCGGGTAGACGGAGAGCTCGGCGGGCAGGGGTGAGGTGCCGCAGACCTGGTCCTTGCCGGGGAGTTCGCCGGTGAAGACGTAGGTGTCTCCGATGGCTTCGGCACAGGACGAGGCGGAGCCGACGTACTGGCCGTGCTGGCCCTCGTCGTCGATGGCGACGAAGCGGGTCGCCCGCGCGGTGTCCTTGTGGGTGCGCAGCGCACCCTCGTACGCCGTGGCCGGGTCGAGCTCACCCTGGATCATCAGGATCCGCGGCGAGCCCTTCAGGTCGAGCTTGCGGTCCTGCGGCTGGTACGGCCAGAAGGCACAGAACGGTACGCCGTTCATGTAGCCGAAGAAGTCGTACTTCGCGGCCATCCGGTCCGCCTCGCGCAGGTAGAACCGCGGGTCGCTGTTCCATTTGGTGTCGTTGCAGCGGACCGTCGTACCGATCGGGCCGAGGTTGACCACGGCGTCACTTGACGACTTGGCCGCGGACTTGCGGGCGTCGGCCAGGATCGACCGGGTCGAGTCGACCCGGAGCGCCGCCGCGGTGACGGCGGCGGCCGGCGTCACGCCGTACCGGGCCCGCATCGCGGCGAGGGTGTCGAATGCCTGCAGCTCCGGCGAGATCCGGGCCCAGGCGCGGTCGACGTGCCGCAGCTCGATCTCGCCCGACGTGGACGGGTCCTTCAGGTACTCGTCGTGGACCAGGATGTCGAGCGTCGCCCGGATGAAGCGGACGTTGCCGTACTGGGTGCTGTAGATGATGCCGTCCAGGTCGTCACCACGCACCGACGACGTACCGGCCTTGACCCGCTCGACCAGGCCGGCGCGGACCGCGTTGTACTTCGACCGCACCTGGGTGAAAGTGCTGCCCAGGCCGGAGATCTGGTCGGCGTGCCGGGCGATCCACGGGAACAGCTGGGTGTCGCGACGGCGCTGGCCGGAGAACGGGTCGAAGTTCACGTTCTCCCACTGGGTGTGGGTCCAGTCCATGTTCGAGTCGATCACGAACCGGCCGACCTTCGACGGGTAGGTGTCGGCGTACCAGCCGCCGAGCCAGGTGCCGTAGCTGTAGCCGATCAGGTTCAGCTGCCGCGCCTTGAACAGCGCCCGCAGGAACTCCATGTCGTAGACGGTCTGGTGGCTGCTGACGAACTGGCTGAACTCGGTCGACGAGCAGGCCTCGGCGTACAGCTTTGCCTCAGCCACCTCGACCTGGTGGGTCAGCCGGGTGCGCTCCTTGAAGTCCGGGGTGGACGGCAGGGCGTTCAGCTTCTCGGTCGTCGTGAGGCACTGCAACGGCGTGCTCTGGCCGAACCCACGCGGGTCGAAGCCGAGCAGGTCGAAGTCACTGAACAGCTGGGGCTTCTCCACGGCCAGCGAGGCTGACAGGGTCAGGCCGGCGCCACCCGGTCCGCCCGGGTTGGTCGTCATCAGGCCCTTCGAAGTACCAGTGGCCTTGCTGTACGCGATGGCGACCTCGACGTCAGGGTGCGCGTCCGGGTGGGCCCAGTCCATCGGGACCTTCACCTTCGCGCAGTTGGTGGTCGGCGCCTGGGGGTAGAGCCGCTTGACCGCGGCGTCGAACGAGCAGACCGACCACGTGATCGGCTGGTCGAGGTACTTCTGCGGTATGGACGGGACCGGCGGATCCACCGGACCTCTGGCCTGCGGTGCTGCCGAGGCCGAGCCGATGGCCACCTGGGGCACGACGAGTGCCACAGCCACGGCCAGAGCGATCTTGGGAAGTCTGATCACTGCCAACTCCTGTGTGTCCGGGCGGGTTCACGAGAGCAGCAACCTAGTCCGGAACGGCCACCGGGAACACCCACCAAAGCAAGGTCAAGGGCAATCCCTAAAGTTCGTAGACCGTGAAGATCGTGCAGTACACCGGTGGCGACTCCAGTCCGGGGTAATACAGCCGCCCGGCCTCATCGGTGATTTTGAAGTACGCCGTCGACGCGCCGACCTGGGACGGCGCCTGAAACGTCATCGACACCGACACGATCTCCCCCGGTACGGCGTCCGGCAGCGGAGCGCGATGCGGTGACCGCAGCCACCCCGGCGTCCCGGCCGCGCCCTGCCGGGTGAGCCAACGGTCGCGCCAGGGCCGTTCACCGCTGTTACGGATCTCCCACGTCTTCTCGAACTCCTCGTCCCGGCGCACCCGCGTCCCGTCCGGCACGCTCTCCCCCACCAGCTCGGCCCGGTCGTCGGGGTGGTGGTCGACCGGCACGGAGCCGCCGAGCAGCACCGGCTGGATGTGCCTGCGCCCGTCCCGGAGCGACACGTCCCGGCCGGCCCGTACGGCGGCGTCCAGCTCCATCAACTGGTTGACCAACGCCTGGCCGGCGCCGAACGAGGCGTCGTACCACTCGATCAGCTCACGGCTGGGCTTGGTGTGACCGCGCTCGACCCGGGACAGATGACCCTTGTCCCAGCCGGACTGGGCGGCGGCGCGCGACAGTGGTACGCCGGCCGCTTCCCGGAGCTCGCGCATCCGGCAGCCGATCACAAAACGAGCCTGTGCTGGCCTCACGGGCGCACTCCCGAATCGATCGTTGCCCACTGCGACAACACGGTAACCCTCTGATTCTCTGAAAGTCAGTACCAGTTCGCCACTGAATGAGCGAAAAGGACCAACATCATGCGTACCGCCCTCCTGCGCATCACCGCCCGACTCACCGCCGTCACCCTGCTCGGGGCCGGCGCCCTGTTCGGCGCCGGCACCCTGCCCGCCCACGCCGCCACCGGCACCGTCGTCACCGACAGCGGGACCGGCGTGACCATCCGCTCCGGCAACGCGACCAGCTTCGGCGCGGTCGGCACCCAGCCGAACGGCCCGGTCCAGATCGACTGCCAGATCTACGGCGAGCCGGTCACCGGCAAGTTCGGCCGCAGCCTGATCTGGGACCACATCCCCGGCAAGGGCTACATCTCCGACGCGTACGTCGACACCGGCAGCTCCGGCCTGGTCGCGCCGCTGTGCACCAGCAACCCACGGGCCGACAAGGCCATCGCCTGGTACTCCGCCCGCAACGGCTCGACGGCGTTCCAGGGGTACTGCGAGATGGCCGCCGAGAACTCCTACGGCAAGACCGGGATCTACGCCTCGGCCAAGGCCAACTGGAACGACGCCGTCGCCCGCGGCGCCGCCCACCGCGGCGACCTGAACCCGCCGAAGGGCGCCCTGGTCTTCTGGGATCTCGCCGCACCGTACGGCCACGTCGGCGTGGCCCGCGGTGACGGCTACTTCTGGGCCACCAGCGTCAACGGCCGGATCGGCCTGGCCAAACTCCCCTACTACTCCAACTACCTCGGCTGGGCCTGGCCCAACTTCTGAGCCCACCGAGTTCGAAGCACCCGGACGCGCCTCCCGCCCCTCACGCGTCCGGGTGCTCGATTCTGTCCAGCCAGTCGGCAACCAAGGCTCGGTACAGGCCGCAGGACCGGACCGGCAGCTCATGACCTTCTAGGTCGAGCACCACATAGGTGGCCCGGGGGTAGTCGTCGAGGATCAACCAGGCGTCGGCGTAGCCGGTCATGGTGTCTTGGCGGCCGGTCACGATGAGCGTTGGCCCGTCGAAGCGCGCGGCCGGGTCCTCGCGCAGGGCATAGGTGGAGACATCGCCCTGGATCCGGCTGAGGAAGGCGAGATCCGCCTGCGCCTCGGCGACGTCGTAGTACTGGCGTTGCTTGGCATGCCAGGCGGGTGACTTGGTCAGCTCGTCCGTGGGCAACGTCCGCTGAGCGCGGTCGACGATGATGCCGGGGACTCTGAGCAGCAGGCCGAGGATGCGAGACGGGTCGCGTCTGACGATGCCGCGGGAGTGCAAGGCGCCGGCCGACGTACCGGCGAGGGCGAACCGCTCGGAACCGGCGACCTCGTCGATCAACGAGGCGATCGCCGCGAGCATCCCGTCCTGGTCGGTGATCCCGGGCACCGCGGGAGACTTGCCCGTCCCCGGCGGGTCGACGTAGATCCGCCGCCAGCCATCGCGTCCCTCGAACACCGGCTCGTGGATGTCGCGGCCCTCGCCCGCGTCCCCGCCCCAGCCAGGCAGGAAGACGATCGGCCGCCCGTGACCGAAAGACTCGTAGTGCACCGAACGACCATAACCACGGCCGGGACGGCTCAGTGTGCGTTTCTCTTACGGGCAGAATCCAGGGGCCGCTCACCCGAGCCGCGCTTGATCAGTGCGCACGGCAACATGATCCGCTGCGGCGGGCGCGTGTCGGCGCCCGACGCCCGGTCGAGCAGCAACCGCGCCGCGTTGCGACCCAACTCGGCGATGTCGGACGAAACGACCGTCACCGGCGTCGGCAGCATGTCGGCGAGCCGGAAGTCGTCGAACCCGACCACCGCCGGCTCCGCGCCGAGCTCCTGCAGGGCGCGCAGCACACCCTCGGTGAGGAAGTTCGTCGAGGCGAACACCGCGGTCGGCGGATCGGGCCGCAGCATCAACTCGAGCGTCGCCTTCCCGGCCGCCTCCGCGGTGCCCTCCGGCAACTGCACGACGAGCGACTCGTCGACCTCGATCCCCGCCGATCGATAGGCCCGGCGGTACCCGCGCAGCCGGCGGCCGGTCGTGTAGTACGACGGCGCCAGCAGGATCGCGATCCGTCGATGACCCTGGTCCAGCAGGTGCCCGGTGGCGAGCCGCCCACCGCCCTCGTTGTCGACCATCACGATGTCGGCCTCGATCCCGTGCGCCGGCCGGTCGACGAACACCACCGGTACGCCGGCGCCGGCCAGGAACGAGTGGTCGCCCTGGTCCGGCACGATCATCAATCCGGCCACCTGCCGGCTGACCAGCTCCTGGATCGCCCGCTTCTCCCCCTCCGGATCCTCGTCGACACTTCCCAGTACGACGGCGAACCCGGACTGCCCGGCGACCTCGAGCGAGGCCTTCGCGATCGTCGCGTAGAACGGGTTGGTCAGGTCGCCCAGCACCAGCGCGAGACTCGACGACTTCTTGCCCGGCCGCAGCGCCCGGGCCACCTCGTTGCGCTGGAAGCCGAGCTCCGCGATCGCGGTCCGGACCCGCTGCGCGGTCTCCTCCCGGACACCGTGGCCGCCGTTCACCACCCGCGACACCGTGCCCAGCCCGACACCGGCGCGGCGGGCGACGTCGATCATCGTCGGCCGGCTGGCTTCCGGGACGGTTGGAAACGTTTCTGACACGGGGTTGACTTCCTTTTCGCGACACGGCATCGTCACCCCACAGTAAATCCTTGGAAACGTTACCGTCCAGGAGGCCGGATGAGTCCTTCGGCGAGCGGAGCGAGCGAAGCATGAGCAGAGCGTCTCGCGGCGGTGTGAATCGGGCCCGTCGTGACGGCCTGGCCCGGCGGCGTCGCAGCCGGGGCGGGATGGGCAACAACGCCGGGTCCGACGTAAAGGCGGCGTACCTGTTCATCGCTCCGGCGATCATCGGGTTCACCGTGTTCGTGGTGTATCCGCTGATCCGTTCCTTCTACCTGTCCCTGACCCGGTACAACGGGCTGAGCGACCCCGTGTTCGTTGGCCTGGGCAACTTTCGCCGGCTGTTCACGGTGGATCCGGCGTTCTGGCCGTCGCTGCGGGCGACGGCGTACCTGGTCGTCCTCTACGTCCCCTTGTCGCTGATCCTCGGGCTGGCGCTGGCGATGTTCTGCAACCAGCGGTTCGCCGGGGTGCGGCTGGTCCGCACGCTCGCCTACCTGCCCGTCGTCCTGCCGGTGGTCGCGACGATCACGCTCTGGAAGTTCATCCTCAACCCGCAGGTCGGCCTGCTGAACACGGTGCTGGACCGGCTCGGCCTGCCGACCAGCCTGTGGCTGCAGAGCCCGACGATGGCGATGCCGTCGATCGTGCTGGTGATGCTGTGGGGTGTCGGCGGGACGATGATCATCTTCCTCGCCGCCCTGCAGGCGGTGCCGACCGAGTTGTACGAAGCGGCCCGGGTCGACGGCGCCGGCGCGAGGTCGAT
The DNA here is from genome assembly GCF_040639075.1 of Kribbella sp. NPDC023972. Lineage (NCBI taxonomy): Bacteria > Bacillati > Actinomycetota > Actinomycetes > Propionibacteriales > Kribbellaceae > Kribbella > Kribbella sp. NPDC023972. Next base: position 735,437 of record NZ_JBEZZH010000003.1, on the reverse strand, counting down.
GTTCGTCCGGATCACCTTGCCGATGATCAGCCCGATCATGTTGCTGCAGGTGATCCTGCAGACCACGGCCGCGCTGCAGACGTTCAACCAGCCGAAGATCCTCACCAACGGCGGGCCCGGCTTCAGTACCAACGTGCTGATGCTGGCGATCTACAACAACGGCTTCTCCAACCTCGGCCGGGTCCCGCAACTGGGGTACGCGTCCGCCCAGGTCTGGGTGCTGTTCGTCGTGATCATCGCCGTGATCGCCCTGACCGCGAAGTTCTCCTCGCTCTGGACCTACAGTGACAACACTCCCGACTGAAGCCGCCGCCCCGGTCGTCCCGGCGACGGAACCGCCGGCACAGGGACGACCGGGGCCCCCGAAGAAACCTCGCCTGCTGGGTACGACGGCGTGGCACGTCACCGCGTTGCTCATCTGCTCGGTGATGATCGTCCCGCTGCTGTGGATGATCACCATCGGCCTGAAGAGCAGGACGGCGGTGTTCGACGTACCGCCGAAACTGCTGCCGACCGAATGGAACTGGAGCAACTTCGTCAACGGCCCGGAGGCGATCCACTTCCCGCGGTTGTTGCTGAACTCCACCATCATCACCGCGCTCAGTGTGTTCGGCGGGGTGATGACCTCGATGATGGCCGGGTACGCGCTGGCCCGATTGCGATTCCCGGGCCGCAAGCTGTGGTTCTACCTGTTCGTCGGCAGCATGCTGCTGCCCGGCGTGGTCGGCCTGATCCCGTTGTTCCAGCTCTACAAGAGCATCGGGTGGTACGACACCTGGCTCCCACTGATCGCGCCGGCCTTCTTCGGCGGCAACCCGCTGTTCATCTTCCTGGCCCGGCAGTACTTCCTGGCGATCCCCTACTCCATCGACGAAGCGGCCAAGATCGACGGCGCCGGGCACTTCCGGATCTTCACCAGCGTGATGCTGCCGTTGACCCGGCCGGCCTGGATCACGATGGCGATCCTCGCGTTCCAGGCGTCCTGGAACGACTTCCTCAACCCGCTGGTCTACCTGTACTCCGCGGAGAAGTGGCCGCTGTCGGTCGGGATGGCGTCGTTCATCTCCTCCTTCGCCGGTCAGACGCCGGACTGGAGCTACTACATGGCCACCAACCTGCTCTACATGCTGCCGCCGCTGATCATCTTCTTCGCCGCGCAGCGCTACTTCATCCAGGGTCTCGGCGCTCTCGGCAGCACGAACCAGAAATAGAGGGGATCCTCCTGTGAAACGCACCTACTTCGTTACAACGTTGGCGTGTGCCGGTCTGCTGACGGCAACGGCCTGCGGCGGCTCGGACTCCGGCGGTACGGCGGACGGCCCGGTCACGGTGACCGTGATGACCTGGGAGTCCGTGCAGACGAACGCCGCGATCAAGAAGGCCCTGGCCGAGTTCAAGGACGACAACATCAAGGTCGAGCTGCTCGAGACGCCGAGCGGAAACTACGGCGACAAGCTGGCGTCGCTGACCCAGGCGAAGAAACTGCCGGACCTGTTCTGGTGCGGCAACGACACCGAGCAGCAGTACACGACGCAGGGCCTGCTGGTCGACTGGACGGACAAGATCACCAACGGCGACGGCGACTTCAAGGCCGACAAGTTCGTACCGTCCGCGATGGAGAACTGGAAGACCGCCGACGGCCAGATGGGCGGCCTGCCGTCGCTGATGAACGTCTCCGGCGTCTGGTACAACGCGGACGCGTTCAAGGCCGCGGGCCTGCCGGAGCCGAAGGCCGGCTGGACCTGGGACGAGATGTACGCCGCCGCCGCGAAACTGACCGGCAAGAACGGAGCGAAGTACGGCCTGGTGGCGGACCCGCTCACCGCGTTGGACGGCCCGTTCACGATGAGCACGTACTCCGTCTCGGCCGGGGGCGCACCGTTCACCGACAACGTGAACCACCCGACCAAGGCGGAGGCCGACGGCAAGTTCACCGAAGGCGTGCAGAAGCTGGCCGACGCGGTCAAGGCCGGCACTGTCGCGCCACCCGGGTACGACGTCTCCAACGTGCAGGGACTGTTCGCGGCCGGGAAGGTGCCGATGATGTTCGGCGGACAGTGGCTGGCGGCCGGGTTCCAGACCGACAAGCCGAAGGTGAAGTACGGGTTCGCTCCCCTTCCGCAGGTCGACACCCCGGCGACCGTGTACGACGCGGTCGGCATCTGCACGCCGTCGTACACGAAGAACCAGGACGCGACCTTCAAGGTGTTGCAGTACCTCAACACCGACGTGTGGAACGCCGTACTGCCCGCCTCGCCGGTGGCGCCACCGGCGTACACCCCGGCGCAGGCGAGCTACTTCGACGCGCTGACCAAGGCACAGCAGCCGAGCGTGGTGGAGACCGTGAAGGCGGGTCTCGGCGCGGAGAAGACGGTCGGCGTGCGGTACACCACCCAATGGGCCCAGCAGGTCGCCGACCTGACCACGGCGTACTACCAGCCGATCCTGACCGGCAAGAAGCCGATCTCCGAACTGCAGACGTACGTCGGCAAGGTCAACGACCTGATCAAACAAGGCGGCTGATCCGCATTTGGCTGGTTGACCAGCGAGCTGGTGGGTTTGCCACCCGTAATCAAGGTGGCAAACCCACAACGTGATGGGTCAGCCAGCCAAATGGGGTCACACGGCTTGCCAGAGGGAGAGGGCGAAGCGGGCTTCGGCGTCGGTCCACCAGGCCGCGTCGGTGAAGCCCGCTCTGTTCAGCTCGGCCTGGACGGTGTGGTGCTGGAACTTGGCGGAGATCTCGGTGCTGAGCTCCTCACCTTCGGCGAAGTCGATCTCGAGGTGGATCTCGGGGATCAGGACCCGCATCGCCCGGTCGGCGCGCAGGTGCATCTCGATCCACTCGTTCTCGGCGTCCCAGACCGCGACGTGACTGAACGCGTCGACGTCGAAGTCCGCACCCAGTTGCCGGTTGATCACCCGCAGCACGTTCCGGTTGAATTCCGCGGTCACGCCCGCGCTGTCGTCGTACGCCGCGACCAGGGTCTCGGGGTCCTTGACCAGGTCGGTTCCGAGCAGGAGCCATTCGCCCGGTTCGAGGACGTCGCGGACCGAGGCGTAGAAGGTCGCGCGTTCGGCCGGCAGCAGGTTCCCGATGGTGCCGCCGAGGAACGCGACGATCCGTGGCGGCTCGCCCGGGAGCTTGTCGAGATGCGCGGTGAAGTCGCCGACGACACCGTGCACGTCGAGCGTCGGGTAGTCGACGTTGATCGCGTCGGCCGCCTCCCGCAGCGCGGACTCCGATACGTCCAGCGGGACGAAGCTCGTCAGCGTGCCGTGGTCACGCAGCCCGTCGAGCAGTAGCCGTGTCTTCTCGGACGAACCCGATCCGAGCTCGACCAGCGTGTGTGCCTTGGTGATCGCCGCGATCTCACCCGCGCGGGTCTGCAGGATCTCCCGCTCGGCGCGGGTCGGGTAGTACTCCGGCAGGCGGGTGATCTGCTCGAACAGCTCACTGCCGCGGGCATCGTAGAACCACTTCGGCGGCAGCCACTTCGGGTCGGCGGTCAACCCCGCTCGGACATCCTCTCGCAGGCTGCGGGCGGCGTAGTCCGGAGTCAGATGGACGTCGATCTGGGTCACTGTGGTCCTGGTCCTTCCATCGGCGTGATACGCAGCGTCGTGGCGGTGGCCACGAGCAACGAGTAGTCAGGTACTTCGGTCCAGCCGTCTGAATCAAACGGCTCCGAGCTGACGGTGATCGAGTCAGTGGCCTGCCGCACCCACAAGGAATGCGTCCAGGTGGTCGCGACGAGTTGCTCCCCATCGGTCAGCAACACATTCAGCCGCGACCCCGGCGCTGCGGCTTCCACCTCTTGTACGACTGACGCGACCGCGTCAGCCGGTGGCGTTCCGTCGTACAGGCGCTGCTGGATGAGCGCCCACAGCAACGCTGAATCCGTCGGCGCATCGAGGCGGAGCAGCTCGGCGACCGGGAGTCGCTCGGCCAACTTGAGCGTGGCGTCCGGCCAGCCGGTGATCATGCCGTTGTGGCTGAAGAACCAGCTCCCCGCCTGGAACGGGGCGACCGCGGACTCTCCGAGCTGCATGCCGACCGTGCCGTTGCGTACGGTGGCGAGCACCGCGCCGGACCGGATGGAGCCGGCCAGACCTGGAAGGTTGTCGTCTGCCCAGATCGGCACGTTCCGGCGATAGCGTACCGGCTGGTCGGCGTACCAGCCGATGCCGAAACCGTCGGCGTTGACGGAGCCGCCGCCGCGCATGTCGTCCGGCGCCCAGCTCTGTTCGTACAGGGAGTGCGAGGGCTCCAGCACGATGGAGGCGAGGGTGACGGGCGGGCCCAGGTAGGCCAGGTGCCGGCACACTAGGCGAGCTCCTCAGGGCGTGGGTCGCGGGCGCAGCGGAAGCCGGCGAAAATCTGGCGGCGGATCGGGTAGTCCCAGTTCCGGAAGGTGCCTCGGGCAACGACCTCGTCGGTGCCGAACGAGCCGCCGCGCAGCACCTTGTAGTCGGTGCCGAAGAAGACCAGCGAGTACTCGTCGTACGGGAACGCCCGGAAGCCCGGGTACGGCCGGAAGTCGCTCGACGTCCACTCCCACACATCGCCGATCAACTGCTCCACACCGAGCGGCGACGCACCCGCCGGATACGCGCCGACCGGGGCCGGGCGCAGATGCCGTTGGCCGAGGTTCGCGTGCTGCGGGCCCGGGTTCTCGTCACCCCACGGGAAGCGCCGCGTCCGCCCGCTCGCCGGGTCGAACCGCGCCGCGAACTCCCACTCCTCCTCGGTCGGCAGCCGCTTTCCGGCCCACTTCGCGTACGCCTCGGCCTCGTAGAAGCAGACGTGCATCACCGGCTCGTCCAACGGCAACAGCTCCCGATGCCCGAACCGAACCCGCCACCACACACCGTCCGCGAGCTCCCAGAACCGCGGCGCGGTCAGCGACGCCTTCCGCACATGGGCCCACCCGTCCTCGGACCACCATTGCGGATCGTCGTACCCGCCGCCGAGCACGAACCGCAGGTAGTCCCCGTTGCTCACCGGCGCGGCGTCGATCACATACGGCGCGACGTGTACGGCGTGAGCCGGTCGCTCGTTGTCCAGCGCCCACGGCTCGACCGACGTACCCATCTCGAAGACTCCGCCAGGCACCAGCACCTCACCAGCGGCGAGCCGACGTCCGGCCGGTGGCGGCGGCGCGTCGAGCACCGGCACACCGGCGCGCAGCTGGTGCGTCGCGAGCATGGTCTCGTCGTGCTGCTGCTCGTGCTGCGCGATCATCCCGAACGCGAACGCGTTGTCCACCAACTCGCGCCCGCCGTCGAAGTTCACGTGGTCGAGGACGTCGAGCACCTTGTCCCGCACCTCGACGACGTACGACCGCGTCTCCGCCGGGCCGAGCAGCGGCAGTGACGGCCGATCCGCGCGCGGGTGCATGAACGCGTCGTACAACTCGTCGATGTCCTGCCGGAGCGGCTCGCGGCCGCCGACGTCGCGGACGAGCCAGAGCTCCTCCTGGTTGCCGACGTGCGCGTAGTCCCAGATCAGCGGGGACATCAGCTTGGAGTGCTGCTTGACCAGGTCGTCAGTGTCGACCGCGTCGGTCAGCTGCACGGTCCGCGCCCGCGACCGCTCGAGCTGCTCGGCGACGTACGCGCGCAGCCCTTCGGCGGACAGTTCAGACAGGTCGTGGGTCATGAGGCTCGCCTTCTTTGGGTGTCGTCGACGATGCGATGCAGCCGGGTTGCGACTTGATCGCTGAGTACTTGGTCCACGCCGGTCCGGTCGAGTGCGCGGGTGCCCAGTTCGACCACGGCCCGGGCGGCGTCGAGGACCGACTTGTCCTCGAGCCCTTCGCGAGCCGCAGGAAACCAGCGTCCGGCCGCGGGCTCCGCCGCGGCGAGCACCTGATCGATGGGCACCGCGTCGGACATCAGCGCGGTGAGCAGAAGAGTCGGGGCGATCCAGCCGTCGCCGGTCTGCGCGTCGAGGTAGCGCACCTCGAGATACCCGCGGGGGCGCACCGGCGGGAACAGCGTGGACAGGTGGTATTCGAGATCGTCGTACGTCGGTCTGTCGCCGGGCAACTCGCCATCCGCCCAGGCGCCGAACGTCAGCCCGGCGGGTGCGTCCCAGGTATCGCCGCGGCGGAAGCACAGCACGGGTGCTTCCATCGCCATCCGCGCCCACGCGGCGGCGGGATCACCGTCGAGCGGCGGCGGCTCGGTGAACGGAGCACAGGTGCCGAAGGTCGCCTCGGTCCGCGCAGACGCCCAGCCCGTGTCCGCGCCGGCGCGGCGCCGGGAGTTCGCGAACAGTCCGACCAAGGCCGGGCCGAGGTCGTGCAGGGCGCGCCAGCGCAGAGCGGTCTGATCCGCTTCACCGGCGTCGAGGCAGATCTGCAAGCCGGCCGTGCTGCACATCATCCGGGGACCGTGCGGGCCGAGGCGCTGGAACGCGGCCTCCATGGCGGCGTAGCGCGGCACGGTCAGGATGCGGCGGGGTTCGCGGAAGGCGTCCAGGCCGTGATCGCCCGGGACTAGGTCCGCGTCGAGAAGAAGAGAGGTCAGTTCGGCTGCGTCGGCGGCGGTGTCGTCGATCAGCCGGGGAATCGAGGCGGAGGCGGGACCGGAGAGTTCCACCTGGCCACCCGGCTCCACCGTGACCAGCGCACCCCGCCCGAGCGGCTCCTGTGGGCTGCCCCGGACCAGGGTGGCGGGCGCATGCACGCCCAGGGCCTTGCGCAGTCGATCGGCGTCGAGGGGCCGGTGCGGGTCGTCCGCATGATGCACCGTCCACTCGAGCTCGACGCCGTGCAGTTGCGGAGGACCATGCTTGAAACAGATCATCGCGACGAATCCCTCCGCCTCGGCCCGCGAGCCGATCGGAGTCGTCACCGGAGCACCACCGGACGAGGTCATGGGGCCTCCCGGCCTGGACTGAGGAGCGCAGGGAGCCCGGTCATGGGGCCTCCCGGCCTGGACTGAGGAGCGCAGGGAGCGAAGCGACTGGAGTGACGAGGGAAGGGCGGGAGCCAAAGCCCCATGACCCGCCGCGCGGCAGCGTGGCCAAAAGCACAGCGACTGGAGAGACGAGGGAAGGCCGGGAGTCACAGCCCCATGACCCGCCGCGCGGCAGCGCGGCCATATGCACAGTCACGCTTGCGAACCTAACCCCGGACCATCGGCCGGACAACCGACGGCGGGTTACCCGTCGGTGACGCCGAACACGGTGAAAAAGTCATGCCGACGATCGTCCCCGGCCCCACCGACAGTTTTTGGCGTCAGCGAAATCGAGGGCAGGTCGAGCAGGCGTTGACGTTCGGCAACGCGTAGACGTAGCAACACGAGGTGCGAAGTTTCTGGTCCAGCGACACCTCGAAGGCGGCCGCGGCCTGCTCGGCGTGCGGCGCCTCCTCAGGCAGCCGGATCGCCTGCCGCACCTCGTCCTTGACCGCGCCGAGGCGCTGCAACGAACCGATCTTCACACCTGGGCGGTAGGAGTTGAGGAACGCCGCCGCATGCTTGTCGAGCTGCGCGGCCGCCTCGGCCACCGGTACGACGGTCGAGGTCAGCAGTGCGACCTCGACCGGGTAGTGCGCGGTCGGGTGTCGTCGGAAGGCCAGTGACCCCGGCGACACATCCGGTGACATCCCGGTCACCGCTGCCGTCACTCCAGCCACCAGCGAGGGCACTTGCAGGTACCACATGAGCGTGAACATCGCCGCCACCTGCACCGGCGGCTCGATGGCGTACTCACGCGCGTAGTCGTCCTCCAGCGCCTTCCGCCACCCGTAGGTCGGGTCGCCGCCGGCCTGCTGTTCCGCGAGCAGTCCCGCGCACGACACCCACTCCGGTCCGGGCACGGAGTCCGCCGTACGCACGGACAACCAGGACACGGAGTCGGCCAGGATGTCCGCGAGCCTGCTGACGGAGTACGTCACCCGGCCAGCCTACGGTCGGGTACGACGACCGGCGCTCCCCCGACCTCCACCACGGTGGCCTTCAGCCCGAACACGTCGTCCAGGAGTTCCTCGGTGAGTACGTCAACCGGCCGCCCCTGGGCCGCGATCTTGCCCTCCCCCATCACCACGATGTGGTCGGCGTACTGAGCAGCCAGAGTCAGGTCGTGCAGCACGGCCACCACGGTCCGGCCGGACTGAGCAGCCACGTGGACCACGTTCATCACGTCGACAGCGTGGGCGAGGTCCAGGTACGTCGTCGGCTCGTCGAGCAGCAGGTGCTGCGTGCCCTGGGCCAGGACCATCGCGATCCACACCCGCTGCCGCTGGCCGCCGGACAGCTGGTCGACCGGCCGCTCCCGCAGGTCGGTCAGCTCGACCGCGGCCAGCGCCTCGTCGATCGCCGCGTCGTCCTCGGCAGTGAGTCGTCCGAACAACCCGCGGTGTGGATGCCGACCACGCGACACCAACTCGGCCGCCGTGATCCCCTCCGGCGTGACCGGACCCTGCGGCAGTACACCGAGCTTCCTGGCCAGCTCGCGAGCGGGCAGCTTGTGAATGTCCTTCCCGTCCAGCAGCACCTCACCGCTCTGCGGAGTCAGTAGCCGGCTCATCCCGCGCAGGAGCGTCGACTTGCCGGACCCGTTCGGCCCCACCACTGTGGTCAGCTGTCCGGCCGGCACCTCCAGCGTCAACCCGGACACCACCGGCGCATCAGCGCCGTACGCGAGGGTGATGTTCTCGACGTGCACTTGTCAGCGTCCTCTCTGCTGGCGGCCGATGAGATGGAGCAGGTACGGCGCTCCGGCCGCGGCCGTGATCACACCGACGGGCAGCTCGTACGGTCCGACCTGTAGCCACTGCAACCCGTTCCGGGCCAGGAGATCCGCCAGTACGACGAACAGCGCACCGAGCAGGGCGGTCGTCAACAGCGGTGGCCGTTCCATCCGGGTCAGCCGCTGCGCGATCTGCGGCGCGACCAGCGCGACGAACGCGATCGGCCCGGCCCCGGCGGTCGCCATCGCGGCGAGTACGGTCGCGATGACCAGCAGCGCGAGCCGGATGCGCGCCACCCGCACACCCAGCGACGACGCGACGTCGTCACCGAGCACCAGCGCGGACAGGTCCCGGTTGAATATCATCGCCACCGGGACCAACAACAGCACCGCCAGGCCGACCGGTACGGCGTCACTCCAGGCGCGCGCGTTGAGCGAACCAGCCAGCCACGCGGCGGCCCGGCCCGCGTCGTTGACGTCACCGATCACCAGCAGCCACGCAACCAGCGAGTTGGCGGCGGCCGCGACACCGACGCCGATCAGCACCACCCGGCCGGCGTCGACCACGCCACGCTGGATCGACAACGCGCCGACGATCAGGGTCGCGACGAGTCCACCGAGTACGGCCGCCAGCGGGATGCCGACCTTGGCCGCGACGCCGGAGATGTTCCCGCCGCCGGTGCCGGCCAGGACGATCACGGCCACCGCACCGGCGGACGCACCAGAGTTCACCCCGACGATGTCCGGACTGGCCAACGCGTTGCGCGACAAGGTCTGCAGCAGCGCACCGGACACGGCGAAAGCGATGCCGACGAGCAGGCCGGTCGCAACGCGGGGCAGGCGGAGCTCGATGACGACGAGCCGGGTGCCGCGGCGACCGCCGCCGAGCAGGACCTCGACCACATCCGCGACCGGGAGTTTCGTCGTACCGACGCTCAAGGAGATCAACGCGACCACGATCGCCAGGACCGCGAACAGCACGCTGAGGACGACAATGCGCGAGCTGACAGAGCGAGGGCGCTGCTGAAGCATCACAGCGCCACCGCCCGGCGTCGTACGACGATCACGAACAGCGGCGCCCCGACGATGCCGAGAACGACGCCGGCCTGGACCTCACCGGCTCCGCCGACCAGGCGACCGGCCAGGTCCGCCAGCACGAGCGACGTCGCGCCGATCAGGCCAGCCGCCGGGATCAGCCAACTGTTGCGGGCGCCGAACAGCCGTCGCGCGACATGACCGGCCAGCAGCCCGAGGAAGCCGATCGGACCGCACGCCGCGACGCCGGCAGCGGTCAGCAGCCCGATCGCCCCCAGCCCGACCAGCCGCGCCCTCCGGATCGACAACCCAAGGCCCGCGGCAACATCGTCACCGAGAGCTAGCAGGTCCAGGTCCCGGGCATTGACCAAGGCAAGAAGGAGGCCGACGACAGCGAACGGCAGCACCTGCCCGGCGACGTCCAGTCCGCGACCGGCCACCGAGCCGACCGCCCAGAAGCGGTAGCTGTCCAGCGTGTCCGCGTCGAGCAGCACGATCGCCGAGGTCAGCGCGCCCAGCATGGCGGCCACCGCGGCCCCCGTCAGTGCCAGGCCGACCGGCGTGGCGCCACTCCCCCGCGAAGCGAGCCGTTGCACTCCGAAGGTGGCGAGCAGCGCACCTGCCAGAGCGACCCAGACCGTCGACGACACCGACTCGACCACGCCGACCTGCAGGCCGAGGACGACGGCGAAAGCCGCGCCCGAGCTCACGCCGAAGATCCCCGGCTCGGCCAGCGCGTTCCTGGTGTGACCCTGCATCAGCGCGCCCGCGATGCCGAGGCAGAGCCCGATCAGCACCGCCACCACGGTGCGGGGGAACCGCAGGTTGCGGACGATCACGTCCGCGTCGGAGCCGGTGTTCGCGGTGAGCGCGTGCCAGAGCGCGCCGGGACCCAGCCACCGCGAGCCGAGCGCGAGGCTTGCCGCGAAGGCCAGCACCAGGATGGCGACCAGAGCCAGCAGCGCGGCGGTACGCCGTACCACCGGAACCGCAGGACGGGCCGGTGGATGTCCGGCGACCGGACGTGCGGAAGGGGCGGCGGTGCGCATATGGTTAGGTTTGCCTTACTTCGCAGAGGTGTCGAGTCACCTTAACCTGCGCCCGCCCGACCAGGAGAACACCCGTGCGCCTGACCCGCCTGACCGCTCTGTTCGCTGTGACCGTCCTGGCCTTGGCCGGGTGCGGAGGCTCGTCCGACGACGAGTCACCGGCCGCCGCCGGCTCGACGGCGGATGCGGGCTTCCCGCGGACCGTCGAGCACGCGATGGGCAAGACCGAGATCCCGGCCAAGCCGAAGCGGGTGGTCGCCCTCGACGCGAGTTTCGTCGACGCCACCCTGATCCTCGACACCCCGGTCTTCGGTTACACCGACTACCGCAGTATCAACGGGAAGCTGCCGGACTACCTCGGCGAGGACCGGACGACGTACGCCTCCGAGGCGCAGGCGGTCGGCACGCTGGCCGAGCCGAACCTGGAGAAGATCGCCGCCCTCGACCCGGACCTGATCATCACCGCGAAGGTCCGGCACGAGAAGCTCTACGACCAGCTGTCCGCGATCGCGCCGACGGTGATGTCGGAGACCACCGGGCCGACCTGGAAGGACAACATCCGGCTGGAGGCGAAGGCACTCGGCCAGGAGGAGCTGGCGGAGAAGGAGATCTCGGCGTACGAGAAGGCCGCCAAGACCGTCGGTGACGCGATCAACGCCAAGGCGGGCACCCCGGCGATCTCGATCGTCCGGTTCGTCGACGGCCCGACCCGGCTGTACCAGAAGAAGAGCTTCTCCGGCATCGTGCTGAAGGACGCCGGCCTGGCCCGGCCGAAGCCGCAGGACGTCGAGGACTTCGCCCTGGAGATCAGCCCGGAGCGGATCAAGGACGCCGACGGTGACGCGATCTTCGTCACCGAGTTCGCCGACGAGAAGGGCGTGAGCGCAAAGACCGCGGCCCAGTTCAAGGCCAACCCGCTGTGGAAGCCGCTGGCGCCGAAGGTCCACGAGGTCCCCGACCTGACCTGGATGACCGCCGTCGGCCTGCAAGGCGCCTGGGTCATCCTCACCGATCTGGCCAAAGCCTTCGACGTCCCCGCGCCGGTCAAGGCCTGACCTACTCGCTAGGGTCGATGCGTGACGGCTCTGGCTCGGTGGCATGTTGGCCCGTGGACCACTCGGGGGACACTGCCGGGCCAGCCGTTCGAGCCAGGCCGGAAGCGCACGCCCGACGAGCTTCACTTCGATGTCGTCGGGCTGGCGCGGATCCTTGGGCGGCGGTTGTCGGGGCGGGAGGAGCTTCAGGTTCGGCTGTGGCAGAACGAGCTGCGGCCGACTCACACCCGCCAGTGCGGCGTACACACGCTCGCGGACCCCGACAACGCCCAGCTCCTGCGCGAGACGGCTGAGGAGGCCCTCGCCTGGCTGGCCGAGCGCGCCCCTGCCGGCTACGAGTTCGTCCTCACCGACGCCGTCGAACTACGCCCGCTCCTCGACCTGACCGCCGACGTAGTCGCAGTCGACGCCGTCATCCGGTTGGCCGGCGCCGACCTCCCAGCCGCACGCCTGGCCTCAGCTCACGTACGACGCTCAGCCACAGGCGACTGGTACGCGGGTGACGCGGTGTGCAACTGGTCAGGCCCTCACAAAACCGCCGACGCCGCACTGGCCGTCGTACAGGCTGCCCGTACAGAGCTTGTCGCCCAACTGCGAGCGGCTGGCCGCGATGACCTGGCCGACACCGCGGACCGCTGGCCGCCCGTTCCTAGCTGAACGCCGCAACGAAGTAGCCGACGCCGTAGGGGGCGGCGTGGTAGGTGAGATTGCCGGTCAGGTCTGGCTGCAGCGCACTGGCGAAGACCTGCCAGGGTGCGCGGCCGACGGCCTGCAACTCGCTCGCGAGATCAGGGTCGAGGGCCGCCAGTACGGCGGTATCCGCGCGATCCAAAGCCTCGGCGACGGTGGTGTCGAAGATCTCGGCTCGCGGGTGCAGGTGGACGGGTGAGTGTTCGCTGCGGCGGGCCGAGCCGTCGCCCATCACCAGCAGACCGATCCGATCGTTGCCCCCGGCAATCTCCCGGCCCAGCTCGAGGCAGCGCGCCGGTGGGGTGTCCGCGGACACGGCCAGGTACGAGCGGGGCAGGCCGGTGACCTTGGTCTGCTCGATGAGCCACGCACCCATCGCCAAGGAGAGCGGCAACACCGGGTCACCGCTCCCGACCCGCACTCCGGGTGCGCCGTACGCGCCGAAGGACCCACCGGCCGGCCCGTCGTAGGAAGCGGGGCCAGTCGACCCGGAGCCCACCACCAGCAGGCGATCTGCGGCGGACAGGTGCTCGATCGCGGCCAGGCAGGCAGCGCGGAGATCGTCCAGCTCAGGCGCAGCGCCGGAGGCGATCTCGGGGACGAGCAGGGGCGGGTGCGGGCAGACCGCGGCGCGCACGACGGGCACGCCTACGACTCCCGCAGGTAGCGAAGGAACACGTAGCCGTCGTCCGCTGTCAGCAGGGACTCGAGCTTCATCCGGCGCGTCAACGTCGTCTCCAGGCCGGCCGTGATCCGCCCGGCGCCCGGACCGGCCAGCATCGGGGCCAGCGTCAGGCACAGCTCGTCGACAAGATCGACCTCGGTCAGTGACCCGAGCAGGTGCGGACCGCCCTCGCACAGGATCTGCGGCATCCCACGCTCGGCCAACTCCTTCACGACGGCCGTCAGATCGACCTCAGCCGCCCCGAGGACGAGCACCTCGGCGACCTCGCCGAGCGCCTCGCGCCGATCCGGCGGTGACGCGGCGTGCGTGACCAGGATCGGGCGCACCGCCGACTGGAAGATCGGGTTCACCGGGCTCAGCTCCAGCCGCGACGAGACGACCACCAGGGTCGGGTTCTCCGCCAGTCCGGACGCCCGCCGCCACTCCCGGCTGGCCGCCGACAGCCGCAGCGGGTTGTAGCCCTCGTCCCGGATCGTCCCGGCGCCGACCATCACCACGTCGGCGAGCATCCGCATCCGGCTGAACAACCGGCTGTCCGAGTCACTCGTCAACGCCTTGGACTGGCCGTCGATCTCGACCGCGCCGTCCAGGCTGCTGACGAAGTTCGCGCGCAGGTGCGGTACCGAGCGGTCGGCCGGCTCGTAGGCGGCGGCCAGCTCGGCATCGGACAGGTCTTCGAGGCGACGCATCGGGTGAGGCTCCAATCCCATCAGGCCAGGCTTCTTCGGGTTCCGGCGGGCTGCGCGGTGCCACGCAGTACGGCGATCAGGTCGAGCGCCTGGCGAGCCGCCGGTACGTCGTGGACGCGGAAGACCCGGGCGCCGAGCCAGGCGGACACGCTGAGCGCCGCCAACGTCCCGTTACCCCGTTGCCCCGGCGGCAACTCCAGGGTCTCGCCGATGAAGTCCTTGTTCGACACCGCGACCAGGACCGGCCAGCCGGTCGCGGCCAGTTCGTCCAGCCGGCGGGTGAGCTCCAGCGACTGCAGGGTGTTCTTGCCGAAGTCGTGGGTCGGGTCGATCAGGATCCCGTCCGGCCGGACCCCGGCGGCGACCGCTCGATCGGCCAGGGCGGTCGTCGTACGGATCACGTCGGCGACCACGTCGTCGTACGCCATCCGGTGCGGATCGGTCCGCGGCGAGAGGCCGCCGACGTGGCTGCAGACCAGTCCGGCGCCGAACTCGGCGGCCACGGTGGCAACCTCCGGGTCGGCGCCCGCCCAGGTGTCGTTGATCAGGTTGGCGCCGGCCTCGGCCACGCGTCGGGCGACGCCGCTGCGGTAGGTGTCGACGCTGATCACCAGGTCCGGGTGCCGACTGCGGATGCCGGCGACGAAGTCCACCGTCCGACGCAGCTCCTCGTCCTCGCTGACGGGCTCGCCGTACCCGGCCTTGACGCCGCCGATGTCGACCAGGTCGGCACCGTCGGCGACCGCCTTGGCGATCGCGTCGTACGCCGCCTCGGTCGCGTAGGTCGCGCCGCGGTCGAAGAACGAGTCCGGGGTCCGGTTGACGATCGCCATCAGGGCGAACTCACCCGCGCCGAACGACCGGCTGCCCAGCCGCAGGGTCCCGCGCTCCGCCATGGGTCGACTGTAACGGGCGGACCCCCAGGCCATCACAGACGGCGCCGCGGCGCTGCCTCAGGCGCACGCGGCGCCGACGGGACCGATGGTGATGGCCTGGGGATCCGGCCCCAGCACTGCCCAAGTCGCCACATATCCTATAGGATTCACCCCGACAGTCCGTCGACAGCTGCAGATCGGGTCCTGATGCCACGATTCACCGAGTTAGAGACCTACGACGTCCGTTTCCCCACGTCGCTGGACCTGGACGGCTCCGACGCGATGAACACCGATCCGGACTACTCCGCCGCGTACCTGATCCTGCGCACCGACACCGGCGACGGGCTGGAGGGGCACGGGTTCGCCTTCACCATCGGTCGCGGCAACGACGTTCAGACCGCGGCGATCGAGGCGCTCCGCGACCACGTCATCGGGCTCGACGTCGACGCGACGCTGAAGGACCTCGGCGGGTTCTGGCGGTCGCTGGTGCACGACTCGCAGCTGCGCTGGCTCGGCCCGGAGAAGGGCGTCATGCACATGGCGATCGGCGCGGTCGTCAACGCGGTCTGGGACCTCGCGGCGAAGCGGGCCGGCGTACCGCTGTGGAAGCTGCTGTCGGACATGTCGCCGGAGCAGATCGTCGAGCTGATCGACTTCCGCTACCTCACTGACGCGCTCACACCGTCCGAGGCGCTGGAAATCCTGCGCTCCGCCGAGGCCGGGCGTGCCGAGCGGGAGGCGTTGCTGCGTGCGCGCGGCTACCCGGCGTACACGACGACGCCCGGCTGGCTCGGGTACGACGACGCCAAACTGATCCGGCTCTGTCACGAGGCGGTGGCCGAGGGGTTCACCCAGATCAAGCTGAAGGTCGGCGCCAACCTCGACGACGACGTACGGCGGATGCGACTGGCCCGCGAGGCGGTCGGCCCGGACATCCGGATCGCGATCGACGCCAACCAGCGCTGGGACGTGGCCGACGCGATCCCCTGGGTCAAGGCGCTGGCGCCGTACGACGTCTGGTGGGTCGAGGAACCGACCAGCCCGGACGACATCCTCGGGCACGCGGCCATCGCGGCCGGTATCGCGCCGATCCGGGTCGCGACCGGTGAGCACGTGCAGAACCGCGTGGTCTTCAAGCAGATGTTGCAGGCCGGGTCGCTGTCGGTGCTGCAACTCGACTCCGCCCGGGTGGCCGGGGTGAACGAGAACATCGCGATCCTGTTGCTGGCGGCCAAGTTCGGCGTACCCGTGTGTCCGCATGCCGGTGGGGTCGGGTTGTGCGAGCTCGTCCAGCACCTGTCGATGTTCGACTACGTCGCGGTGAGCGGATCGGTGGACGACCGCGTGATCGAGTACGTCGACCACCTGCACGAGCACTTCCTGGACCCGGTGGTGATCAAGGACGGGCACTACGTCGCGCCACTGAAGCCCGGGTTCGGGGCCGAGATGGATGCTGAGACGCTGGGTGACTACCGGTACTCGAGTGGCAAGATCTGGACCGACCTGACCAAGGAGAATCAGTGACCGACTTTGCCGGCCTGAAGGCCGTGGTGACCGGAGGCGCTTCGGGTATCGGGCTGGCGGCGGCCTCGCTGCTGGCTTCCCGGGGTGCACAGGTGGTCGTGTTCGACCTCAAGCCTGACGTCGCCGAGCCGCTGACCGGGATCGCCACGGACGTCACCGACGACACTTCGGTCCGCGACGCGGTCGCCGCGGCCGCGCTGCAGCTCGGCGGCATCGACATCGTGGTGAACAACGCCGGTATCGGCGCCCAGGGCACGGTCGCGGCCAACGACGACGAGGAGTGGCACCGCGTCTTCGACGTCAACGTCGTCGGTATCGCCCGGGTGACGCGGGCCGCGCTGCCGCATCTGCGCACGTCGTCGGCCGCCGCGATCGTCAACACCTGCTCGATCGCCGCCACCGCCGGGCTGCCGAATCGGGCGCTCTACTCCGCGAGCAAGGGCGCCGTACAGGCTCTGACCATGGCGATGGCCGCCGACCACGTCCGCGAAGGCATCCGGGTGAACTGCGTGAACCCTGGTACGGCGGACACGCCGTGGGTGGGCCGTTTGCTCGACGCCGCCGACGACCCGGCGGCGGAGCGGGCCGCTCTGGAGGCGCGCCAGCCGATGGGCCGGCTGGTCTCCGCCGACGAGGTGGCGCACGCGATCGCCTATCTGGCCAGCCCGTTGTCCGGATCCACCACCGGTACGGCGCTTGCCGTCGACGGCGGGATGCAGAACCTCCGGCTCCCGGCGGCCCGGTCATGAAACTCTTCCCCGACAGCCAACCGGTCGGCCTCGGCGGTGCGCCGCTGGGCAACCTGCTCGGCGAGGTCCCGGAGAAGGACGCGATCGAGACCGTGGACGCGGCCTGGGCGGAAGGCTGGCGGTACTTCGACACGGCGCCGCACTACGGCCTCGGGCTCGGGGAGGAACGTCTCGGCGCCGGGCTCCGGTCGCGACCGCGGGACGAGTACGTGCTGTCGAGCAAGGTCGGCCGGATCATCTACGAGGCCGCCGACGCCGCGACCGATGACGAGGGCTTCGAGATCAGCACCACCCGGCGGCGCCGCTGGGACTTCAGCCGGGACGGCGTACTGCGCAGCATCGAGGACTCGCTGCGCCGGATCGGCACCGACCGCCTCGACGTCGTCTTCGTCCACGACCCCGACGACCACTACGACGAGGCCGTCGCCACCGCCTTCCCGACGCTGATCGAGCTCCGCGACCAGGGCGTGATCGGCGCCATCGGCTCCGGGATGAACCAGACCGCGATGCTGACCCGCTTCGTCCGCGAGATCGACATCGACGTCATCATGCTGGCCGGCCGCTACACCCTGATCGACCCCGACGGCCTCGACGACGTCCTCCCCGCCTGCCTGGCCGACAACGTCCAGGTAGTTGCGGTAGGCATCTTCAACTCCGGCCTGCTGTGCCAGCCCCGGCCCGCCCCCGGCGCCACCTTCAACTACGCACCAGCCGACCCCTCACTGGTGAACAAGGCCAACAAACTGGCCGACGTCTGCGAGTCACATGGCGTCACCCTCCCCGCCGCCGCCCTCGCCTTCCCGCTGGCCCACCCCGCCGTAACCGGCATCGCCGTAGGCTGCCGCACCCCCGCCGAAGTCCACACCAACGCCGCCCTCGCCCGCACCGAAATCCCGGTGGGTTTGTGGTCCGACCTGAAGTCCACCGGCCTCCTCCGCGAAGACGCCCCCACCCCGGGATAAGCCCCAGACCCACCAACCTCACCGGTCCGCGTTCGGCCGCCGGCGAAACAAGGTTCGACAGCCGGTATCGGCGTCCGGTGCGGGGCCGGACGCCGATACCGGTCAGGTCTGGTCAGGCCGGCGACGTGCCGGCCGGGGCGAGATGCCGGACCAGGAACTCCTGGTCGAGCCCGATCCAGCGGATGGTGCGATGGTCGCCCGGGTTGGCGTGCAACGTCTTCTCCGTGCTGGCGAAGGCGTCGAACAATGCCAGAGCGGACTGCCGATCGACGTGTTCGTCGTCCCACGGGAGCAGGAACTGGATCGGGACGGTGATCCGTCTCGCTGCCTCGAGTTGCGCCTCGTACACGAAGAACCCGCCGCCGAAGATGGCGGCGGTGATCCTTGGTTCGATCGCCGTCAGCGGCACGCCGATCGCGGTGCCCAGCGATACGCCGCCGCCGTACCCGATCGGCGCTTCGGTGCCGATCTCGGGCAGTTCCTGGAGTGCGTCCAGGGTTGCCTGCCACTCCGGTACGGCGCGCTCCGCCAGGGAGCTGCCGTAGCGGACGCTGATCGACTTGAACCGCTCTTTGTCGCCTGCCGTCAGAGCCTGCCGGAAGTCGGCACGGGTCTGCTCGTCCTCCGCGGAAAGCGGGCGGTCGCCGTGTCCTGGCGCGTCGATGGCGACGACACTGAAGCCCCAGCGGGTGACCAGGTCGTGGGCGCGGGCCACTTGCGCCGGCGTCTTCTTGTGTAAACCGCCGCCGTGCCCCATCAGCACAAGCGGCGCATGATCGGGGCCTGCTACGGGCGACCAGAGTACGCCGGGGACCTCACCCACGACGAAGTCTCGTTCGACGAGACCGTTCGACGATGTCTCAGTGGTGAAACGTAGAGAATGCACAGGTTGATGCCTTTCGGGAGTGCCAAGTGGTCGAGGCGCTCCCGGCGACACCTACGTCAATCGCCCGACCGTGGCGACCAGGGGGAGCACCCACGTGCGTGCAGCTGTCATGGGTCTCACCTCCTCGCGTGATGTCACGGTCCTCCGCAAAGCTACCAGCCCGAACCTCATCCGTCCTCGCCGACCGAATGCCACTCCACGCGCAGGCCATCCCGTCGGCCGATCTGCTCCACCCGCTCTGCCACGCGATCGCTCACCTCGCGCAACTGACCAGCATCGGCGGCCTCCACCCTGAGCACCAGCCGATCCTGCTCGGCGACGATCCGCCAGGTCGCCGGACCAAGATCGATGAGCAATTCACCCGGCGCCTCCGCGAGCAGCCGCATCCCACCAGGCTGATGGGCGAAGTGACTACTCAACTGCTCGACATACCGCGCCGCCCGCGCGGTACCGACATACGCCTCCAGAACCGGCATTCCATCACTCCCTTTCACTACACAGTGTCCCGGGTTCACGCGGTCGGGTGAGAGGTTGAGGCGACGGATGACGGGGCCGGCGCTACAACGGATCGATCCCGGTCAGGGCCTCCGGTGTCAGTTCGACCCAGCGGGTGATGCCGATGTCTCGGAGGAACGGCAGGTCGTGGCTGGCGATGATCAGTGCACCGCTGTACGACGCCAGTGCGTCTTTCAGTTGCGCGACGCTGGCGAGGTCGAGGTTGTTGGTCGGCTCGTCGAGCATCAGCAACTGCGGCGGCGGCTCGGCCAGCAGCAACGCGGCCAGTGTCGCCCGGAAGCGTTCGCCACCGGACAGCGTGCTGACCAGCTGATCGGCCGCGCGCCCACGGAAGAGAAAGCGCGCCAGCCGCGACCGGCGGTCCTGGTTCTCCGTACTCGGTGCCAGCAATGCGAGATTGTCGACGATCGACAGGTCGTCCCGGAGCAGATCCAGCCGCTGCGGCAGATACCGGAACGGCACCACCGGCAGCCCACCACTGACGATCGACTGCAGCAGCGTCGTCTTGCCCGCGCCGTTCGGCCCGGTCAGCGCGATCCGCTCCGGACCGCGGATCTCCAGGTCGACGTGCGCACCGGTCCGCAGCACGTGATCCTCGAGCCGCAGCACGATCCGCCCCGGCGGTACGGCGGTCTTCGGCAGGTCGACGCGGATCGTGTCGTCGTCGTGGACCAGAGCCTCCGCCTCGGCCAGCGCCTCCTGCGCCGAGTCGAGTCGCTCGCTCTGCATCCCGAGATGCTTCCCGGCCGACACCTGCGCCGACCGCTTCAGCCCGCCCGCGACGATCTTCGGGATCCCGCCCTGCTCGAACGCACGCTGCCCGGCGGCACGCCGCCGATCCATCTTCATCCGCGCCTCGATCAGGTCGCGCTTCTGCTTGCGTACGTCGGCCTCCGCCGAGCGCACCATCCGCTCGGCCGCCTCCTGCTCGACCGCCACCGCTTCCTCGTAGGCCGTCAGGTTGCCGCCGTACCAGGTGAGGTCGCCCTTGCGCAGGTCGCCGATCTGGTCGACCCGGTCCAGCAGCTCGCGGTCGTGGCTGACGATCAGCAACGCACCGCGGAACTGATCGACGGCGTCGTACAACTGCCGTCGCGCCCGCAGGTCGAGGTTGTTGGTCGGCTCGTCCAGCAGCAGTACGTCGGGACGCCGCAACAACTCGGCGGCCAGCCCGAGCAGGATCGTCTCGCCGCCGGACAGCTCGCCCACGTTGCGGTCCAGCCCGATCGCGCCGAGGCCCAGCTTGCCCAGCAGCGCCTCGGCCCGCTCGTCGACGTCCCACTCGTCACCGATGACGGCGAAGTTCTCCTCCGAGGCGTCGCCGGACTCGATCGCCGTGATCGCGCGGCGGATCGCGTCGATGCCGAGCGCCTGGTCGACGCGCAGCGTGGTGTCGAGGGTGAGGTCCTGCGGGAGATACCCGAGCTCACCGCTCACCCGGATCGCGCCACGCTGCGGCCTGAGCCGGCCCGCGATCAGCCGCAGCAGCGTGGACTTGCCGGCCCCGTTGCGGCCGACCAGCCCGGACCGCACCGGTCCGGCGACGAAGCTGAGCCCGTCGAACAGCACCTCGCCGTCGGGCCAGGCGAAGAAGAGGTCCGTACAAGACAGGGAATGACTCATATGCGTGTACTCCAGAAGAGGTCTCGGACGAGACCGCGCACCTCGACGGGTGGCGATCACCGGCTGAAAGAAAAGACCTCGGAGTTACAACGCGGACCCCTGACGTCGGGAATGGGACGCGACCAAGATTACGGGCCGTGGTTGGCGGGTTCAACCACTTTTCTGATACTTGCGCCAGGCAACGATCACCAGGTCGACGAACGCGACCACCGCCAGCACGACGCAGGCGATCACCCACCCGGCCGGAACGTCGTACGTCGCGAACAGGACCGCGGCCGTCACCCACAGCGCCACACCGAAGCAGGCCAGGACCAGACGAAGTGTCAGCGCGCTACGTGGTGGCGGCGGTTCGAAGGCCATACCCGGCCGGTACCCCTAAGTGGCTTTGCGCAGCCAGGTCTCGACGCCGGCGATGTGGGCGGTCATCCAGGCGCGGGCCGCTTCGGCGTCACCGATCTCGATCGCGTCCAGGATGGCGGCATGCTCCGACAGGGTCCGCTCGACCGCGCCGGCCTGGGTGACGCCGCGCCAGATCCGGGCCCTCTGGGTCGCGCCGGAGATGCCGTCGAGAAGCGAACAGACGACCTGGTTGCCGGTCGCCTCCGCGATGGCGCGGTGGAACCTCAGGTCGTTGGCCACCAGCTCCTCCACCGGCGAATCCGGTGTCAGGTCGCTGCACAGCAGCCGTAGCGCGCTCACCTGCTCCTTGGTGATCCGTACGGCGGCCAGCGCGGCCACCCCCGGCTCGAGCAATCGCCGTACCTCGAAGAACTGCAGCACCGAGTCGTCGCGATGCAGGTCGACCATGAAGTTCAGCGCGTCGAGCAGATGCGCCGAGTCCAGGCTGGTCACGTAGGTGCCGTCGCCGTGCCGGACGTCCAGGACGTTCACCAGCGTCAGTGCCTTGACCGCTTCCCGCAGCGAGTTCCGCGACAGGCCGAGGCGGGCCGCGAGATCTGCTTCCTTGGGCAGCCGGTCGCCCGGCCCCAGCTCCCCCGAGGTGATCATCTCCTTGATCTTGACGATCGCCTCATCCGTCAACGCCATGCAGTCAGTATGGCGCCAGAGGCGCCTAAGGACAGGAGGTAGTGCCGACCTGGCCGGTGGCCGCCTGAACCGCCCGGCGCGGCAAACGATCCATGTGACTACCTCCTGTCCGTCGGCACCTGTCCCACGGCATCCACTTCGAAGCTCATGTCCGGGAGGGCGAGGGCGGCGACGCCGAGGAGGGTCTGAACGGGCGGCTTGCCGGGCCAGCGGCGGGCGACGGCCGCGCCGACGACGGCGAGCTTGTCCGGCGAGTGGTCGACGATGTACGTGCGGAGCTGGAACACGTCGGCGTAGTCGAGACCGGCCGAGCGCAGCGCGATCCCGAGGTTGTCGAACGACAGCTCGACCTGGTCGGCGAATCCGGCGACCGGAACCGCGCCATCGGGCCCGGACGCGTACTGGCCGGCCACGAAGACGAGGTCCCCAACCCTCGCCACGTGGCTGTAGCCGAAGCCAGCCGGGTCGTGCAGTTGTGCCGGGTTGGTGATCATCGGGCGATCCTCTCATAGTTCTGGATGTCTAATATCCAGATATTACCTCCGCCTAGGACCGTGAGCCCAGTCGGGGGTAACTGGACTGATCCAGAGCGTGAGGTTCACCACATTTCTGCGCGCTCCTGATCGCCACCGACCGCGAGCGGGCAGTTGCATACAGTGGCCAGTCGCGCTCAAACGCTTCACCCAGAGTCACCGCGACGGGAGCCGGAAACCCTCTGCTGCAAGGAGTCCCGCAGTCTGTCCGGCCTTCCCTCAGGTCCCTCACACCACGACCGCCGGCCGGAGAGCTGAAACACCTGCCTGCACAGTGTTCCAGGCCTCGATCGATCAAGTCGGCGAGGCCCGACCACTCGATGCACTGGTCCGGTGATCCCGGGCTGTGGAAGTGGTCCGCGTGCTATTAGCCTTGCTCTGGGGATGCACCCATAACATCAGCATTAACCACCGCGGTACCGGACCGATCGGAAGAGGCGAACTGCCAAGTGGCCACCGAGCCATCAGACACAAATCCACTAGCAGCCTTCGGTGCGAACGAATGGCTGGTCGACGAGCTGTACGAGAAGTACCTGCAGGACCCCAAGTCAGTGGATCCGGCGTGGCTCGCCATTTTCGAGGGCGACAGCTTCAAGGACTACAAGCCAGGTGACGCGAAACCGGTGACCACCACCCCGGCCGACGCTCCCCGGCCCGACGCGGTGTCGGACAACAAGACTCCCGAGGCGCAGAGCCGCGGCACGTCCGCATCCGCCCCAGCCTCGAGCCAGCCCGCGGCAGCCGCCGCGGCCGCTGCCCCTGCCGCCGCGGCCCCGGCCCCGGCGGTCGCAACGCCGCCGGCCGATGCGCAGGCCGCCGTACCGGACCAGCCCGCAGCGCAGAGCCAACCAGCAGCGAAGACGGCGCCGGCCACCACCAGCGCCGCCCCGACCGGAGGCACGGTGAACCAGCCCCCCAGCGCCAAGCCGAAGCCCGCTCCCGCGACCAGCACGGACGCCGAGCGGCAGATCCTGCGCGGCGCGCCCGCGCGGACGGCGCAGAACATGGAGACCAGCCTCTCCGTGCCGACCGCGACCAGCGTTCGGCAAGTTCCGGTCAAGCTGCTGATCGACAACCGCATCGTCATCAACAACCACCTCAAGCGCGCCCGCGGCGGCAAGATCTCCTTCACCCACCTGATCGGCTGGGCGCTGGTGAAGGCGCTCAAGACGCTGCCCGAGATGAACGCGTCGTACGCCGAGACCGACGGCAAGCCGACCCTGGTCCAGCCGGCCCACATCAACCTGGGCCTGGCCATCGACATGCAGAAGCCGGACGGCACCCGGCAACTGCTGGTGCCGTCGATCAAGGCCGCCGAGACGATGACGTTCGCCGAGTTCTGGATGGCCTACGAGGACATCGTCCGGCGGGCCCGGGACAACAAGCTGGCACTGCCCGACTTCCAGGGCACCACGATCAGCCTGACCAACCCCGGCACCATCGGCACCCAGCACTCGGTGCCCCGGCTGATGACCGGCCAGGGCTGCATCATCGGCGTCGGCGCGATGGAGTACCCGCCGGAGTACCAGGGCGCGGCCGAGGAGACGATGGCCAAGCTCGCGGTCAGCAAGGTGATGACGCTGACCTCGACCTACGACCACCGGATCATCCAGGGCGCCCAGTCGGGTGAGTTCCTGCGCCGGCTGCACCAGCTGCTGCTCGGCCAGGAGGGCTTCTACGACGAGATCTTCCAGTCGCTGCGGATCCCGTACGAGCCGATCCGCTGGGCCGCCGACCTCCCGCACAGCCACGAGGAGGACATCAGCAAGCAGGCCCGGATCCTGGAGCTGATCCACGCCTTCCGGGTGCGCGGCCACATCATGGCCGACACCGACCCGCTGGAGTACAAGCAGCGCAGCCACCCGGACCTGGACGTGGCCACCCACGGCCTGACCCTGTGGGACCTGGACCGCGAGTTCGCCACCGGCTCGTTCGGCGGCGCCGACCGCAAGTTCATGAAGCTGCGCGAGATCCTCGGCATCCTGCGCGACTCGTACTGCCGGACCACCGGTATCGAGTACATGCACATCCAGGACCCCGAGCAGCGCAAGTGGATCCAGGAGCGGGTCGAGCGGCCGCACACCAAGCCGCCGCGCGAGGAGCAGCTGCGGATCCTGGCGAAGCTGAACGAGGCCGAGGCGTTCGAGACCTTCCTGCAGACCAAGTACGTCGGCCAGAAGCGGTTCTCGCTGGAAGGCGGCGAGACCACCATCCCGCTGCTCGACGAGCTGTGCGAGGAGGCGGCCGGCGCCGGGCTGGACGAGGTCGTCATCGGGATGGCGCACCGCGGCCGGCTGAACGTGCTGGCCAACATCGTCGGCAAGTCGTACGGCCAGATCTTCCGCGAGTTCGACGGCAACATCGACCCGCGGACCGTGCAGGGCTCCGGTGACGTCAAGTACCACCTGGGCGCCGAGGGCGAGTTCGTCTCCGAGTTCGGCGACAAGATCAAGGTCTCGGTGGCGGCGAACCCGTCCCACCTGGAGACCGTCGACCCGGTGCTCGAGGGCATCGTCCGGGCCAAGCAGGACATCCTCGACCGCGGTGCCGCGTTCCCGGTGCTGCCGGTGCTGGTGCACGGTGACGCGGCCTTCGCCGGCCAGGGCGTGGTTGCGGAGACGCTGAACCTGTCCCAGCTGCGCGGCTACCGCACCGGCGGCACGATCCACGTGATCGTGAACAACCAGGTCGGCTTCACCACCTCGCCGGCCTCGTCCCGGTCGTCGATGTACTGCACCGACGTGGCCCGGATGGTGCAGGCGCCGATCTTCCACGTGAACGGCGACGACCCCGAGGCCTGTGTCCGGGTCGCCGACCTGGCCTTCGAGTACCGGCAGGCGTTCAACAAGGACGTCGTCATCGACCTGGTCTGCTACCGCCGCCGTGGTCACAACGAGGGTGACGACCCGAGCTTCACCCAGCCGCTGATGTACGACCTGATCGAGCAGAAGCGGTCCGTCCGCAAGCTCTACACCGAGGCCCTGATCGGCCGCGGCGACATCACGGTCGAAGAGGCCGAGCAGGCGATGCGGGACTTCCAGCAGCGGCTGGAGCGGGTCTTCACCGAGGTCCGCGAGGCGAAGAGCCAGCCGGACACGCCGGCGCCGTACGTGACCGTGCCGGTGTACCCGGACAAGCCGGAGGGCCCGGACGCGACCGCGACCACCCCCGAGGTGCTGAAGAAGATCGCCGACGCGTACACCACGCTGCCGGAGGGCTTCACCGTGCACCCGAAGGTGCTGCCCCAGCTGCAGCGCCGGGCGACCGCGATCACTCAGGGCCCGATCGACTGGGCCAGCGCGGAGATCACCGCGTTCGGCTCGCTGCTGCTGGCCGGACGGCCGGTCCGGCTCGCCGGTCAGGACAGCCGCCGGGGCACGTTCGTGCAGCGGTTCGCCGCGATCATCGACCGGGTCGACGGCCAGGACTGGGTGCCGCTGCAGCACCTGGACGAGGGCCAGGCGAACTTCCACGTCTACGACTCGCTGCTCAGCGAGTACGCCGCCCTCGGCTTCGAGTACGGCTACTCGGTGGCCCGGCCGGACGCGCTGGTGCTGTGGGAGGCCCAGTTCGGCGACTTCGTCAACGGCGCCCAGTCGATCATCGACGAGTACGTCTCGTCCGGTGAGGCGAAGTGGGGCCAGAAGTCGGGTGTCGTGCTGCTGCTGCCGCACGGCTACGAGGGCCAGGGCCCGGACCACTCCTCGGCCCGGATCGAGCGGTTCCTCCAGCTCTGCGCCGAGAACGCGATGACGGTGGCGCAGCCGTCGACGCCGGCGTCGTACTTCCACCTGCTCCGCCGGCACACGCTCGGCGAGGAGCACAACCCGATGATCGTCTTCACGCCGAAGCAGCTGCTGCGGCGCAAGGAGGCGGTGTCGCAGCCGGAGGAGCTGACCCACGGCACCTTCCGGCCGGTACTCGGCGACGCCGTGGCCGAGGAGACCGCGGGCACGATCGAGCGGGTCATCCTGGCCTCCGGCCGGATCGTGTACGACCTGCTGGCCGAGCGGAAGAAGGCCGAGCCGGACAAGCTCAGCACCGCGGTGATCCGGGTCGAGCAGCTCTACCCGCTGCCCGCCGAGGAGATCGTCGCCGAGCTGGCCAAGTACCCGAACGCGACCGAGGTCCGCTGGGTCCAGGACGAGCCCGCGAACCAGGGCCCGTGGCCGTTCATGGCGCTGAACCTGACCGAGCACCTCGGCGGCAAGCCGTTCTACCGGGTGTCCCGGCCGGCCATGTCGGCACCGTCGGTCGGCTCGATGGGTGTGCACCAGGCCGAGCAGGCGACGCTGCTGAAGCAGGCATTCAGCTGACGTGTACTTCACCGATCGAGGGATCGAGGAGCTCGAGAGCCGGCGTGGCGAGGAGGATGTCACGCTGGCCTGGGTGGCCGAGCGGCTGCGCGAGTTCGTCGACCTGAACCCCGAGTTCGAGACACCGATCGAGCGGTTCGCCACCTGGCTGGCCCGCCTCGACGACGAGGACGACTGATCCGGTAGTCCTCTAGCCTGGGCGGATGCCGTTCGCCGACCATCCGGTACGTCGGGTGGCCGCCGCGGACGGGGTTCGCCCAGGTCCGCGGTGGCCGCACACCATCCCGGCCGTCCGTCAGCTCCTCACCGACGGCCTCGACCTGAACCCCGGCGTCACCTTCCTGGTCGGCGAGAACGGCGCCGGCAAGTCCACCCTGGTCGAGGCGATCGCGGTCGCCTACGGGATGTCTTCCGAAGGCGGCTCCACCGGCGCCAGGCTCACCACCCGCGCCAGCGAGTCGCCGCTGGCGGACGAGTTGGTGCTGACCCGCGGCGTCGGCGCCAGGAAGTCCGGCTTCTTCCTGCGCGCCGAGACGATGCACGGGTTCTACACATATCTGGAGCAGAACCCCGGCTCGTCACCGGAGCCGGTCTTCCACGAGATGAGCCACGGCGAGAGCTTTCTGAGCCTGATCCAGAGCCGGTTCGATCGGCGCGGCTTCTACTGCCTGGACGAGCCCGAGTCCGCTCTGTCGTTCTCCAGCAGCTTGGCGGTGGTCGGCGTACTGAACCAGCTGGCCGAGTCGGGCTCGCAGGTCGTGTGCGCCACCCACTCCCCCGTGATCGCGGCCCTGCCGGGCGCGACGATCCTCGAGGTCGGCGAGTGGGGCCTGCGTCGTACGACGTGGGACGAGCTGCAACTGGTGGAGAACTGGCGCGCGTACCTGCAGGCACCGGAAAGGTACCTGCGGCACGTCCTCTAGTCGGTGTGTGGGGGCCTGGTACGGCGGGGTGGATCAGGCGCCAGCGAGCCGTCGGGGGCGATGTGCTCGAAGATCTGGTCGACCAGGTTGAGCACGTGCGGGTCGTCGACGGTGTAGATGTGCCGCCGGCCCTCGCGGCGGGCCGTGATGATGCCGGCCAGCCGGAGCTTGCCGAGGTGCTGGCTGGCGGTGGCGATGCTGACGCCCGCGCGCTCCGCGAGCGTGCCGACGTCGTACTCGCCCTGAGCCGCCAAGGAGACCAGATGCAGCCGCACCGGGGCGGACAACATCGCGAAGGTGCCGGCGGCGGATTCCAGCTGGGCCTTCGTCGGTTCGGGGATCGGTGTCGTCATCGCGCAGTCATTGTGACCGCTCGAGCGGTCCTGCGGCAGCGCGGCAGGCCGGGGTGACGACGCTCTCATACTTTCGCAATTGCGAAAGTGTTAAAACGATGGCAGGCTGGAAGCATGCTCCGAGCTCTTCGCCCCGTGCTGTTGCTGCTCGTGGTGGCGATCCCCGCGGTCGCCCTGCGGCTCACCGGCACGCACCCGCCGGCCCTGGCGTCGATGCTGATCTTCGGCGCGGCCGTGGTCGCCGCGGCGTTCGTGCTGGCTTGGGCGGCGGAGGCCGCGGAGGTGGACATCTCCGGCGGCCTGGCGATCGCGCTGCTCGCGGTGATCGCGGTCCTGCCCGAATATGCGGTCGATCTCTACTTCGCGCACACCGCCGGCACCAACCCCGACTATGTGCAGTACGCCGCCGCCAACATGACCGGCTCGAACCGGCTGCTCCTCGGCCTCGGCTGGTCCAGCGTCGTCCTGATCAGCCTGTACGTCGCGTCCCGGCGCAGCGGCCGGACGATCAAGACGCTCGTACTCGACTCCGGTTACCGCCGTGAGCTCGGCTTCCTCGCCGTCGCCGCCGTGGTCGCGTTCATCATCCCGATGACCGGCGAGATCCACCTGGTGCTCGGGATCCTGCTGCTCGCGTTCTTCTCCTACTACCTGTACCGGGCGGCCGTCTCGGAGCACGACGACGAGCCGGAGCTGATCGGCCCCGCCGCGACCATCGGCGCACTGCCGACGGTGCGGCGGCGGATCACGGTGATCGGCATGTTCCTGGTCTCGGCCGGGGTCATCCTGGCGGCCGCGGAGCCGTTCGCGGACTCGCTGGTCGAGGGCGGCCACGCGCTGGGAATCGACCAGTTCCTGCTGGTGCAGTGGCTGGCTCCGCTGGCGTCGGAGGCGCCGGAGTTCATCGTGGCGCTGCTGTTCGCCTGGCGCGGCAAGGGCGCGGCCGCCCTCGGCCTGCTGATCTCGGCCAAGGTGAACCAGTGGACCCTGCTGATCGGCAGCCTGCCGGTCGCCTACCTGCTCGGCGGCGGATCGCCGGCTCTTCAGCTCGACGGGCGGCAGGTCGAGGAGTTCCTGCTGACCGCCACGCAGACGCTGCTCGGTCTCGCCGTACTGCTGAGCCTTCGCTTCCCGCGCTGGGCGGCCTGGACGTTGCTGGGGCTGTTCGCGGTCCAGTTCGCCGTACCGGGTCAGACCGGGCGGTATGTGCTGTGCGGGATCTACCTCGTGCTCGCGGTGGCTGCGATGGTCAGGAACCGGCAGCACCTGCTCGCCACGATCACTTCCCCGTTCCGGCGGACGGAAAAGCTCGCCGACGCGGAGCGCGCCGACGAGCTTGTCGGGGTCTGAGCCACGGTTTCCGGATGCTCAGTGCCACCCAGTGCGAATTATGTTCCGGAAAGCGACCGGTCAGCTGGCCTGCTGTTCCTCGACGATGGGACGGCGGCGCTCCTGCGGGCCCGGCCGGCCACGGCGGCGGCCGGAGAGGAACTTCTCGCCGGCGGCGGTGCCGGTGAACTTGGTCCGGCGGGCCCACTCACGGCATTCCTCGATCACTGGGCAGGACGTCAGGCACAAGGCCTGGGCCTTGCGCTGCTCCCACTGGCTCGCGGTCTCGTCGTACGACGGCGCCTGCCCCACACAGGCGGCCTTGGTCATCCAGCGGTCGGCGGGATCGGCGATCACCGTCAAGGTCAGCCTCATGGGCACTCCTGATCCTCATCGATCGGGCGGATCGAACTCTGTGCTGCGGTAGGACCAGACTGAGCCAACCTCGTTGCCCCGGTGCGACGCGCATGTTTCCGGCGTGAAACGGTGCCCGGCACAACAGTGCCGGTGACACTAACGCCGTACCATCCGGATCTCCGGCAGCCCGAAGAACGGGTCGTCCACCACGGCGCCGTCCGCGGCGAAACCGTTGCGGCGGTAGAAGTTCCGGGCCCGCTGGTTGGCCTCGAACACCCACAGACTGGCCGGATCTTTGCCGATGGCAACCTCCAGCAGCCGGGCCCCCAGGCCGCTCCCCCACCACCGGCTGCGGGTGTAGAGCGAGTAGAGCTCCAGCGGCGTGGGCGCATCCTCGTCCCGGGACGGACCGGGCACCGCGAAACCGGCCAGCCGGTCCTTGACGCCGGCGGCCGGATCAAGGTTCAGCGCGATCCAATGGACCCGGCCGGCCCCGATGTGTGTGGTCCATCGCTCGATCCGCCGATCGATGTCGCTGGTCCGCTCGGCCAGTACGCCGGGGTCGACCAGGCCGGCGTACGCCTCCCGCCAGCAGAGCAGATGGCACCACGCCGCGGACTCCGCGTCCTCGATCGTCGCGCGGCGGATCTCCGGTTGCACTCAGACAGTAAAGACGATCTTCCCGAAGACGTCTCCCTCGTTCATCTTGGCGAAACCCTTGCGGGCGTCGGCGAGCGGGAGCACCGAGTCGATGTGTGGCGAGATGCCCGCGTTCGCCATGAACTGCACGAGCTCGGCCAGCTCGGCCCGGGTGCCCATCGTCGAGCCCTGCACGCGCAGTTGGAGGAAGAAGATCCGGTTCAGCTCGGCCGACTTCGGCGCCTGGCCGCTGGTCGCGCCGGAGATGACCACGGTGCCGCCCTGCTTCAGCGACTTCAGCGAGTGCGACCAGGTCGCCTGCCCGACCGTCTCCATCACCGCGTCGACCCGCTCCGGCAGTCGCGCCCCGGACTCGAACACGTCATGCGCGCCGATCTCCAGCGCCTTCGCCCGCTTACCGTCGTCCCGGCTGGTCGCCCAGACCCGGATCCCCGCGGCTCGCGCCAGCGTGATCAGCGCGGTCGCCACGCCGCCACCGGCACCCTGCACCAGCACGGTGTCACCCGGCTTGAGCCCCGACTGCGTGAAGAGCATCCGGTACGCCGTCAGCCACGCGGTCGGCAGGCACGCGGCCTGCTCGAAGCTCAGCCCGGCCGGCTTCGGTACGACGTTGCGCGCGGGTACTGCGACCTTCTCGGCCAGCGTCCCCTGGTACCGCTCGCTGAGCAGCGACCGCTTCGGGTCGAGGGTTTCGTCGCCTCTCCACGCCGGGTCGGAGATCACCGCGTGCACGACGACCTCGTTGCCGTCCGGGTCGACACCGGCCGCGTCACAGCCGAGGATCATCGGCAGACTCTGCTCGGCCAGCCCGACGCCCTTCAGCGACCACAGGTCGTGGTGATTGAGCGCGGTCGCCCGCACATCGATCGTCACCCACCCCTCGGGCGCCGTCGGGCCGGGGCGCTCCCCCACCTCCAGTGCGGCGATCGGGTCGTCGGCGTCGAACTTGGCGGCATAGGCAGCAAGCATGCGTACCACCCTAGGGGGTGGTCTGAGCCTAGTCAGTTACCCACTTCACCACGGGTTTCGCCAGCACGCCGTCGAGCAGCTGCCGCGACTCCTCGAGCGCCTTGATCGACGCGGTGATACGCGCCCGCTCCTGCCGCAGCTGGTCGATCAGCACCGGACACGTCGGCTCCAGCTTCTCGGTGACACACGGCAGCACCTGAGCGATCGTCGACGTCGACAACCCAGCCGCCAGCAACGTCCGAATCCGCCCCACCAGCTCGACGTCGCTCTCGGCGTACTCGCGATATCCACTCGGCAGGCGCTCAGGCGTCAGCAATCCCTGATCCTCGTAGTACCGCAACAACCGCTCACTCACCCCGGTCCGCGCCACCATCTCCCGCATCCGCACCGAACCACCACCCTCAGCGACTTGACTCTGACATCCATGTCGGAGTTTAGCCTCCAGCCCATGACCACAGTTCTGCTCGCCCACGGCGCCGGCGGCGGCATCCAGGCCAACTACGCCGCCCTCATCGAGGACCTGTCCGCCGACCACACCGTCATCGGCTTCGATCTGCCCGGCACCGGTGGAGCACCACGGCGCCCCGAACCACTCTCCCTCGACGGTCTCGCCGACGAACTCGTCGCGGCTGCCGACGGCCACGACCGCTTCGCCATCGTCGGCTACTCCCTTGGTACGGCGCTCGCCATCCGCGCCGCGACACGGCATCCCAACCGCGTCAGCGCCCTCGTCCTGACCGCGCCGTTCGCCAAGCCCAACCCGCGAATGACCTTGCTGGTCAAGTTCTGGCGCGAACTGCTCGACACAGATCAGCTCGCAGCATTCGTTCACCTGATCGGCATCGGTGCGCCGACCCTCGACCGCCTCGGTGCGGCCGAACTGGCCGACTCACTCGCCATGCAGTCGCCACCCGGTACGCCGGACCACCTCGACCTGA
This sequence comes from Kribbella sp. NPDC023972, assembly GCF_040639075.1. Classification (NCBI taxonomy): domain Bacteria; kingdom Bacillati; phylum Actinomycetota; class Actinomycetes; order Propionibacteriales; family Kribbellaceae; genus Kribbella; species Kribbella sp. NPDC023972. The sequence goes on along the minus strand of NZ_JBEZZH010000003.1, from coordinate 702,973 downwards.
TCGACACGATCGACGTACGCCCAGACCTTGCGCGGATCGCCGTACCGACGCTGGTCATCTCGACCACGCAGGACAACCTCGTCACGCCTTACCACCACCGGGAGGTTGCCCAGGGCATCGAGGGGGCCCAGTACGCCGAACTCGCCGCCGGACACCTCCCGTTCGTGGAGGCCCCGCAGGAATGGATCCGGCTGATCCGGACCTTCCTCGAGGATCAGGCGCGGGCGACGCCGTCGGTTTCGGCGGCGGTGGCGACCGCGGCGGCCACTGCTGGGGCGACGCGGGCGTCGAACGGGGACGGGATGATGTAGTCCGGGCGCAGGTCGGCCTCGGTGATGAGGCCGGCCAGGGCGTCGGCGGCCGCGAGCTTCATGCCTTCGGTGATACGGGAGGCGTTGGCGTCGAACGCGCCGCGGAAGATGCCAGGGAACGCGAGCACGTTGTTGATCTGGTTCGGGAAGTCCGACCGGCCGGTCGCGACCACGGCGGCGTGCCGGTGCGCGATGTCCGGGTGCACCTCCGGGTTCGGGTTCGCCAGCGCGAAGATCATCGACCCGTCGGCCATCCGGGCGATCGCCTCCTCGGGCACCGTCCCACCGGACACCCCGAGGAACACGTCCGCGCCGTCCAGCGCGTCCACCAGGCGGCCGGAAAGCCCACCGGTGTTGGTGTCCCGGGCCAACGACAGCTTGACCGGGTTCAGGTCCGGGCGATCCTGGTGCAGCACGCCCTTGCTGTCGACAACGGCCAGGTCGCCGACGCCGGCCTGCAACAGGATCCGGGCACACGCGACCCCGGCCGCACCGGCCCCGGAGATCACCACCCGGATGTCCTCGATCGACTTCCCGGTGACGCGCAGCGCGTTCCGCAGCGCGGCCAGTACGACGACCGCCGTACCGTGCTGGTCGTCGTGGAACACCGGGATGTCCAGCCGCTCCTTCAGCCGCCGCTCGATCTCGAAGCACCGCGGCGCGGAGATGTCCTCGAGGTTGATCCCGCCGAAGGTCGGGGCCAGCCGGACAACGGTCTCCACGAACTCGTCCACGTCGGTGCAGTCGAGCGCGATCGGCACCGAGTCGACCCCGCCGAACTCCTTGAACAGCAGGGCTTTGCCCTCCATCACCGGCAGCGACGCGGCGGGGCCGATGTCACCCAGTCCGAGGACGGCGGTGCCGTCGGTGACGACCGCGACCACGTTGGACTTCCAGGTGTAGCGCCGGACCAGGGACGGGTCCTCGGCGATCGCCGTACAGACCCGGGCGACCCCCGGCGTGTAGGCCTTGGACAGGTCGGCGGCGTCGCGCACGGGCACCGACGACGTGACCTCGATCTTGCCGCCGCGGTGCAGCTCGAAGACGGCGTCACCCGCGTACTGATCGGAGTCGGGAACGGCGGAAACGGACGGATGGGGCTGGGCGACCATGCGGGGACCCTTCGAAGAAACAGCGTGCAGGCAGTCGGTTACAGTGAGTGGGCGGTTCGATCAGTGGGTGCGTCGAACAACGCCGCGGCCAGGGGGTCACCCGTCGCACCGAGTAAACCACACACCGCACTGGTCTGCTCTGTGAGGGTCCCCACAACGGCTCCGGGGCTGCGGTGGAGCGGCAACAGGGTGACGATGAGGTATCAGCGGGAGTCTCCAGCCGACACCTGGCTGGTTGCTGTGTCAGGATGCGGCATCCGGCCCGGTTACCGAGCGGGACGGAATACAAGTTCCAGTGTCGAGGAGTATCAGCGATGAACATCGTCTCCACCCTCCGCAAGAGTCGCGCCCGCGTCATCGTCGCCGCGGCCGCCGTGCTCGCGCTCACGCTCTCAGCCTGCGGCAGTGACGACTCGGGCAGCAGCGGTGGAACCGAGGACAAGGCCGCCGCGGCCGGTATCACCCTGGTGAAGCCCGGCAAGCTGATGGTCTGCACCCACCTGCCGTACAAGCCGTTCCAGTACAAGGAAGGCACCGAGGTGGTCGGTTTCGACGTTGATCTCCTCGACCTGGTCGCCAAGGACCTCGGCCTGAAGCAGGAGGTCGTCAACATCGAGTGGGCCCAGGTCACCTCCGGCGCCGCGTTCAAGGCGAAGAAGTGCGACATGGGCATGGGCGCGATGACGATCACGCCGGAGCGGCAGGCCGCGATCAGCATCACCGAGCCGTACATGGACGCCACCCAGGTGCTGATGGCCAAGAAGGACGCCGGCATCAAGGGCCTGGAGGACCTGCGCGGCAAGAAGATCGGCGCCCAGGCCGACACCACCGGCAAGAAGTACGCCGACGACAACGCCAAGAAGTACGGCTACACGGTGATCCCGTTCAACGACCTGGCGCTGCAGGAGAACAACGTCAAGTCCGGCCGGGTCGATGCCGCCATCAACGACAACGGCGTGCTCTACGACTTCGTCAAGGAGAACCCGGACATGGCCATCGTCGCCGAGTTCAACACCGGCGAGCAGTACGGCTTCGGCGCCCTCAAGGACGGCAGCGGGCCGAAACTGGTGGCCAAGTTCAACGAACTGCTGACCAAGGCCAAGCAGGACGGCACCTACAACGAGATCTACAAGAAGTGGTTCGGGGTTGAGCCGAAGAAGTGAGCACGCCGACCCGACCCACCGACACCGTTGAGCGGAAGGGGCTGAGCCCGCGGCAGCGGGCTCGGCGCTCCCGCTCGATCCAGTACGCGATCCTCGTCGTCCTGGTCGTGGTCGCGGCGTTCACCGCGGACTGGGGCCAGATCGTCAGCGTCTTCTTCAAGCCGGAGTTCATCAAGGCGGCGTTCGAGGACGGCCTGATCAACGCTCTGGTCAAGACGCTGGAATACACCGCCGGCGCCTTCGTGATCGGCCTCGTCGGCGGCACCATCCTGGCGCTGATGCGGCTGAGCAGTGTCGGCCCGTACCGATGGATCTCGACCGCCTACATCGAGTTCTTCCGCGGCCTGCCGGCCATCGTCGTGTTCATCGCGTTCAGCCTGCTGCCACTGGCCTTCGAGGGCCTGACGATCCCCTGGGACCCGTACGGCGTCGTGTGGCTGGCACTGGGCATCGTCGCCTCGGCGTACATGGCCGAGGTCATCCGCGCAGGTATCCAGGCCGTCCCGAAGGGGCAGGTCGAGGCGGCCCGTTCGCTCGGCATGCCGCCCGGTCTGGCCACCCGCAAGATCGTGCTGCCGCAGGCGTTCCGGATCGTGCTGCCACCGCTGACCAACGACCTCATCCTGCTGGTCAAGGACTCCTCGCTGGTCTTCATCATCGGTGTCAGTGCGGACGGGTACGAGCTGACCGGTTTCGGCCGCGACCTGGCGAACACCTACTCCAACCTGACTCCCCTGGTCACCGCGGGCTTCTGCTACCTGGTGATCACCCTGCCGTTGGGTCTCCTGGTCCGCCGGCTCGAGGCGAAGGCGGCGAAGGCGCACTGATGGCACTGGTCGAGATCAAGAACCTGCACAAGTCCTTCGGCAGCAACCACGTCCTGCGCGGCATCGACTTCACCGTCGAGCAGGGCGAGGTCGTCTGTGTGATCGGGCCGTCGGGCTCGGGCAAGTCCACCCTGCTGCGGTGTGTCAACCTGCTGGAGCGGCCGCAGGAGGGGCAGGTGATCGTCCGCGGTGAGGACATCACCGACCCGGACTGTCACCTGGACGCCGCCCGGCAGCAGATCGGGATGGTGTTCCAGCAGTTCAACCTGTTCCCGCACCTGTCCGTGCTGGCCAACTGCACGGTCGCCCAGACGACCGTGCTGAAGCGCAAGCCGGCCGAGGCGAACAAGATCGCCCGGGCCAACCTCGAGCGAGTCGGTCTGACCGAGAAGATCACGGCGTACCCTGCGCAGCTGTCGGGCGGTCAGATGCAGCGGGTGGCGATCGCCCGGGCGCTGTCGATGGACCCGGCGCTGATGCTGTTCGACGAGCCGACGTCGGCGCTCGACCCCGAGCTGGTCGGTGACGTGCTGACGGTGATGCGCAAGCTGGCGCTGGACGGGATGACGATGCTCGTCGTCACCCACGAGATGGCGTTCGCCCGCGAGGTGGCCGACCGGGTCGTGTTCATGGACGCCGGTGTCATCGTCGAGCAGGGCTCACCCGCCGACGTGATCGGCAACCCGACGGAAGAACGCACCCGCACCTTCCTCCGCCGCGTCCTCGACCCCACCCACGTCGAGCCCACCACCTGAGTCCCACTCGCTTGCGTCCGAAGAACTGGCGGGACATCCCGCCAGTTCTTCGGACGCAACTTGTGCGGATGGCGGTGCTTGCCGTGCATTGCGGGCTTTGAGCGTGGAAGATGTACGGCGTGGTGGGGCGATTGCCCGCCGGACACGAGGGAGGCAGTGTGGGCAGCACCGGACGATCCGCCGAGGTCCGTCTGAGCATTCCGGCGGACAGTGCGTACATCGCCGTACCGCGGTCGGTGGTCGGCAACCTGGCGGCTCGCAACGACTTCACCGTGGACGCGATCGACGACCTGCGGATCGCCGTCGACGAGGCGTGCGCGCTGCTGCTGCCTCAGGCCTCGGACGGCGAACTGCACTGCGTTTTCGAGATCGATCCGCCGCAGCTGACCGTGCGGACGAGTGCCGTCGTGCCCAATGGCTGGAAACCGGACACCGAGTCGTTCGGCTGGACCGTGCTGACGGCGCTGGTCGAGTCCGCGGCCGCCGAGACGATCGACGGCCGGCTCACCATCACCGTGACGGCAACCGCCACCGCCGCGGAGAAGCTGTGAGCGAGCGGAGAGCACCGTTGTCGGTCACGCCGGAGCCGAGCGCCAGCGAGGTGGAGGCGTGAGCGAGCGTAGCGAGCGAACAATGGGTAGAGCACCGTTGTCGGTCATGCCGGAGCCGAGCGCCAGCGAGGCGGCGGCGTGACCGAGGAACGAATCCTGGGCGAGCCCCAGGAGACCCCCGATCTGCGCACCCGGACGGCCGAGCTGTTCCGGGCGATGGCGGCCGCCGGTCCGGGCGACCCGGCCTACATCGCGGCCCGGGACGGCCTGGTCGCGCTGCACATGCCGCTGGTCGAGCACCTGGCCCGCCGGTTCCGGAACCGGGGTGAGCCGTACGACGACCTGGTCCAGGTGGCCACCATCGGCCTGATCAAGGCGATCGACCGGTTCGACTCCGACCGCGGGGTCGAGTTCTCGACGTACGCGACCCCGACGATCCTGGGTGAGATCAAGCGGTACTTCCGGGACAAGGGCTGGGCCATCCGGGTGCCGCGGCGGCTACAGGAGTTGCGGCTGTCGCTGACCGCGGCGACGGCCGAGCTGACCCAGGAGCTCGGCCGGGCGCCGACGGTCGCCGAGCTGTCCGAGCGGCTGGGCCTGTCGCCGGACCTCGTGATCGAGGGGCTCGAGTCCGCGAACGCGTACAACACGTTGTCCCTGGACGCCCCGGATCAGAACGAGGCCGACGCCACGACGGTCCTGGACGGCCTCGGCGGCGAGGACGAGGCGCTGGAGAGCGTGGAGTACCGGGAGTCGCTGAAACCGCTGCTGGCGCAGCTGGACACCCGGGAGAAGCGGATCCTCACCCTCCGGTTCTTCCGCGGCATGACGCAGTCCCAGATCGCCGAGGAGATCGGCATCTCCCAGATGCACGTCTCCCGCCTGCTGGCCCGCACCCTCACCGAGCTGCGCGCCGGCCTGCTCAAGGAGTAGGCCGAGCCTGGTCAGAGGACCGGGTGATCCTTCGTCGGGTCGTCCGCGAGTGCCTCGGTGGACTCCTTCTGGAAGATGCAGATCAGTACGCCGGCCGCCGCGAGCGCGAGCGCGATCGCGACCGGCCTGGTGCCGCCGCCCCAGAAGCTGTACGCGATCAGCAACTGGATCAGCTGGGCGAACACGGCCGGCCCGCGACTCCACGTCGACGCGCGGGCCAGGCCACGGGCGACCAGCATCAGGCCCCCGCCGTACAGGAGGAAGAAGACGGTGGTGGTGAGCCCGAGGACCAGTCGGGAGCCTTGGATCGTAAATGCTTCGGCAATTCCGAGAACGATCAGCACAAGCCCTTCCGCAGCGACCACAGCCGCGGCTAGCTTGAGCGGTCTCGGTACGGCGGCAGCTGTGGGCTCGGTCGGCATGTCCGTCAGCTTAGGGCGTGTCTCCTGAGTCCGTGCAGGGCGAGCTGCGCGGGGCGAGGAGACACTCCCTGGGTGCTCCGTGCCGTGGCGAACTGGGCACATGGGTCGACCACCTGCGCTTCCTGCGTGCCCGGCATGGGCCGCAGGAACCCCAGCCCCACAGGGATCTGAGGTTGTGCGTAACCAAAAGGCGGTTGGATCGGTTACTTGCAGTGAACAGGTGTTTGCGGGAGCGCTTCTCTGTCCGGTTACCGGACGGGGAGAACCGCCGCGCACCGGTTCGGAGTGTTAAGGAAGTGTTGTGATCTGATCGACAGCTCCAGAACCCTTGTTTCGGTCAGCCGAGATTGGGAACATGGTCTCGTTCGTGAAAACGTTCACAACGCTTCGCACCACCCAAACTCCCGTGCGAGACGAATCACGAGTAAAGCACCGCTGATCGGGCACTGACCTTCCCGACAGCGTACGACAACTACTGAGAGAGATGGGATTCGCCATGGATTGGCGCCACCGGGCCGTTTGCCTCGATGAGGACCCGGAACTGTTCTTCCCCATCGGCAACACCGGGCCCGCGATCATGCAGATCGAGGAGGCCAAGCAGGTGTGCCGTCGCTGCGACGTGCGTGAGCAGTGCCTCGCCTGGGCACTCGAAGCCGGCCAGGATCACGGTGTCTGGGGCGGCCTGAGCGAGGACGAGCGCCGCGCCCTCAAGCGCCGCAACGCCCGCGCCCGCATCCGCACCGCCTGAGCAGTACCTCCGGGCCCCGCGGATCGAACCGCGGGGCCTTTCGCTTTCCCCGCCGTACCGTCGGCCCGGCCGACTCCGCCCCCTCCCCAACGCTCCCCGCCCCGGCCGCCCGCCGGGACTCGGGGCCTGGCACACCGTCTGGTGGGCTTGAACAGGAAATACCCTGTGCCAGCCCACCAGGTTCTGTTCAAGGCCCCGGCTCATGGCGGTTCTGTTCAAGGCCCCGGCTCATGGCGGGTCTGTCCAAGGGCCCGGCACTTGGCGCGGGTTCAGTCCTTGACCGGGATGTCCAGGGTGACCTGGGCGCCGGATCTGCCGTCGTGGCGGGGGCCGAAGTCCAGGGTGCCGTCCAGTTCGCCGATGACGAGCGTGCGGACGATGGACAGGCCGAGGTTGCCGGACAGCTCCGAGTCGAAGTTGGCCGGCAGTCCCTGGCCGTCGTCGACCACGGTGACGCGGAGTCGGCCCACCGATCGCTCGGCGGACAGCTCGATGGTGCCGGTGGCGGCGCCGCCGTCCCGGGAGCGGAAGGCGTGCTCGACCGAGTTCTGCATCAGTTCGGTGAGCACCATCGCCAGCGGGGTCGCGATCTCGGAGTCCAGTACGCCGAAACTCCCGGACCGCTTGGTCTCGACCGAAGTGGCGACCGTGGACACGTCCGCCACCATCGCCGCGACCCGGTCGGCGACGTCGTCGAAGTCGACGTGCTCGTCGAACGACTCCGACAGCGTCTCGTGCACGATCGCGATCGACCCGACCCGCCGGACCGCCTCGGCCAGCGCGGCCTGGGCTTCCGGAACGGTGATCCGCCGGCCCTGCATCCGGAGTAACGCGGCGACGGTCTGCAAGTTGTTCTTGACGCGATGATGAATTTCCCGGATGGTCGCCTCTTTGGTGACCAGCTCCCGCTCCCGGCTGCGCAACTCGGTGACGTCCCGGAGCAGGATCAGTGCCCCCACGTGCTGCCCGTCGGCGCGCAACGGGATCGCGCGCAGGAACAGCGTCGCCTCCGGGTTCTCGATCTCCAGCTCCTTGGCCGCCCGCCCGGTCAGCACCGACGCCAGGACGTCGTCGACCTTGTGCCCGCTGTGCAGCAGCTCGCCGGTGATGCCCTTCAGCCGGCTCCCGACCAGATCGGTGACGAGCCCCATCCGCCGGTACGCCGACAACGCGTTCGGGCTCGCGAACGTCACCATCCCGTGCCGATCGACCCGGATACACCCGTCACCCACACGCGGCGAGGTGGACAGCAGCCGCTCCCCGCCGTACGGGAAGACGCCGTCGGTGATCATCCGGGCCAGGTCGGTGGCGCTTTGCAGGTACGCGATCTCCAGCCGGGACGGGGTCCGGACGCCGAGCAGGTTGGTGTTCCGCGCGATCACCGCGATCACCCGGGTGCCGCGCCGTACCGGGATCGTCTCGACCCGGACCGGTACGTCGTCGCGCCACTCCGGGTCGCCCTCGCGGCAGATCCGGCCGCCGTCGTACGCCTGGTCCAGCAGGTGCCGGCGGCCGCGCGGGATGAAGCTGCCGACGATGTCGTCCAGGTACGCCGTCGGCCCGGTGGTCGGCCGCATCTGCGCACCGGCCCAGAAGCCGAGGCCGTCGGTGTCCGGCAGCCAGAGCACCAGGTCGGCGAACGACAGATCGGCCAGCATCTGCCAGTCGGAGACGAGCAGATGCAGCCGGTCCAGGTCGTCCTGGTCAAGCGTTGTGTGGTTTCGCGCCACGTCGGTCAGAGACGGCACGCTCCGATGCTACCGACGCCTTGTACCAGTACCTGCGATGGTCCACGCGACAGATGGGTGTAGACAGGTGTTCATTGATCGGGTCGGGATGAAAGGATGCTCGGGTGGAGTCGACGTACTGGCAGGACGTGATGGCCGCGGACTACGCGGTACCGGGCGATCGTGCGCTGACCGACCTCACCGAGGAGCTCGTCCGCGGCCTCGCCAGTACCAACCCGCAGGTCCGCGACGCGCTCGCGTACCCGACGCTCGCGACCTGGCTGGAACGCGGGGTGTACGACGACCTGCTGCCGGGATTCGGTGACGGCCTGTGCGCCGGGCTCGCGTACGGACTCGGTGAGGACGGCACGGACACCGTCTTCCGCCGGTCCTTCACCGCCTTGACGCTGGCGGAGGTGATCCACCGCGACAACGCCGAGTTCCTGGTCCACGACGAGGTGGTGATGCGCTGGGGCGACCGGCTGGCCACCTGGCTGCTGCGGGAGCGCGACCTGCGCGGGTACGTGCCGGACTGCGGCTGGGCGCACGCCGTCGCCCACGGTGCGGATGCGATCGGCGCGCTGGCGCGGTCGCGGCACTGTGACGCCGGTGTGCTGCGCGCTCTGCTCGACGTACTGGCGGACCGGATCGTGAAGGACACGCAGTACCGCTGGGTGCACGAGGAGCACGACCGGGTCGCGCACGCGGTGATGACGATCCTGCACCGGAACATGCTGACCAGCGACGAGCTGGAGCGCTGGCTGAAGCCGATCGCGGCGACCGCTGCCGAGCAGCCGTTGATGCACGAGACGCTGCCGGAGTGGCCGACTCCCTCGGTCTTCAACGCCCGCGGCGTACTGCACGTCCTGCTGAGTCAGCTGGCGATCGGGGTGAAGGGCTTCCCGATCCCGGGTGACGACGAGCTGTTCGGCCGGCCGATCGAGGCGCGTGCCGACATGCTGCTGATGCTCACCGAAGCCGTGCAGGCCTCACAGCCCTACATCTACCGCCCGGCCGCTACTCAGTCTTAGGTACGCCGCCAGACCGGGGCGGTGGGGTGGGACCTGGAACGAACACCGTGGCCACCACGGCCCGGTGATCGCTGCCCTGGATCGCGTACGTCGTGAACCGGCCGGGCTCGAGCTGACGGGTGATCAGCACGTGGTCGATCTGGGTCCGCGTGACGGCCGGCCGATTCGACGGCCAGGTGCCGATCAGCCCCGCGCCGGTCAGCGACGCGACGCTGCGGCAGTTCGAACCAAGCGCGTGCCGGAAGTCCGCATGATCCGTGGTCGCGTTGAAATCGCCGGCCACGATCGTCGGCGGATTCTGCGCACACCACTGCCGGAGCACCCCGAGATCCCTTTTCCACGTGGTTACCTCGGCCGGCAGCGGTGGGAAGCCGTGGTATGCGATCAGCCGTACCTCGCCCAGGTTCCCACCGGTGACGATGATGTGCCCGAAGGTCGTCGCGGACGGGTCCTTGGTGAACCGCACCGCACCGAGTGACGACGAGACCAGCACACTCGTCGCGCTCTCCACCGCCGCGCTCGACTGCAGCGTGTAACCGTTGTAGGCAAGGCCTTGCAGGTGTGCCCGGATGGCCTCGCGTACGTCGGCCTGTGCCTCGGGCAACGAGACCAGGTCGGGTTTGCGCTCCCGGATCACCTTGGCCACCGCACTGGCCTCGGCTCCACCACCGAGCACGTTGGCGGCCATGATCGTCAGCACCCGCGACCCGGCCGGCGGCGGATCCGCGTCGGAGAACTGGCGGGGAGTCGTCAACGCGGCGCCGGTCAGCGCCAGCCCCATCACCAGTACGGCGGCGATCCGCCATCCCCGCCGTACCAGCATCAGCACGCCCAGCACCAGGACGACGACCAGCCCTTGCGGGCGAAACGCGACGAGCTGCGGGAACGGGGTGACCTCGTCCACGCCGAACAGCTCCGGATACAGCGGGACGGCAACGACCAGCAGGAAGAGCACGGACAGCACGATCTTCCGGACCAGCCATGCGCGTTCGTTATTCATGAACCACCCTTGAAGCTCTGGTCCGGCCTGCGGTCGAACGGTAGCGTGCTCCGTTGCGCCTGTGTCCCGAGGAGGTTTGCAGTGTCCCGATTGTCCGCGGTCAAACCCGCGTACTGGATCTCCGGCGTCCTGCTGGCGATCGCGGTCGTCGTACCGCTCCTGGTGTCCACGTACGCCAGGGACGAGCCCAGATTGTGGGGCTTCCCGTTCTTCTACTGGTACCAGTTCCTGTGGGTCTTCCTCTCCGCGATCCTGGTCAGCATCTGCTACAAGCTGGTGATCACCGAGGAGCGTAAGCGGCGGGCGGCACAAGGGCTGGGCGACCCCGACAAGGCGGGTACGGCGAAGGAGGGCGACCAGTGAATCACAGTGTCGACTGGGTCCAGCTGATCATCGTCATCGTGATCTTCGGTGCCGTCACCGCGATGGGCTTCATGGCCGCCCGGTGGCGCAGCACCGGCACCCTGGACAACCTGGACGAGTGGGGTCTGGGCGGTCGCGGGTTCGGCACCTTCATCACCTGGTTCCTGCTCGGTGGCGACCTCTACACCGCGTACACCTTCGTCGCCGTACCGGCCGCGATGTACGCCACCGGCGCGATCAGCGGCTTCTTCGCGGTGCCGTACACGATCGTGGTCTATCCGATCATCTTCATCTTCATGTCCCGGCTGTGGTCGGTCTCGCATCGCCACGGCTACGTCACCCCGGCGGACTTCGTCGGTGGCCGGTACGGCAGCAAGTCGCTGTCGCTGGCGATCGCGGTGACCGGCATCCTCGCCACGATGCCGTACATCGCCTTGCAGCTGATCGGTATGCAGGCCGTGTTCGAGACCATGGGCCTGGGCGGCGACAACCAGTTGGCCAAGGACCTGCCGCTGCTGATCGCGTTCGCGGTGCTGGCGGCGTACACCTACTCCTCCGGCCTGCGCGCGCCGGCCATGATCGCGTTCGTCAAGGACGGCCTGATCTACCTGGTGATCGCGGTCGCGATCTTCTACCTGCCGCACGTCCTCGGCGGCTGGGGCTCGATCTTCGACGCGGCGGAGGCCAAGCTGACCGCGACGAACCCGAACACCGGTAAGCCGGTCGGCGCGTTCGTCCCCGGTGAGTCGGGTTACTCGGCGTACTGGACGCTGGCGCTGGGCTCGGCGATGGCGCTGTTCATGTACCCGCACTCGGTGACCGCGGTGCTGTCCACCAAGAACCGCAACATCGTCCGGCGGAACGCCGCGATCCTGCCGGCCTACTCGCTGCTGCTCGGCCTGCTCGCGCTGCTCGGCTTCATGGCCATCAAGGCCGGAGTGGATGTCCGCGGCCTGGACGGGATCCCGAACCCGCAACTGGCCATCCCGCGGCTGTTCGACCAGGAGTTCCCGTCCTGGTTCGCCGGGATCGCGTTCGCGGCGATCGCGGTCGGCGCGCTGGTGCCGGCGGCGATCATGTCGATCGCGGCGGCGAACCTGTTCACCCGCAACATCTACCGCGACTTCCTCAAGCCGGACGCGACACCGGCCCAGGAGGCGAAGGTCTCCAAGCTCGCGTCGCTGCTGGTGAAGCTGGGCGCGCTGGTGTTCGTGCTCACGCTGGACAAGACGCTCGCGCTGAACTTCCAGCTGCTCGGCGGGATCTGGATCCTGCAGACCTTCCCGGCCATCGTGGTCGGCCTCTACACCCGCTGGTTCCACCGCTGGGCGCTGCTGGCCGGCTGGGGGACGGCGATGGTGTTCGGCACCGTCGAGGCCTACAACGTGGTGAATCCGGCGACCAGGAAGCACTTCGGCGGCTCGCTGGCCAACGTCCCGTTCACCGACACCCAGTCGTACATCGCGCTGACCGCGTTCGGGCTCAACCTGATCGTGGTGGTCGTGCTGACGCTGGTGTTCCGGGCGCTGAAGGTGCCGGACGGCGTCGACAGCACGCACGCGTCGGACTACCGCGCCGACCAGGGCGACCCGGGGGTGAAGGACCTGCCGGAGCTCCTCGACGAGGAGGGTACGGCACCGGCCAAGCCCTAGCCGGTCGATGGCGGTCCCTTGGTGACAAGGGACCGCCATCACTCTTTGCTGCTATGTCGACACGCTGCGGGCTCAGCTTGCCCGGGATTCCCGGGCCGGCGCGGGAGAATCGCGAGGGTGTTGCTGGTCCTCCTCGTGATGGTGCTCGCCGCCGGTGCGGCCTGGGCGAGCGGTGGACGCTTCACCCGGCTGGCCGAGAACGCGTTGACCGGCGTGCCCTGGCTGGCCGCCGCGGCGATCGGCCAGCTTCTCGGCTCGATCTCCGGAGGCACGGCGTACCCGGTCGGGCTGATCGGCTCCGCGTTATGCATCGCAGTCTTCCTCCGGCGGAACCTCCGGCACCCGGGCGTCGGCCTGCTCGCGCTGGGTTTCTTCTGCAACGCCTTGGTGGTCGCCCTGAACGGCGCGATGCCGGTAGCGGCTGACGCTCTGGCTCGCGCCGGCGTCGGATCGTTCGTCAGCGATCCACGCCACGAGTTGTCCGATGCGGCGACGAGGTTGCCTTGGCTCGGTGACGTCGTACCGGTGGCTCTGCCCGGCCTCGGCCAGGCGGTCAGCCCCGGCGATGTCCTGATCGCCGCCGGCGCCGGTCTCCTGCTGTACGCCGGCATGGGCGGATCACACCGCATCCCGGCCACCACCGCGCCGGGGTGGGACGAATTGCAGCCTGGTGAGGGAACGTCCGTCCTGCTTCGGTTAGAAGCGGAAGCCCCGCCCGATCACCCTTCTCAGTGACTCGACCACGACCGGGTCGTACTCCGCCCCGATCCCCAGCCCGATCGACTCCATCGCCTTGGCCGGCGACTGACCGGTCCCCTCGCCCACCAACTGCTCGTAGGCCAAGGCCACGTTGACGATCCCGCTCTCCAACGGAATGTCGGCGTTGCTGGCCCGCCCCTGCCGGTACGGATCATTCGAGTGCCGCACGATCTCGGCCACATGATCCAGCACGCCCGACCGCTCGATCACCGAGGCCCCGATCTCCGCCGCCCGCTGCCGCTCGTCCCGAGTCCGCAACAACGAAGCCCCACCCGGACTGGGATCGGCCAACGCCAGTTGCCCGACGCCCGACAGCAACGCGGCGTACTCCAACGCTTCCATCCGCGCCGGCGTCAGCCCCAGGTCATGACCCAACGCCACCGCCAGTTGCGCCGTACGCGCGTTCTGCCCGGGACTGCTGAAGCCGGCGATCTCCGTACTGCGCGCCATCGACCGAACCGTCGTCCGATACGTCCGCTGCGCCGAAGCGAACCGCCGAAACGCAAACTGCGTCAAGAACAACGGCACCACGACCAGCGGCAGCGCCCACAGACCGAGCAGTGACGTACTCGCCGCCAGCAGTACGCCGCTGATACCCATCGCGAGACCGATCCTCGTCAGGACCGCCAACTCGTCTCGCAGAGCGGCCGGGAAAGGCCGGTTCGACGCCTCGGTCACCTGCCCGGCTCCGACCAGGGCATCGCTCACAGCGGCGGTCAGTACGGCGAGAAACATCGCTGCGGTGATCGGCAGCGCGTTTGACCACGTCCCGTCCCACTGCATGTCCCGCGGTAGAACAACCGAGAACACGGCTGCGGCCGCGGTCACCGAGATCACGCGTCGGCAGGAGATCACCATGTCCCACCGGAGGCCGGCTACCGCGCGGGGAATGACTCCGGCAACGGTCGCCACTGTCACAACGGTGACGATCTGGGCGAGATCCGGCACAACCGGCACCTCGGGTCCGCGCAGTAGCGCGTAGGCCAGGGCGGCACTCGTCGCGATCGGCGCCCGGTTGCGACTCCGGTCCACCCGGAACTGCACCATCTCGCCGATGGCGATCAGAAACCCGAACGTGATCGCGAAGGACCAGCCGGTGACTCCTCGCTCGATGGTGAGGATCAGCGCCGTCGGCCCGAGGACAGCACCAACCAGCAGGATGGCGACGCCGCTGCCGGAGATCCGGAGCTGATAGTTGCTCTGCGAAGCGTTCATGCGTCGGCCGGGCCCGCCGCCGACCCTGACGCACCGCCGCCACTGCCGAGGCTGAGGTCGTCGTGGTCGATGCTCGCCTCCACGTTGGCATCCGGCGCCGGCTGATCCGCGGCCGACTTCCAGCCGTGCCGGCGGATCACATCGACGAAGGCGTCGACCAGCCGCGGATCGAAATGCGTGTAGCGGTCCTGCAGCAGGATCTCCAGTGTTTCCTCCACGCCCCGGGCCGGCCGGTACGAACGGGTGGACGTCAAGCAGTCGAACGCGTCCACGATGCCGATGATGCGGGCGAAGTACGGGATCTTCTCACCGGCCAGACCGGCCGGGTAGCCGCTGCCGTCGTACTTCTCGTGGTGGTGCAGGACGGCCGACTTCACCTCTTCCAGGAAAGGGATGTTGCCGATCAACTCCACGCCGCGCGCGGGATGCAGGCGGATCGCGTCCATCTCGGCGTCGTCCAGTCGCCCGGGTTTGCGGATGATGCTGGTCGGGACGCCGACCTTCCCGACATCGTGCAACAGTCCGGCGTGCTCGAGGGCGCTCTGGCGATCCTGGTTCAGTCCGAGGTACCTGCCGAGCAGACCGACACCTTCACTGACCCGCTCCGAATGCCCTCGGGTGTAGAGGTCCTTGGTCTCGATCACCTGGATGAACGCGCGCATCGTCGCTTCCTGCGCGAGTCGCTCGGCCTCGTACTGGGACAGCGCCCAACGGGCAACGACCAACGGCCCCAGGATCAGTACCCCGGCGAAGATGTTCAGCCCGCCGATCCAGACGACGGCCATGGACAGACCGAGCAGTCCGTAGCCGAGCACCGGGAGGGCGGTCGTCCGGACCACGTGCCGGAGGAACTCCTTCACACTGCTCGGTCCGCGCTCGAGGCTGAGAACCATCGAGACGAGCACCGCGTTCACGAGCTGGAGCGCGACACTTGCGACCGTCGTCGCGATCAGTGCGTCCGGGACGCGGGTGAGAACTTCTTCACCGACCGGACCGTCCAGGGCCGCGTAAGCGACGGCCCCACCGGCGGCGGACACCACGCGCTGCGCACTGTTGAAGATCCGCTTGATCGCCGGGGCCGGCGCCTGAACGAGAGATCCGGCGGCAGCGACGATGACGGCCGCTGCTGGTCCTGCGATCACGTAGACAGCTACCAGCACCACAGAAACCAGTTCGATCTGGCGTTGGGTGTGAACCGAGCGCAGTGAACCGGCAACAAGTGCGACCAGGCACAGCCCGGTCACAACGAAAGGATTCTGTGTCTCAGAGATGGCAAGCCCCAGGACAACCAGGGCGACGACGACGGTACCCGCGACAGCAGCATGCAGCGTCCTGACACGGGGGCGCCACGTCATCTCATGCCCTCCATGACAGAAGGTTCACCAGTCCCAGACGTCTCCGAACATAGTACGTCACCTCCGATCAGCGGTCGCTGGTCTTACGCCCGCCGAGCGGGCGCAGGGGGGCAGACAGCACATCGCTGACTCGACTTCAATTTTGCTTCATCAGGACTGCGTCGAAACACTGTAAGCCAGACCGTGACCCGCCCGCACGACATGAAGTCCCGTGGATGGTATGAGAGACTGTGACTCTTTGCAGTTGTTTCAAGGAGGCTTAGGAATGGGCAAGACCGGCCGCAAGCGCCGCGCACGCAAGAAGAAGGGCGCTAACCACGGTAAGCGCCCCAACGCTTGACTCAGGCGGCTACAGAAAGCGAAGACCCCGGTCCAAAACCGGGGTCTTTGCAATTTGGTCACAGGTACGGCAAGACCACCATTCCCACAGGTCTTGTATTCGGAGCGTTCCGAACCGAATACCCATTGCAATCTTCAAACGATCGCTTGTGACGCTGAGGCACTCCCCCGGCACACTCACCGGACCGTTTCCGGCCCGCGTGTGGATAACGCCAGCGACCGGTCGCCGCACTCTCCTAGAGTTAGCTCGGGCATCCGGAAACCGACCGTAGCCACACCGGTTCGGCGAGTGAGGGAGGTGGTGGGCCGATCATGGAGAGTCTCGGCGAACTCCTGCGCAGACATCGGACCGGGCTCGGCCTGACCCAAGCCGCTCTGGCCGGCAAAGCGGGCCTCAGCGAGCAGGCGATCAGCGTCCTGGAGCGCGGCACCCGTCGCCGTCCGCGCGTCGACACGATCCGGGCGCTGACCACCGCCCTCGGCCTGAACGCCGCGGAAGCCGCGGAGTTCATGGCTGTGGCCCGCGGCAAGAGCCATCAAGCCAAGGCGCCTGCCGCGGACACGCGACGGCCCGCTGCAGTCGATTCCCTGCCGATGCCATGGCAGCTGCCACCGGCGATCCCGGACTTCACCGGTCGTGCCGCCCAGGTCGAGGCCGTGCTGTCGGCACTGCGAGATCCGGATGGATCGCGCAGTGGCGCGGTCGGCCTGGTCGCTGTGACGGGTATGGGCGGTATCGGCAAGACCGCGCTGGCCGTTCGGGCCGCACATCGGCTGGTGGACAGCTACCCCGACGGCCAGCTGTATCTCAACCTTCGCGGCTACGGCCCGGGCAGGCCGATCGCAACCTCGGACGCCTTGGGCCAGTTACTTCGGTCGCTGGGGTTGGACCTTCAGCTGATCCCCGACGGTGTGGAGGAAGCAGCCGCCCTGTTGCGTTCCCAGCTGGCCGGTCGCCGGATGCTCATGTTGCTCGACAACGCGACCGACGTACATCACGTCCTGCCGCTTCTTCCCGGCAGCCCCGGATCAGCGGCGATCATCACGAGCCGGGGTTCGATGGCCGCACTGCCCGGCGCACGCCAGATCCGTCTGGACGCGTTGTCCGAGACGGAGTCCGTCGACCTCCTGTCCGGAGTCGCCGGTCCGGACCGGGTCGCCGCCGAGCCGCAGGCCGCCGAGAGACTGACCCACTTCGCCGGCCGGCTGCCACTCGCCGTCCGGCTGATCGGTGCCCGGCTGACCGCCCGCCCGACCTGGCCGATCCAGCACCTCGTCGACGTACTCCAGGACGAAGGACGGCGGCTGGACGGCCTGGGTTCCGACGAAACCGGCGTACGGGCGAGCATCGCCGGCTCCGTGCGGTTCCTCGAGTCCAGCGACCGCGACCTCGACCGCAAAGCCGCCCGTGCGCTGCCGATCCTCAGCGTCCCCGACGGATCAGACCTGCACACCGTCGTCGCCGCACATCTGCTCGACGTCCCCGTCCGGCAGGCCGACGTCATCCTCGAACGTCTCGCGGACCTCAATCTCCTCGACGCAGCCGCCCCTGAACGCTATCGCTTCCACGACCTCATCCGCGCCTACGCACGGGAGCTGGCCGACCAGTCTCTCACCCAGGCCGAGCAACACGCCGGGCTGGAGCGCGTCATGCGGTTCTACATCGGCTTCGCGTGGGCCTGCCAGAGCCTCACCCACGAGGCGAGCCAGCGGCTCGGCCTCGCGATGACCCGGATCAAGCCCGTTCCGGCCCTCAGAGACACCGCGTCGGCACTCCGATGGCTCGACGACGAGCAGCGCAATCTCATGGACAGGTTCCGTCAAGCGTCCACGACTTCATTGGCCGGCTCCGCTCTCTTCCCCGAGCTGGCACTCGCGCTGTTCGGCTACAACGATGCGCGGTCACGCTGGACCGAGATGCGCGAGTTGAGCCGTGGCGCGGTCGAGCTGGCCGAACAGCTGAATCTGCCCCTGATGGCGGCATGGCTCGAGCATGACAACGCGATCCCGAAGGTCGAGCTCGGCGACTTCGAGCCCGCCCGAGCGCACCTGCTCAAGGCGCTGACGATGTTTCGCGCCGTCTCGGACGTTGCCGGCCAGGCGCGCTGCTGCTCTTCCCTGAGCCATGTCCTCGAACGGCTCGGCCGGACGGACCAGGCCCTTTCAATGATCCACCAGGCACTCGAACTCAGTCGCCGGCTCGACGACACGTCGGTCGAAGGAGTCACGCATCTCGCCCTCGGCGGCCTGCACAATCGACTGGGAGATTTCGCCGAGGCCGACCGGGCGTTCGCGGAGAGCGTGCGACTTGCCGAACAGAGCGGCGATCACCGTTCGCTCGCGAAACGGCACCTCAACGCGGGAATCTCACATGTCGCGAACCGCCGTTTCGACAATGCGATCGAATCGCTGCTCAGGAGCATCGAGGTCTCCGGCCGCCTCGGTGACGGCAGTGCCCAGGCCGAGAGCAGGGAGGTCCTCACCATGGCCTTCGCCGGCAAGGGGGAGTTCGCCGCAGCGGAGGAACACGCCCGATCCGGCATCCAATTGGCCAGGACTTACCGAAATCGATTACGCGAGGCGCGATTGCTACTGCAACTGGCGAAGATCAGTGCAGCCACAGGGGATTCACACCGCGCCCGGAAATTGCTCACCGAAGCCATCCCGACACTCCACGCCGCCGCCGACAAGGTCGAGCGAGAAGCCCTCGACCTCCTGGATCTCCTCGGACGGGCCGAGAGCTACACCTACCGCCCGAATTTCGCCTGACCGCCGGTCAGTCGGTGCTGGTGATGGTGGTTTCCACCTGGATTTGGGTGAGGCGAAGAAGGATTTTCTGGCGGAGGGCGTCGGGGGCGTGGTCGGAGCCGCAGGAGCGGTGGACCAGTTTCTTGACGCAGCGTTCCAGGTCGTATTCGTCCAGGCAGGGGGCGCACTCTTCCAGGTGCTGCCGGATCTCCTCGGTGCTGGCGTCCTCGAGCTCGTTGTCGATGAAGACGTACACACGCTGCAGGATCTCGCTGCAGTCGACGTCGTGGTGCTCGCCGCAGCTCACGACTCCTCCTCGGTTCCGGTCTCGTCGGACGGGATCAGTCCCCGGTCGCGCGCGTAGTCGCCCAGCAGGTCACGCAGCTGGCGCCGGCCACGGTGCAGCCGGGACATCACGGTGCCGACCGGCGTACCCATGATGTCGGCGATCTCCTTGTAGGCAAAGCCCTCGACGTCGGCCAGGTAGACGGCCAGCCGGAAGTCCTCCGGGATCGCCTGCAGGGCTTCCTTGACGTCGGAATCGGGCAGATGCTCGAGCGCGACCGCCTCAGCCGACTTCAGGCCGCCGGGAGTGTGCGACTCGGCGGCGGTCAGCTGCCAGTCCTCGATCTCCTCGGTCGGCGACTGCGTCGGCTGGCGCTGGCGCTTGCGGTATCCGTTGATGAACGTGTTCGTCAGGATCCGGTACAGCCACGCCTTCAGGTTGGTGCCGGGCGTGAACTGGTGGAACGAGCTGTACGCCTTCGCGAAGGTGTCCTGGACCAGGTCTTCGGCGTCCGACGGATTACGGGTCATCCGCATCGCCGCGGCGTACATCTGGTCGAGGAAAGGCAGCGCCTCGCGCTCGAAGCGCGCGGTCCGCTGCTCGGGTGTCTCGGTCGTGGTGGGAGTCGGCATCGGGATCGAGAATACCGGGGTCTTCCCGCCGGTCCTCGCCGGAGCCTCTCTCGTCGCCATCATGTTTGCCACAACACGCCCGAGCGCGGGGCCATTCCCCGCTCAGGCCCGGCCGTCAGCCGGTGACCACTATCCGGACACCTCGCGGATCACCCATTCGAACACGGCTTCGATCAGCAGGTCGTGCGTCTCCTGCTGGCTCAGTTCGGCCCGTTTCGGCACCTTGAACGAGTGGTCGGCATCCGGGACGACGGCCATCTCGGTGAGCGGAGGGAACTCCTCGGGTGTCCCGAACGGGTCCCGCTCCCCCTGCACCACCAGCGTCGGCAAACCGGCCCCCTGCAGCTCGTCCACCCGGGACTTCTCCGGCTTGCCCGGGGCGTGCAGCGGAAAGGCCATCGCCAGTACGCCGGACGCACCCAGACTGCTCGCGGTCCGGCAGGCCACCCGGGCCCCGGCGCTGCGGCCGCCGATGACCAGTGGGGTGCGGATCCGGAGCTGGCCGATGATCGCGATCCAGGCCTCGTCGAGGATCTTCGGGCCGGGTGCGATCTTCTTCCCGGCATGGCGCCAGGGCTGCTCGATCAGGAACACGTTGATGTCCTGCTTCGGCAGCCGGGAGGCCAGCGCGGTCAGGTCCTCCGACTCGATCCCACCCCCGGCACCATGACCGAGGGCCAGCGTCGCCACCGGCCGCCGGGCCCGATGTGCCACGATCCGGGCGTCCCCGTGCGGCGTCCCCACAATCCGTTCGTCGGTCACCGCCCCATCCTGTCATCACTCGTTGCCGGATCGCGGGTGTTCGCGCGGTGCGTCAGCAGCGAGTGCCGCAGAGGCTGCGGAGAAGAGAAGGAGACAGGGGCCATTCAGAAGAGAGTGGTCTCCTCGGGTTCGTCGGGTTTGTCGATCGGGTCGACGCCGTCGGGTGGCAGCGGGTCGATCAGGTGCGGCCCGTTGTTCTTCACCGAGCTGACCGCCTTGGACACGGCGTACGCCTCCAGCCGGCCGGGGGCGGCCGGGACCAGCAGGCTGAGCAGGTCGTCGGGGTCGGGGCTCAGTGGGTCGAGCCAGGCGTCGTACCGCTCGCGCTCGACCAG
This sequence comes from Kribbella sp. NPDC023972, assembly GCF_040639075.1. NCBI lineage: Bacteria > Bacillati > Actinomycetota > Actinomycetes > Propionibacteriales > Kribbellaceae > Kribbella > Kribbella sp. NPDC023972. The sequence continues at coordinate 681,947 of NZ_JBEZZH010000003.1, read as the reverse complement.
TAGCGGCATCCGGTCGTGGATGCGGCCGAGGTCGTCGGTGGCCGTGGTGGTGAGGACCGTGCAGGTCCACAGCCAGGCCTCGTCGGAGTCCGGGTCCTCGACCGACTTGTCCCGCCAGATCTCGTACAGCCCGGCCATCGCGAGTACGCCGCCGTCGGCCGGGCGGATGAAGTACGGCTGCTTGACCGGCTTGCCGTTCACCTTCTGCTCGGACTTGTACCACTCGTAGTACCCGTCGGCCGGCAGGATGCAGCGGCGGCTGGCGAAGGCCTTCTTGAACGCGGGCTTCTCCGCGACCGTCTCCATCCGCGCGTTGATCAGCCGATTGCCGGTCGAGGTGTCCTTCGCCCAGGACGGCACCAGCCCCCACTTGACCGTCGTCAGCTTGCGGACCGTCTCGTCCGGCACCTCACGGTTCTTCCGCTCGACCACCGCGATCACCTGGTCGGTGGGCGCGACGTTGTAGTTCTCCGGCAGGTCCTGCACGGACTCGCGCACGTTGCCCGCCTCGATCTCGAACTCGACGACGAGGTCCGCGGGATCCCGGCTGGACGCGTATCGACCGCACATGGAACACAGCCTAGTCAGGCCCACCGACAACGACCGAGGACGAACGGCGGTGGATCGCCCACCCCGTGTCGGGCGATCCGCCGCCGGCCTGATGCGTCCGGGCGCCCCCCTGTTGGCGTCCGGACGCACGTCCTGAGGTCTGGTCAGTTCGTCCTAGGGTCTGGCCAGTTCGTCGAGCACCCGCCCGGCCATCGCGTCGGTGCTCGGCAGGCCCTCGATCCAGATCCGGGCCAGCTGGGGTACGTCGGTGTCCAGCCGCCACTGGGTGATCAGGGCTCGTACCGTCTCGACCTGCTCCGGCAGGTTCGGCTCGCGGCCGACGAGCGCCGCCGCCTTGCGTGAGCCGACGCGGCCCAGTACGTCACCGCCGCAGAAGACGATCCGCAGGCACTCCGCGACGTCGACCAGCCGGAGCTCGCGGTCGAAGGGCGTCGTCCCCGCGGGATTGACCGGCTCGACAACCACCAGTGCGTGGGTCTGCGGTACGGAAGTTCCACGAAATTCCGCCTCTCGGTAGAGCTCGCCGAGCCGGGACCGCAGGTGCGCCAGGCTGGACAGCCCGGTCAGCGGGTCCTCGCAGGACAGCGAGTGGAGGTAGATCAGCGAGGCCTCGGCCCAGCTGGAACTGAGTGCACGTACCGCTGCGAAAGCCGGCTCGCCCCCGGCGATCGAGCGGTACAACGCACTCAGCCCATCAAGTGCCTCGAGCAACGAGACTCCGTCGGCCGCCAACTGCCGGCCGACCTCGTCACTCGCAGGCACGACATCGGCTCCGTCCCGCAGCGCCTCGGCAATCGCGAGATAGGCGCTGTGGTCCGTGCCAGCTGTGCCGTGCGAGTCCCTCCACTCGCACGGTTGCTCGTCGGGAAACGACGCCTCGGGCCGGATCCGGGCGGGCGACCCCGCCAGGTTCAGGGACGGGTGCGGACGCAGGTCGAACCGTCGGCGGATGTCCGCGAACAGCGACATGGCCCTCCTCGATCAGCCCCGTCAGTCTCCCGACCGGGCGGCCGGAAGCGTCGTTCCGGGAGTGAGACAGCCCGGGGCGGACTTCATGACGCGGATTCGCCGAAGTTTTTTCGCGTAACTTCCGCCCGCCCGCTGTCGTCAGGAAAGGAGCACCGTTCCGCGTCAGGCAGATGCGCGGATCCGTCCCACGTGGGAACCTTGTTCCCGGCAACGATGTGACGGACGGTGACGTCGCGCCACAGAAGTCGTAATCACGGGGAGACACATGGAGACGCCGGAGGGACCGAGCGATGCCGAGCTGATCGCGCGTGTCCGCAACGGCGATCTCGAGGCGTACGGCGAGCTCTTCGGCCGGCACCACCACGCGGCCGAGCGGATGGCCCGCCAGCTGGTCCCGGCCAACGACGCCGACGACCTGGCCGGTGACGCGTTCGCCAAGGTGCTCGACGCGCTGCGCTCCGGCGGCGGACCGGACCTCTCCTTCCGGGCCTACCTGCTGACGACGGTACGCCGGGTGCACGTGGACCGGATCCGGTCCGGCCGGAAGGTCCAGGCGACCGACGACATCGCGGCGTACGAACGAGAGCCGCAGACCTTCGACGACCCGACCGTGACCGGGTTCGAGAGCGGCGCGGCGGCCAAGGCGTTCGCCAGCCTGCCCGAGCGCTGGCAGGCCGTTCTCTGGCACACCGAGGTCGAGGGTGAGAAACCCGCGGCCATCGCTCCGCTGCTGGGCCTGACCGCGAACGGTGTCTCCGCGCTCGCCTACCGTGCCCGCGAGGGACTGCGGCAGGCCTATCTGCAGCAGCATCTGGCCGACGTCGCCGGCGACCGCTGCCGTTGGACCACCGAGCGCCTCGGTGCGTACGTCCGCGGCGGCCTGACCAAGCGGGAGAACCGCACCGTCCGCGAGCACCTGGACGGCTGCGCGAAGTGCACCGCGGTCTACCTCGAGCTGGTCGAGGTCAACAGCGCGCTGCCGGCGCTGCTCGCCCCGGCCCTGCTGGGCACCGCCGGTCTCGGCTACCTGGCCGCCGCCTCCGGCGCGAAGGTCGGCCTGGTCGGCCTCCTCGTCACCGGCTGGAAGAAGGCGACGGAGAACAGCACCCGGACGGCGGCCGGCGCCGGAGCGGTCGTGGTTGTCGCGGGCGCCGCCGTACTGGCCGCGATAGTGCTCACCAGCAACGAGACGCCTCCGGCGGCGATCGACAACCCACCGGTGCAGCAGCCGACCCAACCGCCGGCCAAGCCACCGACGGTCCCGCCGGTGGTGCCGCCGACGGTCAAACCGCCGTCCGCGAAGCCGACGACAGCTCCCACCACAGCTCCCACCACAGCACCGACGACCGCACCGACGACCGCGCCGACCACTGAGCCTTCAGAGCCCGAGCCGACGCCCACGCCGACGCCCACGCCGACGCCACCGGCTCCGACGACCGCGACCCCGACCGCCACACCGCCGGTGCCGACGACACCGATCCTGGACGAGAGCTTGCTGACCATCAGCACGCCGCCAGGCGGCGGCGCGCCCGGTGCCCGCGCCGAGGGGACGCAGAGCGCGGCCGCGGTGAGGTTCGTCATCACGATCAAGGCACCGGCAGGCAACGAGAATCCTGTGGCCATCGGCCTCAAGTACGGCAAGGCCCTCAAGTGGCCGCTCAGTGGCAACCCGAGTGGCTGGACCTGCACCCCGGCGACCGGCAGGTGTACGGCGAACAACCCGGCCGCACCCGCGCCGATCCCCGTCACCTTCGACGCGCCGACCGGCGGCTCCGCGGACGACCGGACGTTCACCGTCTCGGCGAAGACCGGCCGGCTGTACGACGACGACTCCGAGACCCTGACCGCCCCGCCGCGGACCGACGAAAACCTGCTCAAGATCATCGACGGCAAGACCGACCCGGACGTGCACCACCGCATCCTGACGGTTGCCCCCGGCACGGATCGGCCGGGCGTCACGCTGCAGATCACGTACGGCGGCTCGCTCGAGTGGCCGATCGCGGCGAACCCGGCGGGCTGGAGGTGCTCGGCCAAGACCCAGACCTGTACGGCGCTCAATCCGGCCGAACCGGCTCCGCTGCCGGCCGCCTTCGACGTACCGTCGGACGGATCGCCGGCGGCGCGGACGTTCACCGTGGCCGCGAAGGCCGGGCTGGTGAGTGACACGGACTCCGAAGTGCTGCCGGGGATCCAGCCGGACGAGTCGCTGCTGCAGATCGTCACGCCGACGCCGGGGACCGACCCGAACCCGTTCGTCTACAACCGGTTCCTGAAGGTGAACGGTGTCGCGAACCGCCGGGTCACCCTGGACATCTCGTGGGGCCGCAACCTGTCGTTCCTGTCCGCGCTCGACAGGGGCTGGACCTGTTCACGCTCGAGCGACGTACGACGCGCCACCTGCTGGACCGAGCACTACGTCAAGCCGTTCAACTCCGAGTGGACCGCCTGGCCGCCCGGCACCGGCACGGCCAACCAGATCACCGTGCACGCGCGGGTCGGCGGCCGCGAGGACACCGACACCGCTCAGATCCCGCCCTCGACGACCAGACGCTGAAATCCCGTTGCCGGCTGCTCTATCCTGGGTGTGTTCGCGGTGACGGAACCAAGTAGCGCCGTACCCCACGTCCGAGAGAGTCGCCGGTTGCTGTGAGGCGATACGTGGAGCGGTGACGAAGACACTCCTGAGCGAATGCACGGCAAGAGGCCGGGTCCGTCGGATCCGGTGAAGGTGTGGTGGCACCGCGAGATCCCCTTCGCCCACACCTCCGGGGTACGAGAAACGACCTGGAGGTGAAAACAGCGATGCGCATTCTCAGCCATGAGATCCCCTCAGCAGTGGGCCAGACCGTCACGGTGGCCGGCTGGGTGCACCGAAGACGACGGCTCGCCGCCGTCAGCTTCCTGATCCTGCGCGACCGGTCCGGCCTCGGCCAGATCGTGGTCAAGGACCAGGAAGCCCAGGCACTGCTGGACGAGCTCGGTGAGGAGACCGTCGTCCAGGTGACCGGTACGGTCGCCGCCAACCCGCAGGCACCTGGTGGCGCGGAGCTCGTCGACCCGGTGATCGAGCCGCTGACCGAGCCGGCGCAGACGCCGCCGATCGAGCTCTGGCGTCCCAGCGTCGGCGCGGGCCTGCCCGTCGTACTGGACAACGCGCCGGTGGCGCTGCGGCATCCTGCGGTCCGAGCGGGCTGGGAGATCGCCGCGGCGGCGCTGCACGGTTTCCGTACAGCGCTGGACAGTCAGGGCTTCACCGAGATCCAGACGCCGAAGATCGTTGGTACGGCGACCGAGTCGGGCGCCAACGTGTTCGCGCTGGACTACTTCGGCGGTCCGGCCTACCTGGCGCAGTCGCCGCAGTTCTACAAGCAGACGATGGTCGGGGTGTTCGAGCGGGTCTTCGAGGTCGGGCCGGTGTTCCGGGCCGAGCCGCATGACACGGTCCGGCACCTGGCCGAGTACGTGTCGCTGGACGCGGAGTTCGGTTTCATCGCCGACCATCGCGACGTGCTCGCCGTACTGCGGTCGGCCGTCGCGGGAATGTTGTCAGCGGTGGGTGAGCGGGCCGCGCCGGCGCTGGAACGCCTGGGCCTCCAACTGCCCGAGATCCCGCTCGAGGTGCCGGTGGTGCACTTCACCGAGGCGCTGAGGATCGCCGGCGCGGACCCGGACGAGCCCGACCTGGCGCCGGCCGACGAGCGAGCGGTCGGCGAGTGGGCTTTGCGCGAGCACGGCAGCGAGTTCGTCGCGGTCGAGGGGTATCCGATGGTGAAGCGGCCGTTCTACACGCATCCACAGCCGTCGGACCCGCGCTGGTCGAACTCGTTCGACCTGCTGTTCCGCGGCATGGAGCTCGTCACCGGCGGGCAACGGCTGCATCGCTACAGCGACTACGTCTCGGCGCTCACCGCTCGTGGTGAGTCGGCGGACGCCCCGGCGTACAGCTCGTACCTGCAGTCGTTCAGGCACGGCATGCCGCCGCACGGCGGGTTCGCGATCGGCCTGGAACGCTTCGTGGCCCGGCTGACGGGTGCGGAGAACATCCGCGAGGTCACCCTGTTCCCCCGCGACCTCCACCGCCTGACGCCGTGACGCGTGCCTCCGCGGGGACGACCGTCCCCGCGGAGGCTGCTGCAGGCATGATGTGCGCATGCTGAGTGAGGTTGAGGGCCGGCTGTTGGCGGCGATTGACGACGATCGGATTGTCGACGATCTGCGGGAGCTGGTGCGGATTCCGAGTGTTGACGGGTCCCCCGCCGAGGCAGAGGTGCAGGAGTGGTGTGCGCGGCGGTTGGGCGAGCTCGGGCTCGGTGTCGATCACTGGCGGATCGACCTGGCGTCGGTGATCGCGGATCCGGAGTTCCCCGGGATGGAGGTCGAGCGGGATCAGGCCTGGGGGTGCGTCGGCGTACTCGGCGGGGACGGGACGCCGGGGCTGATCCTCAACGGGCACGTGGATGTGGTGCCGCCGGGCGAGCTCGGGTTGTGGCCGGACCGGGATCCGTTCTCGGCGCGGGTCAACGACGGGATCATGTGGGGCCGCGGGACCTGTGACATGAAGGGCGGGGTGGCGGCCATCCTGGGTGCGGTCGCCGCGCTCGTTGCCTCGGGCATCCAGTTGCGGAAGCCGCTGGCCGTGCACACCGTGGTCGGCGAGGAGGACGGCGGCGTCGGTACGTTCGCGACCCTCCGGCGCGGCCACACCGGTGAGGCGTGCCTGATCGCCGAACCGACCGCGGGCTGCGTGATCCCGGCCAACGCCGGGTCGCTGACGTTCCGGCTGGAGGTCCCCGGCCTGGCGACGCACGGCTCGACGCGGACCCGCGGGGTGAGCGCGATCGAGAAGTTCGTCGTACTCGAGGCCGCGTTGCAGGCGCTGGAGGCCGAGCGCAACCGCGATCCGCACGCCCTCCTGGCCCACCTCGACCTGGCGAACCCGCTGTCCGTCGGCACGATCCATTCCGGCGACTGGGCCAGCACCGTCCCCGACGTACTCGTTGCCGAGGGCAGGTACGGCGTACGCCTCGGGGAACCGGTCGCCGCGGCCCGCGAAGCCTTCGAGTCCGCGATCGCCGAAGCCTGCGCCAAGGACGACTGGCTCCGCGACCACCCCGCGAAGGTCACCTGGCCCGGCGGCGCCTTCGCCTCCGGCCTCCTCCCCGCCGAACACCCCCTCCTCCCCCAAACCCTCCAAGCGGCGACAGACGTGGCCCTGGGTGAGGCAGCTCCGGAGGTGAAGGGCGCGCCGTACGGCTCGGACCTTCGGCAGTACGCCGCCGCCGGCATCCCCACGCTGCAGTACGGCCCCGGCGACGTCCGCTACGCCCACGCCACCGACGAGCACGTCCGGCTGGACGAAGTCCTGCACGCCGCCCGCGCCTACGCCCTCTTAGCCGTCCGCCGCTGCGGCTGATAGAAATCCCGCATGGGGCCGTTGCGGGGGCGTTCGAAGGAGCTAGGACAGCTCCTGGAAGCACTGCGCGCGTCGGAGAGCGGCCAGGCGTCTCTGGCGGTGGTCGCCGGCGAGCCCGGCATCGGCAAGTCCGCACTCCTGCGGGCAGCTGTCGAGCAGGCCGAGCGCCGCGGTTTCCTGGTGACCAGCGCAGCAGCGCACCAGACCGACAACATCAGCCCACTCGCCTCCCTCGCGCCAGCCCTCCGCGCCGGCGAGCACCCACTGATCGACACAGAGCAGTTCCTCGAGCTGGCCAGTCTCAACACCCAACCCCTCTGGCTGGCCGAGCGCTTGGCCGACCTCATCGGCCGCCGCCTCGACGGCATCTCCGTCCTGGTCGTGCTGGACGACGCCCAGTGGTCCGACCCACTCACAGCCTTCGTACTGCGGGTCGTCATCGCCCGCCTCAACACCAGCAAGCTCCTGTGGCTCCTGGCCACCAGACCGGTCCCCGGCGGCATGACCGACCAGCTGGCCGATGCCGTCCGTCCCCACGTCCCCGTCCACGTCATCGACCTCGCCCCGCTCACCCCGGACGCCATCCAGGACATCGCAACCGACCTTTTGAACGGTCCTGTCGACCCGGCCCTCGCTGTGCAACTGGCCGGCGTACAGGGCATCCCGTTCCTCGCCGAGCAGCTCGTCGCCGGCCTGTACCTCGACCACGCCACGGACTCGACCGGCCCACTGCCCACAGGTCTGGTCGAAGGCGTACGACGTCGTACCAGTGGACTGTCCGAACTCAGCCGCACTCTCGTCCGGACGGCCGCGGTGTTCGGCAGCGAGTTCCGCCTGGAGGACGTCGCCGTACTGATGGGTGAGCCGGTAGCCAAGCTGGCCGTGCCGTTGGAAGAGGTGATCCAGGCTGGGCTGCTGGCCGATGCCGGTTCGGTACTGCGGTTCCGCCACGAGCTACTGCGGTCCGCCGCGCTGGCCGACGTACCCCTGTCGGCTCAGCGCGCGTTGCACGGGGCCATCGCCGGCCAACTGATCTCGGCCGGTCGCGGTGCGGCAGCAGCGGCACCGCACGTACTCGCAGTCGCACAGCCCGGCGATGCATCCGCGGTCAACACACTGCGTCGGGCGGCTCAGGACCTGCTCGCGACCATGTCGACGACTGCGGCCGAGGTCATCCAGCAGGCGTTCGACCTGACGCTGGTCGATGAGCCGTTCCGGGCCGAGGTCGGAGAGGATGTGGTCAGCGTCCTGCTCGCGGCACGCCAGTACGACCGCGCCAAGGCCTTCGCCGACGACCTGCTCAGCGGTACGGCGCTCTACCGCGGACCCGTCACCCCGGACCTCCGCGCATCGATTCGACTGCGGTTGGCTCCCCATCAGTGGGCCACCGGCCAACTGGAAAGCCTCACCATCCCAGCGGCGGCGCCACCTCTCGCAGAGCGACTAGCCGCCTACCGAGTCCTGGCAGGTGCAGAAGCTCCAACCGAAGCGGCAGACCCAGTGGCACGAGCCGTGCTGCAGGTGGCGGCGGCCGAGCGTGCGCGGGCTGAGGGCAGGTACGAGGAAGCCCGCGACTTGTACGTCGAGGCGCGCCAGGCGACTGCTGACCTGGGCGGCCTGCCGGACACTCTGGTCGAGGTAGGCGAGCTGTACTGCCGCGCCGAGACTGACGAGCTTGCGACGGCGTTGGAGCGTGTCCGCGAACTGCTGGGCGCCGGCGACTCGTGGTCCGCGCCGCAACTGGCAGTCCTCCGAGCGCGGCTCGAACTCGCTGCAGGCGACCTGCAACAAGCAGAAGAGGCCGCCCAGACCGCCCTGCGGTGGATGACCGACCTTCACGACACCACGCAGGCACCGGTCGCGCAGCAAGTCCTCGCACTGATCGCTCTGCTGCGCGGCCAGCTCACCGAGGCCCGTGAGCTCGCGGGACACGATCCGACGATCAACGCGTTGCTCGCCCTCGCCGATGGCGACACCAAGGCTGCCGCTCGGCTGCACCACGTACCACTCGACTTTCCTGAGCGCACCGACGTACTCGTCCAGGCCGATGCCAAGGGCCAACTGACAGCACAAGCCGCAGCCACCGCCTCGACAGCCTTCCGGGGAGCCGCCGAGTTGGTGGCCGCTGGCAACGATGTGCAGAAGCTGGCGGTGGCTACCGACCTGCTGCGCGAGGCCCACAGGCCACTGCTGCTGGCCAGAGCGGAGGAGCGCTACGGCCGGGCCGAGCTCGAGACCGGCGACCGGTCCACCGGCGTCTCGGTGCTCGAGCATGCCCTCGACACCCTGACCACACTCGGCGCCACCGCACCGGCCGCGAGAATCCAGGCCGTGCTCCAGGCGGCCGGCGTACGCCGACGTCGCTGGGCTGCCGTACCGCCTCGAGCCCAGCAGGGCTGGGAGGCCCTCACCCCGATGGAGCGCCGGGTCGCTCTGCTCGTCGCCGAGGGGCACACGAACCGCTCGGCCGCCGACGAGCTCGTCCTCTCCGTCAGCACGGTCGGCACCCACCTCCGCTCCGTCTTCGGCAAACTCGGGGTCAACTCCCGGGTCCAGCTGACCCGTCTGGTGCTCGAGCGGTTCACCCCTCCCCCAAACGCATGAGATTTGGGTGCACCGGTGCCCGGACAGGCGTGATTCGCGGTCGATGAGTTCGGTTGTTCGGTCGATCCGCCGTAACGGCCTCGCGCGGTTTCCTTCTAGCACGTTCAACCGAAGGAGATCGAGAGCATGAGTGACAAGACCCCCACCGTCGTCCTGGTGCACGGTGCGTTCGCGGACGGTTCCAGCTGGGCCGGTGTGATCGAGGAGCTGACCAGCCGCGGCATCCCCGCGCAGGCCGTCGCGAACGAGCTGCGCGGCGCCGGGATCGACGGCAACCGGGTCGCCGCCCTGGTCCGTGAGATCGACGGCCCGGTCGTCCTGGTCGGGCACTCGTACGGCGGTGCCGTGATCACCACCGCCGCCGACCAGGCCGACAACGTGACCGGCCTCGTCTACGTCGCCGCATTCGCCCCCGACGAGGGCGAAAGCCTGCAGGATCTGCTCGGCAGCTTCCCGGCCAACGACTTCGCGACCGGACTCGTGCCGCACAACCTGCCGACCGGTGATGGCGGTGAGGAGACGTTCCTGAGCATCGCGCTGGACAAGTTCCCGGCGCTGTTCGCGGCCGACGTACCCACCGCTGAGCTGCTCGGCCGGTTCCAGCGTCCGATCGCCGCGGCGGCGTTCGAGGAGAAGTCCGGCCCGGCCAGCTGGAAGCGGCTCCCGGTCCACTACCTGGTGGCCACCGGCGACCAGGCGATCCATCCGGACGGCCAGCGCAAGATGGCGACCCGCGCCAACGCCACCACGATCGAGGTCGACGGCTCGCACGCGGTCGCGGTCTCCCAGCCGAAGGCCGTCGCCGACCTCATCGCGACCGCCGTCGAGGCAACCAGCTGAGCGGTTGGCCGGTCGCCGTCCTGATCGAAGAAGCCACCGCTGAACACGCCGGCCGACCCCATCGCGGGGTCGGCCGGCGCATTCTCACAGCAGCCGTTCCAGAGTCCGGCGGCCCGCAGGTCCCCAGGTCGGCTTCCCACCGGGCAGGCCGCGGTCCCCGGCATTGCCGACCGAGATGAGCCCGAGGGCTTTCCAGGCGGCCCAGCCGCGGGCCCTGGCGATCGTGGCCTCGTCCGCCACCGCGTAGACGTCGAAGAACCGCTCCGCCGCGCCGTCGGGGAGCAACACCCAGGCGGCGGCCAGGTCAGTGGCGGGATCGCCCGCGGCCATGTCCCCGAAGTCGATCACCCCGGTGAGCGCGCCGTCCGTCACGACGACATTCGCGGGATGCAGGTCGCCGTGCAGCCACAGCGGCGGACCGTCCCACTCCGGCGCGGCCACGGCCTCGTCCCAGATCTTGCGGACGGCAACATCCAGGGAGCTCGCGTCGAATGGCAGAGTGCGCAGCGGAACACCCCGGTCCGGGCTGACCGGCGCATCCTCGGGTGCTTTCACGTGCAGCGCCCGCAGGAATGCCGCCAAGGTGTCCGCGGACTGCTCGGAGCTGATCGGCGTACGGTCAGCGGGTTCACCCTCGACCCAGGAGGTGACGAGCCAGGTGTCAGGAAAGCGGTCGGACGGTACGCCCATCCGCTGCGGCCTGGGCACCGGCAACGGCAGGCGCGGTGCGAGCTCCGGCAACCACTGGTACTCCTTCCGCAGCAGCTCCGGGCCACGTTCGGTCCGTGGCAACCGCACCGCCAGCTCGTCCCCCAGCCGCCACATCGCGTTGTCCCAGCCGCCGGCCACTCGCCGCAACGGCAGCTCCGCGAGGTCCGGATGCTGTTCCTTCAAGAGTCCGCGCACCAGTTCGTCGTCCATGGAGCGTCAGACGCGTCACATGCGGGGCTGGTTGGGAATAGGTCCGGATCAAGTGAGGTTGCCGCGAGCATGCGTATTGATGTGTGGTCCGACGTGGTCTGTCCGTGGTGTTACATCGGGAAACGGCGACTCGAGCAGGCGCTGGCCGAGAGCGGCGACCAGGCCGAGATCGTCTGGCACAGCTTCCAGCTGGACCCGTCGTCCACCAACGACGACCCCCGGGACCTCCCGACCCGGCTCGGTGAGAAGTACGGCCGCGGCCGTGAGTGGGGCGTCCAGGCCAACGCGCACGTGACCGAGATCGCGGCCGAGCTGGGCCTCGAGTACCACCTCGACCAAGCCAAGGCCGCCAACACGGTCGACGCTCACCGCCTGCTGCACCTCGCGCGCGAGCTGGTCGAGGCAGGCCAGGTCCCCGCCGATACTCAGGACCGCCTCAAGGAGCGCCTGCTCAAGGCCTACTTCACCGACGGCCTGCCGGTCGGCGACCACGCCACCCTGGCGAGTCTCGCCGACGAGGTCGGGCTCCCCTCCGACCGGGTCACCGACGTCCTCGCCGGTACGACGTACACCGAAGAGGTGGCCGCGGACCAGGCTCAGGCGCTGGCGTACGGCGCGAACGGGGTGCCGTTCTTCGTCATCGACGAGAAGTACGGCGTGAGCGGCGCACAGCCGGTGGAGGTCTTCCGCGAGGCGCTCAGCCGGGCGAACGCCGACCGCAAGCCGGTCACCCTGATCACCGGCCCCAGCGCCACCGACGACCCCACCTGCGGCCCCGACGGCTGCCCGATCTGACCCACTCCCGCCCCGACGGCTGCCCGATCTGACCCACTCCCGCCGCGTCGCCTGACGTCTCAGGGATATCCGCCCGCGTTGGGCCTTCTCCCCCCGTATGCGAGGGGAGAAGGCGGCGTTCCAGGGGTCATCAACTCCAATGGGGCGGGGGGAAGTGCTTGTGGGCCGGCAGCCGTGGGTACAGGGAGTCGTCCGGAACGTGGTGTATGAAGGAGGCATGACTGTCGTGCGCGCACTGGCCAGGCCGTTGCTGTCCATGATCTTCGTCGTGCAGGGTGCGAATTCGATCCGCAACCCGGAGCCACTGGTGCCGAAAGCCCAGCCGGTGGCGGACCGCCTGGTGCCGATGGTGAAGAGGGTCGCGCCGCCGCAGCTCGGCGACCGCATCCCGGAGACCACGGTGAACCTGGTCCGCCTGAACGGCGCGGTCCAGGTGCTCGGCGGTCTCGCGATCGCCACCGGCAAGGGCCGGAGGCTGGGCGCCGCGACGCTGGCGACCACGCTGATCCCGGTGACCGTGGCCGGGCACCCGTTCTGGCAGGTGAAGGACAAGGAAACCCGGGCGGCCCAGCGGATCCAGTTCTTGAAGAACCTCGGCCTGCTCGGCGGACTGCTGCTGGCAGCGGTCGACACCGAGGGCAAGCCGGGGGTCGCCTGGCGGGCCGCGCACGGCGCCAAGACGGCGAAGCGCGGGACCAGGCGCGGCGCCAAGGCGGCCAAGCGGGAGGCCAAGCAGTTCGCCCACGAGGCCAAGCAGGCGGCCCGACTCGCGAAGGCCGAGCTCCACCTGGGCTGACCTGCCGCAGCTCTGCACGGTGCAGTGACGCTCATGCCCTAGGCTCGGAGCAGGGAATCCGAGTTGAAGGAGTGGGATGAGCGAGCGGAGCGAGCTCATTAGACAGCACAGCGCGCCTTGTGTCTCATCCGCGCCCGGAGCGAAGCGAGGACGCGGATGAGCGAGCGGAGCGAAGCGAGGACGCGGATGAGCGAGCGGAGCGAGCTCATTGGACAGCACAGCGCGCCTCGTGTCTCATCCGCGCCCGGAGCGAAGCGAGGACGCGGATGAGCATGGAAACCGGCTGGCCGGCGCCGCGGGTCGAGGGACCGGTCAGCGGCCGGATCACGGTGCCGGGATCGAAGTCGATCAGTAACCGTGCGCTCATCCTGGCCGCGATCGCGGACGGTCCGTCCCACCTGACCGGCCTGCTCGCGGCCCGCGACACCTCGCTCATGCGCGCCGCGCTGGTCTCGCTCGGCGTAGGCATCACCGAGAACGGCGGCACGGTCACCGTCACCCCCGGCTCACTCAAGGGCCCGGCGAGCGTGGACTGCGGCCTGGCCGGCACCGTGATGCGGTTCGTCCCGCCGGTCGCCGCGCTGGCCGACGGCGTGGTCGAGTTCGACGGCGACCCGTACGCGCGTGAGCGGCCGATGAACGTGATCCTCGGTGCCCTGCGCACCCTCGGCGTACAGATCGACGACCAGGGCACCGGCCGGATGCCGTACGCCGTCTCCGGCGCCGGCTCGGTCCGCGGCGGCAAGGTCACCCTGGACGCGTCCGGGTCCAGCCAGTTCGTCTCCGCGCTGCTGCTCGCCGGAGCCCGGTACGACGAGGGTGTCGACCTCCGCCACGACGGGAAGCCGGTGCCGTCGCAGCCGCACCTGGACATGTCGGTGGCGATGCTGCGCGAGCGCGGCGTCCAGGTGGACGACAGCGAGCCGAACCGCTGGGTCGTTGCCCCCGGCCCCATTCGGGCGCTGGACACCGCGATCGAGCCGGACCTGTCCAACGCCGCGCCCTTCCTGGCCGCGGCCGTCCTCACCGGTGGCGAAGTCACCGTGACCGGTTGGCCGGCGCAGACCACGCAGCCCGGCGACCAGTTGCGCGACATCTTCACCCGCTTCGGCGCCGAAGTGACCCGCACCGGCGACGGCCTGACCGTGCGCGGCACCGGCCGGGTGCAGGGTGTCGACCTCGACCTGAGCGAGGTCGGCGAGCTCACCCCGGTCATCGCGGCGGTGGCCGCGCTCGCGGACGGACCGTCGTACCTGCGGGGCATCGCTCATCTGCGCAACCACGAGACGGATCGGCTGGCGGCGCTCGAGCGGGAGCTCAACGCGCTCGGCGGGGACGTGACGCAGACCGCCGACGGCCTCGAGATCCGGCCGAAACCGTTGCACGGCGGGCTTTTCGGCACGTACCACGACCACCGGATGGCGCACGCGGCCGCCGTACTCGGGCTGCTCGTCGACGGTCTCCAGATCGAGAACATCGCGACCACGGCGAAGACGCTGCCGGAGTTCCCCGAGCTCTGGTCGGGCCTGGCCGGCTGATGTCGCGGTACGACGAGGAGGCCCGGTACGACCGGCCGAAGCGCCGGACCCGGCCGCGGACCAAGGACCGCCCCTCGTACGACGACGCCGTCACCGGTTTCGTCATCACTCGCGACCGCGGGCGCTACACCTGCTGGGTCGAGCCCGGCGATCGGGTCGTCACCGCGATGAAGGCCCGCCAGCTCGGCCGCACCGGCGTGATCGTCGGCGACCGGGTCAAACTCGACGGCGACGCGAGCGGCGACGAGGGAACCCTGGCCCGGATCGTCGGAGTCCATCCCCGGACGACGCTCCTGCGCCGGTCAGCCGATGACGACGACCCGGTCGAACGTCCCCTGGTGGCGAACGCGGACCAACTCGTCATCGTGGTCGCCGTCGCCAACCCCGAGCCCCGGACCGGCCTGATCGACCGCTTCCTGGTCGCCGCGTACGACGCCGGGATGCGGCCACTGCTTTGCCTCACCAAGACCGACCTTGCCGATCCCGATCCGCTGCTCTCCGTCTACCGTCCACTCGGCGTCGAGTCGGTCGCCACGCAGCAAGACGGCGACCTCAGCGCACTCCGCGAGCAGTTGGACGACCGCACCAGCGTCCTCGTCGGTCACTCCGGCGTCGGCAAGTCCACTCTGGTCAATGGACTGATCCCGGGCGCCGACCGGGCGATCGGCGTGGTCAACGAGGTGACCGGCCGTGGGCGTCACACGTCGGTCAGCACTCTGGTCCTGCGCCTGCCCGATGGCGGCTGGATCATCGACACCCCGGGCATCCGCTCGTTCGGTCTGGCCCACGTCGACCCGGACAAACTGATCAACGCCTTCCCCGACCTGGCTGACGTGGCCGAAGACTGCCCCCGCGGCTGTACCCACACCGAGACCGCACCGGATTGTGCGCTGGACGAAGCCGAGGGCGTCGACCGGGAACGCGTCGCCTCCTTCAGGCGCCTACTCGCCAGCCGCGAAGGCCGCGAGACCCGGGCCGGGCGCGACGACGCCGTACCCGAGGGGACTACTTAGGCAGCTGCCCGTCCCAGACCGCCTTGGCGCCGGCGTCTCCGGTGCGGATGGTCTGCCAGATGACGAGTACGCCGATCACCACGACGGCCGCGCTGGTGAGGAGCTCCAGCGGCCTGCTCTTGGTTGCCTTCGCACCCTTTCCGCTGGCGAGCGGCGACGTCCCGCCGAGCAGCAGGACCGCGGCCACCGCCACCGCCGCGAAGATCAGGCAATACCAGAACAGCAGGTCGCCGCGCGCCTCGTGCTCGCGCACCGCCTGCTCCAATGTCGGCACCGCGGCGACGAACGCGTCACCGCTCTCCTTCGCGACGTACGCGAGGACCAGGGACCCGAGCCCGAGCAGCAGCACCGGCCACCGCAGCAGCCAGCGCCAGCGCGGCACCAGCGCGAAGACGATCGCGGTGAGGGCGGCCACCGGCAGAACCACCACCGCGGCGTGGATCACCAGCACGTGCAGCGGCAGGTCACCGAAGCGCTCGAACATTGACGCCTCCAGGGCAGTCGTGATCTGGGTCAGACACAGTGTCCCGTGCGTGACCTGGCTCGAACGATAGCGGCGTTCAGGTGCGTGCATCGCGGTGCTGGAGGAGCGTCCTCGATGCGGAGCATCGTGGATGCTTCTCCAGTGCCGTGAGGTGCGTGCCTGGGCGTCGGTAGCGTCGAGCCAGGTCACGCACGGGACACTTACTGCACGTTCAACGACCGTGTTCGGTTCAATCCGCGCCGCAACCGATCCGCAACGTTTCGGGACACCTGGTCACCTGAGCGGGGGTTCAGGCTAGCCTTCCGGCATGCCTTCGCACACGGATGACCTGCGGCTCGCCCACATCCTGGCCGACGACGCGGACTCGACCACGATGGACCGCTACAAGGCGCTCGACCTGCACGTGGCCACCAAGCCGGACCTCACCCCGGTGAGCGAGTCGGACCAGAAGGTCGAGGACGTGATGCGCAAGACGCTGGCCCGGGCCCGCCCACGGGACGCGTTCGTGGGCGAGGAGGACGGCACCACCGGCTGGGGCGTACGCCGCTGGGTGGTCGACCCGATCGACGGCACCAAGAACTACATCCGCGGCGTCCCGGTCTGGGCGACGCTGATCAGCCTGATGATCGAGGACCAGGTCGTCGTCGGCGTGGTCTCGGCGCCGGCGCTCGGCAAGCGCTGGTGGGCGTCGTACGGCGACGGCGCCTGGACCGGCCGGGCCCTGCACTCGTCCCAGCCCTGCCGGGTCAGCGACGTCAGCAGGATCGAGGACGCGTCGCTCTCGTACGCCTCGCTCAAGGGCTGGGAGAAGATCGGCAAGAAGAACCAGTGGGCCGACCTGATGGACTCCTGCTGGCGGACCCGCGCGTACGGCGACTTCTGGTCCTACATGCTGGTCGCGGAGGGCGCCGTCGACATCGCCGCCGAACCCGAGCTGAACCTGTACGACATGGCCGCGCTCGCGATCATCGTCGACGAGGCCGGCGGCAAGTTCACCTCGATCGACGGCGTCCCCGGCCCGAACGGCCCGAACGCCGTCGCCACCAACGGCCGCCTCCACGACGAGGTCCTCCAGCGCCTCGCGTGATCCGCCGTACCAGGCTCTATTGGATTCTCCTTGCCAGGTGGGCCGCTTCGACCGCGTTGCTGGTGAAGGCCAGCGCCTCCTCGTATGCGGCGACAGCCTCCGTCCAGTTGCCGGTACGCCGAAGCAGCTCGGCCCGCGTGGACGCCAAGTACGGATAGGTGGCGAGGGCGGGATCATCGGCCAATGACGTGAGGGCGTCCAGCGCGGCCTTCGGGCCCTCGACATAGCTGAGCGCCACCACCCGGTTCAAAGCGATGACAGGAGACGGCCAGCGAGCGAGCAGGAGGTCGTACAGCCCGAGGATCTCCTGCCAGTCCGTGTCCTCCCAACGCTCCGCCTCGGCATGCACGGCAGCAATCGCCGCCATCAAACCGAAGCGCCCGGCCGGCCACCCCAACGCCTCGTGCACCAGTGCAAGCCCTTCGGAGATCAGCGACCGGTCCCACAGAGAACGGTCCTGGTCTTCCATCAGCACCAACTGCCCGGCAGCGTCGACCCGCGCGGACTGCCGCGCCTGCGTCAGCAACAGCAGGGCCAGCAACGCCGTCGCCTCACCGCTGTCCGGCAGCAGCAGCCGCACCATCCGCGCCAGATCGGTCCCACGCTGAGCCAGGTCCGGCCGCGTCAGCTCAGCGCCATCCGCTGCCGTGTGCCCCGCGGTGTACACCAGGTGAACGACGTCCAGCACCGCGTCGATGCGCTCCGGCAGCTCGGTCAGCCGCGGGATGCGATAGGCGATCCCCGACCGGGAGATCTTGTGTTTCGCCCGGGTGATCCGGGCCTGCATCGCGGTCTCCTTGACCAGGAACGCCTTCGCGATCTCCGCCGACGACAGTCCACACACCAGCCGCAGCGTGAGCGCGATCTGCGTCTCCTGCGCGAGCGCCGGATGGCAACAGGTGAACACCAGCCGCAACCGGTCGTCCGGGAACACCTCGGCGCCGGTGTCGTCGACGGGATCCGGCACGAGCAACGGCAGTTTCCGCTCGGCCACCGCGGCCCGGCGGCGCACCTCGAGCGCCCGGCGAGTGGCCACGGTCGTCAGCCACGCACCGGGACGACGCGGTATGCCCTGCTCTTTCCAGTGCACCAGCGCCTGCGCGTAGGCGTCCTGCACACAGTCCTCGGCCAGGTCCAGGTCGGCCGCGACCCGAGCCGTCGCGGCCAGGACGAAGGCCCACTCCGACGAGTGGGCCTCCGCCACGGCCTGGGTGACGGCGTCAGCCACCGTTGACGACGGGCCGGACCTCGACGCCGCCCATCGGGGCCGGGACCTGCTTGGCGATCGCCAGCGCCTCGTCGAGGTCCGCCGCCTCGATGAGGTAGTACCCGCCCATCACCTCCTTGGTCTCCACGAACGTCCCGTCGGTGACGACGTACCCGCCGTTGCCGTCCGCGCGGATCGACGTCGCGGTGTTGCTCTCACCCAGCTGCGCACCGCCGCGCAGCGCAGCTCCGTTGGCCGCGGCGAACGCCTGGTGCCGCTGGTGGTTCGCCTCCGCCACCTCCGGACCGGCGTCGGCCCACATCGCCTCGTTGTCGTAGATCATCACCAAGTACTTGCCCACTGAAGTCACCTCTCGCATCCAGGTCGGAATCCAGCATCTACCACTCCGATGCGCGAGCCGGGCCGAGATCGACATCTCACCCAGAGAATTCGCGGACCACGTAGGGTGGCTGGCATGCCCTTGACCTACCCCATCGCGGAGCAGACGCTGGACAACGGCTTACGTGTCGTCGTCAGCTCTGACCGCGCCGTCCCGATCGTCGCCGTGAACCTCTGGTACGACGTCGGCTCACGCCACGAGCCGCCGGGGCTGACCGGGTTCGCGCACCTGTTCGAGCACTTGATGTTCCAGGGGTCACGCAACGTCGCGTCCGGTCAGCACTTCAGCCTGCTGGAGACGGCCGGCGCCAGCCTGAACGCGAGCACGTTCTTCGACCGGACCAACTATTTCGAGTCGCTGCCCAGCGGCGGGCTCGACCTGGCCCTGTGGCTCGAGGCCGACCGGATGGGCTACCTGCTCGACGCGGTGAACCAGGAGAACCTGGACAACCAGCGTGACGTGGTCAAGGAGGAGAAGCGCCAGAGCTACGACAACCGCCCGTACGGCGATTCCTACGAGCGGCTGGTCAAGCTCACCTTCCCGGCCGACCACCCGTACGCGCACATGACGATCGGCTCGATGGCCGACCTGGACGCGGCCTCGGTGGAGGACGTGCACGCGTTCTTCCGTACGTACTACGGCCCGAACAACGCCGTCCTCACGATCGTCGGCGACGTCTCCGAGGAGGACGCCTTCGCCGCGGCGAAGCGGTACTTCGGCCACCTGCCGGCCATCCCGCAGCCGCCCGCCGCCCCGGACGGCACGATCGGCCCGCTGACCGAGGTGGTGCGTGACGACGTCGTGTCCGACGTACCGTCCGACCTGATCACGATGATGTTCCGGCTGCCGGTCGACGGGACGCCGGAGCTGGACGCGGCCGGGCTCGCGCTCGACATCCTCGCGGCCGGGCAGAGCGGCCGGCTGAATCGCCGGCTGGTCCGCGACGAGCAGATCGCCCAGTCGGTCTCCGGCGGCGCGCTGCCGCTGATCGGCGGGGTCTCGTTCGGCACGCTGACCGGGATCGCCTCCGACGGCGTGGACCTGCAGAAGGTCGAGGACGCGCTGCTCGAGGAGATCGAGAAGCTGGCCGAGGGCGGGATCACCGAGGACGAGCTGGCCACCGTTCAGGCGCAGGCCGAGCGGGACTGGCTGGAGCAGCTGGCGACCTGCGCCGGGCGGGCCGACGAGATCTCCCACCACGCGCTGCTGTTCGGCGACCCGAACCGGATCAACACCCGGATCGACCAGGTCCGCGCGGTCACCGCCGCGCAGGTGCAGGCCGCGGCCGCGCAGTGGATCCGCGCGTCCGGCCGCGCCCAGGTGACTTACCGCCGTACCGCTACGGCAGGAGACGACGCATGAGCCAGCTTCTGACCATCCCACCCGCCGTCGGCGCGCCCCGCCCGTGGAACTTCCCCGCGGCGACCACGACGACGACCGCCGCCGGGACCCCGGTGCACGTCTTCGACCGCCCCGGCCAGTACGTCGCCACCGTCCGGGTGACGATCGCGATGCCGCTGATGGCCGAACCGCGCGAGCTCGAGGGCGTCGCGACGATCATGTCCCGGACCCTCGACGAAGGCACCGAGCTGCGATCGGCGAACGACTTCGCGGCCGCGCTGGAGCGGCACGGAGCGGCGTACGGCGTGGACGTCAGCTCGGACGCGCTGCACGTGGAGATCTCGGTGCCGGTGTCGCACCTGGCCCCGGCCGTGAAGCTGCTCGCCGAGGCGGTCACCCGGCCGGCGTTCAACCAGGCCGATGTCGGCCGGCACGTGACGATCCGGCTCGGCGAGATCAACCAAGAGCGGGCGAACGCCGGGTACCGGGCGCGCGAAGCATTCGCGGCGCACCTGTTCGACCCGACGACCCGGCGCTCCCGGCCGACCGCCGGCACCCCGGACACGATCCGGCCGCTGACCAACGTGCAGGTGGCCGAGTTCTACCGCGACAACATCGGACCGGGCCGGGCGCAGATCCTGTTCGCGGGTGACGCGACCGGCGTGGACGTGGCCGGGATCATCGACGAGGCGTTCGGCGGCTGGACCTCCGCGGCCGGCCCCGCGCTGGAGGGGCCCGAGCCGATCTACCTGCCGGGTGACCGCGTCGTCCTGGTCGACCGGCCGGGGTCCGTGCAGAGCCAGCTCCTGATCGGCTGCGCCGGTCCGGACCGCCGCGATCCCGCCTGGGGTGCGGCCGCGGTCGCGAACCACGTGGTCGGCGGCACGATCACCTCCCGCGTCGACACCGTGCTGCGCGAGGAGAAGGGCTACACCTACGGCACGCGGACGAGCTTCGCCGCGCCACGCAAAGGCGGCACGTTCAGCCTCGGCGGCGCCGTACGCACCGAGGTGACCGGCGCGGCGATCAGCGACGCGCTCCGGATCCTCCGGGAGGCCCGCGACGGGCTGACCGAGCAGGAGGTCCAGGAGGCGAAGGACAGCCTGATCCGGACCGCCCCGCTGCGGTACGAGCAGGCCGACTCGGTCGCCCAGCAGGTCGGCAGCAACATCGCGAACGGCGTACCGATCGGCTTCGCCGACACCTACCTCGCCCAGATCGCCGCGACCACCGCCGACGAGGCCACCGAGGCCTACCGCCGGTACGTCGGAACCAACGGCCTGCTGGTCGTCGTCGTAGGGGAAGCGAAGGACGTCCGGCCGCAGCTCACCGAGCTGGCGCTGGGCGACCTGATCGAACTGAGCTGACGGCCTGGCCTCCTCTGCTCAGGACCGGGGACACTGAGCAGAGGAGGAGCCAGACCATGTCGTTCACCGAACGGCCGACGGATGCGACCGACCGCACCCACACCTTCTGGTCACCGGCGTACCCGCTCCAGCCGGGCTTCCCGGATCAACCGGCGTACGGCATCCTGCGGGACCACTCGCAAGCCACCATCTCCCTCGTCCTCGGCGCGATCGCGCTCTGCACCGGCCTGCTGATCGTCTCGCCGGTCGCCTGGTGGCTCGGCAGCCAGGCCCTCACCGAGATCGACGCGTCACCGGGCGTCTACAACAACCGCGGCATGGCCCAGGCCGGCCAGATCTGCGGCCTGATCGGGACCGCCCTGCTCGGACTCGGCCTGCTCTTCCTGCTCGGGATGGTGGTCCTGGTCCTCGCTACTTCGGCGTGACCAGGCAGGTGGTCCCCCGGTCGCCGAGGCTCCAGCCATTTTCGATGGGGTGCAGGTAGATGATGTCCGACGCGTCATCGAGCTGCTTGCCCGTCGCCGCCCACCGGTCGACGCAGCCCTTCTCCGCGGCCGTCTGGACGGCGGTCAGCCCTGGCCACTTCCCCGCCGGCAGGTCGAACACGGCGAACACCTTCCCGCCGTTCGGCTGGTCACAGGGCACCAGCTCGAGATTGCGAACCTCCGCGGCCTCCTTGATCTCGCTCACGCAGTCACCGACGCGGAGCTTGTCCGCTCGGGTGTTCTGCGTGGTGGTGACCTGACCGGAGGCGTCCCGATCCGGCTCACCGTCGCCGAAGACCGCGATCCCCACCACCAGGCCGACCAGCCAGAGGCCGGAGACCGCCAGCCCGGCGATGGCCAAGCCCTTGCCCTTCTGGCCGGTGGTGCTGATCTTGCTCAGCGCGACGATCCCGAGGATGACGCTGATCAGAATCGCCCCGACGATCCCGAAGACCAACGACAGGATCGCCGGGGTGCTGGTCTTCTGCGGCTGACCGGGGTACTGCGGCCCGTGCGGCATCCCCTGCACCGGCGGCATACCGGCGTACGGCGCTTGCCCTGGGTACGGCGCTTGACCCGGGTACGGCGGTTGCCCGCCGAACTGCGGTCCCGGGTTCGGCGGCTGACCCGGCTGCTGGGGTTGTCCGCCGTACTGCTGGCCCGGCTGCTGGGGTGCGCCGCCGTACGGAGGTTGCCCCGAGGACGGCGTACCGGGGTGTCCGTCCGAGGGACGTGTCGGTTCCATGGACGGACTCTAGACCCCGGGCCGCGACTGCGCCGTGAATTACCTGGTGATGTAGTTCGACAGTTGCTCGCGCTCGAACTCGAGCTCGCCGATCCGGGACTTGACCACGTCGCCGATGCTGACCAAACCGGTCAGCGAACCATCGACGACGACCGGAACGTGCCGGATGCGGCGATCGGTCATCAGTCGCATCAGGTTGTCGATGTGGTCATCCGGACCGCAGGTGGCGACGTCGGTCGTCATGATCGAGCTGACCCGGACGTCACCCGCGTCCGGCGTGCCGTTCCAGAGCCGGACCACGTCGCGCTCGGAGACGATCCCGGCCACCGACGACCCGTCCGGGCTCACCACGACGGCACCGATGTTGTGGTCGGCCAGCAGGGCGAGCAGTTCGGTGACTGTGGCTTCTGGGGAGATGGTGACGACCTGGTTGCCCTTGCCGCGCAGTACGTCGTTGATCTTCACGGAGCCTCCTGCAAATCGAGGGACCAATACCCAAAGGTAGCGAAACCCGGTCCGAAGGGGCAGCCCTCGCACTGCGCATCGTGACCATCCCGTGCCGTTGCCCACCGCGCCCCGCTTACATACCGTCACCACCGGTAACCACCGAACTGCCAGCCCACCACAACTGCGTCCGAACCGCCGTCCCTCCGCGCAAGTCCAACCGTCGCGCCCAGTTGTGATGGTCCGGGCGTCCGGTGCGGCCTCGAGCGTTTAGATGTTTGAACGCTCAAAAGGTCCTTTGTCCCTGGCCGGGCCGACGATTGTTACCTAGCGTTACCGCAACTGGTGTGCGCGGAGGGGTGCACATCAATTACGGGAGGCAACACATGACCAAGTACGGCACGCTTGCGCGACGAGCGGCTCTGGGGACGGCAATCGCCGCTGCTGCCGCACTCACCGTCGGTGGCATCGCGCACGCCGACAACATCAACGACACGATCGAGGGCACCGCCAGTCTGTCGCTGGTCGCCGGCGACCCGGCGTCGACCGGATCGGCCCAGGTCAAGGTGGTCGCGACCGGCGCCGACGGCTGCAACATCAATGAGGGCGAGCAGTTCGTCATCACCTTCGTCACCCCGGCCGGCGTGACCGCCTCGCCGGCCTCGCTGACCTTCACCGACTGCAACAACTTCAAGACCGTCAGCTTCACCGCGGCAGCCGGCGCGGTCGACGGCACCGTGACCGCGACGATCACCACCAACACCACCGGTTCCGGTGACTTCAACAACAACGTCCAGATCCCCATCGACGTGACGACCCCCGTGGTCGTCGACACCGATGCCGACGACGACGGCGTACCGGACGCGTCCGACAACTGCCCGGCGGTCGCCAACGCCAACCAGGCGAACGCGGACGGCGACGCCCTCGGCAACGCCTGCGACGCGAACTCCTACGCCCCGGCGGCAGGCGCCGCGCCGGCCGACGAGAACGGCGACGAAGGATCGGCGCTGACCACGACCGGCTCCTTTACCGATGCCGATGGCAACCAGACTCTGACGGTCAGCCAGGTGACCGGCGCCGGTGCCGTCACCGACAACGGCAACGGCACCTGGTCCTGGTCGCACAGCACGACCGACGACGCCAGCGGCAGCGTGGTCGTGCAGGCCACCGACGGCGAGCACGCCGCCGCGACCGCGACGTTCGACTGGACGGCCTCGAACGTGGCGCCATCGGTCGGCCCGGTCACCGTGACGAGGACCAGCGCCTGCTCGGTCTCCGTCAACGCACCGTTCACCGACCCCGGCACGGCCGACACCCACAGCGCCGCCATCTCATGGGGTGACAGTGGTACGACGGCTGTCGACCCGGCCACCGCCTCGGTCGCCGGCACCCACACGTACGGCGCGAACGGCACCTACACGATCGGTGTCTCGGTCACGGACGACGACGGCGGCAACGACGCGGCCACCGCGACATTCGCCACCAAGAACACGCCGAGCGCGATCCTGCAGCCGATCAACTCCACCGGAACCCGGAGCGTGTTCAAGCTCGGCAGCACGATCCCGGTCAAGATCACGGTGACCGGTTGCGACGGGGCCGCCGTCTCGACGCTGAACCCGACCGTCGCGCTGTTCAAGCTCGACGCCATGCCCGATGGCACGCCGAACGAGACCGCGCTCGAGGTCGCGGCCACCAACGGACTGCAGATGCGTTGGTCGGACACGCTGTACATCTACAACCTGTCGACCAAGCTCAGCCAGCACACCGGCGCCGCACTGACGGCGGGCACCTACAAGGTCACCGTCTCGGACAGCAGCTTCACCGGTTCGGTCTCAGCGCAGTTCGACCTGCGGAAGTAGGTCTTCGGGGAGAAGCAGACCGGTCGTGCGGGTGGCGGGGAGGGGGAGCCGCCCGCGCGATCGGTCCACGTCGTCACGACCGGTCGTCGCGCAGCAGGTCGATGGCCGCCTGGCGGTCCTTGACGCGAAGCTTGCGCAGTACGGACGAGATGTGCACCCGGACTGTGGTCGGTGAGAGGAAGAGGCGCTTGGCGACGTCGTCGGTGCTCAGCCCTTCACCGAGCAGGCCCATCACCTCCCATTCGCGCGACGTCAGCAACCCGGTCGCCGTCGATCGCCGGCCCAGCCGCCGCTGGCCGGGCATCCGGAACTCGTCCAGGATGCGCGCCACCAGCGTCCGCGGGATCGCCGCCTCGCCGGACAGCACCCCGCGCAGCGCGGCCGGCAGCCGCTCGGGGTCGGTGTCCTTGAGCAGGTAGCCGGACGCCCCGGCCCGGAGTGAGTCGAACAGATCGCTGTCGTCACGGGAGACGGTGAGCATCACGATCGCGATCTCCGGTAACAGCCGGGAGATCTCTGCCGCGGCCCGGATCCCGCCGCCCGGCATGTGGATGTCGAGCAGTACGACGTCCGGCTGGTGCTCCTGCGTGAACCGGACAGCCTCCGGCCCGCTGGAAGCCTCAGCGCACACCTCGAAGCCGCCCACCTCCAGGGACCGCCGGATGTGCGCCCGTAGCCGTGGATGGTCGTCCGCCATCACGACCCGAAGCGGTTCCGCGTTCACCACCTGATCATCACCGTCGTCCCCGTGCTTGGCCGTGAGCTGATCTCGAACGTCCCGGGCAGAGCCACCGCACGCTCCCGCATACTGATCAGCCCGAAGCCGGTCTGCCGCGCCCCCGGGTCGAAACCGGCCCCGTCGTCGGCCACCCGCAGATAACTCCCTTCGGCGTCGCGGCCCAGCTCGAGCCTGATCCGTTCCACCCTGCCATGACGTACGGCGTTCAGCACCGCTTCCCGGGCGATTCGGACCAGCGCGTGCCGCTGGTGCCGGTCGACCACGATCGATTCGTCCAGCTCCAGGTCGAGCGCGACGCCGTACCGCTGTGCCACCTGTTCGACGGCGCGGTGCAGCACGAGACCGAACGGCTCGTCGTCCGGCCGGCCGAGTGCTTCCAGCAGCTGCCGCGCCTCGTCGAGCGCGCGTTCGCTGGCTCCGAGGACGCGCTCGACCCGTGGTCGGTCGGCGACCGTGAAGGCCTTGATCTCGGCGCGGATGTAGCTGAGCTCCTGCAGTACGCCGTCGTGCATCTCACGGGCCAGCCGTCGCCTGTCCTCCGCCACCGCGGCCTCGGCCTGCGCGGCCCAGTGTCTGCTGATCTCCCGGCCCGCGGCGACGAGCAGGAGGAGATAGGAACCGGTGCGCAGGACGTCGCCGCTGTACAACCAGTCAGCGTGATCGGCAGGAAAGATCAGGTAGTTCAGCCGCGCGAACGCAGCCAACGCGCAGGCCGGCCCCAGCCAGCGCAGCAGTACGTCGTCTCGACTTCGCGACTGGATGGTGAACGCCACCGCGGCCACGGAGAAACAGGTGAGCGTCAGGATCTGGGGGACCAGCAATGCCGGGTGCCCGCTCGTAGTGGAGGTGAACCCCGCGTCGCCGGTCAGCGCAGCCTGCGGGAGCGAGTCCCTCCGCCAGGACAACACCGCACCGAGCAGTGCTACAAACGCAATGACCGGCACGAGTGCCCAATCCCGCCAGCCGCGATGACGAGCTTTGCGGCCTGGGACCAGGGCGGATGCGGCGATCAGCAGCGCCCCGACGACCCGCAGGCACGGCGGCAGCCACAAGCCGACAGGGCCTACTGGATCGGTCGCCACGAGCGTGGCGCTGAGCAGTGCGTTCGCAGTACCGAGCAGCGCAAGCCCCTGCAACAGCAGCAGATCCTGCCAGGCATTGCTACGCCGGAACCGCCCATAGACGAGGTAAGCGAGCAGCAGCGCTACGCAGGCGTCGACGGTCTCGAGCACGAGGTGTGCGGCCGGGCTCTGATACCCGAACACCAGCTCCCGCCCGACCGCGAGCACCGCCGCGGCCACCCCGACGACGAGCACCACGAGCGCCACGGGGCCGCGCCCCGCGCTGAACCCGATCCGTCCCCGGGCAACCACACCACCCATGGTCACAGACCGTACGCCGAACACTCACTCCCCGAAACCCACCCCGCCGGACCCAAGCAGCTCGGCACCTGCGCCGAGTCGTCAACTTTGGTCAGTCGGAGCCCGATTTTCCCAACCAGAATCGACGACTCGGCGCACCTCGAGCTACCGGGCGCCCAACCCCTGTCAGCCCTTGATGGCGCCGCCGAGGGCGAAGGCGCCGCCGAGTTTCTTGCTCAGCAGGAGATAGAGCAGCAAAACGGGTGTGGTGTAGATGAGGGAGTACGCCGCCAGCTGGCCGTAGTTGGGTTCGCCGTACTGGCCGAAGAAGGTGAAGATGCTGACCGAGGCCGGCAACCGTTCCGGTGACAGCAGGAGCATGAACGGGACGAAGAAGTTGCCCCACATGCCGATGAAGGTGAAGATCAGCACCACCGCGATCCCCGGCCACATCAGCGGCAGCACGATCCGGCGGAGTGCCTGCATGCTGCCGGCGCCGTCCACCCAGGCGGCCTCCTCGAGCGAGATCGGTACGCCGTCCATGAACGTCTTGGTCAGCCAGATCGAGAACGGCAGCGAACTGGTCGCCATGAACATGATCGTGCCGCCGAGCGTGTCGACCAGGTTGAGCTGCACGAACAGGCCGTACACCGGCACCATCACCGCGGTGATCGGCAACCCGGTGCAGAACAGCACGGTGAGCAGGAACGGCCGGTTGAACTTCGACTTGAACCGGGACAGCGGGTACGCCGCCAGCACCGAGCAGATCATCGTGAGCAGTGCGGCACCACCACACAGCACAACGCCGTTGAGCACCGGCCGGTACGTCGTATCAGTGTTCAGCACCGCCTTGAAGTTGCCCAGGGTGGGACTCGTCGGGAACTCCACCCGCAGCCCGGCGGTGCGGTTGATCGACGCGAACAGCACCCACAGCAGCGGCAGCACGAACAGCACACCGATCCCCAGCAGAATCAGGTTGGCCGTCAGCTTGCTGATCTTGTCCCGGGCTATCATGCGGCCTCCGAACTCAGTCCACGCAGGTAGATCAGCGAGAACACCGCGCCGATTGCCAGCATCACCAGTGCGATCGCCGTACCGTAGCCGATCTGGGAGAAGCTGAACGCCTGCTCGTACATGTACAGCGGCAGCGTCTGGCTCTTCGTGCCCGGACCGCCGCGGGTCATCGCGTAGATGAGGCCGAACACGCTCAGCGTCTGCAGCGTGATCAGCATCAGGTTGGTCATGATCGCCCGGCTGATCATCGGCAGCGTGACGAACAGCAACCGCCGGCCGCCGCGCGCGCCGTCCATCTCGGCCGACTCCTCGATCTCCTTCGGTATCTCGCTCAACGCGGCGGAGTACACCAGCATCGAGAACGCCGTACCACGCCAGATGTTGGCCAGCGAGACCGCGATGATCGGTGCCGCGTACAACCAGTCCTGGCCGGGCAGGCCGACCGCGTGCAGCATCACGTTCAGCGTGCCGTCCTCGTTGAAGAAGGCGCTGAGCAGGTACGCCGCGACGACTTCGGGCAGCACCCAGGCTCCGATCACCGCCGTACCGACGAAGTTGCGGACCGCCTTGGTGGACTTGCGCATCAGCAGCGCCAGGCCGAGCCCGAGGGTGTTCTGGCCGATGATCGCGGAGATCAGCGTGAACACCAGGGTCAGCCAGATCGCGTTGGTGAACGCGCCGCTGCCGAAGGCCTTGCGGAAGTTGTCCAGGCCGACGAACCTCACCTCGGCGGCACCGGTGCCGGTGAGCGCCATGTTGGTGAACGCGGCGTACACGCAGTAGATGATCGGGCCGGCCAGGAAGACCAGCATCAGTCCGATCGCCGGTGTCAGCGGCAACATCCGGACCAGTTTGGCGCCTCGCGGCCGCCCGCTCGGCCCGGACTTCTTGCCGGACGGAGCGGGCTTGGCCGCGGCGGGGGCGACTGTCGTCGTCACAGGGGCAGTTCCTTCGTCAGCCGGGGGCTAGTGGACACCGGGGCTACTGGCCGCCGCTGTCGCTGGTCGTCTTGTCCTTGCCGACGATGCCTTCGACGGCTTCGTCGTAGTTCTTCGCGGCCTCGTCCGGTGACGACTGCCCGGTCATCACCGCCTCCATCGCGGTGATGATCTCGTTGGAGACCTTCGGGTACTCGGCGAACGCCGGCCGGTACACGGTCACGGAGACCAGGTCGGTGAAGAACTGCGTGCTCTTCGCGGACGACTTGTACCCGGCGTCGGAGGCGACGTCCTTGCGGACCGCGATCTGCGCACCCTCGGTGGCGTACTTGGTCGCGTTCTTCTGCGTCTGCAGGGTCTTGATCAGGTTCCAGGCCGCGTCCGGGTTCTTCGACTTGGCCGGGATCGCCCAGGTCCAGCCGCCGGACAGGCTGACCTTGCCCTTACCGCCACCGTCCTGGCTCGGCATCGCGGTCTGGCCGAGCACCTCGGTCCACTGCGGCCACGGCTTCGCGCCGGTCTTCTGCCAGTTGCCGTAGATCCAGGAGCCGTCCAGCGCGATCGCCAGCTTGCCGCCGGGCAGCAGCTCGGTGCCGACCTTGCTGCCCATGTTCGGGTCCAGCGCCTGTTTCGGCGTCGGCGCGAGGCCCTCGCTGTAGATCGTCTTGATGAAGTTCAGCGAGTCCTTGAATCCCTGGCTGCCGACGACCCACTTCTGCTGGTCGTGGTTGTAGAGCGTGTCCTTGGTGCCGTAGAGCAGCATCTCGAAGCCCTGCATGGCCGAGGCCTCACCCATCGGCTTCCCGGAGTACACGTTCAGCGGGATGACGCCGGGGACCTTCTGCTTGATGGCGCGCGCGGCGGTGAGCACCTCGTCCCAGGCCTTGGGCTGCCAGTCGGCGGGCAACCCGGCCTTGGCGAACAACTGCTTGTTGTACCAGAGCGCCCGGGTGTCGGTCCCGTCCGGGATGCCGTACGTCTTGCCGTCCAGCGCCTTCGCCGCGCCCTTGGCGGTGTCCTCGAACTGGCTCCAGTCCGGCCAGTCCTTGATGTAGTCGTCGAGCGGCCGCAGGTAGCCCGCGGTGATGTCGGAGTTGATCAGGAACGTGTCCTCGTAGACCACGTCCGGCGCGGTGTTCGGCGAGCGCATCATCAGCTGGAGCTTGGTGTAGTAGTCGTTCTCACTGGCCACGATGGGCAGGATCTCGACCTTCGATCCGGGGTTGGCCGATTCGTACTCGGCCTTGACGCCGGTGAGGAAGTTCTTCATCACCGTGCCCGGGCCCCATTGCTGGTACGCGATCTTGATGTTCGCCGGACCGGCGCTCTGCGAGCCGCCCGCCGCCGGCTCCTTGGTCGTCGATCCCTGGCTGCAGGCCGAGACCGCGAGCAGCAGCGCACTCACTGCGGCTACCGCTTTGAAACGTTTCCTTGTCACCATCACGTCCACCTTCGGGCAATCGTTGTCATCCCGTATCCCGACCCAATGCCGCTGGGCTTTCTCGCGACCGTAGGAGGCCAGGACCACCGAAGTCAATGCTTGACAGACAACGTTGTCGCCGTCGGAACGTGCTGACGCGGTGACCGGAAGATAACGATCCGGTCACCGCGTTGTCATGACATTCAGACAGTGACGGGCTTCGCTTCGTGACGAGGCTGTACGACGCGCTGCGACCTGACGGCACCGAGACCACACAGCGTGAGGCCGGCGAGCAGCCAGCAACTCAGTACGACGAGGGGCCCCGCCGCTCCGGCTCCGTCGAAGAAGCTCACCGAACGAAGCGCCGTACCCGCGGCACCCGGCGGAAGCAGCTGCCCCAGCGCGCCCCACCCGCTCGGCAGCATCTCGGGTGCACTCGCCAGGCCCGACAGCGGATTGCCGAGCAGCATCATCACAGCCGAACCGACCGCGAGACCCACCCGCCCGAACAACCACTCCAGACCCAGCAGCGTGAGACTGACCGCCGCGATCGACAGCGCGATGACACCCGAGTTGGCGAGGTAGCTGCCCTCGAACGATCCGAGCCAGAACTGCAGTACGGCGGCCAAGGCGAGACCGCCCGTGATCGCGAATGTCACCGCGCCGGCCATCCGCTTCGCCCCACTCCGTACCAACTGGGTCAGCAACGCGGCCGCGATGATCCCGCCGAGGACCAACGGGAGGGCACCTGCGGCGAGCCCGGCACCCCGCGGATCGTCCGCCGGCAGCGGTACGACGTCCGTCACCTTGGCCGGAGCCTCGGGCGACAGCCGCGTCGACAACTGCGTCAGTATCTGCGCAACCGCCGGACCGCCGGCCGACGCGGTCAGCACCTCGGGCTGCTGCGGATCGATCACGATGGCGCCGTACGCGTCCCGATCCTCGATCTTCTGCACCGCGGCGGCCCGATCCGGTACGGCAGTGAGCTCGAACCCACCGGGCATCGCCCGCTCGAGCCCTTGTTCGACCTGGGCGACGGCCGGCTCGGGGCCGACGACGGCGAGCGGGACGTCGCGCGGTTCGGATCGCGCGGCCGGCCAGGCGAACGCGATCAGCAACACGGTGAGCAGGGCGGTCAGCAGCGTGATGACGGCGACCAGCGGCGGCCCCTGACGGGTGTCTGCGGCATGTTCGGGCGTGTGCTCGGGGTGCTGCCCGGCCGACTGAACGGACATGAGATGGACTCCTTGTTCCAGAAAACCGAATGATCGTTCTTTATGATTCCGAGCGTGACGCGAGAGGCGGCGACTTGTCAAGAACGGACATTCGTTTTATGTTCCGAACATGCCGAAGGTCACTGAGGAACATCGCCTGGCCCGCCGCGAGCAGATCGTCGCGGCCGCTCGCCTGTGCGTGATCGAGCAGGGCTTCCACAAGACGACGATGGCCGACGTGATCCGGGAGTCCGGCCTGTCCGCGGGTGCGGTGTACGGGTACTTCAAGAGCAAGGAGGAGATCGTCGCGGCCATCGCCGAGGAAGCACTGAGCACGATCGACGAACTCTTCGAGAAGATCCTCGCGACCGAGAAGCCGCTCACGCCTCTCGCCGCCCTGGAAGCCGCGCTGAACCACATCGTCGCGATCGCGGAGCGCCCCGGCGGCGACGTCACCCGGGTCGCGATCCAGGCCTGGGCCGAGGCGCTGCGCAATCCAGCGATCATGGCGACCGCGCAGAGCAAGTACAGCCTGGTTCGCGGTCACTTCGAGGCGGTGGCCAGGCGCGCCCAGGCCGACGGCACGGTGGACAGCTCGGTCGACCCTCGCTACATCGCCCAGGTGCTCTTCGGCTTCCTTCCCGGCTTCCTGCTCCAGCGCCTGCTGATCGGCGACGTCTCTCCCGACACGTACACCGCCGGCCTGCGGGCGCTGCTCGGGCCGTAGGTGGACTTTCGTCCACCATCGGCGGCGGTCCAGCACCATGGGAGCCACCGCCTGCGCTCCGTAGCGTCTTGCGCATGAAGAAGAAGACGCGACGGTGGCAGGAATCATTCGGCGGGACCGAGCACTCGGTCGTCCTGCACGACGTACGACGGGTCTACGGCCGTGGCGCGAACGCCGTCACCGCCCTCGACGGCATCTCCATCAACTTCTCCGCCGGAACGTTCACCGCGGTGATGGGTCCGTCCGGCTCGGGCAAGAGCACGTTCCTGCACTGTGCGGCCGGCCTGGATCGCCCCACGTCCGGCAGCGTGCTCATCGACGGTCAGCCGCTGGCCGAGCTGAACGAGCGCAAACTCACCGAACTGCGCCGCGACCGGATCGGTTTCGTCTTCCAGTCGTTCAACCTGCTGCCCACCTTGACCGTCTGGCAGAACGTCTGCCTCCCGCAGGAGCTCGACGGCCGCCGCGTCAATCGCGCCGCGGTCCGCGAGGTGCTCGACCGGGTCGGCCTCGACGGCCGCCACCAGCACCGGCCCGGCGAGCTCTCCGGCGGCCAGCAGCAGCGCGTCGCCATCGCCCGCGCTCTGGTCGCGCGGCCGGCGGTGATCTTCGCCGACGAGCCCACCGGCGCCCTCGACACCCAGACCGCCGCGGACGTCCTCGAACTCCTGCGTGAACCGGTCCGCACCCAGGGCCAGACAGTCGTCATGGTCACCCACGACCCGGTCGCCGCCTCGTACGCCGACCAGGTCGTCTTCCTCGCCGACGGCGTACTCGCGGGCAGCCTGACCGCCCCGACCGCCGAAGAGGTCGCGGACCGCATGACCCACCTGGGCGCTCGCGCCCGCCGGGACGCCGTCACCCGCGCGGCCCGCGTCGCCGACCTGGCCCGCGCCGGCCGCCAGTTCCCATCGGCGGTGGCCCGATGATGCGCCTGGCCGTCCGCACTCTAAGGTTCCGCAAGGGCGGTTTCGTCGCCACCTTCGTCGCGGTCGTCTTCGGCACCGCGATCGTGATGGCCTGCGGCGGGCTGATGGAAACCGGCATCCGCTCCAACGTCGCGCCGCAACGACTGGCCGCCGCCCCGATCGTTGTCACCGGCAATCAGTCGCATCTGCGGCCAGGCGCCGACGAGGCGACTCCGCTGCCCGAGCGCGTCGGCGTCCCGGCTTCGACAGTGGCCAGGATTCGTTCTGTGGAAGGAGTTTCGGCCGTTGTCGGCGACTACACCTTCGCAGCCTCTGGACCGGGCGTTACCGAAGGCCACAACTGGTCCAGTGCAGCGCTCGCGCCGTACCGCCTGACCTCGGGGCGCGCTCCTCGGGTCGGCGAGGTCGTCACCACCGGCGCGCGGGTCGGTGATCAGGTCACCTTCCTGATCAAGGGTGAGCCCGCGACCTTCACCGTCAGCGGTCTGGCGGACGGGCCGGCCGGTCACGCCCTCTTCTCCGATCGCGACGCGGCGCGGATCGTCGACCATCCGACGCGGTTCGCGGACGTCGGCGTACTGGTTGCCCCTGGCACCGATGTGGAGGCGGTGAAGGACCGCATCGCGGCGCTCGACGCGGGTCTCACCGTCCGCACCGGGATCGATCGCGGACTGGCCGAGCACCCAGGCGGTGAGTCGCAGCGCGTGGCGTTGATCTCGATCGCCGGCTCGTTCGGCGGAATCGCGACGATGACGATGATGTTCGTGGTCGCTTCCACGCTGGCCCTGGCGGCACAGCACCGCCAACGTGAGTTCGCTCTCCTCCGCGGCATCGGTACGACGCCGGGTCAGGTACGCCGGATGATCCTCGGCGAGGCCCTGCTCGTGTCACTCCCGGCCGTGCTGCTGGGCGCCGTACCCGCTGTCTTCCTCGGTCGCTTCCTCTTCGACCAGCTCGGCTCGCATGGTGTCGCTTCGCCGGTTGTCGAGTTCTCCCAGGGCTGGATCCCGTTCGCTGCCGGTGCGGGAGCCGCCGTACTAGCGGCCATCGGCGCCGCCCTGCTCGCGGCTCGCAAGTCGGCCAAGATCCGGCCGGTCGAGGCGCTGATGGAGGCGTCGCTGCAGCGGAAGTGGTTCAGCTGGGTGCGGCTGCTGTTCGGCCTGCTGTTCCTCGGCGGCGGTCTGGCTCTGCTGATCGTCACCGCGACGGTGATGACGGGCCCGCTCGCCGGTGCGACCGCCGGCCCGTCGATCCTCTGCTGGGCGATCGGTGTCGCCTTGCTCGGGCCCTTCTGGACGAAGCTTGTGCTGATGCTGTGGCGCTGGCCGATGCAGGCGCTGACCCGGATCAACGGACGGCTCGCGATCCGCAACGTCTCGGCGCGCTCGGTGGCGATGTCGGCCGCCGTGATGCCGGTGATGCTTGCCGTCGGCATCTCGACCGCCAACCTCTACATGCAGACCACGCAGGTGCACGCCGCCTCCGAAGCGTTCACCCGGGATCTGCGCGCGGACGCCGTACTGGTCTCGTCCGCCGGTCTGCCGTCGTCGCTGCTCGACCAGGTGCGAGCCATGCCCGGCGTGGCGAGTGCTTCGGCGTTCGTCCGCAGTGCGGGCGTCATCGACGAGCCGCGCAACGCGCCCTTCGACGAGGACGGCGCTCCTCTGCTCGGCGTGGACGCCCAGGACGCGAACGGTACGGCGCCGGTCCGGTCGACGAGTGGATCACTTCTCGGCCTGACCGGGTCGACGGTGGCGCTGCCGGAGTACGTCGCTCAGAAGCTCGACCGCGGAGTCGGGTCGGAGATCGGCATGACATTGGGTGACGGTACGCCGGCCAAGCTGCGGGTGGTCGCGACATTCGCGGCTGAACGTGGCTATGAATCGATCATCCTGCCCGCTTCGCTGGTCGCCGCTCACACGACTGACGGGCTGACCAAGCAGGTCCTGGTCCGCTCGGCGCCCGGTTCCGACGTACGTCCGGCCCTCGCAGCTCTTGCTGCCAAGCACCCCGGCGTACAGCTCGCCGACCGGGAGGCACTGGTCGCCGCGAACGCGGAAGACCTGCAGACACAGGCCTGGATCAACTACATGCTCGTCGGCATGCTGATCGCCTACACCGCCGTCTCGGTCGTCAACACCCTCGTCTCGACCACACTGCGCCGGCGGCGCGAGTTCGCCCTCCAACGCCTCACCGGCTCCACCCGGGCCCAGGTCCTCCGCATGCTCACCGCCGAAAGCACCCTGATCTGGCTGACCGGCATCACCCTAGGCACTCTGGTAGCCCTAGCCTGCCTGATCCCCTTCTCAGCCGCCGTCTCCACGAGCCCTCTACCCACCGGCCCCCTCTGGATCTTCCTACTGATCATCGGCGCCGCAGGCCTCCTGACCTTCACCTCAACCCTCCTTCCCGCCACCACCACCCTCCGCCGCTCCCCCACCCATCCCACCCCCACCGACTAACCGCTAGGTGGGTGCCCTCCACCAGGGCACCCACCTACCTCTTTCTCCAAGCACCGCAGCAAAGGAACCTCTCGCGGCCCCCCACACGCCCCACCCCTGCGCTACCGATCACCCTCAACTCCCTGACGCCTCGCCACACACGTCCCGCAGCACACGCCTCCCGCAGCGCACGTCTTGCGCAGACCCCCGCAGCACATGTCTCGTAGCAAACTCCCGCAGCTCTCGGCAGACATCCTGCAGCGGTACCGCGACGCACGCCGTGCAGGCAGGCCGGCGGATGGTCAGCGGGCCGGGATTGGTTCTGCGACAGGCTGGAGAGCGATCGTGGTGGCCTGGACGATGCCCGCGTTGGCGCGGATCCACCCGGCCAGGACCAACTGCAGATCCTCGAGATCCCGCTCCTCCAGGACCAGCCCCGGCACCGGCACACTCGCCCCCAACTCCGCCAGCACCGGCCGCAGATGCTGATCCGCCAGCAGCTTGTGGCTGGGCGCCGCGGACACCGTGACCGGCACAACCACCGCCCCCGACAACGCCTGCGGCGGCAACACATCCAGGAAGCTCTTCACCAGCCCGGTATAACTGCCCTTGTAAACAGGCGTTCCCACCACCAGCACAGACGCCGACGAGACCAGATCGATCGCACTCTCCAGCGCCGCCCGCTCAGCCTCCCCCGCGTGCTCCCCCTGAAAGATCGCCGGCGCGAACGTCACCAAGTCAACCAGCTCATCCATCCGGTACGGCGTACCGAGCTCGGACGCGAGCAGTTCGGCAACGGACGCGGCTGCCGCCGCCGTCCGCGAACCCGCCTTGGGGTTGCCCACCACGGTGACGACAGACTGCGGCCACACCGGCGGATCCGGCACAACCTGCGGTTCGAACGCGACTGAGGGCATCTGACCCATCTCCTGAGCTCGGCAGTGATGGATCGAGCGTAGCCAAAGTCGAGCGTCTTACTTGACTTTCTCAGATTCCGAACGGCTGGCCCGAACCTTGACAACGACGAACCACACCACAGCCGCCACCGCACCCGCGATCACGAGCCATTGGAAGACGCCCACCGATGACTCGACCACGTGCCACCGCTCCCCGAACTGGTACCCCGCGATGATCAACGCCGAGTTCCAGATCCCACTGCCGATGGCCGTCAGCATCAAGAACAGTGGCACGGACATGCGTTCCACCCCGGCCGGCACCGAGATCAGACTTCGCACCACCGGCACCAACCTGCCGATGAACACCGCCTTCGGCCCGTGCCGGTAGAACCAGTCCTCGGCCTTGTCGACGTCCTCCACCTTGACCAGCGGCAGCTTCCCCGCCAGCGCCCTGACCCGATCACGGCCCAGCCCAGCGCCCACGCCGTACAGGGCGAGCGCACCGACGATCGACCCGACGGTGGTCCACACAATCGCGCTGACGAGACCGAGATCACCGCGGCTGGCGGCGAATCCGGCCAGCGGCAGGATCACCTCACTGGGCAGAGGCGGGAACAGGTTCTCCAGCGCTACCGCGACCCCGGCGCCCGGTGCACCGAGCTTCTCCATCAGACCGATCGCCCATCCAGCCACCCCTCCAGTCGGTTCGTGCGTCGCCTGCAGCGCGGTCATCATCACCTGATTCGTCGTGAGCATGCCGACGACGGTAGGCCCGCGGAACCGGTCCGCACACTGAGGTCAACCGCCGTCTTTTCTGCGGATTTTCCACAGTACAGAACTGCGGAAAACCACAGTTTCTTCATGCCCTGTGCCCATTACTCTTGCGGGCATGCAGCAACGACACGGCCTCGTACGACGGAGCATCGCGACCCTGGCGGGTCTGATGTCCGGCGCGCTCACGGCTGTGATCGAGCTGCTGTTCGTGCTGTTGTCGGCGCTGATACTGGTTCCGGTCATCGCGACACCGCGGGCCCGGCGTTCGACTGAGGCCTTCGTCCATCGTTGCGCACGGCAACTTGCGGCGATGGAGCAGCGCCGCCTCGCCACCTTCCACACCGTCCAGGACCTCGGTCCCTACTCCGACCGTTCGGCGTACGTCTACATCCTCAGACGCTGGGCGATCGGCGGCCTGGGCGGCCTCGTGGTGCTGTTGCTGATGTTCGGGCTGGTCGTCGCGGGGACGATGGTCAGTGCCTGGGCTCTGAACGGCCCTTGGGGGTTCATCGAGAGCGCCGGCCGGGTCAGCACCGCGACACTGCTGGTGGCGTCGATTCCCGGCGCCCTGCTGCTCTATCTGAATGTGATGGGGCTCCTAGGCGTCGTCGACCTGGACGCCCGGCTGGCCCGTCGCTATCTGGTGCCGTCCGTCGAGGAGACGCTCACCCGTCGGATCTCCGAGCTGACCGTGAGCCGCGCCGAGGTGATCGAGGTGGTGAACGACGAGCGTCGCCGGATCGAGCGTGATCTACACGACGGCGTTCAGCAGCGCCTGGTCGCCCTCGGCCTGCTCCTCAGCCGCGCCCGCCGTACCCGCGACCCGGCGCAGGCCACCGAACTCGTCCGCCAAGCGCACGAGGAGTCCGAGTTGGCGCTCGCGGATCTCCGCGACGTCGCGTGGCGCGTCTACCCCACCGTGCTCGACCAACTCGGCCTCCGCGACGTCATCGCCGTACTCGCCGAACGCTCGAGCATCCCGGTGCGACTGTCCTACGACCTCCCCGACCGCCCGCCACCAGGTATCGAGACAGCGGCGTACTTCGTCATCTCCGAAGCCCTGACCAACGCCACCAAACACTCCAACGCCACCCACATCGACGTCACTCTCACCAGTACGCCGCCCGCCACCGCCCAGCCAGAGCTGACGACAAGCGGCGACGCCACGCAAGACCGCAAGGACGCATTCATCCTGGTCACCGTCACCGACGACGGCCAGGGCGGCGCCGACCCCCACGGCCGCGGCCTCACCGGGCTAGCCGGCCGAGTAGCCGCCAGCGACGGCCACCTAACCATCACCAGCCCACCCGGCGGCCCCACCACCATCCACGCGGAGCTCCCATGCCCCTGACCCCCGCCTTCCCACACCCCAAGGCGCCCCACGCCGCCGGAGCCCCCACGCGCCCGATCCAGGCACAGGACCCGAACCTCCCACCCGGACCATGCCCGCCCCGTCCTCCCCGGCAAACAGCCGCAAGTCCACCCATCAAATGCGATGGGGTCCGGGGGCGCCACTGCAGCGGAGCCCACATGCGCAGGCAGCTGGCCTGGGGCTCGACCTTCCTATCCGGAGTCCTCATGCACCTGAACCCACAGGCCTTCCCGGCCGGCCAACCGAGAAACAACCCTGCGGAGGTGCCATGCGGGTAATCCTGGCTGAGGACTCGACTCTGCTCCGGGAAGGGCTGGTGCGCCTGCTGGTTGAGGAAGGTCACGAGGTGCTGGCCGCGGTTGGGGACGGAGATGCATTGGTTGCGGCCGTGCGGGCGGGGGCCGACGAGGGCGTCCTGCCTGATGTCGTGTGCGTCGACGTACGCATGCCGCCAACTCACACCGACGAAGGACTACGTGCAGCTCTGACGATTCGGGAGACGTGGCCGTCGGTGGGTGTTCTCGTGTTGTCGCAGTACGTCGAGAGGTCGTATGCGAGTGAGCTGATCACCTCCGGGCAAGACCGGATCGGCTATCTGCTGAAGGACCGGGTGATGCGCGTCGAGGAGTTCCTGGAGGCGCTCGAGCGCGTCGGCTCCGGTGGTGTCGCCCTGGACCCGGAGGTGGTTCGCCAGCTCCTGTCCCGCACCACGCACACCGACCCGCTGCTGAAACTCACTGCCCGCGAACGCGAAGTCCTCGCGATCATGGCGGAGGGCCACAACAACACCGGCATCGCCGAACGCCTGTTCATCTCGTCCAGCGCCGTCGAGAAACACGCCAACGCCATCTTCGACAAACTAGGCCTCACCCACACCCCCGGTTACAACCGCAGAATCAAAGCCGTCGTCACCTACCTCACCAACTAAGACCTGCGCGTCGTCGGCTGGTGCCGCGGGACTTCGGGGGGATCAGGTCGGGGGCGCCGAGTGTCCCTGCGTCCGCACGTCGCGCGTGGGCGGAACATCACTGACTGCACGGATGCGATCCAGGCGTCGACGCCGCGAGCCGATCTCCAGCACCGCGGCAGGCCGAGTACGGGATCACCTGAACGGCGATGTCCTCGGCCCGGCCGAGACGGTCCTGGGCTGTTAGGGCTGTGATCGCGTTGGTCAGGCCGGGCGTGTCGAACAGCGGCGCGTTTGCGTCGGTTCTGGTTGCGCCGGGCGCGACTGCGTTGACGGTGATACCGCGGGCGCCCAGGGACTGGGCGAGGGTGAATGTCATCGATTCGAGGGCGGCTTTGGTCATGGCGAAGGACGTCTGGGTCGGGTTCGCCATCCGGGTGGCCACGGAGGAGATCGAGATGATCCGGCCACCGTCCCGCAGCAACGGCAGCACACGCTGGATCAGGAAGTACGGCGCCCGGACATTGACTGCGAACAGCCGATCGAACGCGTCCACGGTGTCGGTCTCGATCGGTCCGGCCGGCGCCGCAGCGGCGTTGTTGACCAGGATGTCCAGCGGCCGGCCGGCCAATCCGGCCTCGAGTTGCGAGACGAGGTTGTCGACGTCACCGGGTACGCCGAGCTCCGCGCCGATCAGGAATCCACGACCGATCCGTGCCAACGTCTCCTCGGCTCCGGCCTTGTCGCTGTTGTAGTGCACAGCCACCTCGACCCCGTCCGCGGCCAGCCCTTCCGCAATCGCACGCCCGATGCCCCGCGAAGCCCCGGTCACCAGTGCAACCCTGTCGTTGATGTTAGATACTCTCATGATGTTAGTATCTATCACATGAATCTGAGGGAGCGTCGTCGCGCCGAGACGCGGCTGACGATCCAGCGACAGGCGGTCCGGCTGTTCACGGAGCGCGGGTACGCCGCAACCACTGTGGACGAGGTGGCCACCGCGGCCGGAGTTGCCGCGATGACGGTGTACCGGCACTTCCCCACCAAGGAAGACCTTGTCCTGTACGACGATTTCGACCACCTGGCCGCCGCAGCCCTCCCAGAGATCCCGGCGGACGAGCCGCTCGTCGTCCGCATCGGCCGGACTCTCGCGGCCACGTACGAACAGGCCATTGCGGACAAGGAGTTCCACCTCGCCCGGCTGCGACTGATGATCTCGACGCCGGCGCTCCGCGCTCGCCACCTGGACAGCCAGTACTCCACCCAAGAGGCACTCGTCACCGCGGTCTGCGCCGGATCCGATGACGCCGCGCTGGAGTTTCAGGCTCGTGCCGCGGCGAGCGCATGCCTCGGGGTGGCCCACATCGCCTTGCTCCGCTGGGCCGCCGAGGACGGCAGCCCAGATCTGCGCAAGCTCTTCGAGGAAGCGTTCACGACAACGTTCG
Organism: Kribbella sp. NPDC023972; assembly: GCF_040639075.1. Lineage (NCBI taxonomy): Bacteria > Bacillati > Actinomycetota > Actinomycetes > Propionibacteriales > Kribbellaceae > Kribbella > Kribbella sp. NPDC023972. The sequence goes on along the minus strand of NZ_JBEZZH010000003.1, from coordinate 640,892 downwards.
GACACATCCTCTGAGTCGGGCGGCGACGTATATTCCTGATATGGCAAGTGCGTTCGAGGTGCTGGCGGAGGGGCGGCGGCGGGAGATCCTGGATCTGCTGCGGGGCGGCGAGCGGCCGGTCGGCGAGCTGGTCGAGGAGCTGTCGTTGAGTCAGCCCGCGGTGTCGAAGCATCTGAAGGTCCTGCGGGATGCCGGGCTCGTGGAGGTTCGGACCGACGCCCAACGGCGGTGGTACCGGCTCCGCCCGGCGCCACTGGCCGAGATCGACGCCTGGCTGGAGCCGTACCGCGACCTCTGGCGTAGCCGCCTCGACGCGCTCGAAGCCCACCTCGACACGATGGACTAACCGCCGAGGTCGAGGCCTGCTGTGCGGCACTGCCACCACAAGCGCCAGGGCCCGACACCTCGACGCTCCCGACCTCGGCATCCCCACCACCCGAGCCCCCGGACCCGGCACCCCCACCACTCACCCCCCGGTCCCGTCGTCTGGGGCACTTGAGGTGCACAGCCAGCACAGAGCAGCACAAACGGCCCGGACCTTGCGATCCGGGCCGTACTGATCGTGCGGGCCGTACTGAACGTGAGGCCCATGCCTCAGCGACCGGCCCGTGCTGAACCTGCGGTGCCCGTGCTGAGCGAGCGGGAACGGTCAGGTGAGTTCGGGCACGCGGAGGTGGGCGATCGCCAGTTCGAACTCGCAGACGTCAAGCACCTCGGCGCCGGCTTCCTTGGTGGTGGAGGAACGCATCGAGGCGGCGGCGTCGCGGTTGCTGTCCATCGCCTCCTGGCTGTCGTACGTGACGGAGGAGACCGCGCGACCGGAGGCGCGGTCGACCAGCAGACTGGCGCTGCAGAAGCCGGCCAGATCCTCGAGTCTGGGCAGTGACGCCATCTTGTAGACGTCGATCGACCGGTCCAGGTTCGCCGGGTCGACCTTTACCCAGGTGGCGCGAACGCAGGCGCCCTCCCCTGAGCGGTGGTCACGGTGCAGTACTGCGATCTCCCACTCCTCGGTCTTCGGGCTGCCGCTACCCATCCTCTCGGCGATCCGCTCCCGGATCGGGCGGAGCTGTTCGTCGGTGGCCCGCATCGCCTCCTCCGACTGCCAGGCGCTGGTGGCGATGCACCGTCCCGTCTCCCGGTCGGCCAGCATGGACAGCCCGATACAGCCGTCCATCTCCAGGATCATGGGCATGACCTCGTCACGCACCTGCGCGATGCCGGCGTCGATCGACCCCGGCTTGGCATTGATCGTGGTGGAACGCGCGTACACGATCCACCCCCTTTGCCCTCAGGGCAGCGCCCCGGCGGCGCCACCGGTCGCAACCCACATTGCTCCGCAAGCACCGCCCTGGCAATCCCCCGGCGACCACACCCGAGCACCATGTCTCGCCGATCACAACCGCTCACGTTCGGTACTTCGCGCGAGCCGCCACCCGGCCGTCACCCAGGACGCACCCCAGAGCAGGAAGAACGGCGACCACAACAGCAGGTCCCACCACGCGAGGTCTCGAGCCAGTACGGCGTACTCCTCCGGCGGCGGCCGTAGTCCGGTCAGCAGCAACGCATCACCGACGAAGCCGAACCCCACGACTCCGACCGATCGGGCAATCATGACGATCCCCAAGGTCCACGCCAAAGCCACCAGGAGCCGGCGTGGAACCGCCGTACCCCACGAGCGGACCGAGGCCAGCGCGACAACGACGCCTGTTGCTGCGACACAAGCCAATACCCAGTGGCTGGCCACGAAGAGCGGGTCACGTGCGAGCAGTCGCTCGCGAAGCTCGGGAGGTAGCGGGTCCTTGTCGGCCAGTGCGTTGGCGCCCAAGGCCTGGGCGAGCTTCATCGACCCGTAGACCGCTGAAAGGACGGCGGCGCCGTAGCCGCCGACCCGCGCCCGATCAGTCCACGCCACGGCGTGTCGCCAGTACGTACGACCGGAACATCTCCACAGACAAGGCGACGGCGACGACCCCGACCACGCCGTGGTACCACTGCCAGCCCACACCGATCCCGACGAACCCGTCCACGGCCATGACTCCGCCGCCGCCCACGACAGCCAGTGTCATTACAGCGAGCACGACCAGCATCGCCATCCTGGGTACGCCGCGGCCCATCGCGGTGACTGTGGCGACAGCGATCCCTGCACCCAGCACTCCTGATGCGCATGCGAGCCACTGCGCCAGCGCCGGGTCGAGAAAGTAGCTCGCGTTCTCCGCCGCCGACACCGGCGGACCACCGGGGAACCCAAGCCGCGCCTGGACCGCGAACGCAGCCTTCCCGGCGGCGTACCCGAGCATCAGCACCGCCATCCCGTACGCCGGCCACCGGCGCGGACGACCGGGACTACCCAGAGCCCGACCGTCCCGCCCACCGGAATCACTCAGAGCGCGACCCGCCCGGCGACCGGAACCACCCACAGCTCGACCGTCCTCGGAATCACTCAGAGCTCGACCGGCCCGGCGAGCGGAAGCAACTAAGCCTTGACCGGCTTGGCGATCGGTTTGAACCATGGCTCGACGGTAGAACCGGCGGCCCCGAGAGCACTCCCGCCAGCGGGTGAATCACCTCCCCCGTACGGGTGAGAACGGGGCCGATGATTCACTGGCCCGATGACAGAGCTCGGACAGGCTCGCGCCGCCCGGTGGTGGGTTCGGGGGCGACGGATCGGATCGATCGAGCGGGCCGCGGCGTTCGTCGACGATGTCGGGTTCGCGGTGTTGTTCCCGGCACCGCGGGCCGTCGTACCGTCTTTGTGGGAGGCGGTGGCCGGCGAGGACGAGGAGCCGTTCGGTTCCGGCATGGGGACGAATGAGCAGCGGGTCTGGACCTGGAAGGACGAGCTGCCGCGCCGCGGTCTTGCCTGGTACGGCGCCTATCTCGGCGGCCGCGGGTCGTTCCTCGCGCCGGATCTCCTCCAAGCGCTCTACCCGGGCGCCGGCCACCCCAGTGACCACGAGTCGCTCGAGTTGTCGCCCGCAGCCCACGAGATCGCCAAGGCCATCGCGGCGGAGCCGTTGCCGAGTGCAACACTGCGTGCACTCATCGGCGATCGAAGCCGCTACCAGCGCGCGATCACCGAGCTCCAGCGGAACCTGCTGGTCACCACAGCCGGCGTCGAGGAGACCGGCCCCGGCTGGCCCGCCGCCTTGATCGCGCTCACCTGCGACCAGTTCGAGGTAGGCGGCGGGACCGACCACGTGCGCGCAACGCAAAGGTTCCTGGACACGATGCTGGTGACCACACCCGCCGAACTCGCCCGCACCTTCCGCTGGCCAACGGCCCAAGCCCGAGCCCGCCTGAACGAGCTGGTAGACCAGGGCCAAGCAACCCTCGACGGCACCCACTACCGACACACCTAGCCCAGCCGAGCACCTCGCCTTCCGGACTACCGAGCCCAGCTCCGCCGGGTCGAGGACGGCGCCTTCGGCCGGGCGGGATAGTACGTGCGGGTCGGATTAGCGGTGTTCGGCGAGGTCGAACACGTTGCCTTCGGGGTCGGCGAGGGTGACCCAGTGGATGCCGTACTCGTCGTACTCGTCCAGCCGCTTGGCCCCGAGGGAGACCAGCCGGTCGACTTCTGCGGCCCAGTCGGCGGTGGCGAGGTCGAGGTGCACACGGTTCTTGCCGTTGCGGGGCTCCGGCACCTGGAGGAACATCAGCACCGGCGAGGCGCCCTCGGTCTTCCCGACGGTCGCGAAGTACTCGTTGCCGTCAGCATCGACTTGACGGTTGAGGGCGGCCGCCCAGAATCCGGCGATCTCAGCGGCGTTGGTGCAGTCGAAGGAGATTGCTTCAACGGTGATGGACATGTCAGCCTTTCGGTGCAGGGATTCGCTGGATCGGCCAGCAGATTTCGGTACGCCAGGCGGTCGGGTCGTCCACGTCGCCTGGGCTGACGACGTACAGCTCGCGGATCGGTCCCGGCGCGACCTCGCAGTGCTCTGCGACGTGGCTGCCGAGCGCGCCGTAGCTGCGGTCGAAGTCGGTCAGTGGTCCGGTGTGTACTGCGATCGCGAAGAACCCACCGGGCAGGTCGATCAGCTCGACGCCGTCGGCAGGCTCCTGATCCGGCGCGACCGGCAGGAACGCGACCACCTCACCGGTGTCGTCGGTGAAGAACTCATCGCTGTACGTCGCTCCGGAGGTGGCGGCGATGCCATGCTCCGCGGCCACTGCGCCGAGCCGCCTGAAGACGCGTTCGCACCAGGGCCCGATCTGCTCTCGCTCGACCTGATCCCGTACGCCGTACGCCCGGAACGCCGGGATGAAGCGGTAGTCGACGTCCAGGGCCGGTTGCCCTGGGGTCAGCATCTCGCGCAGTGAGGTGACGACCTCGCGGGTGTGCGCGAGCTCCTGTTCCATCCGCTCGAGGTGCGCGCGGAGCGTCTGCTCCCGCTCGGGGCCGTCGGTCGTCTCGACGACCTGCCGGACTTCCGGGAGCGGCATCCGCAGCTCCCGGAGCCGGCGGATGAGCAGGGCCGTCTCGACCTGAGCGGTGCCGTACCGCCGGTAGCCCGACGCCGGGTCGACCGAGGCCGGAGCCAACAGGCCGATGTCGTGGTAGTGATGCAGGGTCTTCACGCTGAGATGCGTCAGGCGGGAGAACTCCCCCACCGTCACCAGTGCCGCCATGCCCCCAACCTTCCACCCTCCGGTAGCCGGAGGGTCAAATCCACGCCGTGGGGGAGAAAAGGAAGAGACAGAGCGACCCGATGAGCGCGCCTGGATGGGGAGAAGGAACGTCCGGCGGGGTAGATCGGTGGGGGTGGGCGGGTTGCCCACCCCCACGAGCGGTCAGCCGCGGTAGCGGGCTATCACCTTGGTGAAGTCCCAGGGTTGCTGCGGGACTCCTGAGCAGCTGTCGGCCGGGCCGCCGGTGCAGGGGCGGTCGCGGTTGACCGACCAGAAAGTGAAGCGGGCCAGGTGGTGCTGGGAGGCGTACGCCAGCATCGACTCGAAGTCGGACAGGTTGACGCGTTCGCCGGCGACATCGGTGATCCCGTTCATCGACGAGATGCCGATCTTCCGGTACGCCGCGTCGTCGCTCAGCCCGTAGGCGTCGCGCACCCGGTTCTTCAGCCCGTCGGCCGCCTGCCGGGTCAGTGTGCCCATGTTGTTCGTGCCACCGCCGAAGTTGAACGGCATGATCACCCAGCCGTCCAGGTTGAGCCCGGAGGCGGCCCCACGCCGGATCAGGTCCTGCCCGCTCCCGTCCGGCCCGGTCGTCGACGTACCGAAGGTCAGGTACGTCGCGATCCCCGGGTTGTTCTGCTCGACGATCTTCAGCGCGTCGATCACCCGCTGGCGTACCGTCGCGTTGCTGAACTCGGTCGCCTCGATGTCCACGTCGAACGCCTTCAGCGACAGCGCGTTGATCACCTTCTGGTACGCCGCCGCCAGCTCGCCGGCACTGCCACAGCTCTCACCGAGTTTGTTCCCGGACCAGCCGCCGACCGAGACGACGACGTCACCGCCGTTCGCCCGGATCGTGTTGATCGCCTGCTGGTCGACACCGCCGGTGAGCGGGCGCTGGCCGTCCCACATCGGGTTGCAGTACCCGTTGGACAGGATGAACGCCATCGTGAACCACTTCACCCCGGTCGCGTTCATCACGGTCGCCGGGTTCGGCGGGCTTCCCCAGCCCTGGTACAGGTACGGCGCCGCCGCCACCGGCGCACCGCCCGTCGGCGGCGGACCGTCCTGGGCCGGGACGTTCCACTTCTGGTTCGCCGCGCCGGTGCACGTCCACAACTGCAACGGGGTGGCGTTCGCCGAATTGTTGCCGGTGACATCCAGGCACTTGTTCGCCTGCGGGTTCACCAGGTCCCGCCCCGACGTATACGTCCATTGCTGCGCGCCGCTGCCATTGCACGTCCACAGCTGAACACGCGCACCATCAGCGGTCGAACCACCGCTCACGTCGAGACACTTACCCAGGGCACGGATCGTCCCATCGGTGGAACGAGTCCATGACTGAGCGGCCGTCCCATTGCAGTCATAGAGCTGTACGGCGGTGCCGTCCGCACTGTTGGCGCCGGCAACATCAGCGCACTTCCCGGCCAGGCCGGTGATGGTTCCCGTGGCTGCCTGAGCCGTCGACGTCATCATGTTCGCACCCAGTACGAGCGCCGCACCCGCGGCCAAGAGCCGGCGCATCAGACGGTCCACTTCTGATTCGCCGCGCCCGTGCAGGTCCAGATCTGCAGCGGTGTCGCGTTCGCGGAATTGTTGCCGGTCACATCAAGACACTTGTTCGCCTGGGGATTCACCAGATCTCTCTCGCTCGTATAGGTCCATTGCTGGGCCGCACTCCCGTTGCACGAATACAGCTGCACGCGCGCACCATCGGCCACCGATCCGCCGGCCACGTCGAGGCACTTGCCCAGGGCCCGGATCGTCCCGTCACCGGGCCGGCTCCACTGCTGCGCCGTCGTACCGTTGCAGTCATACAGTTGTACGGCGGTCCCGTCCGCACTGTTGGCCCCGGCAACATCGATGCACTTGCCGGCCAATCCGCTGATCGGCGTCCCCGTACCACCGCCACTCTGCGAACCCGTCCACGTGAACGTCGCCGACGTCTTGGTCGGCAGCGTGTAGACGAACGACTGCGAGCCCCAGTTCACCCGCACCGACTGCGAGCTGCCCGTCATGTTGAACGCGATCAGCGCCTTCGAGCCGTCCGGGTTCTTCCAGGCCACGTTCTTCACCGAGTTGTTCGCGGACGAATCGATCCGGACCGCGCCCGGCTTCACGAACTTGGTCAGGTGACCCATCGTGTAGTACTCGACCGTCTTGTCCACCTGACCGGCCCGGCTGCCACCACGCTGCACGGTCACCAGACCCGTGCACACGTTGCAGCCGGCACCGACGTACGGGAGGTGGTTCTGGTCGAGCGCGAGGCTCCACTTCACCCAGGACTTGCTCCAGTTGCGGGTGTAGTCGATCAGGTTGTTCATGTCCTCGACCTGCTGGTTCGCGATCCACGTGCCGCCGGAGTGCTCGGTCATGTAGTGGTTCACGGCCGGGTACTGGTTGTGCACCTGCGTCTGCAGGTTCACGTCACCGCCGTACCCGTGCCAGGCGATCCCACCGAACAGCGGGTCGTTGCGCAACGCGGCATCGGCCAGCGGCACCGAGCCGAGGTCGTTGTAGTTACCCCAGTTGTAGTCCAGGATCATCACCTTCGTGGTGATGCCGGCCGCACGGAACGCCGGGATCAGGTGGTTCTTGGTGAACTCGAGCAGGCCGGAGCCGTTCCAGTTCATCGACGCGTAGCCGGTGTTGTCGGTGCCGCAACAAGTCGGCTCGTTCTGCACCGAGACGTAGTCGATGTGATTGCCCTGGGCCTCGTTCTGCTGGACGTACTTGACGAAGTACTGGGCGTACATCGGGTAGTACTCCCACTTCAGCCACCCGCGGTTGGTGAACTTGTTGTTGTCCTTCATCCAGGCCGGCGAGCTCCACGGCGAGCCTTTCACCTTCAGCGTCGGATTGAGCTGGCGCGCCTTCTTGGTCAGTGGTACGACGTCGGTCAGGTCATGGCCGATGCTGAAGTCGTTGAGATCGCAGCACGTGTCGTCGTACGAGTAGTTGAACCGGGCCAGGTCCGACGCGCCCATCGGGTTGCGGACGAAGGCGAGGCCGATCCCGTCCACCGGGTCGAACAGGTCGCGCATCACCTGGTCGCGGGTGGCGGCCGTGATCGTGTTGCTGCTGTTCAGCAGCCAGGCGGCGCTGTCGGTGAACGATGCGCCGCCGCCTTCGAACGACTGGTACGTCGTGTTCTCGTTGACCGTGATGGTCTGGTTCGCGGTCCCTCCGGCCGGGCCGAAGGTGACCGGCGTCTGCGGCTGCAGACCGCGGGTCACGTTGCGGCCGGCGGCGTCGTTGGTGGTGGTCAGCCAGATGTTGACCTGCTCACCAGCAGCCTGGGCAGCTGGTGCGGTGCCGAATCCGAGTCCGGCAGCGGCCACACAGCTGGCGGCCAGGACTACCGGCAGGATGCGTCGTCGCCAGGTGAGGGCGCGACGAAGTGTCCCGTTCGCGGGCATGGGGCGGTTCTCCCTTGTTCTAAAGGGTTCTGGGTCATCGGGAGTTGACGGCGTCTGCCCGCGCCGCAACAGGTGGTCAACAAGAGGTAACCATCCGTGTCCAAACGGTGTCAACGCCGCACGCGCACTTTTTTCATGTCTTTTATTTAGTCCCGACCTTGACGGGGGAGCGTCGTTCTCACACAAGGATCCGGCCGAGCCGAGCGTGGAGACGCGGACGTAGTCGATCGTCATCGTCTGCGGCCGGACCGTCGTACCGTCCGGGTAAGCCGCCAACGCCGCGGACGGCACCCCCGTCCAGCTCTACGACTGCAACGGAACCAACGCCCAGCAGTGGACCCGTCCCGGTGACGGCACGATCCGGGCCTTGGGCAAGTGCCTCGACGTGAACGCGGGATCGGTTGCCGACGGCGCCAAAGTCCAGCTCTGGACCTGCAACGGAAGCGGCGCCCAGCAATGGGTTCACACGTCCGGCCGGGACCTGGTGAACCCACAGGCCAACAAGTGCGTCGATGTCACCGGCAACAACTCCGCCAACGCGACACCCTTGCAGACCTGGACCTGCACCGGCGCCGCCAACCAGAAGTGGACCGTCTGAACCACCTCTTTCCGGGAGATTACTGTCACCTGGTGGCAGTAATCTTCCGAAAACCGGCCTAGCGAGCGGGTACGACGCCCCCGTCGCGAAGCAAGCGCAGCACGGGAAGCGTCGCCGCACCAAGGGCGACCGCATCCCGCCCGAGCTCGCACAACACGATCGACACCTGCGCGTACGGCTGCCGCAACGCATGCTCACCGACCGCCACCCGCAGGTCATCCAGATACCGCTCCCCCAGCAACAGTCCGGCCCATCCACCGAGCACGATCCGCTCCGGGTTGACCAGGTTGACCAGATTCGCGACCCCCGCGGCGAGATACCCCAACGTCTCGGCCACGATCGCCGCCGCGACGTCCGACGTACCGACGGCGTCGAGCAACTCGACGAAGGCCGCTTCCTCGTCGGCGGCTGACACCACGCCGCCGGCCTCCCGATACCGCTCGAGCACAGACTCGGCGCCGACATACGCCTCGAGACAGCCAACAGCTCCGCACCGGCATCGACGGCCGCCGTACGCGATCGTCATGTGGCCCCACTCGCCCGCGCTGCTGCGCGTGCCGCGATAGGTGGATCCGTCGGCGACCAAGGCCGCGCCGACGCCGGATCCGATCAGCGCCACCACCGCATCGGTCGCCCCGCGGCCGGCGCCGAACCAGATCTCCGCCTGGCCCAGCATGTTCGCGCCGTTGTCCACCTCGATCGGGATATCGGTGCCCTCGGCAATCAACTGCCGCAGCGGTACGGCGTCCCACCCGAGCGTCTGTGCGTCGACAACAGCGTTGCCCTCGACAACACCGGCGACCCCCACACCGAGGCCGAGGACCAGCTCGGACCGCACGCCGGACGAGGCGACAACCGTCGCAAGCCCTTCCAGGACGTGCTTCACCACTGTCGACGGCTGCGGCCTGTCGATCGGATAGTCGGCAGACGCGAGCACCTTCATCGAGAGGTCGAACAACTCGACCCGCACCCGGGTCTCGCCGACCTCCGCGCCCACGACGTACCGGAAGGTCGGCGACACCCGCAGCAGGATGCGCGGCCGTCCGCCTTCGGAGTCGACCGAACCGGCCTCCTCGACGACACCCTCGGCGATCAGTTCGCTGACCAGGTTGCTCACGCTCGCGGCACTCAGCGACGTCCGGTGACCCAGCTCGTACCGGCTGAGCGGACCCTCGCGGTAGATCGTGGTCAGCAGCGCCGACCGGTTGGACCGCCGCATGTCGCGCACAGTGGTCCGCCGAACGTCCATGCCGTCTACCCCTACCTGGTCCGGCCTCAGGCAGGCCGCTCCCGACAGAGTTCATCACGCCGTCCCGACAGGCCGGAAGAGACACCTTCTTCCAGGTCGTGAACTAAGGGGTGATTCGTTACCGTTCCGTGATTGACGGCTGTCGGCACCCTCGGCTTCACTCTACGGAACCGCTTCCGAAACCGGTTCCGGACCGCAAGCCGGAGCCTCACCCGCCTGAGGGAGTCAGCGCAGTGTCGATCACCATCGCCGATGTCGCGGCGCGTGCCGGCGTCAGCAAGACGACCGTCTCGCGCGTCCTGAACGGCAAGGGCGAGCTCGACCTGCGTACCGCCGAGCGGGTCCGTCAGGTGATCGCCGAGCTCGGGTACGTGCCGAGCGCCCGCGCGGTCGGCCTGGCCCGCGGCCGGACCCGGATCGTCGGCATGCTCGTCCCGTCGCTGACCTGGCCGTGGATGGGCGAGGTGCTGCAAGGCGCCGTCGACGTGGTCGAGAGCGAGGGGTACGGCCTGCTGCTCTTCACCTTCAACCGGGGTGAGGAGTCGATGCAGCAGTTCGCCTCCCAGGTCTCGGCCCAGTCCTTCGACGGCCTGCTGGTGATCGAGCCCGAGGGCACCCTCACCTACATCGAGCAACTGCACGCGCGCGGCCTGCCCGTCGTACTGATCGACGACCGGGCCAAGCGCCCGCAGTTCCCGTCCGTCGCCACCACCAACCGGGCCGGCGGTGAGTCCGCCGCCCGGCACCTGCTCGAGCTCGGCCGGCACAAGCCGCTGGTGATCACCGGCGTCGAGCGGTTCGGCTGTACCCACGAACGCCTGGACGGCTTCCGCGACACCTACGCCGAAGCCGGGATCGAGCTCGACCAGAGGCTTGTGTTCGAAGGCGATTTCACCCACGAGAGCGGCCGTCGCGGCGTGCAGCACGCGCTCGACCAGCGGCTCGAGTTCGACGCGATCTTCGCCCACAACGACCTGTCCGCCGGCGGCGCCATGCAGGCCGTCCGGGAGGCCGGACGGAACGTGCCGACCGACGTCTCGGTGGTCGGGTTCGACGACATCCCGTACGCCGAGCACACCGAGCCGCCGCTGACCACGGTGCATCAGCCGATGCGCCAGATGGGCCAGACGGCGGCCCGGATGCTGATGGGGTACTTCGGCGGCACGCCGCTGCCCGTGGACCCCCAAGTGCTGCCGACGACGCTGGTCGTCCGCAACTCAACCGCCCCGAAGACACCATCGAGATCGCCGAAACCCGCCCCGAGACACCGGCGCTCCTGAGACTCCGGCGGCGGGGCAGCTGCCCCTGTCCCGCCGCCGGTGAACACCCCCGATTTCCATCGATCAGGCGTCCGCTCTTCCCATGAGAGCGCTTTCACGCCACGATGCACTCGCTCACGCGGCTCAGGCGTGAGCATCCGCCAACAGATTCACAGGAGGAACCGATGCGAGCACGACGCACTGTCGCGCTGGCCCTTTCGGGCTTGCTCGCGGCAGCCACGCTGGCTGCCTGTAGTAGCGGGGACGGGAACACCACGACCAGCGGATCCGGCAGCGCCGCGACGGTGCTGAACGTCGGCATGCCGAACGGCCCGCAGACCGAGAACCACAACCCGTTCCTCGGCTCCTCCTCGGGTGCCTCGCTGGGGTACCGGTGGATGATCTTCGAGCCGCTGGTGATGATCAACGGCATCAAGCCGACCGAGCCGGGCAAGCCGTGGCTGGCCACCGAGTGGAAATGGGCGGACAACTTCACCAAGCTGTCGCTGACCATCCGCGACGGCGTCAAGTTCTCCGACGGCAAGCCGATGACGGCCGAGGACGTCGCCTACTCGTTCCAGCTGCGCAAGGACAACGAGGGCCTGAACCAGGACGCCATCCCCTACGGCACGATCGCGGTGGCCGGCAACAAGGTGGACCTGACCTTCACCCGGTCCCAGTTCGTCAACCAGAACAAGATCCTGACCGTCTTCGTCGTACCGAAGCACCAGTGGTCGACGCTGAAGGACCCGAGCCAGGACACGCTGAAGAACCCGATCGGCACCGGGCCGTACACGGTGAAGTCGTTCACCCCGCAGACGACCACGCTGGTACTGCGTGACTCGTACTGGCAGGACCTGCCGAAGGTGAAGGAGCTGCGCTACACGTCGTACAACGACAACAACGCGCAGACCACCGCGCTGGCCAACGGCTCGTCGGAGTGGAGTTTCGTCTTCGTCCCGAACGTGAAGGCCGTCTACCAGGACAAGGACCCCGAGCACCACAAGCTGTGGTTCCCGGCGAACCTCGGCATCCACGGCCTGTGGATCAACACCACCCGCAAGCCGTTCGACAACCCGGCGCTGCGGCGGGCGATGGACAAGGTGATCAACCGCGACGACATCTTCATGCAGGGTGAGGCCGGCTACTTCTACCCGAAGGTCGAGTCGATCACCGGGATCCCGACCCCGGCGGGTGAGTCGTTCATCGCGCCGGAGTTCAAGGACAAGTTGCACGTCGTGGACGTGGAGGGCGCCAAGAAGGAGCTCGCCGACGCCGGCTTCAAGCTCGAGGGCGACGTGCTGAAGGACCCGACCGGCAAGCCGGTCACGATCACGCTGACCGACCCGGCCGGCTGGTCGGACTACATCACCGACCTGGAGATCATCAAGGACAACCTGTCCACGATCGGGATCAAGGCGACCGTCGACAAGGCCAACCAGGACGCGTGGTTCAAGGCCTTCGACGAGGGCAACTTCGACGCCGGGATGCACTGGACCAACGGCGGCGCGACGCCGTACGACATCTACCAGAACATCATGGACGGCAAGATCCTGAAGCCGGTCGGCAAGGGCGGGGTGAGCGGCAACTACGGCCGGTTCAACAGCCCGGAGGCGACCGAGGCCCTGGACCAGTACGCGAACGCGACCGACGACGCGACCCGGACCGCCGCGCTGAACACGCTGCAGAAGATCATGGTCGAGCAGATGCCGGTGATCCCCACCTCGGCGTCCAACGTCGGTGGCCTCTACAGCACGAAGAACTGGGAGGGCTGGCCGGACGAGCAGAACCAGTACGCGCCGGCTCAGCCGACGCAGCAGAACGCGCTGCAGATCGTCCTGAACCTGAAGCCCGCCGGCGCGCAGTAACTGCCGAGCCGCGGCGCCGGGGGTCGATCCCCGGCGCCGCGCAGCGGGTGCTACCCCGACCCCACCGACAGAACCTGAAAGGGTTGGAGTCACATGACGGTGACCGACACCGAGGTGGTCCTCGAGGCCGAGGGCCTCACCAAGCACTTCCCGGTACGCCGGGGAGTCCGCGACCTGCTCACCAGGGAACACAAGGTCGTGCACGCGGTCGACGACATCCGGCTCACGCTGCGCCGAGGCCGCGTCACCGCGCTCGTCGGTGAGTCCGGCTCGGGCAAGTCGACCGTGGCCCGGCTGCTCGCCCAGTTGTACGGCCGGACGTCGGGTGACATCCGGCTGCACGGCGAGTCCGTCACGGTGAAGGGCGGCCGCAGGTTCCGGGCGTACTGCCGCCGGGTGCAGATGATCTTCCAGGACCCGTTCGCCTCGCTGAACCCGACGCACACCGTCCGGTACCACCTGACCCGCTCGTTGAAGATCCACGGCCGGGCAGGCACCTCGGCCGCCGAGTTGGAAGACAACCTGCGCGACCTGCTGCTCCGGGTCCAGCTCACTCCCCCGGAGCGCTACCTGGACAAGTTCCCGCACGAGCTCTCCGGCGGTCAGCGTCAGCGGGTCTCGATCGCGCGTGCGCTCGGCGCCGACCCGGAAGCGCTGCTCGCGGACGAGCCGGTATCGATGCTCGACGTCTCGATCCGGCTCGGCGTACTCAACCTGCTGCGTGACCTGAAGGAACGGCTCGACCTCGCCATCCTCTACATCACCCACGACATCGCGTCGGCCCGCTACTTCGCCGACGAGACGCTGGTGATGTACGCCGGCCGGATGGTCGAAGGCGGCGACTCCGAGACGGTCACGCAGAACCCGGCCCACCCGTACACCCGGCTGCTGATCGAGAGCGCGCCGGATCCGGACCGGTTGGACCGGGTCGGCGATCTCCAGCCTGAGGACCGCGGCAGCGGCGAGCCACCGAGCCTGATCGCGCCGCCGACCGGCTGCCGGTTCCACCCGCGCTGTGTGCACGCGATGCCGAAGTGCTCGACCGACCTCCCGCCCCGCTTCGAGCTGCCGGCCAATCACGGTCACTGGGCGGCCTGCTGGCTCTACGAGGAAGGAGCGGCCAGGTGAAGTTCCTGCTGCAGCGGATCGCGTTCTACCTGTTCACCGCCTGGGCCGCGCTCACCATCAACTTCTTCATCCCGCGGCTGATCCCCGGCGACCCGGTCACCTCGCTGATCAACAAGTTCCAGGGACAGCTGAGCACCGAGGCGATCAACTCGCTGTACGTGCTGTTCGGCCTGGACCAGAACGCCTCGGTCTGGAGCCAGTACGTCGACTACTGGGGCCAGGTGTTCCGCGGCGATCTCGGGTTGTCGTTCACGTTCTTTCCCACGCCGGTTTCGGACATCCTGAGCCAGAGCCTGCCGTGGACGATCGCGCTGGTCGGCATCACCACCTTCGCGAGTTTCATGATCGGTACGTCGCTCGGCGTCCTGGCCGGCTGGCGACGCGGCTCCTGGCTGGACGGACTGTTGCCGGTGACAACCTTCTTGTCGTCGATCCCGTACTTCTGGCTCGGCCTGCTGGCGATCACCCTGCTGGCCGGCCCGGACAGCATCTTCCCGTCGTCCGGCGGCTACGAGCCGGGCCTGGTGCCGTCCTGGAACGGTGAGTTCATCGGCAGCGCGATCCAGCACAGCCTGCTGCCCGCGGTCACCATCCTGATCTCGTCGGTCAGCGGCTGGATCCTGAGCATGCGGAACATGATGGTGACGGTCGCCTCCGAGGACTACATCACTGTCGCGCACGCCAAGGGCCTGCCCGAGCGGCGGGTGATGGTCAGCTACGCCGCCCGCAACGCTTTGCTGCCGAACGTCTCCGGTTTCGCGTTGTCGCTCGGCTTCATCGTCGGCGGCACGCTGCTGGTCGAGATCGTCTTCTCCTACCCGGGGATCGGCTACAACCTCTTCCAGGCGGTCGGCGCCAAGGACTACCCGCTGATGCAGGGCATCTTCCTGGTCATCACGCTCTCGGTCCTGGTCGCCAACCTGATGGCCGACATCGCCTACCTGCTGCTCGACCCGCGCACCCGGAAGGAGGGCTGACATGTCCGCACCAGCCACCACGATCACCGCGGTCACGCCCGAAGGCCCCGAGGTCGCGGCCGTCCCGGCGAAGCGCCGCCGGTTGCGGTTCGTCGCCAACCCGAAGGCCGCGACGGGTCTGATCGTGCTCGGGTTCTTCTGCCTGATCGCGATCATCGGACCGTGGATCGCGCCGTACGACCCGTCGGCCCGCAGCAGCGACCTGATCCAGCTGCCGTCCGGCAAGCACTGGTTCGGTACGACGCACCTCGGGCAGGACATCTTCAGCCAGGTCCTCGTCGGCACGCGGGGCGTGATGTTCGTCGGCCTGCTGGCCGGGATCGTCGCGACCGCGTTGTCCGTGCTGATCGGGGTGAGCGCCGGCTTCCTCGGCGGCGCCGCGGACGAGAGCCTGTCGGCGTTGTCCAACGTCTTCCTGGTGATCCCGGCGCTGCCGCTGATCATCATCGTCGCCTCCACCATCCCGAGCGCCGGTGACCTGATGGTTGCCCTCGTCATCGGATTGACGTCGTGGGCCTGGGGCGCGCGAGTACTGCGAGCACAGACGCTGTCGTTGCGCCGCCGTGACTACGTCGAGGCCGCGCGGGCGACCGGTGAGAGCACCTGGCGGATCATCACCGCCGAGATCATGCCGAACCTCACCGCGATCATCGCGTCCGGTTTCGTCGGCACGGTGATCTTCGCGGTGATGTCCGAGATCACGTTGGCCTTCATCGGCATCTCCACCATCTCCGAGTGGAACTGGGGCACGATCCTGTTCTGGGCGCAGAGCCAGCAGGCGTTGGCCCAGGGCGCCTGGTGGTGGTTCGTCCCGGCCGGCCTGGCGATCGCGATCCTCGGTACGGCGCTCTCGCTGATCAACTTCGGGATCGACGAGTTCGTCAGCCCGCGCTTGCGCAGCAGCGGTCACACCCGGGTGCTGAACCGTCGGACCCGGGCGAAGGACGGTCACACGGTCCGGATGCGGGTCGGCTTCACGCCGGTGCTCGGGTCCACGGCCGGTGCTGCGACTCCCGTCGTACGGCGTAAGAAGGAGGAGGCGGCGTGAACGAGCCGGTGCTGGAGATCAAGGACTTCTGCGTCGACTACGGTCTCGGCGACCAGGCCGTGCAGGCGGTTCGCGACGTGACGCTGACCCTGCACCGCGGTGAGGTGCTGGGGCTCGCGGGCGAGAGCGGCAGCGGCAAGTCGACGCTGGCCTACGGGGTGACGCGACTGCTGCCACCGCCCGGCGTGATCAGCGGCGGCTCGGTCGTCTACCACCCGCCGAGCGGTGACGCGTACGACGTGATGGCGCTGACGGATCCCGAGTTGCGGGCGTTCCGCTGGGCCGAGACGTCGATCGTGTTCCAGGGCGCGATGAACTCGCTGAACCCGGTGCACAAGGTCTCGACGCAGATGCTCGACGTGATCAAGGCGCACGAGCCGCAACTGTCGCCGCAGGCCCGGACCGCGCGGGCGAAGGAGATGCTCAAGCTGGTCGGCATCTCGGCGGACCGGATGGACGCCTACCCGCACCAGCTGTCCGGCGGTATGCGGCAGCGGGTGATGATCGGGATGGCGCTCGTCCTCGAACCGCAGCTCGTCATCATGGACGAGCCGACCACCGCGCTCGACGTGGTGATGCAGCGGCAGATCCTCGCCCAACTGGTCGACCTGCGCGAGCGGCTCGGGTTCTCGGTCCTGTTCATCACCCACGACCTGTCACTGCTGGTCGAGTTCTCCGACCGGATCGCGATCATGTACGGCGGCCGGATCGTGGAGGAAGCGCGATCGGCCGATCTCTACAAGGACTCGTTGCATCCGTACAGCGAAGGGCTGCTGAAGTCCTTCCCGGCGCTGCGTGGTCCGCGCCGGGAGCTGGCCGGGATCCCCGGGTCGCCGCCCGATCTGCGCGGGATGCCGTCGGGGTGCTCTTTCCATCCGCGGTGCCCGCACGCGTTCGACCGTTGCTCGGCCGAGATCCCGATCCTCGGGGTCCCGTCGGCGCGCAACGATCCCAGTCGTTCCGTCGCCTGCTGGCTGCCGGGCCGCGTCCCGGTCGGCTGACCTCACTTCTGTCTGAAAGGCGAACATGAACGAGCGAACCGAGTTCATCATCGAACACAGCGCATCTCGTGTCTCATCCGCGCCCGGAGCGAAGCGAGGACGCGGATGAGCAGCACAACGTCTGTCCCGGCGCCCCAACTGGATCTGCCGGCCGGATTCCGGTGGGGTGTCGCGACGTCGGCGTACCAGATCGAGGGCGCGGTCACCACGGACGGCCGGACACCGTCGATCTGGGACACCTACTGCCGGGTGCCCGGTGCGATCGACAACGGCGATACCGGCGACATCGCCTGCGACCACTACCACCGGATGCCCGCCGATGTTGCCCTGATCAAGGAGCTCGGGCTGGACACCTACCGCTTCTCGGTGGCGTGGCCGCGGGTGCAGCCGCACGGGAAGGGCCCGGTCAACCTGGCCGGGATCGCGTTCTACGACCGGCTCGTCGACGAACTGCTTGCTCAAGGCATCGACCCGTGGGTGACGCTGTACCACTGGGATCTGCCGCAGGACCTCGAGGACGCGGGTGGCTGGCCGGTCCGCGACACGGCGTATCGGTTCGCGGACTACGCGATGCTCGTCTTCGACGCCTTGAGCGATCGCGTCGACACCTGGACCACGCTGAACGAGCCGTGGTGCTCGGCCATGCTCGGCTACGCGTACGGCGCTCATGCTCCGGGCAGGCGTGAGTACCCGGCTGCTATCGCGGCGGTCCACCACCTGTTGCTCGGGCACGGCCTCGCCACGGTCCGGATGCGTGAGGCGTCACCGCGCAAGGTGGACATCGGTATCACGCTGAACGTGGCGACGGCGTACCCGGCGAGTCCTCTGGAGCCGGACGTCCAGGCGGCCCGTCGTGCGGACGGGATGGGCCGGCGGATCTACCTCGACCCGCTCGTCCACGGGCGCTACCCAGCCGACGTGGTCGCCGACCTCGCGGCGGAAGGCGTCGAGCTGCCGGTCGCCGACGGCGATCTCGAGCTGATCTCCGCGCCGATCGACGTACTCGGGGTGAACTACTACTTCAGCCAGAAGTTCACCGGCTTCACCGAGGACGGCCGCACGGTCGACGACGACGGCCGGCCAGTCAGCCGCACCGTCCCACTGGACAAGCCGCGCACTGCGATGGACTGGGAGATCGTCCCCGAAGGTTTCACCGACCTCCTGGTCGGCATCAGCCGTGACTACCCGGGCCTGCCCATGGTCATCACCGAGAACGGCTCGGCCTTCGAAGACCACCCCGACGCCACCGGCTTCGTCAACGACACCGACCGGGTCGCCTACTTCACCACCCACCTGGCGGCCGTCGCCGAGGCCATCCGCCAAGGCGCCGACATCCGCGGCTACCTGGCCTGGTCCCTGCTGGACAACTTCGAATGGGCCTACGGCTACGCCAAACGCTTCGGCATCGTCCGCGTCGACTACGAATCCCAGACCCGCACCCCCAAGGCAAGCGCCCTCTACCTGAAAGAGCTCGCCCAGCGACACCGCGGCCGGTGAGGCGCGGACCTCCAGGCCATCACATCTGTCCCGCCCACCGCGCCCGCAGCGGGAGCGCCGCCGCCCGGCGCACATTGTGATGGCCTGGCGGTCCGGCACCCTGCTCACCACGGCAGGTAGTCCACGATGAGCACGACTCCGACGCCCAGCGCGCAGGCGAGGGACAGATTGCGGGTGTGAAAGGCGACCAGTCCGATCACGGAACCCGCCGCCAGCAGAACCATCGCGTCCAGGGGCTCGGCATCACGAACCAACGAGCTGAGCTCCACGGCCACGATTGCCGCGAGCACCGCCGGGGCGAGGTACTCGAGGCCGGTCTGGAGTCGCGCCGGCAGACGCTCCGCCGGCAGCAGAGTGACGAATGCGATGCGGAACACCCAACTGACTGCCCCTAGCAGGAGCATCGACAGCATGGCGGTCATCGCCGTACCGCCGATCCGGCCATGACACCGGCGATCGCTCCGCAGACGATGCCGAGTTCCGGGCGAATCAGACCCACCACGGCGGCCACGAGTCCCCCCGCCACCGCGGCCGCGACGGCTGGACGGTTCGTCAGCCGCGGCGCCAGCATGCCCAGGAACATGGCGGTGCCGACGAAGACAAGGTGGGGCAGTTCAGGCAACACCGGGCCGGCGACCATGCCGATCGCGACCGACGACGACCAGACCACCAGAACGAAGAACCCGAGCCAGCCCCAGTAACACCGGAACGTCCGCGGGTCGAGATCGGGCCGGGCACTCGACAGCAGATACGTCTGGTCGATGACGAAGTGCGGCGCCAGCCATCGGAACCAGGTCGGCTGACCGCTGAACCGCCGCGACAGCGACGCGCTGTAGAGCAGCAGGCGCGAGTTCACGATGGCCGCCGACGCGACAACGACAGCCAGCCCGGTCCCCTGATGAACCAGCGTCACCGCGGTGAGCTGGGCACTCCCGCCGTACACCACGGGCGCACCGACCAGTCCGGGCAGCGTGCCGAAGCCAAGCACCGAGATCGTGACGCCCAGTGTCACGCCGAACGCGACCATGCCGAGTGCGACCGAGGCGGTGTCACGCAGCGCGAGTGCAGCCGGTGGTGCTGTCCTGTCGAGAAGAGTCGTCATGACACAACGGTCGACCTGGTCCCGCCTGCCGGCTTGACGGCCGGGCGGTGGAAATGTGGAGAAATCGTGGAGACCGGTCCTCCATCCGGTCTCCACCTCGCCGCCAAGCTTCGGACGGCGTCCCGCCGCAGAGTCCTCTCATCGATCGGAGATGGGGGCGGGAGATGTACGACGTTGTGGTGGTCGGGACGCGGTGTGCCGGGGCGGCGACCGCGATGTTGCTGGCCGGGATGGGTCACGACGTCGTCGCGGTTGACAAGGCGCCACTGCCGAGCGACACGCTGTCGACGCACGGAATCGCTCGGGGCGGTGTGGTCCAGTTGTCCCGCTGGGGACTGCTCGATCGCGTCCTCGCGAGCCGCGCGCCGGCAGTCACGTACGTGATGTTCGACCTTCAAGGACAGGCGAAGGTACGGCGGATCAAGCCGCGCGCCGGCGTGGATGTGCTGGTCGCGCCACGTCGCCGGCTGCTCGACAGCCTGCTCGCCGACGCCGCGGTGGAGTCGGGCGCCGAGCTCCGGACCGGCCTGACCGCGACCGGCGTACTTCGATCGGACGACGGGCGGGTCACCGGCGTCGTCGGCCTTTCCGCGAATGGCGACCGCGTCGAACTGCCGGCCCGCATCGTCGTCGGCGCGGACGGCCGGCGGTCACGGATGGCCGGGTACTTCGGCGCGCGGACGCTGGAAGAGTTCACCTCACCGTGTGCGGTCTTCTACACGTACGTGACCGGTCTCGGCTCGGACACCTACGAGTTCCACATCGCGCCAGATACTTTCGCCGGTGTCTTCCCGACACATGACGGCGCCGCGTGTGTCTGGCTGATCCGGCCGACGCCCCTCCTGGACCCGGTGCGTACGGCGGGCTCCGGACGCATCGCGGCATTCGTCGACGAGCTCGAACGGCTCGTGCCCGACCTCGGCCGTCGAGTCCGCGCCGGCCGCATCACCGAACGGGTCCGCGGGACCGCTGATCTGCCGAACTACCTTCGCCAGTCCCACGGCCCGGGATGGGCGCTGGTCGGCGATGCCGGTTACCACCGGGATCCGATCACCGGGCACGGCATCACCGATGCGTTCCGTGATGCGGAGCTGCTGGCCACCGCGATCGACCGCAGTCTCCACGAACCATCGGTTGAGCTTGCCGCGATGACGTCGTACCAGGAGACGCGGAACGCGATGGCGCGCGAAATCTTCGACGTGACCCGGGCGCTGACCGCCTTCCCGCCGCCGGACCGCTTCGTCGAGCTGCAACTCCAGCTCAGCGAGGCGCTCGAACGCGAGGCCGACCAGCTGGCCTCGTTTCCGGCTCTCAGTACACAGCCGGCCAGCTCGGCCGCCTGATCACCTCCGTTGAAGGGAACAGCACCATGACCGACACCAAGACCGACAGCCGGCGCAACGGCGTCAACACCGAGGCTCTGTTCGCCACGCTCGACGCGGTCAAGGCCCAGCCCGAGATCGCCCGTTTCCAGTTCCGCGCCACCAATCGGTGGATCAGTGGCACGCACAACCGCGGCACGATCAACGGGTTCTTCGGGGCCGGGCAGGAGAACGCCCGCCCGGCGGACTTCACGTTCGACGCCGACCACCCACCGGTGCTGGTGGGAGGCGACAACGGTCCCACACCGGCCGAGCACCTGCTGCACGCCCTGGCCGCCTGCCTCACCAGCGGTCTGGCGAACATCGCCGCCGCCCGGGGCATCGACCTCGAGGAGGTCACCTCGACGGTCGAGGGCGACATCAACCTGCTGGGCATCCTCGGACTCGACCCGGAGGTACGCAATGGGTACGAGGCGATTCGCGTCGTCTTCCACGTCAAGGGCGACGCCGACGCAGAGAAGCTGGCGGCACTGGTCGAGCAGTCGCGTCGGCGCTCAGCGGTGTACGACGTGATCACGCACGGCGTGCCGGTGACGATCGACGTCGCGACCGCCTGAGCACTCCCCACCGGCCGGTCTGTCCTGTCCGGGCAGGCCGGCCGTCATTGCGTTGCGACCGCCCGGAAGACCGGTTCGGCTGAACCGGCCGGCTCGGTCACGACGCCGGAACCGGCGAGCAGGTCACACACTGCCGGAGTCAGCCACAACTCACCCGGCGCGGCCTGATCGGCGAGTGCGATCGCGGTCCTTACGCCGTACGCGTCGAGCTCGGTTTCGTCCCGCCGAACCTCCGCGATCGCGACACCCAGCTTGTCGGCGCCATGCAGGTGAGCAAGTCCGGCGCGCACCGCGGTGGCGGGACCGTCGAACAGCACCACCGTCCGGCCGGCGGGGCCGGAGCAGCGGCGTCCGCCCGCCTCGACCAGACTCGATGCCAGGTCAGCGGCTCCCGGTCCGGCCGGCGCGGCAACGGCCGCCAGCGCAAGTGGGTGGCCTGTCCTGTCCGGCAGATCTCGCACGAACCGCTCGATCGAGTCGAGGATCTGATCGGGGTTCCCGGAGACGAAGTGGTCGGCACCGTCGAGCAACTCCAGTCGCGCGCCGGGAATGTGCTCGGCCAGGAAGTGCGCTCCCCCGACGTCCACGAGCGGGTCGCCGACCCGGTGCAGGACCAGCGTCGGCACCCGCACCGCCGGCAACGCGTCCCGGACGTCCACGAGCGAGTTCATGTCCATCAGCGCCCGCACAGTGGACGGTGTCGCGGATGCTCGCATCCGCTGTGCCCACCACCGCTGCATCGGTACGTCGGCCGACGGGCAGCGCAACCGCATGTCCGCCTCCCAGTTCCATCGGTTGACGAGTACGTCGGTGTAGGCCGCCCGATCCTCCTGGGTCTGCGCCCACGGATAGTCCTCCGACCAGACCCGCTTGGCGTAGCTGCCGTACAGAACCAGCCCCGCGACGCGCTCGGGGTGCGCCGCGGCGCACAGGATCGCCATCGGCCCGCCCTCGGAGTAGCCGACCAGGACCGCCCGACGCGAGCCGACCGCATCCATGACCGCAAGGACGTCGTGCATCCGCGTCTCGACATCCGGCAGACCGGACGGCCGGTCCGACATCCCGGTGCCCCGCTTGTCGAACCGGATCAACCGGCCGTACGACCCCAGCCGGTGCAGGAAATGCGCGTGGCGCGGATCGGCCCAGTCCAACTCGAGGTGCGACACGAACCCGGAAATCAACACGATGTCGAGCTCGCCACCACCGGTGACCTGGTACGCGATGTGGAGACCGTCGCTGACGGTGTACCGGATCGGTTCGATCGACGGCCGCTCGGCCCGCGCCTCGACCGGTGCGACGAAACGGTACCCCCGGCCGTGCAGGGTCCGGATCATCCGCTGACTGTGGCCGTCGTCGCCGAGGGCTCGCCGTACCTGCTTGATCCGGCTGGTGACGGCCGTCTCGCTGACGAACCGGCCGCCCCAGACTCCGTCCATCAGTTCCTCTTTCGGGACCACCCGATCACGATGCGAGACGAGATAGGCGAGCACATCGAACGCCTGCGGCTCCAACGGCACCGCAACGCCGCCCCGCCGCACCTCGAACAAGGCCGGGTCGAACTCCAGGTCCCCCTCGAATGCAAGCACCACACCACGACTATGCGCCATCCGGACTCAGGAGGCGAGATATCGGCTGACCGCTTCGACCATGCTCGGGACTCGTGCGTCGTGCACCCGGTGGGCTCTGCCGTCGACGCGCGCTACGACCCCTTCTGAGTCACCCGCGTGAGAGGTGCCGGCGTCAGGGTCTTGTGCGTCCTGAGGTACGCCGCGAAGGTCTCGTGATCGGTGTTGTTGCGGACGGGGTTTGTGGAGCTCTTGAAGGCTGAGTATCCGTCTGCACCGATCACGGTGTAGGCCAGCGCGGCGACGCGATAGGTCTCGGCCGGGTCGAGCGCGGCGCCGTCGATCTTCACGTCGGCCGGGTCGACCCTCTGACCCACCGGGCTGCCGGCGTCGAAGGCGTAGGCCACGTTGCCGGACACGGCCAACGGTGCGAACTTCACCGTGCCGTCCGCCTGCGTCTGCCACTGCTGCTCGAGTACGGCGTCCAGCTGCGCACCAGTGAGGCTGACTGTCAGGACCGGGTTGCCGTAGCCGTACGCGTCCCACGACTCCCCCAGCAGCACCCGGCCGTCCGCATCTCCCGGCTTGTTGCTCTTGGCAACCAGGAGATCGCCACGTAGAGCCGTCGACCCGGTCGCGGGCTTGGCGGCGATGAGGCCGAGGTCGGCGTGACCGTTCTGGCGAGCCGTCCACAGGTGTACGTCGGCCGCGAGATCGGCGAAGGTGCTCTCCCCGACGGCGTTCGCCGTACGGGTGAAGTCGCCGGTGATGGTCGCGACGGGCTCGGCGTACTTGCGGTCCCCGGCCGCGGTCCAGTAGTCGACGATGCGCTGGATCTTCGGGTCGGGCGTGACGTCACGGGTGACCGCGTGGTTGGTCGACGTGGTCCGGTCGCGCAGTACCTCACCGGTCCGGCTGTCGAGCTGCACATTGATCTCGTTGATCAGGCGGCCGTGGTTCGCGGCCTCGACCACCGGGCGCGGGTTGCCGGCCGGATCCGGGATGCTGCAGTTGAACGCCGCGTGCCAGTGACCGGTGACGATCGCGTCGATCTCAGGCGTCACCTTGCGGGCCAGGTCGATCGCCGGACCGCTCGGGTTGACGCAGTTGTCGTACGTCGCCGAGCCGTCGGTACCGCCGTCGTGCATGTTGAGCACGATCGCTTTCACGCCTCTCCTCGTCAGCTCCGCCGCTGCCGCGTTGGCGGATTCGACCGGGTCGAGCGCCTTCAGCTCGGGCTGGTACGACGTCGAGCCGACCGGAGTGTCGGGCACGGTCAGACCGATGAAGCCGATCGGATACGCGCGGCCGTGGTCACGAACCCAGCGGATCGTGTACGGCGCCACGATCGGCCGGCCCTTGGCATCGACGATGTTGGCCGACTGGAAGGTGAAGTCGGCCCCGTGGAAGCGGCGGCCGGTGGAGTCGGTGAAACAGCTGTCCACGCCGACCGTGCCGAAGCACTTCCCGCGAGCCATGTGGTCGACCAGGAAACTCCGCGACACGTCCAGCTCGTGGTTGCCGACGCTGGAGAACTCGACGCCGAGCGCGTTCAGCACCTCGATCGTCGGCTCGTCCGCGTGCGCGTCGACCTCGAACGGCCAGCCGGAGAAGCTGTCACCGTCGGCGAAGAAGATCGAGTTCGGCTTCCCGGCCCGGAGGTTCTTCAGATGCGTGGCCAGGTACGCCGCTCCGCCGACGACCTGAGGCTTGCCGTCGGGGCCGGCGATGGTTCCGCCGTCCGCGGGTGACGGCGGCCGCAGGTAGCCGTGGAAATCGGTGATCGAGACCAGCTGCACCGGTACCGATGGGGTCACAGCCTCGGCGGCGGGAGCGGACGCGGTGCTCACGACTGCCGGGGCCAGGCCGGCGGTCAGAACCGTGGCGAGCCCGGCGGCGATGGCGCGGGGGCGGCGAAGTCTGCGCACAAATGTCTCCTCAACTGTCCAAGCAAGCATTTTCCGACAGAATGAGACTGGCGCAGAATGAACGACATGTCACGAGCACACGGCGAGTCGCCGAAGTCCGAAGGAATCTGACACCCGCCGGCCGGGCGTTCAGCCGAAGCCTGCCCAACAAGGCAAAGATCTGATCAAATAACCAGGTGGCGGCCGGGGGTCCCGCGAAGCCTCCGGCCGTCGCTCCCGCGCCTGGCCTCGCCGCGGTAACGCTCCGTCGCGGGCCCGCCCACGGAGGCGAGCGCCGATCAGCTCGCGCCCGACCGGAAGATCGCGTTCACCTCCTGTTGCAAAGTGACGTCGCTCCACATCGGGTGGTGCGGCGCGGCGTTCGAGCAGACGACCGTTCCCCAGGCACCCGCCGCGGCCGACAGACGTGCTGCCCGGCGGCAGATCTCGGCGCCGACCGGGCCTTCCTCGAACCGACCGTACAGCGGTGTGTACCCGACCCAGCCCTCGCCGAAGACGAGGGGAATGCCGTGGGTTGCGGCAGTGTCCATGGCGGCGTCGATCCAGAGTTCGAGAACCGACCGCATCTCGGCAGCGTGGAGTGCGTAGCGCTCGTACAGCCAGCGGTCCCACTTCTCCGGATCGCACCAGTCGTGCACGTAAACCTCTCGCGATCCCACGATGGTCGCCTCGAGCCGCCAACTGTCCTCGCTCGGCGGCGCCCACTGATGAAGATCGGGAGCGTCGTCACGGAGGAGTTCACGGCGTGCGAGTTCCTGCGGGAACGGGCGGCGCCCGTCACGGAGGGCGAAGGTGTCCAGGAGCTCATCGAGAACACCGTAGACATAGGGGTGGAAGACGGCCACGTCGGCGTTGCGCGGGAAGCCGCGCAGTTCCCCCACTGGCACGCGGGCGTAGTTGACTGTGACGAGGTGCTCGGGTTGACGGGCCTTGAACACATCGATTCCGCGTTCGAGCGAATCCTGCAAGCCGATGACGCGAGGTGTGGACTCGTCGGTCAGTACGTCGGCAAGGTAGCCGTACTGCACTTCGTTGTGGAGTTCCACGAAGGCGATCCGGTCCGAGAGGTTGCGTTCAGCAAGGAAATCGACCATGTCCGCGAGGCTTTCCGCCAGTACGGTGGTGCGGTCCTCGGCCGGAACGGCGCGCAGCGCGTCCCACCAGCGGCGATCGGCCGACATCGACGAGCTCTGCTGGAACTCCCAGCTCGAGAGGATCACGTAGCAGTTGTGCCGTCGCGCGGCCTCGAACAGCACGACGAGATGGTCGCGGCCGTTCAAGCCCTCGGTCGCCGTGACGTCGTACCAGCGGGTGCGCTGGGCGTAGTCGCCACCGAGCCCCTGGAAGGCCAGGTCGTCGGTCGGCAGGCGGGATCCGAAGAGGAGGAATGGCATCGCGCAGATCCGCACGGTGTTGTAACCGCGCTCGACGGCCTCGCCGAAGGCACGATCCAGATCCTCGAAGGCTTGCCCTGGACCGGTCCGGGTGTACCAGCTGAAGTCCCACAACGTGATGGTCAACTGGTCGGGCAGACGTGGGTGGACGGATCTCACGGAGTTCACTGCGGTTGCTCCTCGGTCGAAACGGTCTACGGGTGTAACTCGAGCCGTGTCACTGGCCTCGGGATGAGCCGTACCGATCGAAGCGCCAGGAGTTGCAAGCCGGGATCGGCAACGTGTTCGGGGCGGCACGCCGCCAGCAGGGCACGGGCCGCCTCGGAGACGAACACCGGCGCCTCACGGTGCCACGGCATGAGTTCGAGCCGGACGTCGAGGGTGTCGCCGACCAAGCGGTCGGCCAGCCGACGCAGACCGATCTCCCAGCGTGGCCCGTACCAGAACTGGTCGGCGACCAGTTCCGTTCCGATGAAGAGCCGGCCGACGTCACCGATCCAGTCGATCTCGAGCAGCATGTCGTGGTCGGCGGAGAACGCCTCACGTGGGATCGACAAGCTGTATACCGCAGCGGCCGCGAACGCCTCGTCGTCGGGAGCCGACGCCCTCCCAGTTCTCACGTCGTTCGACGGCGCCCATGCTGCGGCCGGACGGACGAGACTCGGACTGAGTTCCATCGGCTCGCCGACACGCAGATCGACCTGGACGAGCCCGGCCAATCCGTCCGGTACGGCTTCCAGCCGGCCGGTGTCGCCTGTCGCACCCTTCACCGGCGGAACGATTCTGACCGTGGCCGTCGAGACGTCCGCCGACGACGGCTGAAGCTCGAGACCGACGCCGTCGCTGATCGCCGGCACCGGGCTGATGACGAGTCGCGACCGCCCGGCCAACTGTTCCACTGATGCCTGGCGGGACGACTCGTCGTCAAGCAAGAGCATCCGGACCGTCGACACCGGACCGGCCAGCTCCACCACGCACCGCGGACGAGGTACGAGGCCGCACACCCGAATCACGTCCGCCTCACGGGTGACGCGTCCATCCGTTTTTACCGTGTCGACGGTAGCGGCGTCGACCCCGAACTCGATGGGGATCCCGGCTGTCTGGAAGCAGATCAGCAACGGCCCGTCGTCGAGATCGACCATTCCCTGCACCTGCGCGGTCAGCCCCAGCAGCCTGACGCCGTCGACAGTCAGCGCCAGCGGCCACGCGAAGTGGTCACCGGACCGGATCGTGACCGGTCGCTCCGGTACGACGATCTGCCGGCCCGCCACCTCTACGTGGAACTGCACAGCCTCATGGTCGGGCAATGTATCCACCGGCTGGTGGTTGTTGACGAACAGGTAGGCCTCGGTGCCATCCGTACGCAGACACGAGCGGAGTTCCCGCGTGTTGGCCATATCGACGGGCGCGTCGGCCGGCAGCTGCAACTCGAGTGGAGCCAGCTCGTGGCCCATTGTGGTGAGCCAGTTGGCCTGTCTCCGCAACATCGCCCAGTGTGGCCGGAGCTGGCCGTACTCGCCGATGGGCGCCTGGAAGTCGTAGGTGCGGACCGGGCAATCGTTCGGATAGCCGGTGGCATGGGACTCCTGAAACGTCGAGTCGCGCCCGATCCGCTGCGTCCCGCCGTGGTACATGTAAAAGCCCTGCCAGACCGATCCACTGCCGATCTTCACCAGCGACAGCGCGGCGATGTCCTCCGGATGCATCCAGGGCCTGCGGTGGTACGACGTATACATCCCGCCACCGAGCTCACAGGTCGCGAACGGATACCCGGAGGGGTCCATGATGCCGTGCTGTCTCACCTTGACGACGTCATCCGGTGCGCGAAGGTCCGCTCCGATGGAGTCATCGTCGCGGCCGGAACTGAAGAAGTAATGTGAGCGGGATTGCTGAGGCCACGGAGTCGATGCGGTGTCCCACGCCGCCTCGCCGTAGCCGCCGAACAGCGGGAGAACCTCGCCGTCCGGCAACTGGGCATAGCCCCACCCTGTGGCTGTCCACAGCGGCGCGTCGATCCCCACGTCGCGCGCCAACTGCTTGAGCGTCACGATATGGGCCGGGTTGTCATACAGCTCGTTCTCGATCTGTACGGCAATGATCGGACCGCCCTGGTCCCAGCGCAGACCGTCGATCTGCGCCGCGATCTCCCGGTAGAACGTCTCGACGAACGCCAAGTAGGCGGGATCGTCGGTCCTCGGCGTGCAGTCGGCCGACATCAGCCAATCGGGAAACCCACCGTACCGGGCTTCAGCGTGCCCCCACGGGCCTATCCGCACACAGCAGGCGAGCCCTGCCTGGTGGGATTGTTCGACGAACTGCCTCAGGTCCAGGTCACCGGACCAGTCGAATTCGCCGCGGCGTTCCTCGTGCAGGTGCCACAACACGTACGTCGAGACGACGGTGATCCCGCCGCTGCGCAACTTGCGCAGCTCACCGGCCCATTCGGCTGCCGGATACCGGGCAAAGTGGAACTCCCCCATCACCGGAATCCACGGCCGCCCCGAACGCACCAGGTACTGCTTGTTCGCGGCCACATCGCGCGGCGCGGAGCCAGGGCTGCCCATGATCGCCGGCAGTGTCCGCCGCGGGGGCGATGTCACCCGGATCGACCGTGTCGTGATGGCATCGGTCATGTCAGCTCTTCACCGATCCTGCTGTCAATCCGTCGAGGAGTTGTTTGCGGAGCACGATGAACACCATCAGTGCTGGGATGGCGGCCAGCACGGACCCGGCCAGCACGAGGTCGACCTGGTGGCTTTCGGCGCCGTACACGGTCGCCAGTCCGAGCGCCAGGGTGTATCGATTGGGGTCGGAGACCACGATCAGCGGCCACAGAAAATTGTTGTAACTGTTCAGGAAGTTCCACACCGCAAGGGCTCCCAGCGCAGGACGCATCAGCGGAAGGACCAGGCGAAGGAAGATGCCGAATTCCGTGCAACCGTCGATTCGGCCGGCCTCGAGTATCTCATCGGGCACGGTCTGCTCGATGTACTGGCGCATCATGAAGATGCCGAACGCCGGCGCCACCCACGGCACGATCATCGCGAAGAACGGCTCGGTCAGCCCTGTTTGGGTGAGGACGACGAACAACGGCAGCACGATCACGGCGTACGGAATGGCCAGCGAGGAGAACATGATGTCGAAGAGCGTCTTCTTGCCCCGGAAGCGGTACTTCGCGAAGGCGAAGCCCGCGAGTGAACACACCAGTACGGCGACCACAGTCGATACCACCGCGACGATCAGCGTGGTGACGAACCAACTGACGAACGGCTGCTCCTCGATCAGGCGTACGTAGTTCACGAGTGTGGCCGGTGACGGAAGCAACTTCGGCGGGTACTGGAAAATGTCGGCGCGGTTCTTGAACGACGCCGACAGCGCCCACAGCATGGGCAGGATGAACACCGCGGCGAGCACAACCAGGAACGCGTAGAGTGCGATCCGGCCGCCGCCGGGCCGGCGCGACCAGGTGGTCCGGCCGGCGGGGACTGCCCGAGTTGCCAAGGCCATCACGTGCTCCTTCCGACGCCAAGCGCCCAGTTCGCCAGCCGGCCGAGCACGAAGACGATGACGAACAACGTGAACCCGGAGGCGGCGGCGTACCCGATCTCCTGGCGTTCGAACGCGGCCCGGTAGACGAACTGCGCGACCGACATCGTCGCTCCGTCCGGCCCGCCCGCGGTCAGCAGGTAGGGCTCCTCGAAGATCTGCGCGGCGCCGACCAGCACGACGACAACGACGAAGGCCGTCACCGGCCGCAGTGACGGCAGCGTGACATGCCAGAACCTGGACAGCGCGTTGGCGCCGTCGACCTCGGCCGCCTCGTACAGCTCACGGGGCACGGCCTGCAGCCCGGCCAGGAAGAAGATCGTCAGATAGCCAGTCCAGCGCCACACCACCAGGATCGATACGCTGACCTTCGCCCAGGTGGGATCGCCTAGCCAGTCGATCCCACCGAATCCGAAGACTGCATCGAGCACCGCGTTGAGCAGCCCGAAGTTCCCGTCGTAGAGCAGCTGGAAGACCAGTGCGATGATGATCGGCGACAGCACGACCGGCGTGAAGTAGATCAGCCGGAACATGTCCCGGCCACGCAGGCCGCGAGCGTTCAGTGCCTGTGCGATCAGCAACGCTGCAGGCACGATCACACCCACGCTGAGCGCCACGTAGATCCCGGTGTTGCGCAGCGACTGGTAGAAATCTCCATCGGAGAACAGCCGGTCGAAGTTCGCTGTCCCGACCCACTGCGGTGATCCGAAGCCGCCCCACTCGGTGAACGACAGGTACGCGCCGGCACCGATCGGCACGACCAAGAACAAGGCATACAGCACATAGAAGGGCGAGATGAACAGGTACGGCGCGATCCGCGGCCCGAAGCGCACCGGACGCCGCGCCGGCGGTTGGTGATCCGCGGGCCGCCCGGCAGCCTGGGCCGACTGCGACACCGACAACGTGTCGCTCATTTGGTCTGGCTCTCGTAGGCCGCCATCGCGTCCTTGACCGCTTGGGCAGCGCTGATCGCACCGGTCTGTGCCTTCTGGATCGCGCCGCCGAGCGTGTCGATCAGCTTGGGAGCCTCGGCGCTCTGGTGGTAGGCCGGCGCCTCGGCGGCGATCTGCTTGTAGATCGGGAACACCTTCTGCCCGCCGAGGTAGGGGTCGGCGTAGGTGTTGAACTCCGGCGCGTCGTACAACGACTTCATCGTCGGCAGGTAGCCCGCGGTCTTGAACCGCAGCAGCTGCCCCTCCTTGGTGAGATAGGTGTGCTTCACCAAGTCGATCGAGGCCTTCGTGTTCGGCTTGTCCTTCACCACCGCGAAGCCGGTGCCGCCGAGCGCGGCGCCGATCCCGCCGCCGGCGCTGAACTTCGGCAGCACGCGCGCCCGCCACAGGCCCTTCTGCTTCGGAACGTTCGCCTGCAGGCCGTACACGTTGTACCAGTTCGGCATGAAGGTCGCGATCAGCTTCTCCGACTTGAGCGCGGCCCCGTTCGGCGCACCGTAGGGATCCGGGACCATCGTGAACAGACCGCTCTTGAGTGCGTCGGCCATGAACTGAATGACCTCGACCGCTTCGGGCGTGTCGATGGAGGGCTTGCCGCTCTCGTCGAACAGGTTCAGCCCTCGCTGCTGGTAGAGCTGTCGGAACGTGCCCAGCGCAGCCCCGGGCTGACCGTTACAACAGATACCCAGCGCCTTGCCGGCCCGCAGGGCCGCCTTCGCCGCCGTCTGCAGCTCCTCCCAGGTCTCCACATCCTCAGGGATCCCGTACTTCTTGAAGAGGTCGTGGCGGTAGTACAGGACCGTCGGGCAAGTGTCGGACTCCAGCGCGTACGCCTTGCCGTCAACGGTGTAGTCAGCCAGTCGAAGCAGGTCGCCCTTCTGCTCGTCGCTGAGTTCCGCCGACCAGTCGACCAGGACCGACGGCGCGATGTTCTGCTTCATCATCCGAGGGAACTGACTGACCTCCAGGCCCGCGATGTCCGGAGTCCCCTTCTTCGCCTGCGCTTGTGCGATGAGCTTGGTGACCACAGCGTCGGCCGCGAGCGACGTGACAGCGAGCGAGAACGTGAACGGGAAGGCCTTCGCGGCGTTCGCGTTGTTCGCCGAGGTGGTGTAGGTCTTCACATAGCCCGGATCGTGCGTCCAGAAGTCCAGCTTCACGGCGCCGGACTGCACGGCATCGCTCGTGTCGCTGTCGCCGCAAGATGCGAGGAGAGTCGCGACGGCCGCGCCGCCGCCCAGGATTCCGGCGGACCGCAGGAAATTGCGGCGGGACATGTCAGCCATGGTGCTCTCCCTCGCTGTTCGTTCTGTTGTAGTGGCTGCGAATGATGTTGCTATCAGCAACTGATCTCGGTCCGGCGAACGGCTCGCACCGGACGTTCGGCTTCTGCGGCGACACTTCAGCGGGCCCAGTTCCTCATGTTCGCGGCCACGGCGCCGAGCCATCGACCACCTGTCATCTGTTCCTCCTGGACAGCTCCCAGCTCGATCGGCGGCTCCGGCTGCGGATGACGGGCTCTATTGCGAGGATCTTGCAACCAGCAAACCGAGCTGTCAATATTAATTCGTAAATTACGAGCAATTCGCTTGACCGTGACAGCAGCACCACGGTCAACTGGAGCCTCGTTCATCGATGCAGGGTTGAGGGAGGCGCGGGTGCGGGTGGACGGGCGAGTGATCGCGGTGACCGGGGCCGCGTCCGGGATCGGCGCTGCCTGTGTCGAGCGGTTGCTGGCCGAAGGCGCTTCGGTGGTGCAGGTCGACGTACAGCCGTGCAAGGAGATGCCGGGCCGGGCGATCGCCGTACTGGGTGATGTCGCGTCGCCCGAAACCTGGGCCGAGGTGCGGTCGCGTGGCCGCGATGACCTCGGGCCGATCGACGGGCTCGTCAGCAACGCCTTCGTCGTCGACGTCCACCCGGCCCACGAGCTCGCACCCGAGTCCTGGCAACGGCAGCTCGACGTGAACCTCACCGCCGCGTTCCTCGGCTTCCAGACCTTGTACGACGACCTCGCGTCCGTCGTACTGGTGTCGTCCGTGCACGCGCTGGCCGGGATTCCCGGGCATCCTGCGTACGCGGCCAGCAAGGGGGCACTGGTGGCACTAGGACGACAACTGGCCGTCGAGTACGGCGGTTCCATCCGGGTGAACACTGTGCTTCCAGGCCCCATCGACACCGCCGCGTGGGATCGTGTCAGCGCCGAAGGCAGGGAGCGCAGTGCGCAGGCGACGGCGATGGGACGGCTCGGCCGGGCGGACGAAGTAGCGCAGGTGGTGGCATTCCTCCTGTCGGACGAAGCGTCGTACGTGACCGCCGCCAGTCTGGTCGTCGACGGTGGTTGGTCCGCGGTGAAGGACTCGGCATGAGGGAGAGCGGTGTGACGGGGATGCAGCGCGGCGTGTCGCGGGGACTGCACGGGCAGATCGTGGAGGTGATGGCGCAGCGCATCCTGTCCGGGCAGATCCCGGAGGGCGCGACCATCAACGTGACCGAGCTGCAGGCCGACCTCGGCGTCAGCCTGACCGCGGTGCGCGAGGCGTTGAAGGTGCTGACGGCCAAGGGGCTGGTCGACGCGCGGCAGAAGCGCGGCACTTTCGTCCGGCCGCGGTCGGACTGGAACCTGCTCGACGCGGACATGATCCGCTGGCATTTCGACGACGACGTACGGCCGGAGCTGCTCGAGGAACTGCACGAGGTGCGCGGGATCGTCGAACCGGCCGCGGCCCGGCTGGCCGCCCTGCGCGCGGAGGAATCGCACCTGAACGCCTTGGACACGGCACTGGAGGAGATGGCGTCGGCGACCGATGATCTCGCCGCGGTCGCCGCCGACCTCGCGTTCCACCGGGCGTTGCTGGCGGCAACGGGGAACGAGCTGCTGACCAAGATGGAAGTGATCATGGAGACCGGGCTGGCCGGCCGTGACCGGCTCGTGCACAAGCTGAAGCCGTCGGATGACCCGGTGCCGAGTCACCGGCGGGTGGTGGACGCCGTACGGTCCGGCGACCCGGCCGCGGCGGAGTCGGCCATGCGTGAGCTGCTGGCGAAGGCGGCCGAGGACCTGACCGAGGTGCGTTCGACGACTTCCAAGCGTCGCGGGCGGCGGCGGTCGTGAAGATCGAGAGGATCGAGACGTTCCTCGTTCCGCCGCGCTGGCTGTTCTGCCGGATCGAGACGAGCGACGGTGTCGTCGGCTGGGGCGAACCCGTGGTCGAAGGACGGGCCGAGGTCGTCCGGACCGCGATCGAGATCCTGTCGGAGTACCTGATCGGCCAGGACCCGTTGCAGATCGAGCGGCACTGGCAGGTGCTGTCGAAAGGCGGGTTCTACCGCGGCGGACCGGTGCTGAGCAGCGCGGTCGCCGGGCTCGACCACGCGTTGTGGGACATCGCCGGCAAGGTGTACGGCGCTCCGGTCGCAGCGCTGCTCGGTGGACGGGTGCGTGATCGTGTCCGGGTCTACGCCTGGGTCGGTGGTGACGAGCCGGCCGCAGTGGCCGACCAGGTCACCGAGCAGGTCGAGGCCGGGATGACCGCGGTCAAGATGAACGGCAGCGGACGGATCCAGCCGTCGCCGTCTGTTGCCGAGATCAACGACATCGTCGCGCGGCTGAGCGCCGCGCGAAGTGCGCTTGGTGACACTCGTGATGTTGCCATCGACCTGCACGGCCGGGTCGGCGTGGCCGGCGCGCGGCGGATCCTGCGTGCGGTCGAGGAGCTGCAGCCGTTCTTCGTCGAGGAGCCGGTGCTGCCCGAGCACATCGCGCATCTGCCCGAGGTGGTCGGCGCATCGACTGTGCCTCTCGCGCTCGGCGAGCGCCTGTATCACCGTGCTGACTTCGTGGCGCCGCTGAACGCGGGGCTCGCGGTCGTCCAGCCCGACATATCGCATGCCGGTGGGATCTCGGAGCTTCGGCGGATCGCCGTACTGGCCGACACGCATGGGGCAATGCTGGCGCCGCATTGCCCGCTCGGCCCGATCTCGCTCGCCGCGAGTTTACACGTCGCCTTCGCTACGCCGAACTTCCTGATCCAGGAGCAAAGCCGGGGCATCCACTACAACCTGGCGAGCGACCTCACGTCCTACGTGACGGACCCGGCACCGTTCACCTGGGTCAACGGTCACGCCGAGTGGAATCCCCTGCCGGGCTTGGGTATCACGGTCGACGAGGCCGCCGTCCGCACCGCCGACAAGACCGGTCACACCTGGCGCAACCCGGTCTGGACCCACCCAGACGGCTCCTTCGCCGAATGGTGACCATCGATGCCGCCGACGGTGGTCGGTGGACATCCTTGGTGCTGGCGGGCCGTGAGTGGCTTTGGCAGGGACCAGGTTTGCTGAACGGACCCCGCACCGGTCACACCGCCTTCATCGACGCCGGGGGTCTCGACGAATGCTTCCCGACCGTCCGCGGTACACCTGACCACGGCGGCCTCTGGAACCAGCCTTGGGACGGGCCCACCGATGCGCCGTGGATCACCGACACCTGGCCGACCTCCCTCGAACTCAACGTCTACGGACCGTCCGACGGGACCGCGATCGGCGCCGTCCTGGTCGACTGCCCGACCGTCTCCGTGGAAGACCGTGGCGCCGTCCTGACGCTGCAATTGAGTTGCCCAGGGCAACCAGTCTCCACTGCGTTGTGGCGTAATCAGGCCGGCTTCCCGATCGGAGCGCCGTACCGGAGTCTCGGGGTGGAGCCGATGCTCGGCCGGGTCGTCGATCTCGCGGAAGCCGGCCCGGGCGACGCGGCCGTCGTACCGGCGAGTGGTGAGCTGACCTGGCGGTTGACCGTGTCCGCCCGGCCGGTGTGATGGTGCTATCCGAGCGGCAGATCGAGTACGGCGTTCGCCACCGTGGTGCTGTTCGTCGTCCGGATGCTGTTGAGCTCCGTCGCGGTCAGGGCCCGCTTGTAGAGGCGGACCTCGTCCATCGACCCGTCGAAGTGATGCGCGCCGTCGAGCCGCTGGCCGACGTACATCTTGAACGGCCGCGCCGGGCTGACCGACCCGGTCGGGGCCGCGACACTGGCGGCCTGGACGCCGTCGACCCAGATCGACAACGTGCCGGCCTTTCGCTGCAGAGCAACGTGATGCCAGGCGTTGTCGTTGTAGGCCTTGCTCGTGGCGACGGAGGCGGTGCTGCCGTTGGTTGTGATCAGACCGCGGATCCTGCTGTCCGCCGGTTCGGCCCGAAGCCAGAACTGCGAGAACTCGTTCATGCCGTAGCCCCAGAAGATCGCCTGGTACGCCGTACTCGCGTCGTACTTGATCCACGCCATCGCGGTGAAGTCGCCGGCGCCGACGGCGAGCGACTCCGCGTACGGCAACTGGATCGCGTCGTCGACTCCGTCGAGATCTCGGGCCTGCCCGAACTTCCCGGTGACCGCGGTCGTCCCGCCGCGCAGGTAGCTGTGGTTGCCGAACCCGGAGACGTCGGGCGTCGTCGTACCGAGTGGCGCGTCCGGGTGTCCGATGTCTGTCTCGGTGAAGCGCGCGAACCGGATCTGGTCACGCGCGTCCACCGTGCCGCCCTCGTACAGCAGCCCGATCTCACCGGTGTCCAGGATGGCCATGTCGGAGTACCCGGACCAATCGCTGGTGATCCTGGTGCCTTCAGCAACGGACTGCCAGGTCCTGCCCTCGTCGAAGCTGGACCGGATGGTCATGTACCGGCGCCGCTCCGGATCGGCCGGCCCGGCGAACAGGATGCGGTTGTACTTGTCGCCCCGATCGACCGCCCGCAGCCGCTGCAGCGAGGTCTGCACGACGGGCGTTGTCAGCCCGGCGATCGTTGCGTACGGCGCGACGTACGTCTGACCACCGTCGTTGCTCACCGCAAACATCCGGCTGGCGCCGGCCGCGCCCGCGTTGTTCCGGGCAACGGCATAGATGCCGCCGTCAACCTTCTCGACGACACTGATCTCCTGCGGTACGGCGCCGTCGGAGCGCAGGTCGGTCGCACCCTTGTGCCAGGTCTCGCCGTGATCGTCGCTGTAGACCAACTGCCCCGCGGCACGGCCGCTGCCGTTGTCGTAGTTGGTGCCGGCGACCAACCGTCCGGCGTACGCACCACGGGTCAACTGGATGCCATGCACCGGTCCGGTCGCGTACCAGCCCCAGGCAGGGTCGTCGATCTCGCCAGCGATGTTCCTGGCCTTACTCCACGTCCGGCCGTCATCATCACTGACCTGCACGTACGGCGTACGCGGACGGCTTGTCGTACCGGGATCCATAGTGGTGAGCAGCACGATCCGGCCGGTCTCGTAGTCGACAATCGGCGCCGGGTTGCCGCGGGTCGCGACAGCGTTCGGGTCGGAGTCGGTCCCGGAGAGCACGATCTGCGTCGGCGACCAGGTCCGGCCGTCGTCGTCGGATCGGCGCATCACCAGGTCGATCTCCTGAGAGTCCGCACACCAGGCCCGTCGGGCTTCGGCGAACGCGAGCAGGGTCCCGGCCTTGGTCTTCACGATGGCGGGAATCCGGTAGCAGCCGTATCCCGCGTCACCTCTGTTGAAGAGCACAGTCTGGGTGATGGCGGTTGGCTCGACCGTTTGCTGCGGCTCGGTGGCTGGTCGCGCTGCGGCCGGCGGGACAGGGATCAGGAGAACGAGCGCGGGGAGGAAGCTGAGGCGTTTGGGCATGGGCGGATGCCTCCAAAGCAACGGAAAGTAAACAACGGGCGGTGTTGCTTACTCCGAAACTTCTCCACTTCCCCCGTGTCCAAAACCAAGGACATGGGACGTCCTATGTGTTGATCGATCCAATAGCGTGAGCCCTGAGGAGGAATCATGGATCTGCTTGCCGAACTCCAGCGCCGCAAGGTGCTCGCCATCATCCGCACCGACGACCCCGACCGCGCTCTGGAGTGCGTTCACACCCTCGTCGACGCGGGTATCACCGCCCTCGAGATCTCGCTCACCACTCCGGGCGGGGTCGACGCGATCGCGAAGGCGCGCGCCGAGTACGACGCGTCCATCTTGATCGGCGCGGGCACCGTCGTCACCCCCGCCCAGGCCGACGCGGTCGCGGCCGCCGGCGCGGGTTTCGCGGTCACGCCGGCGATCACCCGCGGCGCCCACCGCAGCGTCGAGCTGGGCCTGCCGGTCCTCTGCGGCGCCCTCACCCCGACCGAGGTGGTCGCCGCTCTGGACCTCGGCGCCACTGCGGTCAAGATCTTCCCGGCCAAGGTCTATGGCCCCGGCTACCTCCGCGAGCTCCGCGGCCCACTCCCTGATGCGCCGCTCATCGCCGTCGGCGGGGTCGACGCCCAGAGCGCCCCCGAGTACCTCGCCGCCGGTGCCCTGGCAGTAGGCGTAGCCTCCCCGCTCCTGGGCGATGCCGCCACCGGCGGCTCCCAATCCGCCCTGGCCGAGAGAGCCAAGAACTTCCTCGCCGCCGTCGACGCCCCTCGCCCATGATGACCGACCTCCTCACCATCGGCGAGACGATGGTCTCGCTGCGGACCGCCCGCCCGATGCGGCTCGGCGGCGACGCCCACCTGTCGATCGCGGGTTCGGAGAGCAACGTCGCTATCGGCCTGTCCCGGCTCGGCCATCAGGCCGCGTGGCTAGGTGCCGTAGGCAACGACGAGCCCGGCCGGCTGATCCAGCGCACCCTGCGAGCCGAGGGCGTCGACACCAGCCGGCTGCGGTTCTCGGACGAGTCGTTCACCGGCTTCATCGCGTTCGACCAGCCGTCGCACGACATCACCCGGGTCAGCTACCACCGTCGCGGCTCGGCCGGCTCGACCATCACGCCCGACGAAACCATCGCCGCGATCGAGGCCACCCGACCACGCCTGCTTCACGTCACCGGCATCACCCCGGCCCTCTCCGAGAGCACCCGCGCCGCGACGCTGGCCGCCGTACGCACAGCCTTCGAGGCAGGCGTCCAGGTCTCGCTCGACGTCAACTACCGCGCCCGCCTCTGGTCCCGCGCCGAGGCCGCGACCGCGCTGCGCGAACTCCTTCCCCATGTCCAGACCGTCTTCGCCTCGGACGACGAACTCGACCTCCTCACCGACGCCGCCGACCCGGTACGCGAACTCGTCGCCGCCGGCACCATCAACCAGGTGATCGTCACCGCCGGCGGCAAGGGCGCCTGGGCCCACACCGCGGACGGAACCATCCACCGCCCCGCCCTCCCCGTCACCGTCGTCGACAGCATCGGCGCCGGCGACGCCTTCGTGTCCGGCTACCTCTCCGCCACGCTCGACGGACTCTCCCCCGAACACCGCCTCGACCGCGCGACCACCTCCGGCGCCTTCTGTGTCACCGCCACTGGCGACTGGGAATCGCTTCCCACGCGCAGCGACCTCACCCTCCTGACCCACACCCAAGGCACCGCCCTGCGCTGACCGCGTCAGGCGGCGGCCGCCCGCCGCATCAGCACGGAGAGGAACCGAGGATGCGCGCACCGTGTCCATGCCGAACGGGTGCGGGCAGTGTGCGGTCACTTCCACTTCCGGCAGAAGCCTC
The DNA here is from genome assembly GCF_040639075.1 of Kribbella sp. NPDC023972. Lineage (NCBI taxonomy): Bacteria > Bacillati > Actinomycetota > Actinomycetes > Propionibacteriales > Kribbellaceae > Kribbella > Kribbella sp. NPDC023972. Next base: position 601,307 of record NZ_JBEZZH010000003.1, on the reverse strand, counting down.
CTCGGCGTACCGTCCCCACTTATAGCAATCGGCTGAGGGGGAAGGTTGCCCATGAATATTCGTCGCGCAGTAGTTGCGCTGATCTCGACCGCCACACTCTGTCTGGCGGGTCAGGCTTCCGCAGCGGCTGCCCCCACCGGGGTCACCGCTGCCACACCAGGAGAACTGCTGGCCATCTGCGAGGACCTGTTCGGAGATGTCTACGACACTCCGAGCACCGAACCACTCGCGGCCTGCCAATGGAACATGGCGATCATCGACGCCGACGCCTCGGCCCGGGCCAACGCCACCGGCGACGGCGTACGGGTAGGTGTCATCGACAGCGGCATCGACGCAACGCACCCGGACATCGCGCCCAACCTCGACCTGGCCGCGTCCTGCTCGTTCATCCGCCCGGGTACGCCGACCGCGCTGCCGGCAGAGGTCGCCACGAGCTGCACGAACAAGGCCGCGCTGCGGGACTTCTACGGTCACGGGACTCACGTGGCGTCGATCATCGCGTCGCCGATCAACGGCATCGGTGTCGCGGGTGTCGCTCCGGAAGCGACACTGGTGGCGTTGAAGGCCTGCACGGCGGAGGGTTACTGCTTCGGCGACTCCGTCGCGGCCGCGCTCCGATACGCCGGCGACCAACGCCTCGACGTCGTGAACATGAGCCTGTTCGCCGACCCGTACCTGTACTACTGCCAGAACGAGGCCGGACAACGGGCCATGCTGCAGGAGCTGAAGGCCGCTGCGCGGTACGCCCAACAGCGCGGTGTTCTGCTGGTGGCGTCGGCCGGTAACGAGGCCGACGACCTGCAGCACCCGACGATCGACGAGATCAGCCCTGACTACCCGCCGGACTCTGCCGAGACTCGCCGGGTACGGAACAACTGCCGCGTCGCACCGGCCGAGTTGCCCGGTGTGGTGACCGTATCCGCCACCGGACCGGTCGGATACCCCGGCTACGACACAGTGATCGCGGAGTACTCCTCGGTCGGTATGGGCGTCGTGGAGGTCACGGCACCCGGGGGCGACTACTTCTCGGCCACCGGCACCGTGCAGGACGCCGTACTGGCTGCCCTGCCGAACACGCCATCGGTGATCTGGGACGCGTTCGACCCGCTCGAGCCTGCACTTCCCGGCATCACCGTTGTCGACCATGGCGCCCGCTACGGCTACCTGAACGGCACGTCGATGTCTGCTCCGCACGCGGCGGGCGTCGCGGCTCTGATCGTGGAGAGGCATCCCGGCTGGTCGCCGGGGGCGGTCGCATCAGCTTTGCAGCGTACGGCGACTCCGCTGGCCTGTCCGGCGAACTGGCAACCGATCGACGAGGACGACGACCGGCAACGCTGCTACGGCAGCGCCAACCACAACTCGTTCTTCGGCGCCGGCCTGGTCAACGCCGCTCGGGCCGCGGCTGGATAGAACCTGCTCGTAGTGGGGCACTGGGGATGTGTACAGCGCCGACGAACGGAGGACGGCCATGACCAGCCCCAGTGGCCCCTACGAGGGATTGACTCCCTCGACCCACGAGGACCCAGCAGAAGTCACCGACACCGAGGTCAACGAAGCCCTCGAACGCGGCGAGGTCAACCTCACCGGCCAGGAAGTCCGGCACGACGAGGGCGCGCAACCGGACTCCGACCGCAACGACACCCCCCAACCCCCGACCAAGGAGAGCCAGGACTAACACCACCCACCTCAGCGTTCCCCAACTGACAGGCCGCCCAGCCCAGCGCCGTCACTACGGCGCCCAGCCCAGCAGAGCCGGCCGACAACAGGACGCCCAGCCCAGCGTCGCCAGCGCGCCCAACCGAGCGTTGCCGACCGGCACAGGACGCCCAGCTCAGCGTCGTCAGCTCGCCCAGCCCAGCGTTGCCGACCGACAACACCGCGCCCAGCTCAGCGTTCGCCGATGAGTTCGCCGTTGCGGATCGAGCTGCTGAACAGGTAGCGAGCGCGGGTGTGCCGGCTGGAGGGCGCGAGTGCCTGCCTGCTAGGTGAGGAGGTCGGGGTCCTCGCTTTCGGGGTCGAGCGGGAGGACGATCTTGAAGCGGGTGTCGCCGGGTTGGGATTCGACGCGGAGGTCGCCGTGGTGTTTCTTCACCACGATGCGCCAGGAGATGTCGAGGCCGAGGCCAGTGCCTTCGCCGATGGGTTTGGTGGTGAAGAACGGCTCGAAGATGCGGCGCCGGATCTCGGGTGGGATGCCCGGCCCGGTGTCGCCGATCTCGACGACGGCGTAGGCGCCGTCCTTCTTGGTCCGGATCGTCAGCGTTCCCGATCCGCCCATCGCGCTGACCGCGTTGTCGATGATGTTGGTCCACACCTGGTTGAGCTCGGCCGCGTACGCCGGGATCGGTGGCAGTTCCGGATCGAAGTCCTTCACCACCTCCAGCCCCTGCAGCTTGCCCGACATCATCACCAGGGTGGACTTCAGCAGCTCGCGCAGATCGACGACCTGGTACGGCGCTCTGTCGATCTGCGAGTACTGCTTCGCGGCACCGACCAGCGTCGAGATCCGGGTCACGGAGTCGTCGATCTCATTCATCAGCGACTCGGTGTCGATCGTGTACATCAACCAGCGGACGGCACCCTCGAGGTACTTCGGCCCGACCGCGGTGAGCACGTCCTCCATCCACGCCACGTCCAGCCCCGCCGCGGCCAGGACCGGTGCGACATCCCAGCTCGCCTGGACGTCGTGATCGTCGAGCCAGTCGGTCAACGAGTCCTCGGCGTCGGACAGCTCCATCGGCGAGATGTCCTTGTCCTTCGTCTTGTCCAGCCGCTCGACCGCCGCCTCCTGCAGCTCGACGATCTGGTGCAGCTTGGTGGCGTCCAAGGTGCCGTCGGCAAGCATCGCCAGCTTGGAACGCATCCCCGCGACCCGCTGCCGCAGTGTCGCCGCGGCCCGGACTGCCGCAGCGGCCGGGTTGTTGAGCTCGTGGGTGAGACCCGCCGACAAGGAGCCGAGGGCAAGCAACCGCTCGCGCTCCCCCAGCGTCTCGTTGGTCCGGCGCATGCCCATGATGAAGCCCTCGATGAGGTGCACCGCCATCGGGAACCAGGTGTTCATCATCGTCGCCATGGTGGCGGCGCTGATCACGAAGAACTCCGACGGCTCGGTCACCCGCATCGTTGCGGTGTAGGCCTTCCGGTCGTCGGCGCCGAAGAAGGCGTTGAAGGCACCGGCGTAGACACCGCGCTGACGGGTCCGGTTGATCTCCACCTCTTCGCCGTGCGACAGCTTGCAGAGCCGGAGCTCACCGGACAGCAGGATGTAGCAGCACGTGGCCGGATCTCCCTCGGTGAACACGATCCCGTCGTGCACCGACTCGACGTACCCGACCTCGGACAGCCACTGCAGCTGCTCGTCGGTCAGAGACTCGAAGAGGAAGAGCGTGCGCAACTCGTCAGGAGTCAGCCTTCGCGGCTCCTGGATCTCTACAGTCATCAGAGCATCTCCAGGTATCGGTGCACCAGTGTCACGGCCATCGCTCCGTCGCCGACCGCGGAGGCGACCCGCTTCACCGACTCGGCCCGTACGTCCCCGGCGGCGAACACGCCCGGCATGCTCGTCTCCAGGTGGTACGGCTCCCGCTCCAGCGTCCAGCCCGGCGGCTTGCCGTGCAGGTCCGGACCGGTGAGCACGAACCCGCGCTCATCACGGAGCAGGTCACCCGGCAGCCAGTCCGTCCGCGGCGCCGCACCGATGAACACGAACATCCACTCCGTGTCCACCTCGCGCGTCTCACCGGTCGCACTGTTCCGCAGGGTTGCCCGTTCGAGGTGGTCCGCGCCCTTGCAGGAGACCACCTGCGTACAGGTATGGACCTCGATGTTGTCGATCTCGTCGATCTGATTGATCAGGTACGTCGACATCGTCGCCGTCAGCGATGGTCCTCTGACCAGCATATGCACGCGTTTGGCGTGTTTCGAGAAATACACCGCGGCCTGGCCGGCGGAGTTCGCCCCGCCGATGATGTAGACCTCCTGGCCCGTGCAGCTCGGTCCCTCGGTGGTCGCGGAGCCGTAGTAGATGCCCCGGCCGCACAGGTCGTCGACACCGGGGGCTTCGAGCGTCCGGTACGAGACACCGGTCGCCAGAATCACCGAGTGCGACGAGATCTCACTGCCGTCGGAGAACCGCAGCCGGCGAGCGGACCCGAGCGTCTCCAGGCCGACCACCTGACGCGCCGTCAGCAACTCGGCACCGAATCGCACCGCCTGCCGCCGGGCCCGGTCGGTCAACTGCGCACCTGAGACGCCATCCGGGAAGCCAAGGTAGTTCTCGATCCGGCTCGACTGGCCTGCTTGACCACCGGTCGCCAATTGCTCGACCAACACGGTCCGCAGCCCTTCACTGGCGCCGTACACAGCGGCACCGAGACCGGCCGGACCACCGCCGACCACGACGAGGTCGTAGAACTCCGACGCGGGCGCCGTGGACAGACCCACCTTGCTCGCCAGCTCGGCCTCGCTCGGCGCCACCATCACGGTGCCGTCCGGCGTGATCACCACCGGAAGGGTCGAGCCGTCCACACCGGCCGCTTCGAGCAACCGTTTGCTTTCCTCGTCGTCGACGCCGTACCAGCGATATGGCACGGCGTTGCGGGCGAGGAAGTCACGGGCGGCGAACGACGGCGCCGACCAGCGGTGTCCGATCACCCGGGTCTCGTCGGTGGTCGGCTCCGGGGTCGACCTCCACAGGTCGAGCATCGCGTCGACCACCGGGTAGAGCTTCTCCTCCGGCGGGTTCCACGGTTTGAGCAGGTAGTGGTCGAGGTCGACCACGTTGATCGCCTGGATCGCCGCGTCGGTGTCGGCGTAGGCGGTGAGCAGGACGCGGCGAGCGAGCGGGAACAGGTCCATCGCGGCCTCGAGGAACTCGATGCCGGACATCTGGGGCATCCGGTAGTCGGCCAGCAGCAGGGCCACCGGCTCGCCACGCAGCTTGAGTTCCCGGACGGCATCCAACGCCTGTCCCGGGTTCTCGGCCCGGACGATGCGGTTCTCCTCGCCGTACCGGCGGCGGAGGTCGCGGGCGATCGACCGGGACACGCCGGGGTCGTCGTCCACGGTGAGGATCACCGGGCGGGTCGTTGACGCTGTCATGCCTCATTCATACCAGCGCGGACCCACTCTTCAGGAAGGGTAATTCCCGCACACTTGCGCTGCGGTTTCCCGCAGTAGGCACCTGCGGGATCCCTGGCTGGCCGCGGCCAGTCGCTGACACCTGTTCTCAACTGTCGAGGCAGAGGCCTGGGCACGGCCAGGGCCGGCCGCAGCGGGAGCAGCAGCCGTCGGGGGCCGGCGCCGGCAGCCACACCGGTTCGGTCGGTACGACGGCGGGCGCCGGACGGCTGCGGACGGACTGTGGGCTGCTCGAGTACCAATGGACTTGGGTGCGGCCGCCGTTGCCGTGGGCGGCCAAGAGGGCTTCGATGCCGCCGTCCCAGGTGGACGTGCTGGGCCAGCGGCCGCGCCAGCGCACGGCTACCGTGCCGTCGGACCACTCCACGCCTTCAGCGAGCGTGCCTGTGCCGCGCACGCCAGATGCATCGGTGTGGCGCACCAACCGGAAGAGTCGAGGCTGCCGCTGCATCGTGTTCACTTCTGCAGCTTCGCTCGGCACCCGTTGTCTGCAACAGGTGTGGTCTGTGGGCTGTGTGAACAGCCCACAGACCACAGGGCGGTCTTTGTCGGCGAGCGCTTGTACTGTCGTCCGCACGCACCGCAGTACTTGCGAACGGGGGTGATCCTGTGGCTGAGGCAGCGTTTGGCGCGCAGTTGAGGGAGTGCAGGCAAGCGGTCGGCTTGAGTCTGCGGCAGCTTGCTACGCGGGTCGGCTACGACCACAGCTACTTGTCGCAGGTGGAGCGCGGCCAGCGACCGGGCTCTGCCGAGCTGGCCCGGCTCTGCGACCGTGAGCTCGGCACCGGCACCGAGCTGACCAGCACCTTTGAGCGGCGGCGCCGGTCCATGCCGGCTGACCCGTTGGAGGGTACGCAGCCGGCCGATTCGGCGGAGGCCTTCCGGCCGGGGGATGCGTTGGAGGCGGCGTGGCACGGGCTCGTCACGGCGTTCGGCCAACTGGAGACGATTGCGGCGCTCAGAGACTTCCGGAGCGTTCCGCCGGTTGGCCTCCTGCCGGAGCTGATCACCGATCTCCGGGTCCTGCAGACGCGGGCGCCGGCCCAGTCTGCCGTCGAGGCGGCGCAGCTGAGCGTGCTTACCGCACAGACGTTGACCGCCCTCGGGCAAGCGAGTGCGGCGAAGCGCTGGTGGCAGGCCGCTCGGACGGCGGCGGACCGCTCGGCTGACTCGTCGGTCCGGAGTGCGGTGTGTGCTCAACAGGTGATCAGCGGACTGGCCGAGCGACGACCGCTGACGCAACTGCTGGAGGCAGCTGAGGAGGGGCTGGCGCTTGTGGATGCAGCTCGCGGTGGGTGTCTTGCGCAGGCACACGCTGCCCAGGCGCTGGTGCTGGCGGAGCTGGGGCTGCAGGAGCAAGCACATAGAGCGCTGCAGGAGTTGATCGGTGTCGCAGCTGAGTTGCCGTCGGCAAGTACGTCGTACGGGCCGCTGAGCGACTGGGCGCCGTACGAGGTGCACGGCGCTGAGGGACGGGTATGCGCGCGGCTGGGGTATGGCGCGGCAGCGTGTGTGCTGTTGGCTCGGGCGCTCGAGCTGTGTCCGGAGGAGTGGCTCGGTGAGCGGGCCAGGCTGCAGATGGCGTTGGCTGAGTGCCTGGTTGTGGACGGAGAGGTCGCAGCAGGTATCGCGTTGGCTCTGCGAGTGTTGGTCGAGTTGCCGGACGAGTGGCACACCTATTACTTGTACGACGATGGCGCGCGAGTGCTGAGCGCCGTACGCGACAGACAGCCGGGGCTCGCGGCGATACGGGACCTGCAGGAGCTCCTCGGACGTAAGGCGTACCTGGATCGCCGCAGTGTGGGCACTGGGTCGAGCGCACGGCGGTGACGGGGGTAACGTGCCCGGAGTGACGATGACAGACACGTGGGACTTCGCGGTCGAGCTGCGCAGTGATCCGGTCAGCGCGGAGACGCGGGAGGCCGTGCTGGCCAAGCCGGCGTTCGGGCAGGCGTTCACCGACCACATGGTGGTGGCGAACTGGACGGCCGACCGAGGCTGGCACGACCAGAAGGTGACGGCGTACGCACCACTCACGGTCAGCCCGGCTGCCGCGGTACTGCACTACGCGCAAGAGATCTTCGAAGGGCTGAAGGCGTACCGGCACGCGAACGGATCGGTGTGGGCGTTCCGGCCCGACCGCAACGCTGCACGGTTCACTGCGAGCGCGGAGCGGCTTGCGCTGCCGCAGGTGCCCGAGGACGCATTCGTGGCGGCGCTCCGGGCGCTGGTGACAGTTGACGAGCCCTGGGTGCCGGCATCGGACGGTGGCGAGACCAGTCTGTACTTGCGGCCGTACATGATCGCCACGGAGGCGGCGCTGAGCGTGCGGCCGGCTCGTGAGGTGCTGTTCGGCGTCATCGCCTCTCCCGCGGGTCCGTACTTCGACACCGGCCCCAAGCCGGTGTCGATCTGGCTGACCACCTCGACCATTCGCGCCACGCCCGGTGGCACCGGTGCGGCCAAGTGCGGTGGGAACTACGCGGCCAGCCTGGCCGGACTGGCCGAAGCGGTCGCCAACCAGTGCGAGCAGGTGGCCTTCGTCGATGCGGCCGAGCACAAGTGGCTCGAGGAGATCGGCAGCATGAACATGTTCTTCGTGTACGCCGACGGACGCATCGTCACCCCGGAGCTGTCAGGCTCGATCCTGGCCGGCGTCACCCGTGCCTCGGTGATCGAGCTCGCCGCCGACCTCGGCCACACGGTCGAGGAGCGACGGGTCTCGGCCGACGAGTGGAAGGACGGCGTACGCACCGGTGAGATCACCGAGGTGTTCGCCTCCGGGACTGCCGCCGTCATCACCCCGATCGGCCGACTGGCCTGGGCCGATGGAGACCTGACGATTGGCGACCACTCCGTGGATTACGGCGTCGGCCCGGTCACCAAATCCATCCGCTCTACCCTTCTGGACCTCCAGTACGGTCGCATCCCCGACGAGCGTGGCTGGCTGACCCGTCTGGCGTAGTTGCTGCCGGTTGTCCCCGACGGCCGTTAAGTTGGCAGCATGGCTGAGTCCAAGGCGGGGAAGGCGAAGACTCCGGCGATCGAGCTGGAGGTGGGTGAGCGCACGGTCCGGATCTCCAATCCGGACCGGGTGTACTTCCCCGCGCGCGGGGAAACCAAGCTGGATCTGGTCAACTACTACCTGTCCGTCGGCGACGGGATCGTCCGGGCGCTCCGGGAGCGGCCGTGCATGCTGCACCGGTTCCCGGAGGGCGTTTCCGGGGAGAAGGTGCACCAGAAGCGGCTGCCGCACGGGGCACCGCCGTGGATGGAGACCGTGCGGGTGAAGTTCCCGCGGTACAACCGGACGGCGGACGAGCTGTGCGTCACCGAGGTCGCACACGTGGCGTGGGCGGTGCAGATGTCGACGGTCGAGTTCCACCCCTGGAACTCCCGTCGCGCCGACACCGAGAAGCCCGACGAGTGGCGGATCGACCTCGACCCGATGCCGGAGTGCCCGTTCGATCGGGTCCGCCGGGTCGCGCACGTCGCCCACGAGGTGCTGGACGAGCTCGGCGCCGTGGGCTATCCGAAGACATCTGGTGGTTCGGGCATCCACATCTACGTCCGGGTCAAGCCGGAGTACGGGTTCTCCGACGTACGACGGGCCGCCCTGGCGTTCGCGCGGGAGGTCGAGCGGCGCGCCCCGGATGACGTGACCACGACGTGGTGGCGCAAGGACCGCGATCCGAAGAAGCTGTTCGTCGACTACAACCAGAACGCCCGGGATCACACGATCGCGAGTGCGTACTCGGTCCGCGGGAATCCCGAAGGCACCGTCTCGACGCCGATCCGGTGGGACGAGATCGACGACGTGGACCCGAAGGCGTTCACGATCCAGACCGTGCCGGCGCGCTTCGCCGAGCTGGGCGATCTGCACGAGACCATCGACGACAACGTCTACTCCCTGGACACCCTGCTCGAGTGGGCCGAGCGCGACGAACGCGAAGGCGCCGAGCCGCCTCCCCCAGAGGAGTAGGCGGCGGATCTCCAGGCCATCACAATCGCGGTGCTTGGCTGCGTACTCGCGTACGGCCCCCAGCCATCACGCGGTTGTGATGGCCTGCCCGTCCGCTCCTCGCCCAGCCAGCCCGTGGTGGAGGAGGTTGGTGAGGGTGTCGATCGCGTCTTCGTCGGAGATGGTGCGGCCGTCGGCCGGGTTGACGACCAGCCAGGTGTAGGCGAAGCCCTCCATCAGCGCATTCATCGCCGAGATCTGCACCAGCGGATCGGTCGGCGGATTCGGCAGGCGCGAGAAATGGTCGATCATGTGTGCGTCGTCCTCGGCCATGATCCGCCGCAGCCGTCGGCCTAGCTCCGGATCGACCATCGACGCCTGCTTCACCGCGACCATCTCCGGCAGGTGCTCGCGGTAGAACCGCCAGAACGCCGCGACGTGCCAGCGGATCGACGAGATCCTGCTGAGGTCCGGGTCGTGACCGGCATCGTCGAGTGCGACGTCGTCCGCCGCCGTGAGCATGTCGGTGAGCAGCGCCTCGAGCAGCTCTTCCTTGCTCGCGAAGTGGTTGTAGAACGATCCCGTCGCCCGGCCCGCGGCCGCGGTGATGTCGGTGATCTTCGTGTTCAGGTATCCGCGCTCGGCGAACACCTCCCGGGCAGCCTGCTTCAACGCCGCCTCGGTCCCGGCCGCCCGTTCCCGGCGGCTCACCGCGTCCGTCACCAGAACCTCCTTGACACCGAACCCTAGCGACCCTCATAGTGAATCAAGATTCAGTGAATCATGATTCACCAAAAGGAGACAAGGATGACAGTTCTCATTGCCGGTGCCGGTCCGACGGGCCTGACCCTGGCGATTGACCTGGCCCGGCGCGGTATCGCCGTACGTCTGGCCGACAAGGCGACGGAGTACTTCGAGGGATCCCGGGGCGACGGGTTGCAGCCGCGGACGTTGGAGGTGTTCGACGACCTCGGCGTGGTGGCGGAAGTCCTGCGCCAAGGCCGGCCGCAACCGCTGATGCACGTCTATCTCGATGGCACGCTCGTCGACGAGCGCCGGATGGCTCCGCTCCTCGACCCGACTCCGGACGTCCCGTACCCGAATGCGTGGATGCTCGGCCAGTCGCGCACCGAGCAGATCCTCCGCGACAAGCTGGCCGAGTACGGCGTACGCGTCGAGCTAGGCACCGCGATCGTCGGTTTCACCCAGTACGACGACCTCGTGAAGGCCGAGTTGTCGACCGGTGAGACGGTCGAAGCGGAGTACCTGGTCGGTGCGGATGGCGGGCGGAGCTTCGTCCGCAAGCACCTTGGGATCGCATTCGAGGGTACGACGGACGAGTCGATCCGGATGCTGCTCGGCGATGTTGCCGCGGACGGGCTCGACCACGAGTACGGCTACTGGTTCGCGAGGCGGGACAATCCGATGGCAGGGATCGCGCTGACACCGCTGTCCGGCGGAGACCAGTTCCAGTTCGGCGCGCCGCTGGACGACGATCAGGTGGATCCGTCGCTCGAGACTCTGCAGGAACGCTTCGACCAGTACGCCGGCCCGGGTGTGGCCAAGCTCCGCGAGCTGACCTGGGCGACTGTGTGGCGGCCGAACGTCCGGCTGGCCGCCCGGTTCCAGGTTGGGCGCGTGTTCATCGCCGGTGATGCCGCGCACGTTCACCCGCCGACCGGTGGTCAAGGCCTCAACACGGGTGTCCAGGACGCGTACAACCTCGGCTGGAAGCTGGCCGACGGGCGTCCGGAGGTGCTGGCGACGTACGAGAGTGAGCGTCGTACCAACGCGATGCGGGTGCTGGGGATCAGCGAGGAACTGCTGCAGCAGTACGTCGATGGCGACCAGAGCGCGATGGAGCGCGGCGAGAACACTCGCCAGCTCGACGTCTCCTACCGCGACCCGGCCGACCCCCGCCCGATCGCGCCCGGAGACCGCGCACCCGACGCACCCCTGGTGGATGCTCAGGGCAACAAACTGCGGCTCTTCGACCTGTTCCGCGGCCCGCACGAGACGCTGCTCCGCTTCAGCCGCGACACGGTGGAGGTCGTACGCCGGGATGCGCCGGACGCGACATACACGTCACCCGAAGCCTTCAAGCACTACCACGCCGCAGAGGGCGACGAGTTCCTCATCCGCCCGGACGGCTACCTGGCGCTGTCTCGCCACGATCCCGCTTCGATCGCCGGCTGAAGGACTGGGTGTTGTCGATGGCGTCGGCCGTCCGCAGCGGGGAGCTCATCAGGCACGGCCTAGGATCGTGGGGTGGAAATACTGGACCCGGCCGCCGCCTACGACCGTGCCGTCGACCTCGCCACGCGGGGCCGGCGATCGATCCTCGGGATCACCGGGGCACCGGCGGCCGGGAAGTCGACGTACGCCGAGCAGTTGACCGCGAAGCTGATCGCCGACGGTCATCGGGTCGCGTTGTTGCCGATGGACGGGTATCACCTCGCGCAGTCCGTGCTGGAGGAGCTCGGACTCGCGGAGGTGAAGGGAGCACCGCACACGTTCGACGGGTACGGATTCGTTGCCTTGCTCGAGAGGCTGAAGGAGGCACCGGATGAGCTGATCTGGGCGCCACGATTCGACCGCGGGCTTGAGGATTCGATTGCCGCCAGCATCGGAGTCGGACCGGACGTCACGTTGATCGTGACCGAAGGCAACTACCTGCTCTTCGATCAGATGCCGTGGGCAACCGTTCGGACCCTGCTCGACCAGTGCTGGTACGTCGAGGTGCCCGAACAACTGCGTCACGATCGCCTCGAGGCCCGCCACCGCCGATACGGCCGCTCCCCCGAAGAAGCCCATGCCCGCACCTACGGCACCGACGAACACAACGCCCGCCTGATCGCGGCGACGGCTCCCGCCGCGGACGCGGTGATTCAGCTGTCCTGACAGACCCGTTCGATGAATCGTTCGACACCGTCGAGGTAGAGCTGCAGGCCGAAGTCGAAATCTTGGCCGGACTCTTCTTCGAAGGCCTCGACTGTGTCGAACACGCCGGCGTCCAGCACTCGGGCCAGGGCAGGGAGTTGGCGGGGGTCGACCACGCGGGCCAGGATGGCGCCGTACCGGCTGAAGGCGGCCGGGTTGTCGGCGAACCCGGCGGCCAGGTCGAGGGACAGCCGGATCTCGCCGTGCACGTACGTCATCAGGCCCATCACCACGCCGACTTTGGCCTCCTCGGGCAGGCCGGTGTCTTTCAGCGCGCCGAGGGCGGAATCGAACCAGGCGAGGTTGTTGGGCCCGGCCGGCGGGCCGGTGATCGGGAGCTTCGAGTACCAGCGATGCCTGCGGACGGCGACCATGACACCGCTGGCCCAGAACGTCAACCCGGTCCGCCAGTCGATGCCTTCGGGTAGCGGTTCGGGGCGTTCGAGAGCGGCGTCCGACATCAGCACGAGCAGCTCGTCCTTGCTCTTCACGTGCCGGTAGAGCGCCATCGTCGAGTTGCCCAGCCGCTCGGCCACCCGCGCCATCGAGACCGCGGCCAACCCCTCGGCGTCGGCGATCTCGATCGCCGCCCGGGTGATGTCGTCGATGGTCAGTGACGGCTTCGGACCGCGCCGGCTGCCGTCCCGCAACCGCCACATCAACGCCACATCGGCCGGCAGCTCACTCATCTCCACCCACCTCAGTCTAGGGGTTGCGGGCAGATATAGCGTACCTGCTACGCTATTTAGCGTATCGAGTACGCAGTAAGGAGGGGAACGATGATCGTCGAGGCAGCCGGGTTGCGGAAGTCGTTCGGTGCGACCGAGGTGCTCGCCGGGGTCGACCTACAGGTCCGGGAGGGATCTGTGCTCGCCCTGCTCGGTCCGAACGGCGCCGGCAAGACCACCACGGTGCGGATCCTGACCACGCTGACCAGGCCGAATGCCGGCCAGGCCACCATCGCCGGGTACGACGTACTGCGCGAGCCGGCCCAGGTCCGCGGCGTCATCAGTCTGACCGGGCAGTACGCCGCGGTCGACGAGAACCAGACCGGCCGGGAGAACCTGGTCATGATCGGCCGCCTGATGCATCTCGGCCGGCCCACCGCGCAACGCCGTACCGCTGAACTGCTCGAGCGGTTCGGGCTCACCGATTCGATGGACCGGCGGGTGAAGACGTACTCGGGCGGGATGCGGCGGCGGCTCGACCTGGCGATGAGCCTGATCGCACAGCCGCGGGTGATCTTCCTGGACGAGCCGACCACCGGGCTCGACCCGGCCAGCCGGTCGACGATGTGGGACGCGATCGGCGAGCTCGTCCGCGACGGGACCACGATCCTGCTGACCACTCAGTACCTCGAGGAGGCGGACCGGCTCGCCGACCGGATCGTGCTGCTCGACCGTGGCCGGGTCGTTGCGACCGGCACCGCCGACGCACTGAAGGCGCAGATCGGCGGCGAGCGCATCGACCTCCGCTTCGCCGACGAACCGCAAGTGCTGAAGGCAACCGGCGCACTCCGTGGCGAGGCGCCGGGAGCAGGCGGGGTGAACCCCGTCGGGGCGGGTCGAGTGGATCTGGCTCGGGCGGGTGGGGCGGCTGAGTGGAAAGGGGCGGGGGATGGAGTGGTGGTTGAGCAGTTGACGGTGAGTTTGCCGTCGGATGGGACGGCGGCGCATCTGCACCACGTGCTCGACGTACTGCGGGACAACGGGGTGCAGCCGGAACGAGTGTCGTCGCATCGGCCGACGCTCGACGACGTCTTCCTCGCGCTGACCGCGTAGGCCGATAGGAGCTGATCAAATGTCACATCAAGGAGCCGGCGCCGCGGTGTCCGACGTGGTCACCATGATCGACCGGTGCGTGCGGCTGATGCGCCGGAACGTGGACACGCTGTTTCGTGTCGATCCTGTTGCCGATGCTGATGATGGCGCTGTTCGTCTACGTCTTCGGCGGCGCGATCAACACCGGCACGGAGTACATCAACTACGTCGTCCCGGGCATCCTGCTTCTCACCAGCGGGTACGGCGCCTCGAACACGGCGATGGCGGTCGCGGACGACATGACCACCGGGATGATCGACCGGCTGCGGTCGCTGCCGATCCATAGCTTCGCCGTACTGACCGGGCATGTTACTGCGAGTATCGCGCGTAACGCGGTGTCAACGACGATCGTCATCCTCGCCTCACTGGCGATGGGTTTCCGGCCGGTCGGCGGACCGGGTGACTGGCTGGCCGCGATCGGCCTGCTACTTCTCTACGTCCTCGCGCTCTCCTGGCTCGCGGCCGGCCTGGGCGTGCTCGCGAAGTCGGTCGAGTCGGCCAGCACGCTGAGCTTCTTCATGTTGTTCCTGCCGTACCTCAGCAGCGCGTTCGTCCAGCCCGAGACGATGCCGTCGTGGCTGCGGCCGATCAGCGAGCACCAGCCGATCACGCCGGTGATCGAGGCCGTGCGCGGTTTGCTGATCGGGACACCGATGGGGAACAACGGCTGGATCGCACTCGCCTGGTGTACTGGTCTGCTCCTGTTCTCGGTGACGCTGGCGACCTCGCTGTACCGGCGCCGAGTCAGCCGCTGAGCGCAGGTTTCGTGCCGTTCGTCGAACGAGGTCGGCGATTTGGTTCGAACATGACCCCGCGACCGGGTTACGGTTCAAGTCCCCCCAACGTGTGGTGGTCCCACTCCCCCCGGGACCCACACGGACAAGCGCCCCGATCTCTGATCGGGGCGCTCTGTTTTCCTGGCCTACAAGGGGATTCCGGACTGGACCTCAACTGGTCATCACGGAGGCAGGGTCGAAAGGCCCAGCCCATCACTGGTGGGTCCGCGCCCCCGCCTCCTCCAGCCCGGCGGCATGAGCACGGCGTCCGTGTCCGCGCCTCGGCCGGTACGCGAAGCAGCTCGCGGATCACCGTGGTCGGCAGCCGAGCGGCGTGCTCCGGGACAGGGCGGCCCGTTCTCGTCGTACACACCGAGGCAGCCTCACCGCCCGGGCGTGCTCGGAACCGGAGAACCCCTTGACCCCGCCGGCCGGGCCCGGATCAGCAACGCGGCCGCACACCGATCACCGTGTCAACCGGGTCCAGCAGGGCGCGCCGTACGGCGGGTCCAGAGAGGCGTCAGCTGTACGGCCGACTGGCTCGGCGAGCGCTCTGGCACGGCGCCGGGTGAAGGGCTTGGTGACCCGGGCGTTGACGCGGGTGTGGTTTGCGGATCCGGGTTGAAGAGGTGGCGGCGGGCCGCGGTCATTGCCCGGGGAGCGCGTGGGGCCGGTCCACGTGACAGCCTCGCCTTGGCTCGGGGACGTGCGTGTGACCGGTCGACAGACACCGCGGATTGGCGCGTGGACGGCGTTGTACCGGGTGGTGAGCCAGGCTGCCGGCCGGGCTGGCGATGTGGTGGACGGGTGCAGCTGAGCGGAGGGCGAAGCGGACGAGTGGGGTCGCGGGATGTGATCGGCGATGGTCGAAAAGTAGCCGAGAAAAAGTTGTCGAGGTGATGTCGAATCCGGCCGCCCTGGTCCGACGTATCAGTGAGAGCGACCAAAGGAGAGGGTCAGAATGAACACCACCACCGCCACCACCGACACCGCCACCACGAACATGATCATCGCGATGCTGGCCGAGGGAAACCCCGTCTGGTACGTCGCCGGCATGGTCAAGATGCGCAGCCACGACGTCTACATGATCGGCCGAGCCGCCGGCTATCCGGACAGGGCGAAACTGCGCCGGGCCGTCTGGGCGCAGAAGAACCGCAACCGCGTCCTGCAAGCCGCCTGACCTGGGCACCACCCTCCTCAGGCGCTCAAAGGCAACGTCAGCCGCTGCTGCCCACTCGGGCGACAGCGGCTGACGTCTGTTCAGCGCACTCGCCTCACGCCAGGGAGCCGGCCCCGGGACCGTCCATCAGGAAGCACCCCGGCGCCACCACCGAAGCCGCGATCAGCGCGTCGCCGGGCTGAGAGCGTGACCCCGCAGCCGTCAACATCAACGCGTGGATCATGGTCGGTGAAGAAGCGTCCTACCGTCGGCGTTCAACTGTGACTTGGGCTTACGATGCAGTCGGCGTACGCGCTCGAGTCGGTTCGGCAGGACTTGGGGTTCTGATGCTTTCGGTGGAGACCGTTGATTACCACACGGCCGGGGAGCCGTTCCGGATTGTCACTTCGGTGGAGGTTCCTGGTGCGTCGGTGCCGGATCGGCGGGTGTTTGCCCAGTCGTCCGCCGAAGTCGACGCGGTCCGGCAGTTGCTGGTGAACGAGCCGCGCGGGCATGCGGACATGTACGGCGGTTTCGTTGTGCCAGGCAACGACTCCGGTGCGCACTTCGGCGTACTGTTCTGGCACAAGGACGGGTACTCGACGGCCTGCGGGCACGGGACGATTGCCCTCGGTACCTGGGCGGTGGAGAGCGGTCTGGTGCCTGCTTCCCCTGACGGGGCGACGGATGTGGTGATCGACGTACCGTCCGGACGGGTGGTCGCGCGGGTCACCTGCGTCGGTGGTGTGGTGTCGAGCGTTGCCTTTCGCAACGTTCCGTCGTACGTCGTCGGACGTGGTCTGACGGTGTCGACGTCGCGTGGAGCTGTCGTGGCCGATGTGAGTTTCGGCGGCGCGTTCTACGCCTCCGTCGCGGTGTCGTCTGTCGGCCTGTCGGTGATTCCCGCTTGCTACGCGGACCTGATCGCGGTGGGGCGTGAGATCAAGTGGGCGTTGGACTCGCAGGCCGTCCACCCGGTCGACCCGCGACTCAACGGTATCTACGGGACGATCTTCTACGACGACCTCGGTTCCTGGGAGGGCGGGCCGCACCAGCGGAACGTCGCGATCTTCGCCGATGGTGAGGTGGACCGGTCGCCGTGTGGCTCGGGTACGTCGGCGCGCCTGGCGCTGCTGTACGACGAGGGCCTGCTGGCGGACGATCAAGTGCTGCGGCACGAGTCGATCGTCGGGACAACCTTCCTGGGTCGCGTGGTGGAGGTTGCCGAGGATGGCGTGATCACGGAGGTCGAGGGCGCGGCGTACCGAACTGGTACCTCCACCTTCACCCTCGACCCCCGCGACCCGCTCGGCACCGGCTTCACGCTGCGCTGACGACTAGGTCGTGTCTGGTAATTCAGCGCCGTCGCGAGCAGGTGCTCGGTGCGGTAGCTCGGCGTGCTGGAGCGAAGGTCTCGATGCGGATCCATCGTGGCCTTTGCTCCAGTGCGGCGAGATGCCGTGCCGAGTGCCGCGCAGTAGGCGGGGAATTGCCAGACACGGCCTAGCATCGAGCTCATGATCTTCATCACCGCGAAGTTCCGCGTCCAGTCCGAGCACGCCTCGAACTGGCCGTCGATCACCGCCGAGTTCACCAAGGCCACCCGGGCCGAGCCCGGGTGCCTGTGGTTCGACTGGTCCCGCTCGATCGACGACACCGACGAGTACGTGCTGGTCGAGGCCTTCGCCGACGAAGACGCCGCGTCGGCCCACGTCATGTCCGCGCACTTCAAGGCTGCCCAGCAGCAGCTCCCGCCGTACCTGGTGGAAACGCCGCGCATCGTCAACTTCAAGGTTCCCCAGGACGACTGGTCCGAGCTCGGCGAACTCGCGGTGAAGTAGTCAGCCTTCGGCTACGACGACGGTGTTCTGCGCCGCGGCGATCTGCCAGGTGTCGTCGTCCTTGGCGAGGAAGTAGACCGGGCTGCCGTGCTCGACCGGCAGCTCGGCGGTGGAGCCGTCGCGGCGCACGTAGGTCTGGTTGACGTTGACGACGGCGATGTCAGGCCGGACGAACAGCAGGTGGTCCGGGACGTAGGTGGCGTACGCGTCCTTCGTCGCCCCGGGCAGCACCCGGCTGGTGAACTCCGCGATGGTGTCCCGCCCGTACAGCCGCTTGCCGTGCCCGGTCACCCACAGCGCGTCCTTGCGGAACAACGCGATGAACGCGTCCACGTCTTCCTTGCTCTGGGCATCCTGTACGGCGTCTACCAGCGCCAGGATCGCGTCGACATCGGCCTGACTCGGGATCTGTCCTTCGATCTTCATGACACCAATCATGCTAGTTAAACCGCACTTGAAGCCAACAGGTTGCGGGCAGCAATCTGCCTGACGACGTGCGCGGCGTCCTTGCCGACACCACCGACGGTGTGCGAGTTGAACATGTACTGGAACTCCTGGCCCAGCACGTAGAGTCCTGGTTGCCCGGTGACACACCCGCGCTCGGTGGCGATCCGGCCGGACGAGTCCAGGCCGGGCAGATCGATCCAGCTGAAGTCCGGCGTGAAGCCGGTGCACCAGATGACGTTGGCGACGTCGAGCAGTACGCCGTCCTCGGTCTGCGGCCGGCCGTCGACGACGTCGGTGATGCGCGGGACGCGTTCGATGCCGACAGCAAGCAGATCCTTCTCCTTCTGCCGGATCAGGAACTCGCCGTGACCTTCGAGCGCCTCGGCCTGCACCTTGCGCCCCGGCAACTTGTCCTCGGTGAGGATGTGCTCCCAGACCCACCAGATGAGCGGGAACAGCAGCTTGCCCTGCCAGCCGCGCATCTCGATCGGCAGGTAGCCGACGTTGCGGCCGGCAAGCAGGACCTTGTGCGTCTTGCCGACCTCGACCCCGATCTCGGCTCCGGAGTTCCCGGCGCCCACGATGAGGACCGTTCCCGGCTGAAGCTGTCCTGGGTTGCGGTAGTCCGCGGTGTGCAGCTGGACGAGGTCAGGCGAGAGCCGGCCGGCGAACGAGGGGATCTTCGGCACTCGGTGGATGCCGGTCGCCAGGATGACGTTGTCCGCCTCGAACGACTCGGTGCCGGCGGTGACTCGGTAGGTGTCCCCCTCGCGGAACAGACCGTCCACCCTGGTTCCGAGGCGAATCGGCAGCCCGAACCGTTCGGCGTACCCCTCCAGGTAGGCCACCATCTCGTCCTTGGACGGGAAGGTGTAGCCGCCGCCGAACCTGGCCCCGGGCAGACTGTCCCGACTGGCCGGCGTGAACAGCGACAGCGAGTCCCAGCGGTTGAGCCACGACCCTCCGACCCGGTCGGCCGCATCCAGGATGACGAACGGCTTGCCGCGCCGGGCGAGGTGGTACCCGGCCGACAGACCGGCTTGCCCTGCCCCGATCACAACTGTTTCGTACCTCATGGTCCCCTCCTTCGGTCACGTGTCTCGAAGGTAGGAGTGCGCCGCGGTCTGTGGCGTCGGTGAAATCACCCAACGGCGGCAATGGGTACCGCTCAGACCAGCTTGTGCTCGAAGCCGTACGCCGTCGCCGCGGACCGGGACGAGACGCCCAGCTTGGTGAAGATGTTGCTCACGTGCCGATCGACAGTCCGCTCACTCAGCACCAGTTGGGCCGCGATCGCGCGGTTGGTGGCTCCGGTGGCGACAAGACGTAGTACTTCGATCTCGCGCGGCGAAAGCAAGCCGTCCGGCCTCTGTGCCTCGGTGACCGCGCCGAGGTCGTGGAGCGTTTGCCGGGCGGTGACCGTTTCGCGGTCTGCGGACTCTGCGTCGCCGAGCGCCCTGCAGGCATCCGCTATCAGCAGCCGCGTGCGAGCTTCCTGGTACGGCGCTCGTAGCTCGATCCACCGGCGCAGAGCAGCCCGGGCCGGCGTCAGTGCCGCATCGGGACTTTGCGTGAGACGGACCATGGCCTGAGCTTGTTCTTGAAGGGCTTGCACGATGGTGCTGTGACACTTGCTGGCGAGCGTGGTGAGGCCGTCGGCTGCGGCGGTGGCCGCTTCGAGCTCGCCTGACGCCACCAGGATCTCTGTCGCGGCGAACAGGACCTCCACCCGCTTCCCGTCGTCCTGCGACTCGGACAGACACCGACGGATCATTGCCGCGGCTGCTTGCACACTGCCCTGCTGCAGTCGGAGCAGTGCCAGTCCCGGCTGCGGGTCGTAGCCGAGCCGGCTCGCCTCGGTGAAGCACTCCTCTGCATCCGCGAAGTGTCCCTGGAGCCGGTCCAGATCCCCTCGGACGTACGCCGCGCATCCGGCGGCCCACCTGTCCACGTCGGCGCTGCTGACGCGAGCCAAGTCCGCACGGGCGTCGGTCCAGGCACCACGCAGTTGCTTGAGCTCAGCCCGCCGTACCTTGCACTCACCGGTGAAGTTGCCGAGATCGGGCTGGCTGTCGCACCACCGGGTCATCGCCGCGGTCCACTCCTCAGCCCGGCGCAACTCGTACACCGTCCAGCAGCCGGCGATCGCACCGCAGTAGACGATGCCGGTCACCATCGGCGAAAGCGAGCCGGAGGTGAGCTCGACCATGGCCTCGTCCAGCTTTGCCAGGCCGTCCGCTGTATGACCGCCCTCCAGCAGGAGCAACCCTTGCTGGTGCAGCGCCAGCCCGACCAGGTCCTTACTGCCGAGGCGTCGTCCGGCCACGACCGCATCGTTGCTGATTGCAACCGCCTGCTCGAGGTCGTCCGCTGCGAACGCCTGACTCAGTCTGAGGAAGCCAGCAGGTACGGAGTCGGTGCCGTCCTCCTCGATCAGCCGGGCAGCACGGGCCAGCCAGCCGCCACCGACGACCACGTCACCGGAGACCATCCGCTGCATCCCGTTCCAGAGCGCTGCACCGGCCGCACCGAGTAGGTCCCGTTGTGCGAGCAATTGCTCATACGCGCGCTCGCGGATGGCGTAGTACTCGTCCATGCGCCCCAGCAGCATGGCGGCAACGGCGTACCGGTCCAGGTCGTCGGCGTCCAGGGTGTCCGCGGCTGCGAACAGCTCGTACGCGCGTGACCAGGCGCGTGCGTCGTACGCGCTCCTGGCCTCGGCGACAGCGTTCACTAGCCCAGTATCAGCCGCCGTGCTCGATCCGGTGCTGCATTTCGAGTTCCTCGAACCGTCCCGCAGCGGCCTGCGCGAGCACAACCTGGTGCCCGGCGACGACTTGGCGCACCCGCTCCGCTACCTCAGCCGCCATCTCCGGCGACGCATAGATCCCCAACACCAGCTCGCCGTCGTCCCCCACCGAGAAACCCCACGGAACCTCACACGGCCCGTCATGCTCCTCGACCGGGCACAACACCCGCGCCACCTCCTCCTTGGTCGCTACCTCCTCGATAGCGTCGACCCCCCGAACCAGAACCTCATAAGTCATCACCCACCCGAACCTACCGACGACGCACCGCAGTCACATCGGGTCTGCCTGGGGCTCTACCCTGACTCCGAGTCCGACTGGAGGAGTATGAACCAGCTGACCATCGCGTCTTTGAACACCCGCGGGATGCCGGTGCTGGGGTCGCGGTTGCGCGAGCGGTACGGGGTAATCGCTCGGGAGTTCGAGGACTCCGATGTTGATGTGGTCAACTTCCAGGAGGTGCTGACGTACTACCACCTGAGGCAGTTGGTGAGGTGGATGCCGTCGTACCTGCATGTCAGCTACCGCCGCTCGGCTGTTGGCCCAGCCGGCGGGCTGGTGACGTTCACGCGGCGGCCGGTCCAGGACACGCGGTACTTTCGGCTTCCGGCGGCCGGCCTCACCAGGCTGAAGGGCGTCCTAGTCACCCGGCTGCCTTCGGCGTACGTCGTGAACACGCATCCGCAGGCCAACGTCGACGGGGACTGGTCGGAGTCGAACCGCTTCTATCGCACGCATCGCGAGCAACTCACCGCACTCGCCGACGTCGTCGACGCACTACCAGGACCGGCGATCGTCTGCGGTGACTTCAACGTGCCCCGCGAGAGCGACCTCTTCCGCGACTTCATCGCCAAGGCCTACCTGATCGACGCCTACGCCGGCGCCTGTCCCCCGACCTTCCACGCCGCCTACCTTCCGCCGGGCCGCACCTCACACTGCATCGACTTCGTCCTGGTCACGGGCGCGATCAACGTCCAATCCGCCGACCTGATGTTCACCACCCCGCCGTACGCCTCCGACCACCTGGGCCTACGCGTCAGCCTGCTCATTACCTAGGATCTACCGCGAGCGTCCCCCTGCAGTTGAGCTCGCATTCCGAACATCGCCCGGTGCTTCTCCACCGTCAGGCCCGGCACGTCAGGTTCGATGATCAGTGTGAGCAGCTACACATTTCAGTGGCGGTGGTGTCTGACAACCCACCCCGACGCAAAACGAAGGCCCGGACCTGATGGTCCGGGCCTTCTTTCGTAGCGGGGGCAGGATTTGAACCTGCGACCTCTGGGTTATGAGCCCAGCGAGCTACCGAGCTGCTCCACCCCGCGCCGCTTTCTTACGAGATCGAGTCTAGATCATGGCCGCTGAGCGTCCAAATCGGGCCCCAGTAAGGCGAAGGCCCGGACCTGATGGTCCGGGCCGATCACCACTCCAGGTCACTGATCCTGACTCTAGCTTCCTGTCCTAGACCGTAGCTAAGCCGCCAGAAGCGGTAACCAAACAGCTCAGGGCGTAGCCAGGTGGGTGGCTGCTCGGGTTACGGCGGTTTTGGCGGAGTTGGCGGCGGTGTCGGCGTGCATCATGCGGGCCATTTGCGGTACGGCGTACCACCAGCCGGCCAGGGAGAGGATGAGGAAGGCCAAGTCGGGGGCGGGGAGTCGGTCGCTGATCAGCCCGGCCTGTTGGGCCTGGGCGAACGCGGCGACCTTGGCGCGGTAGTAATCCGTGCGGGTCTCCTCGTCGGGCACTTCGGGGAGGTTCATGAGGCCTTCCCAGAGCAGTAGACGAGTCAGTTCGGGGTGCTCGGAGTGGTAGTCGTACACGGCGGCCGCATACCTTCCAACCGCCTCCGGCCCGTCCAGCTCACGCAGCGGTACTGCGGCCGCGACCTTGTTGAGCTCGTCGGCCAGCACGGTGGCAAACAACTGGGGCTTGTCGCCGAAGTAGCTGTACAGCCGCTCCTTGTTGACCCCGGCCCGCCGGGCGATGCGCTCCATCGTGGTGCCGCCCAAGCCGTGGGCGGCGAACTCGGCGACCGCAGCGTCCTTCAGTTTGCGCTTGGTCTCGGCGGTGTTCCAGGCCATGGCCGCCAGCATATCCAACGCTTGCGTTGAAAGATGCCGGGGACCTGCCTACGCTATTTCCAACGGTCCCGTTGGAGATAGATCAGTAAGGAGCAGACCGTGAATCGTTCGACCGCACTCGTCGTCGCCGGTGTCGCCGCCGTCCTGGCCACCACCGGAACGGCCGTCGCCCTGCAAGACGAAGGGCCGACCGACACCCGGACCACCGACATCCAGACCGCTGGCCAACCAGCAAAGCCCACCACCAAGCCGAGCCCCATCGAATCGCCGAAAGCCGATCAGGACGCAGTACGACGCCAGGAGGCACAAGCCCTCAACGGCACCGGCCTGCAGCTTCCGCCGAGCTGGGGAATCGTCAACGTACGCCGTGAACACCACGACGACCGCGCCGTCACCGTCGTCCGGCATCAACCCGGCGGCTACCGCCTCGGTGGCCCTCACGCGAGCGTGGTTCTCGACCAGGCCGGCACCATCCTCGGATTCACCCGCCTCGATCAGCAGACCGGCGGCCGTCTCCCCAGCGAAGACAGAAGCGAACAGCTCGCCCTCGACTTCCTGCGCCGGGTGGCGCCCGACCATGTCGACGGCCTCACCGTCGAATGGGTGAACCAGCACGACGAAACCATCACCCAGCCCGACGGCACCACCGCCAAGGTCTCCGGGATGAAGGTCAAGATGCACCACGACAGCGGTCTCTACACCTGGGTCGTCATCGGACCCGACGAGTCGGTCCTGACCTACGAACGTGACATCGCCTGGGACTCCGGCCAGGGCCGCCGCGGTACCCAGATGTGGCTCCACGACCCCTGGATCGCCGCCCACGACGGCACCGGCCCGCAACCCGCAGCGCCGTACGCACCTGCCGGCACGCGGAGCTGACCGGGGACTAACCCTCTCGCGAGTTTTTGCTGCTGGGCGTCGCGGCGACGCTTGGCTACTGAAGCGGTGCGGGTTGCGGTCCAGACCCCGTTCGAGCCGGGCGGTTTCGCGTTGGCACGCCGAATCCGACGTGCCGAAGTGCGCTGGTGAACTGACCGCTGCGGAGCAGTTGCGCGGCGCCGGGGTCGATGAGTGCCGCTTCGAGCGTCTCGGTGAGCCGGTCCACGACCGTCGGCGAGGGCGCCCGGCCGAGCCGCTGGGCTTCGGTCCGAGCAGTGGCTACCGACGGTCTTGGCCAGGTGGTTCCGGGCAGCGGTGAACTCGTCGGGGGTCAACCCGTACAGCTCGACCGCCACCACATCCCGGTCCATCTGTCTACAAGTGCCCCGTCGGCGGCGCGCTCGCCACGCGTACGGCGGGCCGCGAGGGATACCGGTGCCTGAGGCAACCTTCCGGGTGAAGGAGGAGTCCGATGAGCGAGGCGAAGCCGACCCGCGGCGGCGGTATCGAGTGGACCGATGACGAGGTGCGAGAGCTGAGGGAGCCGGCCGAGGGCCACGCCCCCATCGGACTGATCAGCGTGCGGCTGAGGCGCAGCGAGGGCGCCGTCCGGGTGAAGGCCGAGGCGGAGGGCATGTCGCTCGCGCCGGCCAAGCGAGCGCAGTACGGCGACATGTCGTAGCGATCGGTCAGTCGGCGCGTTCCGCTTGGACGAGGCCGTCCGCGAGGGCGAGCGCGTGGAGGCGGCCGGGGCAGGCATGTGCGCCCGTGCCGAACGGTTGATCGGTCAGGTCGATCTCCACGATTGCGCCGTCCGGGGCTACCCGTCGGGTCTTGGGCACCGGCGGGTCGGTGCGGCCTGCGAGGGTGTGGGCGACCAGGGCGGCGGTCGCGTCACACGCCTGGACGAGCAGGGCGATTCGGTTGGCCGTCCGCTCGTCGTAGTCACCGAGGGTGTGCACAACGCGGTCGACGGCCTGGTCCGCGGCCGCGGTGACCGCGGTGTGCGGCTGGTAGCACCTCGCGATCACGGCGATGTCCTCGGCGACAGTGCTGGGCATTCCGAGGGCTTCTGCCAGTACTTCGACCGGACCGGTGCCACGCTGCAATGCGAGCGCTCGCAGAGCATCCGGGTCGATGGCGGCCAGTTCGGCCACGGCGAGCGCACGCCGGCGTTGATGAGTCGAACCGTTGCTGAACCGGGCGACGGACGCCCGGAGCCAGGCGATGCCGCTAGCGGCGTACGGCGTGGTGGGAACTCGGTAGTTCGGATCGGTGAGCACGACAACGACCGTACGGCGGGATCGCTTCGGTGCCGGCCGAACCGATCACCGGCTGCTCTCGCTGGGTAGCGCCGTCGCGCCGGGAGGTCGCTGACCGATCGCGACACGAGGGGGACCAGCGCGATGACGACGTACGCGATGCCCGCCACGATCATCACCGGCTGGATGCCGAAGGCGAGACCCAGTGGGGCCGAAGGCGAGTTGGCCAAGGGGGATCCCACGAACGAGCCGAGCATGTCGTAGGAGTAGGCGCGCGACAGCATCTCGTCGGGCACGTGTTCCTGCATGGCGAGATCCCAGCCCGGGACGAAGACCTGGCTGCCGAGACCGGCCAGGAACGCCGCCACTATCCCCGCCGCGAGGATCGGCTCGAAGCCCAGCACCAGCATCGGGATGCCTCGAGGGCGATGGCGACCATGCCCCAGCGGAGCGGGTGGTGGAACGAGATGCGGATCAGGATCAGCGAGCACACCAGGAAGCCGACCGCCTGGGCCGAGCAGATCAGGCCTCGGCCGGCCTCGCCCAGCCCGGTCCGATGACGACCACGAGTACGCCGCTCACAGCCGGGCCGAGCACCATCAGGGCGTTCTCGGGTACGGCGCTCACCAGGTTCGCGGCCTTGAACTGCTCGCGGGGAACCAACTGGGGCAGGATGCCTGCCAGCGCCGGTATGCGGGCCGCGGTGGCCGTGCCGTTGAGCGCCGCGAGGGCAGCGATGTGCCAGATCTCCCCGGTACCTCGACATCGGAAAAGCTGCTGGACTGCCGGTGTGGCCTGCGCGCATTGCAGGCGTTGCGAGATCCCGAACAGGCGAACGCCACGCCCTCTAATAGCGGCGTCCTTGCCCTTCGCTCCTTGTTCGACTTCGATGGAACCTGTGGCAGGTCTCCCCCGCGCAATCGAGCCCTCGCGTCTGGTCGCGCGGCGGACGGCGGCGGGGCTGTCTCGGGCTGAACTGGCCGCGCGGACCGGGATCTCGCCACGGATGATCTACTTTTACGAGCAAGGTCGGCATACGACCACACCATCGCGTCTGGAGAGGTTGGCCTCAGCTTTGGGGTGCGAGGCAGAAGCGCTCGCCGGCGTCCCGCAGGGACAGGAGACGCTGAGCGATCTGCGACACGCTACGGGGCTGACGCTCGAGGGGATCGTCAAGCTCCTCCGAGCCTCGGCGGTCGGCCGTGAACTGTGCGTCTCCGAGTCTCAGATCGCCGCTCTCGAAAGCGGACTGCCAGTCGAGGGACAGCACTGGCAGGATCCCGAGGTGACCGGCCGGCTGCTCGCTACGTTGGCGAAGGCCTACGCGGTGCCGATGCGGATGGTGCTCGACGCCTGGATGCGTACCCGGCCACGCGACCCCGTCCCGGTCCTGCATAGCGCTCCGATGCCTGCAGTCTCACAGGCGCCATTGGAAGTCTGGGAGTCGCTGAACGAGCGTCAGCAGATCTACTTGGAGGAGATCATGCGAGACGATCGCATGACCGAGACTGAGATGTGGATGCGCAGGGTGCAAAGACTACCTGGACCGCCGGCGACTCAGTGGCGAAAGCTTCCGTTGGCGCTCAGGGCCGCCCCATCGGTCGTCGGATACACCCGGCTGCAGGAACGCCTACGGCGACGCGGCCTACATGACCCGGGCACCGGCCAGACGGTACACGCCCTGGAACGCCGTGGCCTGTTAGTGATCGTCGAGGACTCTGTCGAGCACCCCGGCGCCGGAGAGGTCCAACGGGTCCTCGTCCAGCTCACCCGGCGCGGCCGTGCTGCCGCTCGGGCGGGTCTCGGGGAGCCGCGTCCGCAGGCACCTGGCACTCATCTACTGTCCGAGTGGCTTTGGGGGGTGCTGGCGCGCGTCGCGGCGGCCGAACCAGTGGGACTGGAAAGCGACGCGTTGGCGGGCCGTGCTCTGTTCTTCATCGGCGTCGGCTACCGGAACAAGCGCGGAGGCCGACCCAGCCGTGGACTGGTGGACGCGATGCCCGTCCAGGCACCCGGCGGCACTCATGTCGCCGAGTACCGCTGGCGGCTGACCCCGCTCGGTCGACGGCACCTGGCGGAATACCTTGACATCTACCGGGAGCTCTACCCGCGCGTAGACACCGCGGGACTTAGCTCCTCCTCGAGCGAGTCGTCCTAGCCTCGCCTGACGTCGTCCAACGAAAACTGTCGGCGCCCTCGTTTACGCTCCGTGCCGTGATGACTCCGCTGGACGAACGCGTACCGGCCTTCGACGAGGACCGCGTCCGCTACCTCGTGACCCGAGCTGCATTGCGCGCAGCGAAGGCGATGACCGCACCTGGGCTCGAGCCGCAGCAGCGGCTCGTGACCTTGATGGAGTGCCATGGCACGCTGCTAGCAGCGCGGGGCCCGCTCAGCCCCCTGCCCTTCGGCGAGTTCCGACGCGCTCTGAAGGGCGACTTGGTGTCACTGCTGCCTGAAGGGATCAGTCCGCTGGACCTGAGCGGACTGACTGTCATCGACCAGGACGGCCGGCTGACCGAAACCGCCTTCGATCTCGAGTTCGAGCAGCAGATGCTTCTGCACACGCTGCGGAAGCTCGACGGCCGCGCAGGTGCTGTGAGCGATCGCGACTTGCAGTCGGAGATCGATCAGGAGACAGCTTTTGCGTTGCTGAGCAAGCAGGGCGATCAGGACCTGTACGAGGCGGGCCGCACAGACCTGATCCGCCGCCCGTCCGGTCACGTGGACGAGCTGTGCGAGCTGCGCCTGCCGCCGCTGCTCATGGACCTCTATCAGGAGATCTCGCTTGACTCCCGGTATGACGGCTGGTGGTTTCCCTGCCCGATCTGCGACTGGCCGATGCGGATCGCTGTACGGCGCAATGCCGGCACCAAGGTGGGAGAAGCGCGCTGCTGGCACGGGCCGCACGCGGAAATGGGTGCCTCGTATCACTTCCGGCTGCCGGCCGCCGGGACTGCGCCAGTGCTGCTGCCAGAACCCGCCCCGCCTCGTCCCCTGGGTCGCGAGGCGGCCCTGCATCCAGACGTCGGCACGGTCCCCGAGGCGCTGCCGGTTGAGGGGCACAAAGCTCTCGCTCGCGGGATCTGGCGGTACACCACGGTTCCTGGTCTGCCCGAGCTCGCGCTCTACGACCAATTGACCCGACGGGGATTGCGCGCCTTTCTCTGGCCTGCTCTCGATTCGTATGACCTGCTCGTCGAAGGCAAATCCAAGACAGGTAGGAAGTGGTCGTTCAAGGTCGACGTCAAGGACTACACCTCGGCAAGGACCCTCGGGAAGCTCATCGATGCCCAGGAAGGTGACCGTGGCGGCGCCGACTGGCTCGTGGTCCCCGATCATCGAGCCAGCCAGCTACCACTGCTGTCGGGCGTGGCCGCGAAGTACAGGCTGAAGGTTGCGACGGCTTCCGAATTCGGTGAACTGGTCTGCAAGGAGGCAGGGGTGAGCTGGCATGAGTGAGGTGCCGATCAAGGACACCGCAATCTGGTCGTCTCTGGCTCTTGCGGCCCACTATTTTCCGCTGGCGGTCGATGGGGAAATCCGTCAGGCTGCCCCGTTCGCTCAGGCAGCGTTCCTGCTCTCCGGGAAATACCAGGCGTGGGATGGCTGGAGAGGGCTGCCTCACCAGGAGAAGCAGCGGATCGCCACGCTGTGCGCGATCGCGCCGCCCGAACTCGCAGACGTCCGGAGGTTTTCGGTGGCTGCACGGTCATTGCTCGCACAACTCAACGCACAAGAGACAGATGGCGGATCGGCGATGGCGCCGTTCGAGGTCGTCGGCGACAACCCGTTCACGGCACAGGCCGCGCTGCCCCGGCTCGGGGGTGACCTGCTCGGCTACGTCGATCGGGCGACTGCGCGTTTCCGACGCCCGAGTGCCCGGCCCAAGCCGCCCGAGTTCGCAGGACCTGGAACATGGCTGACCGGCGAGATCTACGTCCAGGGAGAAGGCCAGGTCCACGGCCGGCTGACGATCCCCAGCTACCCGCAGTTCACCGAGGCGCTCGGTCACGACCGTCTTCCACAGTTCACAAGCGTTCCCTACCACGCAGACCTGCGTATTCCCACGCCCGATCTGCTCGACCTCGCCGACAGGATCGACCAGCGCTACCCGGAGAACGCGCGCTACCTGCAACGCACCCTCGCAGGCCTGTTCGACGCGCTGAAGACCGCAGATACGGTCTCCCCCGCTGACGCGCTTCGGCTGACAGCCGGCGGCATGGAGATCTTCAACGCACCGACCGGCACCGGGAAAAGTGTTTTGGTCCGCGTCATGGCCGCATGGTTCGCCACCCGTGATCTGCGTGTCGCCATCGTTCTACCGGACATCAAATCCTGCCTCGCGATGACCTCGAAAGTCCGAGGGGATCTGCGCCACCTCCATCGAACCGAGTTCCTCGAACACGAACCGACGTGTGCCCACCTGATGTCGACGTCCGGCATGCATGACCGCGCAATCGATCTCGCCGGCCTGATCGACGAGGACCCAGAGGCGCCAGGCGAATGGGGCGTGCAAGGAGAACGAGATATTGATCAGCTGGCGTACGGATGTGCCCTGCGAACCTTCATCGAAGCGACCGGGGACTACCCGCCCGGCCGTGAACCGTGCCAGTCACTGCACCAGCAGGGTGTGGGGTCCACGGCCTGTCCTTGGATTCCGACCTGCGGCAAGTACGCCCCCGTGTACGAGGCCGCCGGCGCCAACGTCGTGATCATGAACCACTACGCCTTCATGCTCAGCAACCTCAAGATTGGCGTGAACCTCGACGGGCGTCCGGTGCGCGGCATGACTGTCGCCGAGTTCGCGCTGCGGACCTGCCACGCCGTCGTCGTCGACGAGGTCGACCAGTTCCAGTCCCGGGCCATCGACAAGTGCGCCACCGAGATCAAACTGCACTCCCGCCGGCATTGGTCAGCAGCACCTCAGGAGCTGGACACCGACACCAAACGGCTACGCATCAACGACGAACATGACCTCCTGCCCGCGGTCAGCCACGTCCGGCTGATGGCCGAGTTCCTCCTGCTCAGCATTTGCCAAGGCGCCCTCAGCCTCCATGTCATCGAGGACGAACGCGCGAAAGGCCGCGTCCCGGATCAGACCAGCACTCGCTGGCACCTGGCTCGAGCTCGCGACCGTACGCTGCTCCGGATCCTGTGGCCCCAGACGGAGAACGCCGACCTGTCCGAGATCCCCGCTGACTTCAACCAACGACTGAGCGCACTGATGCCACCGCGCTACCAGCGTCACGATCCACTCGCCGGGCCGACATCCGTACTAGCACCGGAGTGGCCCGAGGTCAGGGAAGCGCTCACTGCACTCGTCGCACCACGAGGCGAGCATCTCCTGGACGCCGTCAAGGTCGAACTGCACGAGGTCCTCACCGATGTCGTCAAGGACCCGCATCAACGTGCACAGGCCATCAACCTGCTGGTCATCCGGGCGGCGATGCTCGAACTGGACGAGGCCCTGTCCGAGCTTCAGGACAAGGCGCACGGCCATCGCTCGTCCGGCCTGCGCTCCGCCCAGAAAATCGTCGAGAAACTCCAGTCCAGTGCGATGTCGGCGGTGCAACCCGTCGGCATGCTGGGCCGCGCGCTCACCGGATACCGGGTCACGGGCCTCGACGACCGCGAGAAGAACGCTGCCCTCGTCGCCCAGACCATCGGCGGCGACCCGCACACGTTCACGGCCGAGCTCGGCGGGATCGTCTCGCTCGTCCTGGCAGGCGTCGAACGTCCGGTCATGGGCCTGTCTGCCACCTCCTACTTCCCCCAAGCCGTCCGCGAGCACATCCACGCTCCAGTTCGCTGGTGGATGACCGATGCCCAGGCAAAGTCCATCCGGGCCCGCAAGCATCGCATCGACTACGGCGAGGACCACCCCCTGTTCGGCGAGCCGATCAAAATCTCCGGCACCCATCCCAGCCGGAAGAAAGACGCCCTAATCGAACTCGGCAGCAATCTGTACGACCGCTACGTTCACCGTGAGCTCGAACGCACCGCCGTCGACGATCCGGACCGTGCGCACGTCCTGATTGTCGCCAACTCCTACCAACACTGCGGCTGGCTCGCACACGGAATCTCCCGATCCGGACGGTTCGACGGCGGGCTGTGCGTCGCAGTACGGAAGGAGGATCGCCACAGCGCCGATCCGGACCTGCCCAAACAGAGCGTGGCCACGCGGCTGACTGCCGAGGAGTTCGAGGAATTCCCACAGCACGGCAAGATCCTCGTCGTTCCGCTGTCTCTCATTGCCCGCGGGCTCAACATCGTCAAGGGCACCCGGTCTGCGGTCCGATCGGTCTATCTGTGTGTGCGCCCGCTCGCCCTGCTCGACGACTCTGCCGAGATGTACGGCAGCATCAACGCCGCCGGTGTAGGTGCGCTGCCGGTCGACGGCGTCCCAGATCCGTCGATGGCCCTGGCGAGGGCCTGCGAAGCGGCTTGGGATCGCTTGTCGCTGATCCTGCGGACCGCCCCGCAGTTCACCGCGATGCACAAGTCGCTGCAAGAAGAGATCGTCGCAGGCATGATCGTAGACCTCATCCAGCTCGCCGGCCGCGCCCGCCGCGGCGGCACCGAAGCGGTACTGCATCTGGTCGACTACGCGTTCCACGAGGACACCTGGAGCGCCGACCTGGAAACCGTCCTCCGACGCATGCACTCCCAGTGGCCACCCGAAGTACGCCGACGTATGAACGACCTATATGGCGAGGCGCTCAACGCCTTCCTGTCCTACGCCGGAATCGAAACCAGCACCCGATGAGACGAGACGAAGTGACGAACAACGACCGCGCCTCCGGCAAATACCTGAACACCCTCGCCTTCCGCTGTACGCCCGAACTCGTCGGCGGCTCCGTCGTCTACGTACGACAGTTCGACGACGAGACGTGGAAGCTCTGGGACGACTTCAACACCCAGTGCAAGCGGAAGTACGGCAACGACGACGCCCAGGCGCCGTACTCGATCGCGACCACGGTACTCAGCATGACGGGAAGTGGGTACGTCTACCTCGGCCCGGGCCGGACTGAGCGATTTCTCGCCTCGCTCCATCCGATCGACGATAGACTGCTGCGCCGCGTCTTCACACTGACCTACCACCTTGCCCTCGGCGAGGACGTCACCACGATCGATCTCGGCGCCCCACCAGAGCTGTCCAAACGGATCGCAGACACCCCAGAAGTGGCCTACCAGCTAGCCGAATATCTCGAGCCGGCCGACAACGCCCAGCCGACGGCGCCCGGCTGGCTGTATCGCACCATCGCCTGGGAGCTGTCCCGGCACCTCGCCGCCGAACCCTGGGCGATCTCCGACAGTAGGAGCATTCGGCTTCGCCCCGATACCACTGGTGGTCTGGTCGCGCTTGACGATCCTTGGGAGAACGATCAAGGCGGCCGCTTCGCCCTGTCCCGGACGGCTCTGAAGCTGAAGACGATGCCCAATATCAGCAATCCAGTGCTCCTGCTCAGCTCACGGGTGACGCGCATCTCCTCGTCGCTCGTCTTCTCCAAGACCGCTCTCGCCGAACAGTCCGGGCCCGGACGGCCTCTGCTGGAGTTCACGCTCAACGGCCGCGGCGGCGCCCGCACCATCAACCGTCTGGCCCTCCAGGCTCTCGGACGGTTGCAGATGGATTATTCGATCCTACGTACCATCCACGAGCGGTCACAGCGGGAGCAGCGACTGTTCAACGCCGCAAGAGAGCGCAAGGAACCGCCTCACTTTCCTGCCGAACACCCCGGCCAGGTATGGCCTGTCCTGCCCAAGAACTACCCCTTCCCCATCGGTACGGGAACGGGCATGCAGCACCTGCGGCTGCTGTACCAGCACTTCACAAAAGTATTCGCCGCCGAGGCGAGGCCGCTGGAGATGGGCGAAGTCAAGATGGCCATGCCGCACCGCCCGACCGACCCGGAGAACATCTCGAAGCGCGAGTACGAGCGCCGCAGGGCCGAACGCGAACAACACCCGAATCCGAAGTCGCTCGGCCCGATCAAGCAGCGAGGCACTCTGTTCCCAGCACCCGAGGCCATCCTTGCCTCTGTCCAGGCTGTCGGCCGCGCGCACCTCCGGATCGTGTGTCTGTGGTATCGGGACGAAACACGGCTGCGGATGCTCGATACCTTCTGCAAGTCGTTCGGGCTTTCTCCGGACGGACTCGATCCGCGCAACGGCGACCCGCTGCCCCTGTACGGCGACAAGGTCGTTGCCGTGTTCCACAACGCCGCAAGCTTCCTCGCACCCGGACGACTTCCCGACGGCCGCCGGGAGGCGCTGGCCGAGCTCGGGGCAGCTCTACAGCCACAGGCTGGTGTCCTGGTCGGCGCCTGGTGCGAGACCGAGATCCCACTAGTGGACGACACCGGCGTGAACCCCGACGACATCGACGGCAAGCCACAGTCCAAAAAGCTTCTTGCAGCGCTCGGGGTGTCAACGCAGTACCTCAAAGGCCGCGACGACCAAGGCACGGTTATCCAACCCACGGCCAAGGATGACCACCCCGCGGAGAAGGCGCTCCTGGATCTCTACCGTTCGCTCGGCATCCTCGACGACCGCATCGCAAACGCTCTCCGGCCGGAGAAGGCGGGCTATGCCGTCGATCAGATCGCGCACGTCGGCATCCATGTAAGGCAGCAGAACCGGCGCAAAGGCGAGTTCGGTCACCCCAAGGTGGTGATCACGGCGACGGCGCTCGTTCCCCCCAAGGAGGCCGACGGCACCTGGACGATGCTCGGCTGGAGCTCGACCAGCCCGAACTGGCAGCATTACCACCTGGCGCAACCGGCCTTCCACGCCAGTGCGTACCCGGAAATTGGTGGCGACAAAGCTACCTATCGGCAACGATGGGACGGCGCAGCAGAGTCCATCGAACATGCCCTCGCCGACCTGGTCGACGAGCTACATGGCACGCCGTACGTCGTCACGGTGGACGAGTCGACATCCAGGCGTATGTGGGACGGCCTGCAGAACGGGCGTCTGGGCGGCTCTCCCGAGGCGCGCAACAGCCGCTACTGGCTGCCAGGCAACACGCTTCACCAGGACGAACGGCCGCGGGCGATCATCCGCATCAATATCGACGCCGATGAGGTACCCCAGCCTGTCGGGAGTACCCACCTTGCGAAGGGCGAAGACAGCGCCCCGAAGGATCAGGCCACCGCAACGACGCTGTACGAGGTCACGACAGATTTTGGCAGTCCGGTGTGGATCCTTCCGACCGTGCCACGCTCCTATGACGGCGCCAAGGCAGGGCGGCTAGGAGCGGAGTACACCCGATGGGACGCCAAACGCTCTGTTGCCTCAGACAACAAAGAGGACCGACGCAAAGGAGAGATGCCGCAAAACTGGTACTCCATGAAAGGAACTGAGATCTACCCGCTTACCTGCGCCGACGACGTCTCGGCCAAGGCCCTCGCCATCACGACCGCCAAACTGTGCCACCAGGCCCAGTTCTGGGACTCGCGCACGCGTTACCCCGTTCCTCTCCACGCCGCCAAGCAGATGGACGAGGATCATCCCCAGTACCGGCGGACGGTCGCCTACGAGGAACAGGTGGCACCCGAGCCGGGTACCGCGGAACATGAGTACGACCGTGTCAGGTAGCAGCCCGGCATGTGGAGAATCCGGTGGTCTCCCGCCTCAGCCCTGGCCTGCTCGGCCGTGGGGAGATTGCCCAGACCCCGCCGCTGCTCATTGCAGCGGAACGGCGTGGTCTGCAAATTCAAGCTGCCCGAAACAGGTCGAACGCTAGGCTACCCTTTCCGGCTGGCGCTGTTGTGGTCCTTCGCGGATCGGAACTACGAGAGGTGCCCCGGAACGTAAGTCGTGACCATGCGCCAGCCGGATCGGACACGAGCCGAACGATCACGCCGGGCAAACCCGGCGACCCACGCAGTCACCTCAGATCAACCCTATTGAGGCCCAGTAACGCGGTGGCTAGACCGTAGCCGACCCGAAGCAGCGCGAATGACGAAGGCCCCCCGACCGAGGTTTTGCCTGGTCAGAGGGCCTTCTTTGGTAGCGGGGATAGGATTTGAACCTATGACCTCTGGGTTATGAGCCCAGCGAGCTACCGAGCTGCTCCACCCCGCGTCGTTGTGGTTTTAGGTTAGTGGATCGGGGCTGAGCAACCAAATCGGCTCTCGGTGTGGCTTCGGGTGAGTGAACCCGTGGCAGCAGTGGCCGGGACGGCGTACCTTCCGGGTATGTCCCGACACGTCATCCGCCCGTTCGAGGAGGCGGACCTACCTGCAGCCGCGCGACTGCTCGTGGAGCGGCACAAGGAGCACCGGAAAAGGCATCCGCTGTTGCCGGCCGAGTATGAGGACTGGCAGTTCGCCGTGGTCGAGGTCACAGCCTTGTGGGAGAGCGAGAGCGCGTCCGGTGCCGTGGTGGCGGACGGCGACGAGCTGACCGGCTACCTGCTGGGTGCACCCAAGCTGTCGCCAGTCTGGGGTCCGAACGTCTGGGTCGAGTCCGCTGGTCACGCCGTACGCGAGCCTGAACACATCCGCGACCTGTACGCCGCTGCGGCCGCCAAGTGGGTCGACGACGGCCGGATCGCGCACTACGTACTGGTGCCAGACGACGCAGAACTGGTGGATGCGTGGTTCCGACTGGGCTTCGGCTCGCAGCACGCCCACGCCGTGCGTCCTGCGCCTGCTAAGCCTTTGACTGCGCCATCAGGTCTGACAGTACGACGTGCCTCGCGCGATGACATCGCTGTGCTTGCGGAGCTGGACCTGGTCCTGCCGCGACACCAGGGCCTATCCCCGGTGTTCTCCGCCGGGGAACTCCCCACGCTGGATGAGGCACTCGCCGACTGGGAGGAGTCGATCGACGACCAGGACTACGCGACGTTCGTTGCCGAGTACGACGGTCGCGTGATCGGCTCGTCCGTCGGGTGCTCGCTGGAGAAGTCCAGTGCCCACAGCGGTCTGGCTAGACCGGACAACGCCGGGTTCCTCGGGTTTGCCGCCGTACTGCCGGACGCGCGGGGGCACGGTGCCGGACGAGCGCTGGGTGAGGCTGTGCTGCAGTGGTCTGCCGACACCGGCTACACGTCGGTAGTCACCGACTGGCGGGTGACGAACCTGTTGTCGTCGCGGACGTGGCCTCGGCTCGGTTTTCAGCAGACGTTCCATCGGCTGCATCGGCTGATCGGGTACTGAGAAGCTTTTCCACAGGTTCGGAATCGCCGGCCGGGAAGCGCGGCGATCGGTGCACCTTCTAGGGCAAGAAGACGTCTTGCAGCGGGCAGGGCGTCGACGTCCTCAGGAGGCAGCCATGTCGCGTTCTTCCCTTGGTTCCCGAGTCGTGCCGGCGACCCGTCGTATCGTGATCGGGAGTGCGGTCGTCCTCGCCTCACTTGGCGTCTGGACGACCACCTCTGCCGCGGCGAGCGTCGCCGAGCCGCGACCCGGGTACCTCGTGGCTCCCCCATCGACCGAGCAAAGGGCATGCACCTTGGACGGCTTCGTGATCGAGCACCTTCCCGACGGCATCGGTACGCCGACCGACTTCGAGTACGAGTGGGAGGACATCAGCTTCCACAGCCGGGTCTGGGAGACCGGGCCGGATCCCGAGGGTGCGTACAAGGTGGACCTGACGGTGAAGACTCTGCGCGGCGAGAAGCTGACAGATCTCGAGGCGCTGAAAGCCTTCCTGGCCGAGTACGAGGAGAAGGACCCGGAGACCTGGGACCTGCACGCGGTCAAGGTCGGGGAGTACGACGGCCTGCTCGCGGACCACGAGGTTTTCTACTTCATCGCGCCGGGCCTCGCGGCGGAGGTGTCACTCGATCGCGAACGCTTCGCCGAACAGGATCTCCTGGCCACCGCGGCCGGCTTCCACCCGGAGCCCACCAGCTGACGCGGTGTGCCCTGCCCTGATAGGCCATCCGGTGCCTTAGGCAACTGGTGCCGCGGGCAATGCAACGGGGCGGCGACGCCGACTGTGGTCGGTGTCGCCGCCCCGGGTGAGCAGCCGCTGATCAGCCTGTCGGCGATGACGGTGGGCTCGACGGTGCCGCCGTCGACGGCGCCGGCGTCGACGGCGTCGACGGTGTGTTGGTCGGCGCACCACTCGGAGACGGTGTGCTCGGCGTCGGCGCGTTTCCTGCCGCGACGGCGCGGTCGATCGCCGTCTTCATCCGGGCGACTTGCTTCTGGTACTCGCCGAGGTTCCCCGCCTGCAGGGCTGCCTGGGCCGCCGCGTACGCCGCCTGCGCCTCGGCCAGCGCCTGCTTGACCGTCTGGTTGGGGGTCGGCTGGTTGGGCGTCGTCGGCTGGTTCGGCGTCGGCTCACCGGTGCTGACGTTGGTGTTGAAGACCTTGGTGAGCGCCTCCGACAGCGTGCTTCCGAAGGCGACACGCTCTCCGAAGGAGACCAGCACGTAGCGCAACACCGGATAGCTACCCGGTCCGCTCGTCCGGACCGAGTACACCGGCTGGACGTAGAGCAGACCACCACCGAGCGGCAGTGTCAGCAGGTTGCCGAACTGTGCTCTGGCGCCACTGGTCGGCTGGTTGATCGGGAGCAGCGCGGTTCTGATCCCCTCGTCGGTCTGGAACTTGTTGAAGACCTGTCCCGGACCGGGGATCTGCACGTTGCCGGGCAATCGGAGAATCCGGAACTTGCCGTAGTCCGGCGATGTCGCCTCGGCATCGACGGCCATGAACGCGGTCAGGTTCTCCCGTTCCGCGTTCGGCACGTAGACCGAGGTGAGCGAGAACCTGGGCACGTCCTCACCGGGCATCCGCAACGAGAGGTAGAAGGGAGGCTGCTTGATTTGAGCCGACGAGTCGGCGCCGGCGGAGACTGCGGTCGGGTCCGCCGGAACGCGCCACAGGTCGCTGTTCTGGTACCAGGTGGTCGAGTCCTGAACGTGGTACTTGGCCAGCAGGTCACGCTGGACCTTGAACATGTCCTCTGGGTAGCGCAGGTGCGCCATCAGCGCGGGCGAGATGTCCGAGCGCGGCTTGACCGTGTCCGGGAACGCCTTCATCCACGTCTTGAGGACCGGGTCGCTCTCGTCCCACGCGTACAGCTCGACCGAACCGTCGTACGCGTTGACGACGGCCTTGACCGAGTTGCGGATGTAGTTGATCTCCTCGCTCGGCTGCTGCGCGATCGTGCCGCGGCCGGTGGTGGTGTCCCGGGTGCTGTCGTCCAGAGCGACCTTCTCGGAGTACGGGTAGTTCGCCGAGGTGGTGTAGCCATCGACGATCCAGACGACCTGGCCGTCGACGATGGCCGGGTACGGGTCGCCGTCCGGAGTCAGCCAGGGCGCGGCCTTCTCGACCCGCTCGCGCGGGCTGCGGTCGTAGAGGATCTTGGACTCGGGGTTCACCCGGCTGGACAGCAGGATGTTCGCGTCCCGGAACTTGGTGGCGTAGAGCAGCCGGTTGAAGAACGAGCCGACCGGGACGCCGCCCTTGCCGGTGTAGGTGTTCAGCGTCGGGTCGCCGCCGTTCGTGCCCTCGGGTGTGTCGAGCTCGACCGGCTGGCCACCCTTGGGCCCACCGACGATCGAGTAGTCCGGGGACTGCTCGCCGAAGTAGATCCGCGGTTCGTACTTGCCGAGCTGGCCGGTCGGCGGCAGGTCCTTCTCCGACCACACCGGGGTACCGTCGGCGGCGCGCTGGTTACCGTTCGCGGCGACGACACCGTAGCCGTGGGTGTAGACGGTGTGGTCGTTGTTCCAGTTGCGCTGACCAGCAGGCAGTCGGTCGACCTGCACCTCGCGGACCGCGATCACGGTGTCGTTGACCTTGTCGCCGATCTTGTACCGGTCGACGTCGAGGTCGGTCGGGAACGAGTAGAAGCCACGGACCTGCTGCAACTGCTCGAAGGTCGGGCCGACCACACTCGGGTCGATCAGCCGGATACCCGGCAAGACCTCGGCATCTCCCGCCAGATCGCTCGGGGTCGCCGTCGACTTCGCCGGGTAGTTGATGACCTGGGTGCCCTCCAGGTCGTACGCCTGGCGCGTCGCCTCGATGTTCTTGGAGATGTACGGCGCCTCACGCACCGGCTCGCTCGGCCGGACGCGCAACTGCTGCAGCGCCGCCGGCCACAACGCGCCGAGCAGGATCGCCGACAAGATCAGTACGACGGTGCCGACGCCCGGAAGCAGCCAGGTCCGGCGTACCACGTTGGCGAAGAACAACCCGGCGCACAGCACAGCGATGACCGCCAGGATTTCCTTGCTGGGCAGGACCGCGTTGTCACCTGTGTAGGAGATACCGGTGAACAACCGGCTGTCCGAGGTCGTCAGTCCGTAGCGGTCCAGCCAGTAGCTGAACGCCTTGAGCAGAACCAGCAGACCCAGCAGGACGGAGAACTGCACCTGCGCCGCGCCGGAAGCCTTTTGCCCCTTCGCGGAAGGGCGGAAGCCGCCGTACAGGTAGTGGGTGATGATCGCAGCGACCAGCGACAGCAGCACGATCGAGTAGCCGAAGCCGAGCAGGACGCGCAGCCACGGGTAGTCGAAGACGAAGAACGCGATGTCCTTGTTGAAGTGCTTGTCGGTCACACCGAACGGAGTCCGGTTCCGCCAGGCCAGGAAGACCTTCCACTCCCCCGACGCCGCCGATCCGCCGAACACCAGCATCAGTGTCGCGATCACCCCGATGGCGATCTTCCCGCGCTGCTGCAGCAGGTCGCCGTACCGTTCGAAGCCGGGGCTCGGCGACGGCGCGAGGGCGACCCGCGGCCGGGTGCGGTAGGCGATGATGATGTTCGCGACCACGGCCGCCGCCATCAACAGGCCGATCACCACGAACAGCAGCACCCGGGTCCCGAGCACCGTGCTGAACACGGAGCCGAGATCCACCGAGCGGTACCACAGCCGCTGGGTCCAGACGTCGGTGAAGACGCTGAACAGGATCAAAAGGACGATCAGCGTCGCGATCGTCGGCAGCAATGCCCGGGGGCGTCCTCCAGACGTTCGCGACGTCCGCCGCGGCTCCTCCGGCATGTCGTAGACGCCGTCACTCATGATCGGTTCTCCTCGTCACTCATGCCGTCGACCCCAGGACCTTCGCCCGGCCGGCTGTCGACCGAAGGTTCGAATGTCAAAGACAGTACTTCGCACAGCGTGGGGACCAAGTCGGTGCCGGTCAGTACGGCGCTGTCCTCGTCATGTGAGCGCAGCCGGACGGCTCCGAACCGGTCGCCTTCCCGAAGGACCGCGGCGACCATCCGGACCTCGTGCCGGCGTGGATCACTGCCGGCCATTCGCGCGAGCTCAGCGTCGGTCTCGGCGTCGGAGAGGCCGGCTTCGGCCGCAGCCGGCAGCACGACCCGCTCGATCGCGAGTGCACAGCCGCTGACGCCGTCCGGCCACTCGATCCGGCCGAGCGCGTCGGCCAGGTGCTCGTCCTCGAGACCGCCGGGCAGTTCGCCCTGGGCGACCGGGGTCAGCGGCTGGGACGCATCCTCGGCGCCGAGCTCGACGGCCAGCTGCGGCTCGGCGCGCAGCAGCTCCGCCGTGGGGACCAGCGCGAACAGTTGCGCGGGCTGGTCCCAGCCCGCGCTGCTCACGTGCTTCTCGATCTCGATCACCGCGCGACTGAGCGCGTCGGGAGGCAGAGTGTCTACGGAGTCCATGCCGCCAGATCTCCCCTTCGGCTGGCCGGTACGTTCAGGTGGCTCACGGCGTACATGTCGGGACCGTTCCGCTTCCGCTGCCGATCGCCTTGAGGGCGCTGATCGCTTCGCTCAGCGTGCTGACCTTCACCAGCTGGATGTCCTTCACGTCCGCGTGCAGCGCGGCCTCGCAGTTCGGCGCCGGGACCAGGAAGACGGTCGCACCGTCCTCCTTGGCGCCGGCGATCTTCTGCTGGATCCCGCCGATCGCCCCGACCTGGCCGAGTGCGTCGATAGTCCCGGTCCCGGCGACGTGTTTGCCCTCCAGCAACGCGCCCGGTGTCAATTTGTCGTAGATCGCCAGCGCGAACGCCGTACCGGCACTCGGGCCGCCGATGTCCTGGCCGAGGTTGACCGTCACCTTCACCTGCGAGTCGATGCCGATGGTGATGCCGACCATCGGGCGGGTGGCCTCACCCGGCGTGGCCGCGGTCTTCAGCTGCACGGTCTGCTCAGCGGTACCGCGGCGGATCAGGAAGACGACGTTCTCGCCCACCTTGTGCTTGCGGACGAGCTCGCCCACCTGCGAGACCTGCGAGACCGTCACACCATCGACCGCCAGCACGACGTCGCCGGCCTTCAGCTTGCCGTCCGCCGGGCTGTCCTTCGCCACCGTCGAAACCTTCGGGTGGAACGGCACCTTCGCTGCCTGCAAAGCGGCCGCGATCGCGCTGTCCTGCGATCCGGTCATCTCCGCGGTGTTCTGCTCCTCGACCTCGTCCGCGGTCTGATCCGGCGGATAGATGATGTCGCGCGGGAACAGGTCGTGGTGCGGGTCGAGCCAGTTGCGCATCGCCTGCGGCAGGGTGAGCTCACGCCCCGGGGAGGTGACCGACACAGTGGTCAGGTCAAGCTGGCCGGACGTCGGGAACGTCTCGTGCCCGGTGATCTCGATGACCGGCTTGCCTTTGCTCTCGCCGAGGGTGTTCTTCACCGGCCCCGGGCTGAACGAGACGAACGGCACCGGGAAGGCGGTGAGCAGCCCGAGCGAGATGACGAGCACGACGATCGAAGCAACCAGCGTGGCGGTACGACGTGTCACGAACCCTGCCCTGCGATCTTGGTGGAACCGAACGTCTCGGCCGAACCGAGCTTCCGGGTAGCGGAAAGCGTCCCTGCTGACTCCAACGCTCCAGCGGCCCCAGGCGTCCCGGCGCCGGCGCCACCGAAATCGGTCGCGGTGGCCGACGCGGACCTGTCGACTGTCTCACCGGCCTCAGGGGTGTCGGCGGCCAGATTCTTGCGGGTACGGCGGAGAAGGCCGCGACGTCGGTCCGGGGTAGCCCGCGGGCCCGGTGCGGCAAGTGCCTCGTTGAAGCGGCGGAAGTCCTCGACCGATGCGAAGGCACCGCCGGACCGGCGCGGACCACGGCTCCGCCCGCGCCACGCCGCCCAGCACATCGCCAGCCCCGTGGCGACCAGCGGGAACGCCAGCCACGCCAAAACCTTCATCCGGCCACCTTCATGCGCCCAGCGTACGTGTCAGTGAGCGCCGACCCACTCGCTGGCACCGTCGCTGAAGTGCTGGTGTTTCCAAATCGGGACCTCGGCCTTGAGATCGTCGATCAGCCTCCGGCAGGCCGCGAACGCCACATCGCGATGCGACGCGGCCACGGCCACGATCACCGCGGCGTCACCGATCTTCAGGTCCCCGGTCCGGTGTACGGCGGCCAGCGCAGTCACAGCCGGGTCGTCGCAGACACGCTGCGCAACCGTCCGCAGGTGCTCGAGCGCATCCGGGTGCGCCTCATAACTCAGACGATCCACCGGCTTCTCGTCATCGTGGTTGCGCACCGTACCGATAAACAGAGCAGTCCCACCGGCAGTCGGGTCAGCGACAGCAGCCAGCACCTCATCGCTGGACAACACACCCTCCCGAATGTCCAGCAACCTGATCGCGTCACTCATCCGACCCTCACTCCCACGAAAACCCTCCACCCCCACACCTAACCACGATCCCCCCACCACCTCCGCAATTCTCCTCCATCGCACCCCAACCCCCACACTCCCCACCACCACACACCCCGCACGCCGCCCGCCCCATCGACTTCCCCACCCCGATCTCCACGCGCCCCGCGCCCCCTCACCCAAACCCCGCACGTCGCCCGCCGCATCGACTCCCCCACCCCGATCTCCACGCGCGCCCCGCGCCCCCTCACCCAAACCCCGCAAGCTGCCCGCCCCATCGACTCCCCCACCCCGATCTCCACGCGCCCCGCGCCCCCTCACCCAAACCCCGCACGCCTCCCCACCTCGCCCACCCCACGCAGCACCAGAATCTGCCATCCCGCCGGCACCCAGCCCTCACCCACCTCCCTTCCCACCGGGCCCCGATCCGCCGAACCGCACCCTCCGTCCTTCCGCTCCGCCGGCTGGCTCGCCCGCCCCTACCAGCACTCGCCCGGGGTTTCTCCTGGTCAGCCGCCGCACCCGAAGTCCCGGAGTACCCCGACCCGCGGCACGGCACCGCCGGTCCACACCACGACGTCCCACCGCGGCGACAGGGCGAGGAGGACGGCATGGCCGAGGAGTGTGCCTGGTTCGGTCGAACTGACGAGCGAGGGTTCCCCGGAACCTCGGGTGCGACGAACATCCAGTGCCTCACGATCCCCGGCACTCCGCTCAGCTCGCGTCTCGGCCCCACCAAGACACCCGGTCGCTCCCTCCCCCATGCCCACGCGCGTTTCATGTGGTCGGGTTGTGGGTCAGGGGGAAGTCAGGGGTCTGCCAGGGGCTAAGTGGAGGCGCAAATGCGTTCGCCGGGGGAGGAACCGGCGGGTGGAACCAGTACGTTGGAGTAGTACGCCCCACCCGCAGAGGAAGGCCCACTCCGATGAGCGACGAACCGGACAACCCGTTCAAGGGAACTCCGTTCGAGGCCATGTTCCAGCAGTTCTCCGGTGCGGCCGGCGCGGGCGGCGCTCCGGACCTGAACGCGATCTTCGCCCAGGTCCAGCAGCTGCTCAGCGGTTCCGGCGACGGCAAGCCGGTGAACTGGGACCTGGCCAAGGACATCGCCCGCAAGACCGTGGCCGCCGGCGGCGACCGCTCGATCACGCCGACCGACTCGGACCGGGTGGCTGACGCGGTCCGGCTGGCCGAGCACTGGCTGGACGAGGCGACGACGCTGCCGGAGGCCTCCACGACGTCGGCGGCGTGGAGCCGCGCGGAGTGGGTCGAGAACACGCTGCCGGTCTGGCAGACGATCGTCGACCCGGTCGCCGAGCACGTCTCGGGTGCGATGGGCAACGCGTTGCCGGCCGAGGCTCAGCAGTTGGCCGGCCCGATGGCAGGCATGCTGCGGCAGTTGGGCGGTTCGATCTTCGGTGCCCAGGTTGGTCAGGGGCTCGGCGAGTTGGCCGGCGAGGTGGTGGGCTCGTCCGACATCGGACTGCCGCTCGGGCCGACCGGGCAGGCTGTGTTGCTCCCGGACAACGTCGCGAAGTTCGCGGACGGGCTGGGGCTGGCTGACGAGGACGTCCGGTTGTACCTGGCGCTGCGCGAGGTCGCCCACCAGCGGCTGTACGCGGGCGTGCCGTGGCTCCGGCAGCACGTGCTCGCCGCCGTGGCGGACTACGCCGCGGGTATCGAGGTGGACACCGGCAAGATCGAGCGGGCGATGGCCGACATCGACCCGCAGAACCCGGAGGCCATGCAGGAGGCCCTCGCGGGCGGACTGTTCGAGCCGGAGGATTCCGAGCAGCAGAAGGCAGCGTTGGTTCGGCTGGAGACCGCGCTCGCGTTGGTCGAGGGCTGGGTGGACGACGTCGTACGGCAAGCGACGAAGGACCGGATGCCGGCGGCAGTGCAGTTGGCGGAGACAGTACGACGCCGTCGGGCCGCGGGTGGTCCGGCGGAGCAGACGTTCGCGACCCTGGTCGGCCTTCAGCTCCGTCCGCGCCGCCTGCGCGACGCGGCGAACCTGTGGGCCGCCGTACGTGACGCACGCGGAGTCGAGGGCCGCGACGAGCTGTGGTCGCACCCCGACCTGCTGCCCAGCGCCGCCGACCTGGACGACCCCATCGGCTTCGCCCAGCACGCCGGCGAACTCGCCGACATCGACATCA
Organism: Kribbella sp. NPDC023972; assembly: GCF_040639075.1. Lineage (NCBI taxonomy): Bacteria > Bacillati > Actinomycetota > Actinomycetes > Propionibacteriales > Kribbellaceae > Kribbella > Kribbella sp. NPDC023972. The sequence continues at coordinate 556,477 of NZ_JBEZZH010000003.1, read as the reverse complement.
CCGATTTCCTCCCCGACGACGACGCTTCCTCAGAAGGTGACCAGGGCAACAACCCCGACACCCCCAAGTAGCCAGACTCCGGCTCCACGGCGCTCGGTCCACCCTCGCGGCTGAGCGCCGTACGCCGTATCAGCCGAAGTCAACGCCGTACGACGCACGCACCCCGCAGCACCGGCGTAGTTCGCGAGCCGACAACTACTGGCTTATGACGCGGGACTGGAGCCGCCGGCGTTCGACGCCACGGACTGCAACTGTCGGCGTGCGCCTGTGGAGGACGCGGGCGAACTCGCGTACGGGTGGCGAACTGGACTGCAGCCGTCGGCGTAGGGCGGTAGGTGGGATGGGGGAGACTGGCGGGGTGTTGCTTCGGGATGCTGTGGGGACGTTGGAGGGGTGGGGTGCGCCTGATGAGGGGCAGGGGGAACTGCGGGAGCACTATCTGCGGCATCTGGCTGAGCGGCCGGATGGGATGTGGCGGAGTTGCCGGCCGGAGCATGTGACGTCCAGTGCGTTGGTGGTGGATGCGTCCGGGAGCCAGGTGCTGCTGACGTTGCACAAGACGGTTGGGCGCTGGCTGCAGTTGGGCGGGCACTGTGAGGCCGGTGATACGACACTGGCGGGTGCTGCGCTGCGGGAGGCTGCGGAGGAGTCCGGGCTGACGGGGTTGACGATGGATCGGAGTCCAGTGCAGCTCTCGAGGCATCAGCTGCTGGCGGGTGGATGTGCGGGGGCGTTCCACCTGGATGTTCAGTTCCTGGTGACGGCCACGGGTGAGACTGATTTCGTGGTGAGCGAGGAGTCGCACGACCTCGCCTGGTTCGCGATGGACGCATTGCCCGACGGCATCGACCACACCGTCGCGACCCTCGTCGACAAAGCACGCCACCGGCTCGCGCTCATCAGTCGAGCGGCGGCGCCGGATGCCAACACGCCCGCTTGACCAGACCGACAACTGTTCACCCGGCCGGGCACTTGCTTGCCCTGATCAACTGCGCGTGATTCCACCCGCCACCAGAGCGAAGCGGTGCGTGCGTCCTGATGGCTGCGGGTCGGCTGGTCAGAGCCAACCCGCATACCACCAGACAGGCCCCCTCAGGCCCGTCGTTCTTCGGTCCCCCGTCGTACTTCCCCGCTGCACTTTCCCCCGTGCCCAGATCTCCGCATGCCCCACGCCGTCGGTGTATCCCCGACGTGCGTCTCCCCGTGGGCCGGCGGTGGTGGCGGGTACCGCCCCTGAGCGGCATCGACACCTGGGTCATGGCGGTGGACTTCCTTCAGAAGTTTCCGCTGCCTGGTGAACGAGCGGGAAGCCGGAAGGTGACGGGTCAGGGGTGACGAAGTATGGATCTGGTCGCGTCCCAGCCTTCGAGGCCGGGATCCAATCGCGCTATGTCAGCAGGCGATCGCAGACGGTGCCAACCAGGGCCGACGGCAACGGCGTGGCGGCGGGGCTTGCCGGACTCGAGGTCGGACAGGCGAGTGTCAAAAGCAGGCGCGGCAGCGATCACCCAGTCGGCGGTGGGGACATTGACGCCGATGGCTGCGAGCGTGCCGTCCTCCGAAGGGGTCACCGCGATGTCGGCAGAGCTGAGTGCGCGGAAGAGCTTGCCGATGAGGAGACCGGGCAGATCGGGTACGTCGTGGCTGACTGCCACCACCGCTGCCGCCGGGCCGGCGAGGGCTACTGCGTCGAGGACCGGTCGGTCAGCATCGACCGCATACACGGGGGTGCCCGGCCACGTCAGCGCACCGACCTCAGCCACAGCCGCGTCGTCACCACCTGCAACGGCTACCGCTACATCGACGCGGTCCAGAGCAGCCAGTACCTCGTACGTGTCCTCGGCGAGCGCGAGACGCCACGCCTCTGGGTCCCGGCCCGGTGGTGCCCAGGTGCCTGCGGCTGGCACCACCAGCACGACCACCCGTCGATCGGTCACGCTGTTGCGCTCCCGTCGTACTGGCTGCGGGCGGCGGCGACCTCCGGCATGTGGGACTCGGCCCAGCCCTTGATGGAGGCGATGAGGGGTAACAGGCTCTGGCCGAGCGGGGTCAGCTCATAGTCGACGCGGACCGGTACGGATGGGGTCACCGAGCGGCTGAGCAAGCCATCGCGTTCGAGGGAGCGCAGGGTCTGGGTGAGCATCTTCTGGCTGACGCCGGCGATGCGGCGGGACAGGTCCGAGTAGCGCTGCGGGCCGTCAGCCAGCGCGGTGATGATCAGCGTGACCCATTTGTCGCTGATGCGGTCCAGTAGTTGCCGCGCCGGGCAACTGGCGAGGAACGCGTCGTACTCGCGGGCGGCTTCCTCCCGGCGCTGGGCGGCGGTACGCGTGGGCATGGCTCTCCTCACCGTGCGGTACGCACTTCGAAGTGTGTACTTCCCGGCAGAGAGTAACTCTCCGAGAGTTGGGTCACCAACGACATCCAAGGAGAGAAACGATATGCGCGCACTCGTGGCCCGGCGGCTCGACGGGCCGGACGCACTCGAGCTGATCGAGACCGCGGTACCCGAGCCGGCCGCCGGACAGGTCCGGATCAAGGTGGCCGCAACCGCCGTCAACCCGGTGGACCTGGCAGTCAGCGCCGGAAAGGTAGTGCAGTTCGGTCTCACCGGCGGCCGCGACCAGTTCGGACTCGGCTGGGACGTCGCCGGGACCATCGACTCGATCGGTCCAGGCAGTGACCTCGAGCCCGGTACGCCGGTGATCGGACTGGCGGATCTGCTCGGCAGGCCGCTCAAGACCCATGCGGAGTACGTCGTACTGGACGCAGACGCGGTCGCACCGGCGCCGCACAACGTCGACCTGACTCACGCATCCACGATCGCGCTGAACGCGTTGACCGCTCTGCAGGCGCTCGAGGCGCTTCAGCTGAGCCAGCAACAGACTGTGTTGATCACTGGAGCTGCCGGCGGTGTCGGCGGGTATGCGGTCGAGCTGGCCAAGCACTTCGGCCTGACCGTGATCGCCAGCGCTGCGGCGGAGGACGAGGATCTGGTACAACGTCTCGGCGCGGATCGCTTCGTGTCACGGGCGGACGACCTGTCAGCCGCCGTACGCAAGATCGTCCCGGCGGGCGTGGACGGGCTAGTGGATGCGGCTGTCCTCGGCGTCGCAGCGCAGGAAGCAGTCAGAAACCAAGGAGGGCACGCTCATGTCCAGGGAGGACCGACACCGCCGCACCTGCGCGGTATCCGCGTCGTGCAGATCTTCGTGCACGCCAACCGCGCGGAGCTGACGGAGCTCGTCCAACTGACCGAGGCGGGAGCGATCTCCACCCGAGTAGCCGACACCTACGCGCTGGAGGACGCGGTGGCGGCGTACAAGCGGCTGGCGAAGGGCGGTGTCCGCGGCAGGCTTGTACTGGTCCCCTAGGCGGGAATGCTGAGCTCGGGCTTGATCAGACCGAGCCGGAGCGCGGTCATGATCGCGTTGGCGCGGTTGGTGGCGCCCAGCTTGTCGTACACGCGGGACACGTAGGTCTTCGCCGTCGAGACGCTGACGAACATGGTCGCCGCGATCGCGGGGACGGATCGGCCGGTCGCCAGCAGGGCCAGGACCTCGTGCTCACGGGGACTCAGTGTGAGCCCCTCAGCGGCGGCAGCATGTCCCAGCCCGATCGGACGAACACGGCGGGCCAAGGCGTGGGCAAGGCCGGTGGCGGTGAAGGAGGCCGCAGCCACGGCAGCGTGGCGGATCGCCCCGAGCACTTCGGTGTTCGGGGCGGTCTTGCCGACGAAGGCGGAGACCCCGGTCTCCAGAGCGCGGAACAGTACGTCGTCCTCCGCCTGGGCCGTCAGTACGACGATGCCAAGCTCGGCGTGGCGGTCACGGAGCTCACGGGCCAACTGCAGTCCATCGGCGTCGGGGAGCGCGACGTCCAGGACGACGACGTCAGGACGGGTCGACTCGACCAGAGCCGCGGCTTCGGCCGCGAGGCCGCACTCTCCGACGATGACGATCTCGGCATCGGCGCTGACCAGCCGGATCAATCCGTACCTGGTCAGCGTGTGGCCGTCGACGACGACAACTGTGATCGAGTTCTGCATGGCGTGTCCCCCCGTGGCCTCTCCTACGATCCCCCAGTTCGGAGAGTGACTGATATCACCTGCTGTAACTGTAATCGCTGCGAGCCTACAGTCCGTTACGGAAATCTCCCGGGTGCTTTCCACCGACATGGTTGAACGCCTGGTGACCAACTTCCGGGCCCAGCTGCTGACGAATCAGCCCCAGCTGCAGGGCAGCCATCAACGCCTGCGTGCGGTTGGACGCGCCGAGCTTCTCGTACAGGCGGGCGACGTAGGTCTTGGCCGTCGAATGACTGACGTACATCGCCGCACCGATTGCGGCCACGGGCAACCCCTGCCCGAGCAGCGTGAGTACTTCGGCCTCCCTCGGGCTCAGCAAAGTCCTGGCAGTGGGCTGATGCCGGCGCGCGACAGCCGAGCCGAGACCGCTGGCGATGAACGAGTCGGCGGCGACAGCCGCATGCCGGATCGCGGCGAGCACCTCAGCGGCGGGAGCGGCCTTGGTGACGAAGGCCGAAACCCCTATCTCCAGGGAGCGGAACAGGACGTCGTCCTCGCCGTTGGACGTCAGCAGCACGATGCCGAGCCCGCCGTTCCGGTCGCGCAACTCGCGGGCGATCCCCAACCCGTCGGCGTCCGGTAGCGCGGTGTCGAGGACGACGACATCGGCTCCGGCGGCAACAACTGTGCCGATGGCCTCGGATCCCAGGCCCGTCTCGCCGACGACCGCCATGTCGGGCTGCGCGCCCACGAGCTCCAGGAGACCGAACCGCGTAAGCGTGTGACCGTCGACCACAACGATTTTGATGCGGTGACTCATCGTGAACCTCCCCGTGTGATCGTCACAGTACGTAACGATCACACGGTGTGACTAGGGACTTTAGGCCCTAGTGCGACGGGACAACCCCATGCCGGCCAGGTGTCAGGCGCTGGCAAGGATGGCGACCAGGGCTCCGGTGAGCATGAACGGGCCAAAGCTGAGATCGTGCTTGAGCGTGATCCGGCCCGCGGCGAGCAGGGCGAGGCTGACGACGCCCATCAGTACGAACCCCAAGATCGCTCCGTTGAGCAGTGTCGGCCACCCCAGCCAGCCGAGCGCGATGCCGAGTCCGCCGGCGAGCTTGATGTCGCCGCCGCCGAGCTGCCCCCGGCTCAGGAGCCCAAGCACCAGATAGCCGCCGCCGAGCACCAGTCCGCCCAGCACTGCGCGGAGCAAGTTCGCCGGGAGTCCGTTGAAGACCGCCGCGAGCCCGAACAGCACGATCAGGCCTGGGTACAACAGCAGTGTCAGTCGATCCGGCAACCGCTGTACGGCGATGTCGATTGCCGCCAATGCCACGCCCAAAACCCCGAGAAAGGCGAACGCGGCCGCATCGGGTAGGCCCGCGAACTTGCCCAGTAGCAGGGCAAGCACTGTCGCGGTGACCAGCTCCAAGACGAGCGGAACGCCGTACCACCTGTGACAGCCCGAGCATCGGACCCGTCCGCGGATGGGCGTCCCACACCGCTGGCACGTCGTGCGGTCAGGCTCGCCGGACGCCACGGACAGTCGAAAGACCGTGATGCGCAGGCCCATGCCTGCGGCGAAGCCGATCACACCTCCGGCGAGTGTCCATGCGATGTCCATGCGGTGAAGCTAACCGCGCGCGCGTCCGTCAGGGAACCGCGCCGGCGCAGAACTGGCCGACTGGAGCCGGAGGCCGACCGTTCGGCCGACGTGTCGGCCAATCGCCTGACAGGTGTGTCGTCCGGTGTCGTCCCATCGTCCACCGCGTTCTGGCCGATCGGCCGATGCCGCGACAAGGCAACGATCCCGCACAGTTCCGGTAGAGCGGTACAGAGCCGTTCGACCAGATCGGTGGGACTCAAAACCCGCCACTTGAAGGAGGAGTTCCACATGCACCAGAACTTGCTCGTCTACGTTCTGACCTACACCAAGCAGCTGCGTCGCGACGACCGTGGCGCGTCCATGGTCGAGTACGGCCTGCTGGTCGCCCTGATCGCAGTCATCGTGGCTGCCGCGGCGGGGCCCCTGGGCACGGCGATCGCCGGCCTGTTCACCGACGTCACCAACCAGCTTCCCTGATCGGTCGGGCGGTCGGCCAAACACTCAGCTCGATCGCGTAGGTGGTGCGGCCCGGTCAGATCGGTCGGGCCGCGACCACCCTATTCCGCTAGGAGTTCCGATGCTCCATCTCGTGGGGTTCGGCATGGCACTTGCTCGGTCGCTGCGTCCCGACGACCGTGGCGCGGCCATGGTCGAGTACGGCCTGCTGCTGATGCTGATCGCGATCGTCGTCGTTCCCGCTCTCATCGTCTTCGGCCCGCTCGTCGCCGATTTGTACATAGACGTCATCAACAGTTTCTGAACGATCTTCATGACTGGGAGAACTCATGTATCCGAGACGAGGGGAACGCGGCGGGGAAACCCACCACGGCCGCGCATCTCGCACCCGGCCCGCGGCACGGGTACGCCGCATGCTGCCCTCGTCGTCGGTACAGAGGGGCAGCAGCGCGGACCGCGGCGCCACCGCTGTCGAGTTCGCGCTTCTGCTTCCCCTGCTGTTGGTTCTCGTGCTGGGCGTCATCGACTTCGGCCGGCTGCTCAACGCACAGATCACTCTGACTCAGGCCGCGCGGGAAGGTGCTCGGCTCGTCGCCCTCGGGCAGCCGAACGTGCAGAGTCGCACGCAGGATGCCGCTGTCGGGCTGAGCCCAGTAGGAGTGTCGATCCAGTCGGCCTGCCCTACCGGCGCCGGCCCGGGCAGCGACGGCGCTGTTGAGACCAGCTACAGCTTCGCGTTCACGCCCGGGCTCGGAAACCTCGTCACCCTTCTCGGTGGCAGCGGCATGAGCGGCCAGATCACGTTATCCGCGAACGGAGTCATGCCATGCGAGACCTAGTACCGCGGTTCGTCCGGCCGATGTTGCGGCTGCTCCGCACCAATGACCGAGGGGCCGTCGGCATCCTGGTCGGCGTGCTGTTCGGGGGCGGCGTCATGCTCGGCATGGCAGCTCTGGTTGTCGACGTCGGCATGCTGTACCAGGAGCGCGCCGGGCTCCAGAACAGCGCTGACGCCGGCTCGCTCGCTGTCGCCAAGAGCTGCGTCGTCAAGGACTGCACGCCCAGTGAGGCCGCCACCTACGCCAACCGTAATGCCAAGGACGGCGCATCGGCGGTGCCGTTGGTGTGCGGCCACGCCCCCTCCGGGGCACTGCCAGGTTGCCCGGCATCCTCGGGCGCGCCGGGCGACTGCACGAGCGGGCCGCCGGCGGGCACGAGCTACGTCGACGTGCACACCGCCACCCAGACCACAGGCGGCTCGTCGCTGTTGCCGCCAGTGTTCGCTCGCGCGCTGGCAGGGAATGCCGGCTACCAAGGCACTACGGTTCACGCCTGCGCCCGGGCGATGTGGGGACCTGCGGTCCAAAGCTCCAAGTCCCTCGCAATGACGCTTTCGCTCTGTGCGTGGACGCAAGCCACCGGTGGTGGCACTCCGCCGACCTTCGGCGCCGATGTCAGGATCTTCGTGCGGGATGCTCCCAGTGCGCCTACCTGCGCCGGGATGAGCAGGCCAGGTGAGTTCGGATGGCTGAACGACGTCGGCGGCTGTAGTGCCGTGGTCGACCTCACTCAGAACGGGTACGTCACCGGAAGCGACCCAGGCAAGAACATCTCCCAGGAGTGCCAGGACGCGCTGACGTCGTACGTCGCGAACCAGACCCCGATCTTCATTCCGATCTACGACACGACGACCGGGTCGGGCAGCGGTGCCACATATCACCTGGTCGGACTGGCCGCGTTCATCCTCACCGGGTACGCGAACATGAATCCGCTCAAGGACGACATTCCTTCACCGTTCACCAAGGCGGACTGCCCGAACGGGAAGACGACTCCGTCCTGTATCTACGGGCACTTCACCCAGGCACTGGTGCCCACGTCCACGACCATCGGGGGCGGCACCTACTTCGGTGCGACCGCCATCAAGCTCGCCGGCTAGTACCGCCAGCAGAAGAGAGAAAGCAATGAAACGTCGGGTTTTGACCATTGTGATGGCGGTGGCGCTGGCCGTGCTCGGAACGCTTGCCGTCCTGGTCTACGTCAATCGCGCGGACGCCCGCGCTGTGGCCGGGCAGAAGCCGGTGACCGTTCTTGTTGTCAGCAAGGCGATCCCGTCCGGAACCAAGGCCGGCGAAGCGAAGTCGTCACTGCGCAAGGAAACGCTGCCGGCCTCCTCGGTCTCCACCGATGCCGTCGCGGAGATCACGGCGAGCCAGGAGGCCTTGGTCACCTCGACTGATCTCAGCCCCGGCGAGGTGGTCCTGAGCTCGATGCTGGTGCCGGCCGCACAGGCTCCGGGTGGACTGGTGATTCCGGACGGCAAGGTGGCGGTCACCATCACCCTCTGCAGTCCGGAGATTGTCGCCGGCCACGTCCGGGTCGGGTCCGACGTCGCGGTGTTCGGCACCGTCGTCACCGGCGGCCCCGGCGAGGTCAGTGGACAGCCGAACTGCACCGGCCAGCACAAGCAGCAGATCGGCAAGGGCGGCATCGGCAACACCCGGGTCGTGGTGCCCAAGGTGCGGGTGATCGCGATCGGGTCGGCGTCGTCGACGCAGCAGGACGATTCCAAGAACGGCAACAGCTCGGCCTCGCAGCGATCTGCCTCCGTCCAGAACGATCTGACGCTGGTGACCGTCGCGGTCAATCAGGACGACGCCGAGCGCCTGATCATGGTGACGCAGATCGGTCTGCCGTACCTGGCCCTGCTCGGTCCCTCGGCTCAGATCAAGCCGGACGACCACGTCGTTCCGCAGTTCCCGCCGCCGGCGAAGAAGAAGTGAGGACGATCGCCATGACGATTCTCTGCCAGCTGGCCACCTGGCCAGGCGAAACGACCGCGAGCCCCGTCGACGACCTCGTCGCCGCACTCCGGGCGCTGGATGACGACCTCACCGAGGACTTGGTCGTGGTGGGCCCGGATGCCGCAACGGACGACGCGCTCAGGTTCACCGCGCACCTGCGGATCGATCGTCCGACCGTGGGCGTGATCCTGGTACGGCGGCACGTCGACGTCGAACTGCTCACCGAAGCGCTGCGGGCCGGCGTCCGGGAAGTGGTCACCGCCGGCGATGACGCGGCGCTGCTCGCGGCCTGCGACCGCTCGCGGGCGCTGTCGGGGCATGCCCGCGCCATCGACGAGCCGGCGGCGACGCATCACGGCAAGGTGGTCACCGTGTTCGCCGCGAAGGGCGGTTGCGGCAAGACCACGTTCGCGATCAACCTCGCCGCTGCCTTGGCCGCCGGTGGCGATCAGCGGGTGTGTGTACTCGACCTCGACCTCGCCTTCGGCGATGTGGCGATCAACGTCCAGCTCGAGCCGGTGCGCACGATCAGCGATGCGTTGCCGATGGCCGGCCACCTCGACATGACCGGCGCTGCCTCGCTGCTGACGCCGTACCGGCCAGGCCTGGACATGCTGCTGGCACCGGTCGCGCCGGGGGATGCCGAGAAGATCCCCGCCGCGCTGGTCGGCGAGCTGCTCGCAGTACTGCGCGGGATGTTCGACTTCATCGTGGTCGACACACCGGCCCAGTTCAGCGAGCACGTGCTCACTGCGATGGACGTCTCCGACCACCACGTGCTGCTGACCACGCCGGACACGCCGGCGCTGAAGAACATGCGGATCGCGCTCGACATGCTCGACCTCCTCTCCTACTCACGCGACATCCGCTCAGTGGTGCTCAACCGCTCCGACTCGAAGGTCGGGCTCTCCTCGAGCGACGTCGAGCGGGTTGTGCGCAGTCCGATCAGCGCCCAGGTGCCGTCCAGCCGCAACGTCCCCATCTCGATCAACAAGGGGACCCCGATCGTGATCGCGACGCCGACGCATCCGGTCAGCCAGGCGATCTCCCGGTTCGCCCGGGAACGTCTCCTGAGCCAGCCCGCCCCGGCGCGGCACAAGCCGTTCGCCGTACGTCGTGGTGCGGGGAGGCGATGATGAACCTGTCCGAACGACTGGCCCAGCGGGGGCAGCAGATTCCGGCGATCCGGCCTGCGCCCGCGAACTCACCAGGCCCGCGACCGACCACTGACGTGCCTCGCCGCGCAGCGCGGAACGCCGACCCTTTCGCCGGCGTGAAACGCAGCGTGCACCAGGGTCTGCTGGAGGCGCTGGGTCCCAAGCTCTACGACGCCCACCTTGACCAGCGCGAGCTCGAACAGCGCGTCACACAGACCCTGCAGGCAGTGCTGCAGCGCGACGACACCCCGATGACCGCGGCCGACCGTTCGCGCGTCGCGCAGGAGGTCGCCGACGAGATCCTCGGCCACGGCCCGCTCGAACCTTATCTGCGTGACGCCGGTGTCTCCGAGATCATGGTGAACGGCCATGACCAGATCTACGTCGAACGCGACGGGCGGCTGGTCGGGGTCGATGCGGCGTTCACGGACGAGAGTCACCTTCGCCGTACCATCGACAAGATCGTTGCCCGGATCGGCCGCCGTGTCGACGAGGCCAGCCCGATGGTGGACGCCCGCCTGCCGGACGGCAGCCGCGTGAACGCCGTCGTACCGCCGATCGCGCTGGACGGGTCATTGCTGACGATCCGGAAGTTCGCCGCCGACCCGTTCACGGTCAATGACCTGATCTCGTTCGGCACGTTGACCGGACCGGTCGCCGAACTGCTCCACGCCTGCGTTCGCGGCCGGCTGAACATTCTGATCGGCGGCGGCACCGGCTCCGGGAAGACGACGACACTGAACGTGGTGTCCTCGTTCCTGCCCGACGACGAGCGCATCGTCACAATCGAGGACGCCGCCGAGCTGCAACTGCGGCAGGACCACGTACTGCGCCTGGAGTCGCGACCGTCCAACGTGGAGGCGCGCGGCGAGATCGCGATCCGGGACCTGGTCCGCAACGCGCTGCGGATGCGCCCGGACCGCATCATCATCGGCGAGGTCCGCGACGGCGCCGCGCTGGACATGCTGCAAGCCATGAACACCGGCCACGACGGCTCCATCACCACCGTGCACTCCAACGCGCCACGTGAGTCGCTGTCCCGCCTGGAGACGATGGTGCTGATGGCCGGCGTCGACCTGCCGCAGCGGGCGATCCGCGAGCAGATGGCCTCCGCGATCGACCTCATCGTGCACCAGGCCCGGCTCAAGGACGGGACGCGCCGGATCACCCACATCACCGAGGTGAACGGCATGGAGGGCGAGGTCATCACCCTGCAAGACCTGTTCCTGTTCGACTTCCATGCCGGCGTCGACGAGCACGGCCGGTTCCGGGGCGCGCTGCGCAGCACCGGTCTGTGCCCTGGTTTCCTCGAGCGGCTCGCCGACCGAGGCATCCACCTGCCGCCGCGGATGTTCGGCCAGGATGAGGTCGTCCGATGACGATCTCGCGACGCAACCTACTGCGCTCCCTCACGGGTGCGCTGGTGGTGGGCCTGGCGGTGGTTCTGCCGAGTGCCGCCATCGCAGACACCGGCCCTTCGGCTCGGATCGACTCCGTCCAGGTCAGGCCGGGTCAGGCCAGCTTCGTGCTCACCACCGCCAACGTCGGGGGAACGCTGGACTCGAAGACCGTGCGGGTCACCGCCGGCCAGACCGTGTTGCCCGCGCGCGTGACACCAGTCAGCAGTACGACGGCAGCAGCCCCGCCGCGAGCGGTGATCATCGTCCTGGACACCAGCGGCTCGATGACCGGCTCGGGGATCACGGCCGCCCGTCAGGCCGCGCTGAGCTACCTCGCCAGCCTGCCGACCGACGTACAAGCGGGCTTGCTCACCTTCTCCGACCAACCTCGGCTGGTCGTCGCGCCTACGGCGAACCGCACCAGGGTCCGCAACGCACTGGCTCGAGTACAAGCCGTTGGGGCCACAGCCCTGTACGACGCTGTCCGCGCGGCCGTTTCGGCACTCGATGCCGCCCGGCTCGGCCCGGCGGCGCAGCGCAGACTGGTCGTGCTGTCCGACGGCGTGGACACGTCCAGCAAAGCCGCCCTGAAGTCGGTCACCAGCCAACTTGCGGCCGAGCGCATCCCAGCTGACGTGGTCGCCTTCCGGTACGGCAGCGGTGACGCGTCAGCAGCACAGCAAATCGCGTCGGCCTCGGGTGGGCGGATTCTGACCGCTCAGAACGCCGGTGAGTTGACCGCGGCGTTCGCTGCCGTGGCGCGCAGCTTCACGGCGCGCGCGAAGATCGACGTCGACGTACCCGGCAATCTGGCCGGCCGTCAGGTCACGCTGCGCGTCACTGTCGGTTCGCTCAACGCGAAGACTTCGGTGACCTTTGCGGCACTCACGCCGGCAACACCCGCGCCCACGTCGGCACCGCCTGCAGAGGCGGACAGCACGCACCGGACGGTCTGGTCCTGGCACCTCCTCGTCCTGCTCAGCGGGGTCTTCGTGGTTGTGTTGCTCGCCGTGGTCCTCCTGCGTTGGCAGAGTGTCCGCCAAGACACGGCACGCCGCCTCGTCGAGCAGGTCAGTCACTACGGACCTCGCCACGAAGCGCCCCACCCGGGCGCCGCAGAGGGCGCAGCCGCTCAGACCGCGATCGGATTCGTCGGCCAGGCCTTGCGCTCCAGCGGCGCGGAACAGGGGCTTGCCAAGCGACTCGATCTCGCGGACGTGAAGCGTACGCCGGCAGAGTGGTCGTTGATGGCCCTGTGCGGCGGCGCCGCACTGGCGGCCGCGGCGATGCTCCTCGGCCTCAGCCCGCTGCTGAGCGTGCCGATCGGACTCGTCGTGGGTTGGATCGTTCAGCACGTGTACCTCGGCTTCCGTATCGGCCGCCGCCGCGCCGCCTTCGGTGAGCAGCTCCCCGACGTACTGCAGCTGATCGTCGGATCGCTTCGCTCCGGGTTCTCGCTGGCACAAGCCATCGACACCGTGGTGCGGGACGGCACCCAACCCGCCGCGGGCGAGTTCCATCGCGCGCTCGCGGAGACGAGGATCGGGCTCCAGCTCGAGGACGGACTCAACCGCGCCGCGGACCGGATGGCGTGCGAGGACCTGCGCTGGGTCGTGATGGCCACCCGGATCCAGCGCGAGGTCGGCGGCAACCTGGCCGAGGTATTGAAGAACACGGTCGAGACCATGCGGGAACGCGCGCAAACTCGCCGCCACGTCCGTGCCCTGAGTGCTGAGGGCCGGTTGTCCGGCTACATCGTCGTCTGCCTGCCGATTGTGCTCGGCGTCTGGATGACCCTCACGAGACCCGAGTACATGAGTCCACTGTTCAACACACCCATCGGCCTGATGATGGTGGCCGGCGGTGCCGGGTTGATCGTTGTGGGCGCTTTCTGGATCCGCGCACTGGTCAAGGTGGAGGCTTGAGATGACCGCAACTGTGCTCCTGATCGGCGGGCTCGCCGCTCTCGGCCTGGCCATCGTGCTGGCAGTGATCAGCATTTCCGCGCGACCCGCCGAGGGCGGCGTCGCGACCGCGCTCGCCACGATCGACAGTCACTACACGCGGGGTGCGCCGGTCGACATCGCGTCGAAGCGCGATCCTTTCGCGGCACTGCCTGGGTGGCTGCAGGGCTTGGCGGTCCGCCTGTCGCCGACGGGTATCGCCACGAAGCTGCAACGCCGACTGGACCTCGCGGGCAACCCGTCGGGTTGGACGCCCGACCGGGTCCTGGCCGCGAAGGGTCTCGGCCTGCTCATCCTCGGCGGTCTCGGCGGCCTCTACGGGATGCGCGGTTTCGGCCTGCTCGTCGTGGCCACCACCGTGGGCGCGGCCGCAGGGTTCTTCCTGCCTGACGTCCTGCTCTACAACGTGGGCACCAAGCGCCAGCAGAAGATCCAAAAGGCATTGCCCGATGCCCTCGACCTGCTCACGGTCTGCGTCGAGGCCGGTCTCGGATTCGATGCGGCGATCGCGCAGGTTGCCCGCAACACCCACGGCCCGTTGGCCGCAGAGTTCTCCCGGGCGCTGCAAGAGATGCAGATCGGCACAAGCCGCCCGCAGGCCCTGCGCGCGATGACCGATCGCACCACCGTGCCCGAGTTGCGATCCTTCGTGTCGGCGCTCGTGCAGGCAGGTGAGCTGGGCATCAGCATCGCCGACGTACTGCGCGAACAGGCGCGGGAAATGCGTCTGCGACGCAAGACCCGTTCCGAGGAGAAGGCGCAGAAGGTCCCCGTCAAGATCCTCTTCCCGCTCGTCTTCTGCCTGTTCCCGTCGATGTTCGTCGTCATCATCGGCCCGGGCATGATCACCATCGCCCAAGTCTTGTTCGGAAAGTAGGCAGCCATGACCACTACCACGCTTACGCGCCGCCCGGCTGGACCTCGGCCGGCTGATCATGGTGCCTGCCGCAACAATGATGTTGTGCGTCGATGTCATCGTGCTGGCGCAATCGCACGCCAACGGGCTGCGCTGGATCGGCACAGCTCTGGTCGCGGCCTTCTACGCCGTGATCATCTGGGCATATCTGCGACGCGGCCCGGCCAAAGCCACGAGCCCATCGATCACAGCTCACGTCGCAGCGATCACCGCGACGCTGACCCCCTTCGTCTTTCCCTTACTGGGCGGCTCTCCGGTCACCACTGGACGGATGCTGGTGGCCGACATCCTGCTTCTCACCGGAACGGCCTGGGCCGTCTGGTCGCTGTGCAGCCTGGGCAGGAACCTGTCCGTTCTCGCCCAGGCCCGTGACGTCGTCGAACACGGCCCCTACAGATGGGTGCGACACCCCCACACCGGCGAAATCGTGTCCTCCCTCGGCCTGGCGGTAGTGGTGGGTACCACGGCCGCCGCGGCTCTGTGGATCACCCTCGTGGCCCTCCAGGTCTACCGCGCGCGCCGCGAGGAGCAGGTGCTGATCGGCGCCTTGCCGGCCTACGCGGCGTACCGCACACGCACCGCCGCCCTGCTCCCCGGCATCTTCTGAGCGTGCCAGGCCGAGCTGCATTTCCTCGGGGACTGAGTCAGGTGCTGGCCAGCAACGAGGGCTTGGCGGAAAGGATCGGCCGTGACAGGCATGCGCCATGGGGGCAGCGCTGCGGTCGCTCACGGGCCTCGAGTTGATGACCTGAGGTCATAGGGCGGGTGCCGCCGTAAGAGCGGCAAACGGCCTACCTTCAGCCACTCGTCCGCGCGCGCGGTGTGCGACGTACCGCGGAACGCTCCCGACGACGTCCTGGAAACGCTCGCCGCGAACGAGGGCGTGTGCATGGTGACGTTCGTCCCGTACTTCGTCTCCCAGGCGTACGTCGACTGGGTCGCCGGGGCCCGGGAGGCCGCGCCGGAGCTGAACCCGGTCCGCCCCGAGACCAGGCCAAGCTGGCCGACTCGTACGACGTACCGAAGCCGGCGGTCACGCTCGATGACGTGGTGGCACACATCGAGCACGTCCGCGGGATCGCCGGCGTCGACCACATCGGGATCGGCGGCGACTACGACGGGTGCCCGCAGTTCCCGGACGGGCTGGCCGACGTGGCGTCGTACCCGGCCCTGTTCGAGGCGCTGGCACCGATCGCGGCTGGAACGCAACGGAGTTGGCGAAGCTTGCCGGCGGCAACATCCTGCGCGTGCTCCGCGCCGCCGACGAGGCCGCCGCCTAGGCGTTCGGTAGACCGCCCGGATCTCGGGCAGCGGCTCGAAGCCGGCCGCCTTGCAGGCGGCGACCGCACGCGACTTTCCGCCCACCTTGAGAATCCACCGTTCACTTTCGGGTCCAATTTGTGGTCGGTGGGTTCTCAAGGTCGGATGAGTCGCGGGTTTGGAGGTGTGTGCCTCGTGTCGACGTCGTACTGCTCCGGAGACGCAGCCACCCGGTGATCGAGGGTTGCTGAGACGGCGCTTCGCGCACTCGAGCACCCGCTGTCTGGGGTGCGTTGTCGAACTTCCTCGGAGACCCTGGACACATCAATGCCGACCACCCCGTGTTTCCGTACTTGTTCGCGGCGACGTCAAGGCTCTTCGCCGTGGAGATATCGTCCGCAGCTGGGCTGTTGAGAAGCGCTCGACGCCGGCGGAGGCCAAGCCAGCGACCAGCGCGGCGGCGACCGGCTACCCCGCCAGGACGTGAACACGCCGACGGTCCGCCGATCACCGGCGAAGTTCCGCGACGAGCTCGATGAGCCCCCGCATTCGAGCGGGTGTGCGCGCACGGTCACGCGCCGCCAATGACCAGCAGCGCAATCGACGCACCGCTGTGAGCGATGGCGGCGAGCGCAAGCATCACGATGCCACCTCCGACCGTGACGGCCGTTGCAACCCTTTGGTAGAGGCGCCACTGGTGACTTTCTCCTGCAGATATCACGCGACACCCTCATGGATTTCGATGACTGAACTGGTGCTTGGGCTTGGATTGCTATCCGGACGGAGTGCCGCGGCTGTATCTGCCGTCGCTCGACGCGAGCACTTCGGCCAGTTGTCGGATCGCCTGGCTGACCGGGTGGTTGGGGTAGGCGAAGGCCAGGGGTTCGGCGCGGTTGATGGAGGCTGGTACGTCGTTGCAGTTCGGCAGGCACATCGCAATCGGAGTTCTGAGTAGTCGGTCGACGTCGGCCCGGGCCAGGCCCGCTTGGGGGTCTGATTTGTTCAGTACGACGGAGCGGGTGCTGGCGTCGTACAGGAGGTCGAGAGCGTCGAGGGTGCGGCGCAGGTTCCTCAGCGCCGGCCGTTCGGGTGTCGTCACCAGCACCTGATCGTCCGCCGCGTCCAGCGCCGCCAGCACCACCCGGCTGAAGTGCGCCGGCGTGTCGACGACGATGAAGTCGTAGAGCGCGGGCAGCAGGCTGAGCAACTCCTCGACCAGCGTGTGCGGGATGTGTGCCGCGTCGCCGGGGCCAGAGGGTGCGGGCAGGCAGTCCAGGTTCGGCCGGAATGGCGTCATGAGGGAAGCCACTCGGTCGGGGGTCAGTTCGCCCGCCCACTCCACGGCGTCACGCAGGCTGCGTTCCGCACCAAGGCCGAGCACGCAAGCGTCGTCGCCGTGCTCCAGATCGAGGTCGACGAGGCAGACGCGCCGGGTACCGCGGGCGCACAACGTGACGACCAGGTTGGACGCGACAGTCGTTTTGCCGCAGCCACCCTTGGTCGCGAAGACCGTGATGATCCGCCCGTCCGCCATGCGACACCCCCTTCTACAAGCACTTTTGTCACTGTCCGCGCAGCGCTTTACGCCTAGATGGTGCCGCAGTGCCGGAGTTCGTCACCTTGCCGGAGGTGAACCTTGAAGTTGCTTTTGGCAACCTTAACCATCCGCGCGGTGAGGACGCCCGACGTCCGTCGACTTTGGTCGCGGGTTCAGTCGACGGGGTTGGCGATGACGACGGCGTTGCTGAGGTACGCCGTACCGTCCCAATCCTCGCAGGTGACCAGGATCAGCCGGCCCGGGACGCTCTGGTCGAAGACTCGCGCGGCTTGCTCGGCCAGCGCGTTCTTGCGATAAGTGATCACCGCCGAGACCACGTACTCGACCGTCCCCCGCTCCGTCGTGACCGTGACGGCATCGCCTGCGGTCAACTGATCGAGATCGTCGAACGCGCCGCCGCCGTCATGCACGGTATGTCCGGTGATCACGGCCGAGCCCTTGGCCGCACCCGGCCGAGCGCCGTCCGACCACCAGCCGACCAGGCGCGGATTGGACGGCGGGGTGAGAACACCACCGCGGGCGCGAATGCCGAGCACACGGGCCGAAACTCCGAGACTGGGCACCGACACTCGGACCGGGTCTCCTGGATCGACCAGTGCCGAGCTCGTGGCCTTCGTGGATCTCGGGGCTGTGGCCTTCGTGGATCTTGGGACTGTGGCCTTCGTGGATCTTGGGGCTGTGGCCTTCGACGACAACCTGGTCGGTACGGCGGTCGTCGTACCTGCGCGTGCACTCGAGCGACTGGACGCCGACGGGCCGGCACTTTGCTGCCTGCCCTCATCACCGGCCGAAGGGTTGCTCCTGAACTGTAGGTAGCCGCCGGCCAGGAGCAGTACGACGCCGGCCGCCAGAGCCGAACTTGTCCACCACGATGGACGAGTGCGACCCGGGCGGCGACGCGTACCGGCCATGTCAGGCCGTGTGCTGACCGCGGCGTTGCCGCGCCTTCAGAACACCGGCGAACACGAGGACACCACCGAGGCAGAGCATCGCGATACCCCAGACGCTGCTGCTGCTGGTGCTCGCGGATGCGTTCCGGTGTGCACCGGACAGACCGGCGTCGACCCCGGTCGGTACCGCAACCTGGATGCTCGTCGTGCTGGTCGGGCTAGCGGACGGCGAGTGCGACGGAGAGCTGGACCGGGTCTCGCTCAGGCTCTCCGACGGGGTCTCGCTCGGGGTTTCCGAAGGGGTCTCGCTCGGAGTCTCCGACGGCGTCTCGGACGGTGTCTCGCTCGGCGTCTCCGACGGCGTCTCGGACGGCGTCTCGGACGGTGTCTCGCTCGGCGTCTCCGACGGCGTCTCGGACGGCGTCTCGGACGGTGTCTCGCTCGGCGTCTCGGACGGCGTCTCGGACAGCGTCTCGCTCGGCGTCTCCGACGGCGTCTCGGAC